>JAXHKT010000031.1:0-80458 GCA_034522975.1 Bryobacterales bacterium
ACACAGTCCCTGAAAGGCGGGCGGAGCACTCTGTAGCCGCGGATATCTGGCGGATGCGGAATAGAGCGAGATCCGATATTTCATCAACAGTCCGGGTATCGCTGGAAAAAACCAGATAGCCCACCGGCACGCTACCCGCATCAAAACGCATCACGAATGGCGGCACGGTGCCTGGGGGCATGAAGGAGCGGGAACGGTTCACCTGCGCGACGGTTTCCGACATCGCGGTTGTGATGTCGCCTCCTCTATGAAGCGGCTTCATCAGCGCTGCCTGCACGGATCGCGATTCCACATAGTCGATGCCGCGAATGTAGAGGAAGTGATACTCGTAGTAGTTCACGAGATAGCCTTCCATCTGCGCGGGGTCCATGCCACCGTAGGGCTGGGCGACATAGATCACCGGCTCTCCGAGGTCTGGGAAGATGTCGGCCTTCATCCGATTGATGGCGAGGATGGAGCAGAGCGCCACGAAGAATTACCACCAGACCTACCGGCGGCGATGCGATACGTATCAGCGACATGGTTTGTTTCCGCGCCGGACTTAATCTTTGTTGCGTCGTTCCTCGCCTGCTGGAATACCGGTTGCTGGCTTAGGGCGTCTTGGCCAGAAAATCCGCCAGGTCGCCACGGGCCGCGGCCAAGCTGGAAGCGGCGCGCGCCAGTTGCCCTGACCTTGGCGAGAAGGTCGTTAACCTGGCTGCGGCAACGTGCGTCTTGGTGATCGGCTACGTCGGTAACGGCGCCGTATCCGGTGCGGTAATGGTCTGAGCTCTGCGTGAGCAACTCCTCGCCGGATTTACTGGTTCTTTCTTCTGCGTCCGGAGCGATGGCGCGGGCCGTTTCCAGACTAACGCGCGCCTGCTGGACAATGGCGCGCAAGGCGATTGAGGCTTCCGTCTCGTTAGACCGCGCCTCTTCCACACGATGGTCGCGAACTTCCTTACGATTGCGAAAGCGCTTCCAATCGAAGAGATCCACGGTGAAGCCAACACCTAGAGCCCAGTTGCCGGTATCGGGATAGAGCCCGGCGGCCCCGTCGCGGAAGTCGCCGTTGTTGCGCGCACCCGTGCCGCGGCCCGACACCGAGGAGTAGAGCGCGATCTTTGGCAGCCACTCGCGCTGGGCGAGAGCCGCGTCTGAACTAAGTGAGGAGATCGTCGCCGCGCGCAGAGCCAACAAGGGATGATCCACCGCATTGCCCTCCATCGCATTGCCTGCTGTGGTAATCGCGTATGGCCGCAGCACCCAATCCGCCTCAAGCGCCAGCGGCCTTTCCGGCTTGGTAGAGCAGCGCGCGACCTCAACCAGAAGCGGCGTGGGTGAGGTCCGCCAGGCAAAAGCTGCTCCGCCTCTGCCCTGGCCAATTCCGCGCGGAGCCGGGATGCATCGGCACCGGGCCGCAAGCCCGTCTTCACCAGCACGTCTACGGCGTCGAGAGCTGTCTTCCAGCGGGCCACGGAAGCGGCCGCCGCCTGCTCGGCGCGCTCCGCAGCGACGGCGCGAAACCACGCGTCGGCGACTTGGTCGGCAAGCTGGTAGCGCACCAGTTCCAGCCGTGCCCTCGATTCATCCCGGCCCGCTTCCGCCAATGCCACTCTCGCCCGCCGCGTTCCGAAATCGTAAGCCGTCCACGAAACCAACACCCCCATCGCAGCGCCAACACCGCCTCGCGGCGCGCTTGGTCCGTTCGGGGCTAGTCCGGTTACCGGCAGTATGGTTTGGTTGGGTAGCATCGTGCCAAGGATGTTGTTGCGCGTGGCATGGGTCATTTCCAGGTGCATGCTTGCGCTGGGCAGGTACTCGTCGCGCGCCACCGTCACCTGGCTCTCCGCGGCGCGAATCGCTGCGTTCGCCGCGGTAGAGGTCGCAGCACTGCCACGCTTCTTCCACCGCTTTCTCGAGCGTGCAGCGATTGAACACCTCGCGGCTTGGCCGGCAAGCAAATTCGCCAGCAATCCGAGAGCCGCCAGCATTCGTGCGGATCGGCGCCCACTCATCGATATTCTGTTCACCTGGCGCCCTTCTCCTTCCGTTTGTTCCTGGAGGCAAGTTCTTCCAACTCCACCGTGCTGAAGGCTTCTCTTAGGAGTTCAGGATGAGCCGCTTGCGCCTCTTCATAGTAGCCGACGCCGTCGGCGTCGCACTGGTAGATTCGCGGGTTTTCCTTCCACCAGCCGGTTTTGGTTTGAGGTAACCTCTGTTGAGGCGGCGGTGAAATTTCGGATAGAGATTGCTGGGGCCAACGCGATAGCCATGATGGGTCAGTTCCTCGATCATCCATAGTCCATAGAGGTGCTGGTCCTTCGCGTGGTGAAGGATGTGGAGTTCCAGGAAGTCGACGTGCCCTTGTTTGGCTCCGCTGCTATCAGGCATGGATATCACAAGACGATATCACAGGTTGATAACAAGGGGTTAAGCGGGCGGGCGAAATCGCGCGGATCAGGCCTTGCCTTCGCCTTCGGTGAGGGTGAGGCACCGTCAATCGGGAGCTTCTGAATGTCTACGCGGGGACGCTTGGCTTTGGCCATTGGATCTCCACCCAATCCAGCTTCGCCGCAGTCCCGAGCCCCAAAACTTCACGGGGGTCGTGCGAGGAAAGATAGCTGCCCCCTGGCGCCTTCATCTGCCGCGCATCACTCCCCCGCCGACCAGCGGGGATGCGCGCGCCGACGGCATCGCGGTCTGGAACAGTCTCGCCTACCAGCCGCGAAATCCCACCGAGTGGGTCGGGGTTCTGGAAGTCGTCACGTGCCAGCACCGGCGTGCTTGCCATTCACGGCCACCAGCACATCCACCCGGCCGTCGTTGGTGGTGTCTCCCACGGCCAGCCCACGCGCCGCGTAATTCTTCGCAAAAAGTGGACCCGCCTCCTCGCTCACATTTTCGAGCGCCTTGCCATTGTTACGGAATAACAGGAGCGGTTCACGGTAGGTGACCTGCTGGGAATAGCTTTCGATCATGTCGTCCGGGTGGCCGTTTACCACGAACAAATCGAGGTTGCCGTCGTGATCGAAGTCCACGAACTTCAAACCCCATCCGCTCATCTGTCGCGTCGTCTGAGCGATCTCGTTCGCGTGGGAGACGTCTTCGAACGATTCATCGCCCCGGTTGCGATAGAGCGCGTACATCTCCTGGTCGATGTTGGTCACCATCAGGTCCATCAGTCCATCGTTGTCGAGGTTTGCTCACCAATGCCTATGCCGATAGCGCGCTTGTCCGTTGATGCTATAGGCCACTTCGGCGGACAAGGCGATCTCCTCCCACTTCCCGCCGCGGCCACCATCAATGTAGGATTAGGGTTGGGTCTGTCCAACACCCAAAGGTCCAACAGACCGTCGTTGTTGATGTCGGTGGCCACCACGCCCAGGCCTTTGGCCATCGCAGTGGCAATCTCAGTGCCATCAGTGACGTTGGTGAACGTGCCGTTGCCGTTGTTACGCATCAACACGCAATGCAAGGGGTTGAACACCTTTTTGCCGCCAGTAGAAGTTGCGCCCCAGCTTGTTGTCGCCGCAGGTGGTCTTTCCGGGAACGAACTCCACGTAGTTGCAGAGGAAGAGGTCGAGATAGCCGTCGTTGTCATAGTCAAAGAAGACCGCGCTGGTGGACCACGGGCACTTGGCCTTCTCGGGCGTGAGCCCCGCCTCATTCGTAGCATCGCGGAAGGTGCCGTCGCCGTTGTTACGATAGAAACGCAACTCCCGGTAGCCGGTCACCAGCAGGTCCTGCAAACCGCTGTTGGTGGTATCGCCAGCCGCGGTCTTGATGCGATAAGCCGCCGCCCACGCCAGCCTTTTCGGTTACATCGGTGAAAGAGCCATCCCGGTTATTGCGGTAAAGGGCGTTCCGCAGTGGCCTTGAAGGGGTGAAGAACGGCAGGCGCCGCTATTCACCAGATAGAGGTCCATCCAGCCATCGTTGTCGAAATCGAAGAACGCAGCTCCCGGACCCAGCGACTCCGGCATCGCCGCCGCCGGGGCGATATTTATTCTCATGCACCCAGGTAATCCCGGATTGCTGGGAAGGAACTTCCAGGAACAGCGGACCACGCTCAGCCGCCCGGATACGCGGTGAAACTGCCGCGGCTGCGAGCGAGATAAGCCCTCTTCGAGTGAAGTTTCGCATTACGGTTCCGGATCCGCCTTCTGCTTCATGCCGGCAAAGATTTCGCGTTGCCGGGCGGCTTCTTCTTTGCGCCCGGCCCGCGCGTAGGCGGTGGCCAGGGAGTAGCGGGCATTGGGGTTGTCCGGATCGATAACTACGGCTTTTTGAAGGTGCTTCAGCGCTTCGTCCACATCGCCTGCTGCCAGCAGCGCCCCGGTCGCCAGCGTGTTAGGAACGAATACGGTCAGGCACCAGGCGCGCCGCCTGGTTGGCGAAGGGCAAAGCGTCTTCATTACGGTTCTGTTCAAGCAGTTCAGAGGCGAGTGTGACGTTGGCAAAGAAGTGCCCCGGGTTTGCGGCGAGCTCCGCACGGAATTCCCGCTCGGAGCGCTGGCGATCGTTTCTCAGCAGGGCCGTCGCCAGAATTGCATGCAGGCCGGACTGGGCCGGGTAACGTTGCAGCAGCGCTTCCGCTTCGGCAATCGATTGCTCCGTCTGCTTCGCGGCGATCAGCCAAGCGGCCTGCCCGGCTTCCATCACCAGACGCTGATCCGCGGCGGACACTTCGTCAAGCAGCACCGCCCGGTTGAGCGCTGCCAAACCAAAAGTAGCGACCACCGCGGACGTCCGCACATTGGCAATGGCAAGCTCGGATAACACGGCTAGTGCGACATCGAAGCGGCCAATGCGAGTGCAGAGCATCGCCTGCGTCAGTTTGGCGAGTTGTTCGATTTGAGGGTTATTCAATCCGCCAAGGAAGCGCCCTTGTTCAATGTGAACCAGCGCGGGATCGAAGCGTCTGGCGCGAAACTCGCTCAGCCCCAGCATCACCCAACCCGCGCCGCGCTCTGGCTGCAGGGAACTGAGCTTCTCGAATGCAACCGTTGCGGTATCCGCTTCGCCCTTCTGAAAGGCAACGATGCCCAGATACCACCATGGTTCGGGCTTGTCGGGGTAGCTCTCGGTGAGCGCGGTAAAGCCTTCGGCAGCGGCGCTGTAGTCGCCTTTGTTGAATAGGGCTTTGGCTTGTAGTAGGCGCGGGCCAAATGCGCCGGCGGTCTGGGCCAACGCAGCTATCGAGACGATGGAACTTAGCAGCAGGAGGCGCAGCGCGGCGGTGAACCAGTGCCGCCTTGTGGTTGGCAGGGTCACTTCGTCTTTTAAGTCCTTGTTGGTCGGCCTCAATTCGCCGAATCGTTTCGCGTTCGCGGTCGCCATCGTCCTTCCGCTTCAAACGGTAGTAGGCGCGGGCCAGGCTGATACGAGCCTCCAGGTAGTGGGGGCTCTCTTTCACGATTGCCTCCAGACGCGGCACTGCTCTTTCTGTATTGTTGGTCTCAAGGTCGAGATTCGCGAGCTGATATCGCAGCGGCAGCGAGTTGGGATTTAGCTTCTCGGCCATGCCAAGATACCGGGCAGCCTCATCGGTTTGCTTCTCGATGCGAAGCATTGCGCCGTAGCGGAGATTCGCTTCAAAATCCGTGGGGTTCCGTTTCAGCGCCTCAACAAAGCCAGCCTTGGCGGCCTGCGCATCGCCTGTCTCCACCAGGGCTTGGGCATAGTAGGTTTGGATGCCGGGCAGCTCCGCATTCAGCTTTACGGCTCTCTGCAAGGTGTCTCGGGCAGCGGGGTAGTCTCCCGCCTCGTATTGAGAGGCTCCCACCAGATAAAGCGCTTCCGCTTCGCTGCCGCCCTTCATCACGCGCTCGATATACACTTGCCCTTTGGCGGGTTCGTTGTGTCGCAGATGGGCCATTCCCAAGAGGTAGTTTGCGGCGAGATTGACAGGTTCTTTTTCCACGAAGGGGCCCATCACCTGGATCACCTCTTCATACTCACCAAGCCGGAAGAGGCAGTCGGCATAGAGCAGGAGAACCTGCTCGTTGTTGGGTTGCGCAGCGCGAAGCGATTCGAGCAACCGTCCGGCGTTTGGGATCTGCTGCTGCTTGTAGTAGGCGATTGCAAGATTCATTTTTACCGGCAGGCTGGCGGGGTCAAGCGCGAGAGCCTTCTCATACTCGGTGATGGCTTCATCGAGACGGCCCAGATTCGCCAGGGCGACCGCAAGGTTTGAGCGGGCCGGCATAATTCGGTGTGCCCTTTAGAAACTCCCGGTAAGCCGCCACCGCTTCGTTCAGCTTGCCGGCCTTGTGCAAAGAAATGGCCCGTTCCGGAAGCTGCGCCATGGCAAGGCACGGAAGCGCGAGGGCCAGAAGAAGTTTTCGATATCGGGGCATACTTCTCAACAAACGCGCACCTTCGCACGAGGGACGCAGCCCAGGCACGGCAGATTCTCTCATTAGAACAAAAAGCCACGCGCAAAAAAGGGGAGGCCGTACGGCCTCCCCGGAGTCATTTTGGCCTGAGGAAATTCTAGAAGAAGAATTTCACGGCAAGCTGAATCACGCGACGGCCGATCATATTGTCCGCGAATCCAAAGCGAGGATTCACGAGTCTGTTTTGGCTATCGAGCTGGAGGTTGAGGTTCTGATCTCCATTGATAAACGTCCGCAACGGGTGGTTGAGGAAGGTATCCGGAGAACCGTAGTTGCAGTTCCTTCGATTCGGCGAATTTGAAGTTCTTGAACAACGAGAGGTCGCTGTTAAAGAACGCAGGACCCCGCATGTAGGGCATGATGATTGTGCCATTCGTGCCCTGGATCGGGGCAGCGAAGCAGCTTCCATTGATGAACTGCCCGTCGGAGAGACCCTGTCGCGGGTCGCACGTCACAAACGGCGTTGCCGCGATTGCGGGCGTGCCGTTGATGTAAGTCGGGCCGATCGTCCGGGTGGGGTCGTCGGGCCGAGGAGCATTCAAGTCGAAGCCTGCATTGTCGTTGGCCTGAAGATTCACGCCGCTATAGAGCTGTGTGATTCCGGAGATTTGCCAACCATTTACCAAGCCCTTGGCAAACGCGTTGCCTTGCACGAAATCTGGAAGCGTATATACATACGTCGCCGAGAAGATGTGGGTACGGTCATAGGCAAGCGGGCCGTAGTTATTGCGGAAGTTGAGCTGGTCGCTCACCTGCCCTTGTCCGCTCCCGCGGATGCCCATCGCCTTTGACCATGTGTAGGCCAGGGTGTAGTTGAAACTACCCGTCTGCTTGGCCAAAGTGGTCTGCAATGCGTGGTAGTTTTGGAAAAAGTTGTGAGTGAGTACGTTCACGTCCTGGAAGTTTCCACGCGGACGGAAGTTGTTCGCATCGCCGTCAGGATCGTTGAACATCGATCCGTAGGGTGCCAAGTTGATATTCGCGATGCCACTGTTCAGCAGATTGTTACTCTCATTGCCCACGTAAGCGATTTCCCACAGCATCCGCGAGGGAAGGCGCTGCGACAGGGTGGCACTCCAGCTTGAGGTATTGGGCTGGTTGTTGTCGTTGGGGTCAAGAGCGCTGACGCTGGTGCGCGTGGTCCCCGGCACGATGCCGGAGAGTGAAGACAGCAGCGGCCCCCCGCCCACATTCGTGTTTCGGAGACCAGCGGCGATATCCACGGTGTCGGCGCCAGCCTGGGGATCGTGGTAATAAAACTTGCCCCATCCACCACGCAGCACGGTGTTTCCGCTTCCAAATACATCCCAAGCGGCACCCACGCGCGGCGCATAGAGCAAGGCCCGCGTTGGGTAGCCAGCGAGGGGAACGTTGCCATCGCGTGCCGTCCAGTTCAGTCCGGTGAGGTCGCTGAGACGGGCGGGATCGTTCGAATAGGCGCTCTCGTTCCAGGTAACCAGCCCTACGCCCAACTGCTCTTTCCAGGGGGTGAGGTGCTGGAAGCGCATGCCGAATTCAAGAGTCAAATTCCGGGTCGCTTTCCAGGAATCCTGCGCATAGAAGGCAATATCTTTGAAGGCGATGTCCCGCACGACGTTCTGAGTGCTCTCCGTCCAGTCGGCGATGCGGCCCGTCATCAGGTCCGCCAGGGAGTTTCCGGTGGAGCGGGGGCTCCAGTTGGCGTATACAAACGCACCGTTCGAATTCGCATTCCCCGGCTGTGCGTTTCGGACGAATCCAAAGAAACCGCCAAATTTCAGCGTGTGGGTATCGACGACCTTAGTGACGTTGTCGGATATTGTCCAAAGGTGCTTTGTCGCGAAGAGGATCGGGTCGAAGCCACCGGTCATCCACATGCCCGGGGCGCCGCCACCCCAGTTGACGAACGCAGGAATCTTGTTGTCCTCATTGAAGATCGACCTATAGTTGAATCCAACCGCGCTCCGGTCCAGCTTGTCGATGTCCTGGTAGATATTCGGGAAATCCACGAACGTGTAGCCGAACACGAACTCGTTGGTCATCGTCGGGTTGATCACGTTAACGAGACTGGTGGAGAGGGAGTCTGACCGGTTCTTGCCGTCAATCCCCGTAGGCAGCGGCACCGCGTTGGCATTTCGCCACCACAGTTGTACCGGGAAGCTTTGATTCGCGTTGGGCGCTATAGCGCACGAACAGCTTGGTGTTGTCGCTGATGCTGTAGTCCACACGGGAGGTGCTCTGCCAACTGTTCTGGTTAATCGGAAGCGCCTGGGTGTAGTTAAAGCCGGCCCCGGCACCAGCAGCGTCGCTATTGGGCGTGGGCAACAGGCGGGTGAGCGCCAGCATTGAGGGGTCCAACTGAGAGGCCGGAATTCGCCCATTGACGGCGTTGCTCGGCATGGCGCTATTCTGTCCGCTGGCGCGGCTAAATGCGTTCAGCAGCGCGGTATCGGAGAAGTCTCCGTTGAGCATCGCCTGCGTGGGAACCTGCGATTGCAGCACACCCGTGTCAATGGTTTGCTTGTAGTACTCATACCCGGTAAAGAAGAACAGCTTGTCGCGGTTCTTATTGAAATTGGTCCCTGGGATAAGCACCGGACCGCCGATGTTTCCGCCGGGGAAGAGAAACTTGTTCTCCGGACGCTCCAGATTGCGCTGTTTGAAAAGCGCGTCGTTGGAGTTCATTCTGTAGTCGCGGGCGTACAAATAGGCGGCACCATGGAATTCGGTTCCGCCACCTTTTGTGACGGAGTTGATCACGACGGGACCCTTGGAATTTTCAGCGGCGAAGTTCGAGGTGAGCACCTTAAACTCCTGCACCATATCCGGATTCGCGTTCACGGGCGTCGCACAGTTGCAGCCAGGGTCGGATACGTGGGCGCCGTCCATGATGATATCCATCGCTTCCGGACGGGTGCCGTTCGCGGCAAAAGTTCCGAGTGCGCTCTGTTTGCCGCCATCGCCGTTGCCATTGATGCCAATCACCTCGCCGCTGAATCCGGGCGAATTGCTGAGGCCAGATCCGGTGGCCGCCATGCCCGGCAGCACTTTCAGAAACTCCGCGGCGCTACGGCCGATAATGGCCACGTTCTGCAATTGCTGCTGGTTGATGACGATTGCTTTCTCGCCTGAGTCAACCGACGTCAGCAATTCCACGTCAGTGGTCACTTCCACTGTCTCCGTGGTGGCGCCCAACTGCATCACCAGGTCGTTCAGATTCCGCTTGTCGCCGGAACTGAATGCGATGCCGCCGCGCTTCAGCGTCTTAAATCCCTGGGATTCCACGCTAACCGAGTAGTTTCCCGCTAATACGCCCGAGATTGAAAAGTACCCCTGGGCATTGGTTTCCGACGTCAGGGAGATTCCTGACTGATCGTTGCTAAGTACCACTTTGGTGCTCCGGGACAACGGCTCCTGATTGGTCAGTCACCGTACCCGTCAGGGTACCGGAGAGCTGTTGACCCAGCAGGTTCGCTGCAAGAGCGACCACAAACAGAGTCAGCGCAAACGCGCGTAGACCTGTCATCAGCTTTCTCATCGCTTCCTTCTCCTTCGCTTTCTAATCCATCGAGGACCCCACCAGATCCGTCTCAGGACGTTGACCCAGCCCTCTCGTTTCTTCCCAAACAAGAGAACGTTTTGAAGGATCATCGCCAGGAGGCGAAACCAAACTCGTGTGGCCAACGCGAATGAGGAGATTGCGGAAACTACCGACCGCTTCCTAAAACCGGGGAACCCCAACGAACCAGAAAATAACTTTGGAGAGCCCAGATCCCAACCCCTCACCGCGAGGTTCGCCACCCCATTTCCTCTCCGGCTTCCTGCAAACCCAATCGGGTTGCACCCAGTAGCCAGATCAGCGAGTGGTTCGCTCGAAAACGAAACCCGTACCCCGGTTGTGGTTACAAACCGAAGACACATCGTCTCGTCGTTCTTACCTGTTTATCGGTCTTTTCTATTCAGAACAAGGCTAAACGGGTTATCGTGAATTACCCCTGGGGCGTTAACGCTGCAAAATGCTGAAAATAAAAATCATACCGAGGAGTTCAGTATCGCCGTTAACCGCAGCTAACGGTTAGTCGGCATAAATAATACTTTGGCTTGCCATCGGTTTTCTCTGTGATAGACTGGGCTGCATCATACCGTAGGCATCTTGCCTGCAGGTGGTTAGAATGGCTTCCAATACATTCGGGTTTGAGGGGGAACGGGCCGAGCTCGCCTCCCTGCTGTCTTCCGGCTACTTTGATCGGTCTCCGAATCTCTACCGGTTTCTAGTGTTTGTTTGCGAGAAGTATTTCCGCGGAGAAGCGGATGAGGTTAAGGAATACTCGGTAGCCGTGGAGGCCCTCGGGCGGCCCCAGAACTTCGACCAAAAGAAGGATTCGATTGTCCGAGTGGAGGCCCATCGGCTCCGAAAGCGCCTCGACGAGTACTATGCGGGTGAGGGCGCGTCCCACCCCTGCAGGATTGTCCTTCCCTCAGGTTCCTACGTTCCCCAGTTTTTGGTTCATGAGGGGTCCGGGCAGGATCTGGTTCGGCTGGCGGAAGCCCCGGACCCGCCTGCCAGAGCGGCCAGCCCCACGCACGCGGCGGGGCGAAGCGTGCCTGCTTCGCCCGTGCGCCCGGCCCAATGGACGCGCGGCACGTGGCAGCGGTTCCTGGCGGCGGCGGCCGCGTTGCTTCTGATGTTGATTTCGATTCTGACGTGGAACGCGCTGAATCGCTCAGAATCGAATGCCTTAGCGGATGAGCCCGCAATCACCACTGCACCCGCCGTTCCGCCGGTTGCTTCGCTGGATGCGAAGGGCGAGAACGGGATCCGTCTGCTGGCGGGTTCGCCCCTCTCGTCGTTTGTCGATCGTTTCGGCCACACCTGGACCGGCGACGCTTTTTTCAATGGAGGAAGCGCCGTGGAAACCCGCATGCCGAACCTCCGTTTCACCGCGGTGCCGGAGTTGTATGGCCATCGCCGCGAAGGGAATTTGGCTACGACATTCCCCTGGCACCCGGGAACTACGAACTGCGCCTGCACTTCGCGGAGCCGATATTCGGGCTCGATAAGCTGGCCGGCGGCGGGGAGACCAGCCGGCTCTTCAACGTCTCGCTCAATGGAGAGCCGATCTTGGTGAGCTTCGATATCGTTGCCGACGCTTTTGGTGAAAATAACACCGATATAAAAGTGTTCAAGGATGTGCAGCCTGCCGCCGACGGGAGACTCCATTTGCGTTTCACCGCTGGCCAGCACGAATCCCCAATTCTCTCGGCGTTGGAGGTGATCCCCTCGAAGCCAGGGCTGATGAATCCGGTGCGCATTGTGGCAAGCGACCGGGGTTTCTACGACCCGGACGGCGATCTCTGGCAGGCCGACAATTTCGTATCCGGCGGGCGGATCGTTCGAAGAAGCCCGATTGAGCTGCCCAACGTTAATGGCAACCTGTTTGCCTCGGAACGCTACGGCAATTTCACCTATATGATTCCCGTCGCTGTAAACGGCAGGTATCGCGTGCGAATCCACTTCTGCGAACGCTGCTTCGGCTGCATACGATGCCTCTAGGCGGCAAAGGGACCGTATTTCGACGTGTACGGCAATGGACGGCTCTGCTCTCCGCCTTCCGATTGATTCCGGCGGCAGGCGGAGTTGATCTACCACCCATCATCCGGAAGTTTTCTGCTGGTGTTAAGATCCAGGGCAAATCTCACCCTACAGTTTGTCCCTCGAGAGAACTACGCCTTGGTGAATGCCATTGAGGTGATCGACGAGAGCAAGTGAGCGTTGTGGCCAGGATGGCAGCCCCAATGAAGGCATGGCTGGCAAATAGCTGTAGATTTTGCCAGGTTTCGATCAAACTCCGTTCCCTCGTCCGCCAAACTTCGCTAAAATAGGAAGGTTCGGGCTGTGGCGCAGCCTGGTAGCGCGCTTGCTTGGGGTGCAAGAGGTCGTGAGTTCGAATCTCGCCAGCCCGACCATTCCCTCCCCTTTTCTTTACTTGTTTGGCCGCTGGGCAAACCCGCCCGGCTGGCACTGCGCACCCCTACAATAGGAAGTTGAGCCACTTGCACGTTACAAGCGGGCGCTGGAAGTTTGGCTTCGCGCTCGCCCTCGCCACCGCCGCATTGTGGGGTTCTCTGCCCATCGCACTCAAAATTCTATTGAGTGATATGCAGGCCCAAACCGTCGTCTGGTATCGTTTCACCGTCGCCGCCCTGCTGCTTGGGTCGGGCCTCGCATGGAGAGGCAAGCTTTGGCCAGCGAGGCCTCCCAGCCGCGGCGTGCTATGCCTGCTCACGATTGCCGCACTGGGTTTCGCCGCGAACAACGTCGTCTTTGTGATGGGTCTTGGCTATATCACGCCTACCGCGGGCCAGGTGGTCATCCAACTCGCCCCGATGCTACTGCTCTTCGGCGGAGTGGTGGTCTTCAAGGAACGCTTCGGTGGCGCCCAGATTTTCGGCTTGGTATTGCTGATCGGCGGCATGCTGCTCTTCTTCCATGAGCGTCTCGGCGAATTGCTAGGCAACTTCACAAGCTACGCCTTTGGTGTCTTTCTCGTTGTACTCGCCGCCATTGTTTGGGCTATCTACGCTCTAGCCCAAAAGCAGCTTCTTACCAGCTACCATTCGCCCGTGCTCATGTGGATGATTTATGCTTCAGGAGCCGTGCTGTTGCTGCCGTTCGCTGAACCATCGCAGTTGCTCGCGCTTGACCGCACCCAGTTGGCGGTTCTGCTTGATCGCTCTACGCCTCACCATCCTCGGCTATGGCGCTTTTGCCGAGGCCCTCGCCCATTGGGAAGCCACTCGCGTGAGTGCGGTGGTCGCCGTCACCCCGCTGATCACCTGGGGCCTGAACCGCATCGCCGTTGTATTGCTGCCAGGATATGCAGTAGCCGAAGATTTTCGATCTGGAGCTTGGCGGGCGCAGGATTGGTTACCGTGGGGTGCGCCTTCGCTGGCGCTTCGTTTCTCGCCGAAGATAGGCTTTGGGCAACTCGCTGATTTCAAACACCAAAACAGAAACTTGACCCCTAAAGCACTCTCTTTGGACTGGAGCGAGCCGGTTGCGCGGAGGTTCTAGCTAGCGCTGCTTGCGAGGAAACCATGATGCTCTATGCAACACATGTCTTGACAGCAACAGACTCATATGTTATCCTGAATGAAAGCAGATTCCCATTGGATCTGGAGGTAAACAAATCATGGCAATCACGAAATACGACCCCTACGACCTTTCTCTCTTCCCTGCATCCTCGTTTCGGACGCTGGAGGACACATTGAACCGCTTCTTTACCGAACCGGCCGGCTCCCGCCCATGGTCTCCCGCAGTCGACATTCGCGAAACGGAGAACGAGTTGATCCTGAAGGCAGATCTCCCTGAGATGAAGCTCGAAGATCTCGACATCCGGATGGAAAACGGGACCTTGACGCTCAAGGGCGAGCGGAAGTTCGAGAAGAAGGATGAGGACCGCGGCTATCATCGCATCGAGCGCAGTTACGGCTCTTTTGTGCGCGCGTTCTCCCTGCCGGAATACGTCGACGCGGAGAAAGTGGCGGCCGATTACAAGGAGGGCGTGCTCACGGTGACCATTCCCAAGAAGGAAGTGGCCAAGCCACGGGCGATCAGGGTGAGCGTACACCAATAAGACGCATTCCTCGAAGGAATGTCCCGTTAGAGGGCAAACAGAAAGAGGGCGGGGCCTGCCAAATAGCAGGTACCCGCCCTTCGTATTTTAAAGAGGCTAGAATCGCTTGAAGATCAGGCAGCCGTTGGTGCCGCCAAAACCAAAGGAATTGGAGAGAACGTAATTGAGGGGGCGTTCCTGGGGCGCGTTGGGGACCAGATCCAGGTCGCAGCCCTCGTCGGGCTCATGGAGATTCATTGTGGGCGGCACCACTTGATCCCGCAATGAAAGCACCGCGAAGCCAGCTTCGATTCCGCCAGCCCCGCCAAGCAAATGCCCGGTCATGGACTTTGTCGAACTTACGCACAACTTGTAGGCGTGGTCTCCGAAGCAGCGCTTGATCGCTTGAATCTCGATCTTGTCGCCAATTTCCGTGGAAGTGCCGTGCGCGTTGATGTAGTCGATCGTTTCGGGTTCAAGCGCCGCATCCCGCAACGCATTCCGCATGACGCGAAACGCGCCTTCGCCATCCACGGGCGGTGAGGTCATGTGGTAGGCGTCGCCACTCATGCCATAGCCCACGAGTTCCGCAAGGATGGGCGCCCCCCGGCTCTTGGCGGATTCGAGCTCTTCGAGCACCATGATGCCGGCGCCCTCGCCCACCACGAAGCCATCGCGTTGCTTATCCCACGGCCGGGACGCCGCCTTAGGATCGTCGTTCCGTGTGGAGAGTGCCCGCAGCGCCGCGAAGCCTCCCACGCCCATTGGAGTGATTGCCGCTTCCGCCCCGCCACAGATCATCGCCGTGGCCTCGCCCCGCTGGATGATCCGGAACGAATCGCCAATGGCATGCGCCCCCGTCGTGCAGGCGGTAGCAACCGCGGAATTGGGGCCCTTTGCGCCGGTACGAATGGAAACCTGCCCGGAGGCGAGATTGACAATGGTTGCTGGGATGAAGAACGGAGAGATCTTACGCGGGCCACCCTCAAGAAGCGCCTTATGTTCGCGTTCAATCACTTCGAAGCCGCCAATGCCACTCCCGATGTAGACGCCAACTTCTTCGGCGTTCTCTTCGCTCACCTTCAAGCCCGATTGCGCCATCGCGAAATCAGCCGCGGCCACCGCAAAGTGAATGAATCGCCCCATTTTGCGGACTTCCTTTTTTTCAAGGAACTGGGTGGGGTCGAAATTCTTTACTTCGCCGGCGATGTGGCAGGAAAACTGGCTGGCGTCGAACGCGGTGATCTGGTCGATACCGATCTCTCCCCGCAGAATGGAAGCCCAGCTTTCATCGGTGCCGATGGCAAGCGGGGTCACCAATCCCAGGCCCGTTACTACAACCCTTCGTGACAATCTTCCACTCCTTGCTTCCGCTGCTTCGCGAGTCGCTCCAGGAAAAGATATCCATTGCAGACCCCTGAACCCC
Organism: Bryobacterales bacterium; assembly: GCA_034522975.1. GTDB lineage: Bacteria > Acidobacteriota > Terriglobia > Bryobacterales > Bryobacteraceae > JACTMJ01. Next base: position 15,402 of record JAXHKT010000031.1, read on the forward strand.
CGCGCTCACAAGAGCCCAGCTTCCCTTACAACTCAGCACCACTTCGCAATTCCGCATCGCCTGAACTCTTCAGTCGCGGCAAACCGGCGAATGCCCGTGCAGTCGGCCAGAGCCACAGCCCGAATCGAGGTCCTAGCGCAAGAAGTACGGCTCCGAATTCTTCTGGAAAACGGGATGGGTGGCATCACCCATCACTGGAGGACGGGGGTAAGCCAGTGCGGGCGAGGCACTACTTCTTCTTGGCTGAGATATACTCGACGGCGTTTTGAACCGTCGCAATCTTCTCGGTGTCTTCGTCCGGGATATCGATCTCGAAGGCTTCTTCGAAGGCCATCACGAGTTCCACGATATCCAGCGAGTCGGCGCCAAGGTCTTCGACGAAGGAAGCCTTGCTTTCCACTTGCGCTTCGTCGACGCCCAATTGTTCGACAATGATCTCTTTTACTTTGCTTTCAACTTGCTCAACCGTCATTCGGTCCTCCAGAGGTCCACAAACTTCCAAATTTTAGCATGACGATGGAGTTCGCCACGTCCTGCCTTCGAGGAAAACCGCAACCGCAGTCTTGGCGCACTCCTGGCTGGCCGTGCGAAAACCTGATCCGGACCCTCTCACTCAACTAAAACACAAGAAATCGTTTCTTTGCCTTAGCACGTTCCCGAATGGCCTGCAAAACTACATCCCGGCGCTTCTCCCGGAAAGACTTCTCAATCTCATCTTCCGGTATACCCGCAATTCGGCCAAGTAGCGTATACGCCGCCGCGGCGTGTTCGGAAACCTGCCACTGTGCCATTTGTAGAAGCGCTGGCAGCGCTCGCTCCTCCATTTGCAGGAGCCCACTTCCACCATCGTGCGGAACCAGTTTCACCAGCATACCGGCAGCCCCCAAACGATCCTCCAGCGAAACCGATTGCAGCATTTCAATCAGCCAGGTTGGGCTCACTGTCTTCCGGATTCCTTCCGAATCCGGCGGCATCGCGGCGTAAGCGCGGCGAATGAATTCGAGGCTCCGCAAGGCGTTTTGGCGGACGTCGGGATCAAAGTCGCGCAGCGCGTGCTGAAGATGGGCTTCCGCCTCCTGCCGGTTCTGCGCGTAGGCAAGAATGTAGGCGGCGGCCGCGCGCACTGTTTCGTCGGAGGACCGGCGGAGGATTTCCCCCAGGTCTTCCACATAGGGATCTACGATCAACGGAAGCGTTTCCTGGGCGCGGCGGGCTTCGGCATCTTCAGAGAGCGGGTAGCCCTTATCGTAGGTCTCCCCCGTAGCTCCGCGTTCGTGAGCGGCTTCAAGGGCTCGTGCAAGCCTCTGGTAGACAAGGTCGATCTTTGTGGGGAGCGCCAGGTCCTCGGCCGGCGGAGAGTGCAGAGCGAATGGCTTCGTTCCGCTCTCGACGATGCCGATATAGAGCACGATCTCTTCGCCCAGGCAGCAATGCCCCTCTACATGCGCCTCAATCACTTCAGGCGCTTTCTCCAGATCTTCTTCGGTCTCCCGTCTGGATCGGCTGAGGGCATCGCCTGGCGCCACCCCGGCCAACCGGATCACTCTCTGTTTTTCGAGCTTCTCGTTTCCATAGACTTCGATAAAGCCGATGCGTGGGGGCGCGGCCATCAGCACGCGAGGAGCGGGTGACGTCGATTCGCCGGCAGGGGAGGGTTTCGGGGCGGCGGGAATCTGCGCGGGCGCAAAGCCCTCGACGATCCCCGCCGCCATCAGCGGAAGCACGAACGACAACAGTAATCGCACGATAGTGGGATGCGCCCGTAGACGAAAAAGCTACGCCTGTTTTTCGGCTAGGGGCCCGATCAGAGGCAGCACCACGCGTTCATTGTTGTACGCCTTGTACATCAGGTAGACCCAAACGCCAAAAACGCCCACCCAAAGCACCAACGAAAGCAGAAGCACAATGATTCCGCCGATCCATCCGATCATCGGAATAAGGCCAAGAATCACCGAAACAATACTTAGCCCGATGCCGAGTACGATCACCGCTACCCACAGGAAAATGGACTGGAACGCGTGAAAGCGAATCAGGCGGTCTTTGTTGTAAGGCTCCAGCACCAGAAAGATGATGCCCGATAGCACTCCAAGCAGATAACACAGCGCGGCGGCGACATTCTGCTGCAATCCCGCGGCGGGGGCACCCTGAGGCTGCTGTGGCGGAAATCCGCCCGGATTGGGGTCTCCCCCGGAATTCATGGTTCCCATCGATGGCTCCTCCTCAAGTACAGTTAACAATCCGAATGTTTTGGTTGTTTTGTCAATGCTATTCCACCGGAAGAGGAATGGCGAGCAAAAAACGCACGTTACAGTACCAGCTTAGCCCGCGCTCGCGGCGCTCCTCTGGTTAGGCTTAGCGCGACGCGGAGCGATTCCGGCTCATTTGAGAGGCAGGGTCTAGGCGCGCTTCTCGAAAAGCATTCGCACAGCCACCGCGATCAGAAAGACCGCATACGCCTTGCGGGCGGTCCCCACAGGCAGCGAAATCATCAAACGCGCCCCGAAATATGCCCCTACCGCCAAGCCCCCCGCAATCACTGCAGCGTACTTCAAATCGATGAATCCGTTCCGGTAGTACTCCATTGCCCCAAGCAAGCCCACAGGAGGGATCAGCGCCGCCAAGCTAGTCCCCAAAGCGTCCAACTGCTTCATTTTCAGGAAGAAGATCAACGCGGGCACAATCACGATTCCCCCGCCAATTCCAAACATCCCTGAGAAGACTCCGGCGATCAGCCCGATGGCAAGCAAGGTAAGTAGTTCCGTCATGACGGCATGAGTCTAACAGAAACAGGATCGCCCAGATCCGGTCGCTCCTTCGCTGCGCCGCGATGCGGCTAAACGACGATCGCTTGCAGCGAAACCAACGTGAATTTCATCCATCAAACAGAGTAAGAGGTTGGCAAACGCGATTGCTACAATAGGGTGACACTTTTCAAGATGGTCTCAACTGCCACGATCGCCGAAGAAATCCTGGAACTCAAACAGGAACGCCGGGCCATTATTCTTGCGCATCATTACCAGGAAGCGGAGATCCAGGAGTTGGCCGACTCCGTGGGGGACAGCCTCGAATTGGCCCGCCGCGCGAAAGACTTTGAGGGCGACGTCATCGCTTTTTGCGGTGTATGGTTCATGGCGGAAACGGCCAAAGTGCTCAACCCGGAACGCATTGTCGTCGTGCCGGACCGTGAGGCCGGATGCAGCCTTGTCGATAGCTGTCCCGCTGATCGACTGCGAGCCTTCAAAGCCCTTCATCCCGACCACGTGGTGGTGAGCTACATCAATACCTCCGTCGATGTGAAGGCGGAGAGCGACATCATTTGCACCTCCCGCAACGCCGTCGATGTAGTGAATTCCATCCCGCGAAATCAACCGATTCTCTTCTGCCCCGATATCAATCTGGGCAACTACGTGCAGCGGCAAACCGGCCGCACGAATATGCGAATCTGGCAGGGTGCCTGCATTGTCCATGCCACCTTTCCCGCCCGCCGGGTGAGCCAGATGAAATTTGAACACCCCCATGCCGCCGTCGCGGCGCACCCGGAGTGCCCTCCGGAAGTGCTTCGGATGGCCGACTTCATCGGCTCCACCTCCGCCATTGTCGATCACTGCGTATCGGCGCCGGAGCAGGAGTGGATCGTCATGACGGAATCGGGCGTGCGCTTCTCCCTGGAGCGAGGAGCTCCGGAAAAGAGCTTCTATTTCGTTGCCAACGAAGCCTGCAATTGCAGCGAATGCCCCTACATGAAGCGGAACAGCCTCGAAAAACTTCGGGATTGTCTGCGCGACCTCGAACCCCGCGTCGAGCTTTCGGCGGAAACCATGGATCGCGCACGGCAACCGATTGAACGGATGCTGGCGCTTAAACGCTAGGCGAAGTTCGCACTCCCGCGGACGGTTAGCTTCGAGGCTTTGCGGATGGCTCAGTCAGCTCTGATCGATAGATTCGGACGGGTCCACGATAACCTCCGCATCAGCGTCACCGACCGCTGCAATATCCGTTGCTTTTACTGCATGCCTGAAGAAGGAATCCGATTTCAGCCGCGCCAGGAAATTCTCTCGTTTGAGGAAATTGTTCGCTTCACCTGTATCGCGGCGGAAATGGGCATTACCAAATTGCGCATCACCGGGGGAGAGCCGCTGGTGCGCAAAGACCTTGCCCGTCTCGTCGAAATGCTGGCATCCATTCCCGGGATCCGGGATATTGCCCTCACTACCAACGGGGTGCTTCTTGAGGACCTCGCCCGGCCCCTGCGCGACGCCGGTCTCGGGCGCCTTAACGTACACCTGGATACGCTGGACCGGGAACGCTTCCTGAAGATCACGCGCCGCGACGATCTGGGGCTTGTTCTGCGGGGTATCGATGCCGCGCAACGTGAAGGCATCCCCCTCAAGCTGAACGCCGTCGCCGTGAAGGGGCTGGTGGAAGAGGACCTCGTGCCGCTGGCCCGTTTCGGCCGGGAGCGTGGCATCGAAGTGCGCTATATCGAGTTCATGCCCCTCGATGCCCAGGGAATCTGGGACCGCGCGGGCGTGCTCACGGCCGACGAGATTCTGGCCGTGCTCTCCTCGCAATTGTGCCCCCTTGTGGAGATCCCCGACCGGGATCCACGCGCGCCCGCCACCGAGTACGCGTTTTCCGACGGCGTGGGGAAAATCGGATTTATTGCGTCGATAAGCAAGCCTTTCTGCCACAATTGCAATCGCATTCGCCTCACAGCGGACGGCCACCTGCGCTATTGCCTTTTTGCGATTGAGGAGACCGATATTAAGAAATTGCTACGCGCAGGCGCTTCCGATTCCGAAGTTGCCGCCACCATCCGTCGCACCATTTCTGAAAAATGGGCCGGCCATGAAATTAATTCTTCACAATTTGTCGCTCCGCCGCGGCCAATGTATGCCATTGGCGGCTAATTTCAGATAATCTTGGACTCAGAGAGTCCAATGTTCCGCTGCGGATATTTCACCGTCTTCCTTCTTTCCTTGCTGATTACCGCTTGTGCGGGCGCGGTCACCACTCCACGCGATCTGCGCGCCGCTTTTCAGGATCTTGCCGATGTAAGCGCCGGAGCTTCCGCGGAAAGTCCGCTTCCCCACGAAGTTTTGGATCGCACCGTTAGGTTGCGCCTTCGGCTTCGTGATTACGGGATCGGCAGCGTCATTGATGGCGCGCGCCGAGCCTCAAAGGCAGAGGACGTTCTGCAACTGGCGCAGCAACGTCTTCGCGAAGCCGAGTTCCCTCTACTGCCCGCTGGCAAAGCCGTTGGTGAAACCCAGCCTAAGGCCCGCCTCGAGTTGTTCCTCTTGCCCGGCGCCCCGGATTGGGTGGGCCTGAAAGCAGAGATCTCGCTTGCGTGCGGAAGCGACCATGCTCTCTATTTCCTGCGTCTGCAGCCCGCCGCGGAAGGGGGCTTCGAAGCGATTCTGGCTTTCGCGAAAGAGAATACGCTCGAATCAGTCGCGGATCTCGCGGTAAATTTCGGCGTCGCAGGCATCCCATTGGACCAAGGCGCCTCGATCCGCATCGCGACCATCGAGTCGGCAGGCGGGTGCGCATCGCTGTGGCGCCCTGTCCGCATGCGTGTTTATCAAACGGACCAGCACCCTTACCGGCCGCTAAGGCTCTTTGAGAAAGAGCGTCTGGCTTTTCTGGGAGAGGAGCCACTCCCTCGTGCGAGCGCCCCCGATGGTATCTTCGTTTTCGACTACCGGGCGCTTTTCTGGCTCGATACGGGAAGGCACAGCCGGCGGGAGACGGTCCGTCTTGCTCAACTGGAGCAGGGGGTCCGCCTCTTGCCGCCTGCTTCTGAGAATCCGATAGAATTCCTCGATGAATGGGTGACCACGCCTTGGTCCGAGGCGCAACGATGGGCCGGCAGTAGTGGTCTCACCACCATCAGGGAATGGCACGAGGAGCTTGCCGGAAGCCATGAATCCCGGCTGCAGACAACCCTTGTAAGCTCGGGGGAGTGCCCGGACTCGCGGGAGATTTGGGTACACCTCAAGGCAGGAGACAATGCCGAACACATGCGTTCCGTCTATGGCCTTCTTCGTGCGCAATCGGAGGGGTATCGCGTAGAGCGTTTCAGCCCGGATCTACCTTCTGGCTGCCGTTCGGAAGCCGCCCCCGCACGGCCCTAGCGAGTTGCTCGCAAGGCCCGGCCCCCTCCGGTGTTGGCTGCAACCGCGATACACTGCGGGCAGCGGCATCCTGAACTCCGCCGCCATAATCCCGCGAGCCCGCTGCCGGAGAGACTGATGCCTTTGCCCAATTCCCGCCCCTTTCTTGCCCGTTCCCGCAACATCTTTTTGGCGCTGCTGCTGGGCATCGTCCTCATCGTCAGTTTGCTGCTGGTCTCTACGGAACAACCGAGCGCCTCCGCCGGGCAGGCTGGATTCGCAGGGCAGTCGGGTGCCGCGGGGACTGCAAGCCAGGAAGAACAACTCTGGCAGCTTCGCAATCTTGGCAAGGCGTTTTATGAGAACCCCACCACGCAGAAGGAAGCGGTAGACACCTTCAAGCAGGCCTTTGCCATCGCCCCCAACTCCGTGCGGGAACGCCTGAATTATGGGCTGGCACTGCTGCACGCCGGCAGCACCGAAGAAGGAGTGGCGGAGTTGCTGAAGGTGCAGCAATCCGCCCCCGCCATCCCAAACCCCTGGTTCGTGCTAGGTGTGCATTACCGCAAGAGCGGCGAAGATGCGAAGGCAATGGCCCAGTTCGAACAGCTTGAGAGACTTGACCCCAATGAGGCCAAAACCCAGTACAACCTGGGCGTGCTCCTCAAGCAAAAGGGGGACAACGCGGGAGCCATCCGGAAGTTTGAGCGTGCTGCCGAACTCGAGCCGTCCCTCGCCGCGCCCCACTTCCAACTCTTTAACGTGTACCGTCTCGCCGGAGACCGCGAGAAGGCCAACGCCCGCCTCGCCCTCTTCCGTGAAATCAAGAAACAGCAGGAAGGTGCCGTAATCCCGGAGGACATGGATTGGAGCGATTACGCCGAGATCTACGACCCCATCGACCCCGCCGTTGCCCAGGGCGACGCCGCGGAAGTCCCCCGGCTGGTGTTCGCCGCCGAACAGCTTGCCGGCAAAGCCGACGCCGCCACGGCTGGTTCGCTGGTTTTCGATGCGATGGGGAACGGCAGGCCGGCCCTTTTGGTATGGTCCTCAACTGGCGTGCGGCTCTATGCCGAAGGCGCCCCTGTCCTTGATTCCCCGCCGCTCAACGCGTTAAAGGAGGTCCGCGACGTCAGCGCCGCCGATTTTAACAACGACGGGCTCCTCGATCTCTGCGTAATTACGCCTCAGGGCGTCACGCTGTTAGCCAACAACAAGGGCGGCTTTGCATCCGTGGGCGGGGGCGCGGAATTCAGGGGTGCCTACACTCAGGCACTTTGGCTGGATTACGATCACGATTACGATCTCGACCTCATCCTCCTGGGCGCGCGGCCAACAGTGCTCCGCAATCAAGCGGAAGCTGGCTTCGTTCCGCAGGCAGATGCCATTCCCTTCGTCAACGGTAGCGCCGTCGCGGGCGCCGTTATCCGTCAGATTCCCGACTCGAAAGCCTTCGACTTTCTTGTTAGCTACCGGGACCGGGCAGGCGTCCTCTACAAAGACCGCCTTGGAGGCAGCTACGAGGCGCGCGACCTTCACGAGCTACCCGCCGCGGCCCATCACTTACGAGTGGGCGACTTCACGAGCGATGGTGCGCTCGATTTTGCCTATCTTCTGGGCAGCAATGCCACACTTGTGGAGAACCGCCGGGGCACCTGGCTTACCCGCAAGACGGTGCCCGCGGCCGGCAGCTTTCTCTTCGCCGACTTTGCAAACCTCGCCCTGCAGGATTGGATGGCCGATGGAGTTCTGCTGGCCAATGACCGCTCCAGCTTCACTCAGTCCCGCGAGATGGCTACACCGGCGGCAACTCACGCCTTGGCGGCTGCGGATTTGAACCTCGACGGCAAGCTCGATTTTGCCGGGGTTGGGAGCGACGGCACCATCATTCGCTATCTCAACCAAACGGATACGCCCAACCGTTGGTTGCGCGTCAGCCTGAACGGCGTTAAGGCGCCCAAAGCGGCCCGGGGCACGGTGGTGGAAGTGAAGGCGGGCGGGCGTTACCAGAAACACGTTTATGAAAGCGGCCCTCTCCACATCGGCATCCGCTCCTACGACAAGGTGGATACCATTCGCCTAACCTGGCCAAACGGCCTTATCCAAAACGAGATGAACCAGCCGTCTGGAAAGGCCTACACTTATGACGAGGCCCAGCGCCTATCCGGCTCCTGCCCGATGATCTTCACCTGGGATGGACGTGAGTTTACCTTCATCACGGACGTTCTGGGTGTGGCGCCACTGGGCGCCAAGTCTGGCGATGGCAGCTACTTTCCCACCAACAGCGATGAGTATGTGTGGATCGATGGGGAGCATCTCCGCCCGCGCGACGGAATACTCAGCGTCCGCATTACGGAGGAACTGGGCGAGGTTTCCTATCTTGACCGGCTTGAATTGATTGCCGTTGACCATCCTGCCGGAGTGGATATCTTCTCCAATGAGAAATGGAAGGGTCCGCCTTACCCTGAATTCCGCCTTTTTGGCACCACGACGCGGGAGTATCCGCGCTTGGCCCGTAGCCAGGGTACGGACGTTCTGGCTTCGCTCCAGATGCGCGACCAGATCTACGTTGACAATTTCGAGCGCAATTTTCAGAACGTTGCCGAAATGCACACGCTCGATCTCGATTTCGGAGACGCCGCCCCCCGAAACACGGCCTTCCTGGTGCTGAACGGTTGGGTAGATTGGGCGGACGGCAGCACCTTTCTGGCGCAGCAGCAAGCCGGAGAGAGCCTTGTGCCCCCTTACCTTCAGGTGCGCAACGCGCAGGGAGAATGGCAGACCGTCGTTGAGGACATGGGCATGCCCTCGGGCAAGACCAAGACCCTCGCCGTGGACCTCAGCGGCAAGTTTCTCACCGCCAATCGAGAGCTCCGGATTGTCACCAATATGTGCGTGTTCTGGGATGAGGTATTTCTTGGTGAAGACACCGCCACCCCCACGGTAGCCCTCACCTCGCTCCCGGCGCGCAGCGCCCAAATGCGCTACCACGGCTTTTCCACGTCCATCATCCATCCTCAGCGCAAGAAGCCGGAGCACTTCCTCTACGAGCCAACCACCGTGCTTTCTTACTGGAATCCCACTCGCGGCAACTACACGCGCTTTGGAGACATCCTGACGCTCATCGAATCCGCGGATGACCGCCTGGCGATCATGGGAGCGGCCGACGAAGTGGCATTGGAGTTCGATGCCAGCGCCGCCCCGGCGCTCCGCGATGGCTGGAAGCGCGATTACCTCCTGCTTGTGGAAGGCTGGGCCAAGGACGCCGACGCCAATACCGGTTTCGGCAGTACCGTGGAGCCGCTCCCCTTTCGCAAGATGACGCGCTATCCATATCCCGCCGGCGAAACCTACCCCAAGGAGAGGTCTCTTGAGGAATATCGCCGCGCCTTTAACACGCGGCCCGCGCTTCGCTATACGCGGCCGCTCGCGCCCTAGCCGCTAGATGGCGCGCGCCTCGGGCTCGATGGTGCTCCAGTTGCATTCCGGCGTCCATTTCGCCAGCGCCGAAAGCCACTGCTGGCGGCGCTCTCGCAGTGCGTCAAGCCGAGAAGAGTGCGCCGCATCCTTCGCCAGATTACGCGTCTCATCGCGATCTGCCGCCAAATGGAAAAGCTCCTCAAACTTTGGCGACTCGCCGAGATATTCCGTGTACTTCCAATCCGCCGTCCTCACCCCTTCGGTCTTGGGAATCCACTCGTGATCGAAGTGATGGGCGTAGAACCAGTCTTTGCGCCAGTCCGCTTCCGCTCCGGCCAGCAAAGGCTGCAACGCCCGGCCTTGCATGGAAGACGGCGCCTTCACGCCGGCATAGGCCAGCAGTGTGGGGGCGATATCGATATTCAATGCCATCGGCTGAAGCGCTCTTCCCAGTTGCGACTTCGGCGCACGCGGGTCATGGATCACCAGCGGCACACGGATGGACTCTTCGTGCATAAACCACTTGCCCGCAAGGCCGTGCTCAGCCAAATAAAAGCCATTGTCCCCGGCATACACAATCACTGTGTTCTCTGAGACGCCTCTTCGCGCAAGCGCCTCGCGCAAACGCCCCACCTGGTCGTCGATCCCGGTAATCAGGCGGTAATAGTTCTTCACTGAACGTTGGTATAGCTCCGGCGTCGAAAAGCGCACCGCCCAACGCCGCCGGGCCTCGGAACCCTGGACGCTCACAGGGAGTTGCGAGATATACCGCGGCGCCGCCGTCTCTGGCATGGGAATCTCCACGTCGCGGTAGAGAGAGGCATGCCTGGGGTCGGCCAGAAACTGGAGTGGATCCTGATCCTGCACATGCGGCGCTTTGAAGCTGACGGAAAGATGGAAGGGCTGCCCGGGCGAACAGCCGTCGATGAACTCCACCATTTGGTCGCCCATCTGCTCAGTAAGGTGCTTCCCCTTGTAGCCGGGCTCGGGAAAGTATTGCCCCTGGCCCCGGAAGCCGCGGAAATAGTCGAAGGCTTGCTTCGGCAGCGTTCCGCCGTCGATCCCCCACTTCCCCACGAAGCCGTTCCGGTAGCCTGCCTGCTTCAGCATCGCCGGATAGCTTCTCGCGAAGAGCCCCGCGGGGAATTCGTCCTGGAAACGGAGGATGTTGTGCGAGTGGGCATGCAACCCGGTGAACATGCTGGCACGGCTGGTGACGCAGATCGCCGTGGTGACGAACATGTTCTCAAAGCGGCAGCCGCCCGCGGCGAGACCGTCGATCTGCGGAGTTCGGATGATCCCGTTTCCCATACAACCGAGCGCGTCCCAGCGATGATCGTCACCCAGCAGAAAAACCAAATTCGGGCGATCTTTGGACTGGCCCCCAGCGCGGCTGCGAAGCACAAATGGGGCGGCGGCCGCACCGGCGGCGGAAAGAAAACGGCGGCGAGTGAAAAAGGACATCGGCCCTACTTTATCGCAGCCTCTACCGTGGTGCGTAGTCCTTATCTGTCCGCCGCCGCAATCCGTTGCCGCGAAATAAGAGACACTGGCTGTCAGTACTCTGCGCGCATCGGTTTCGATTGAACCTCAACGTATGGACGTTGTTTCCACAGTTGCTCCGGCGTTGGCGATGATCGCCGTCGCTGTCTTTGTGTCCCTCTTGCTCCGGCTGGTTCACAGCCGCCGCTCACTCTCGCGGTATGAGGTGGAATTGCTCGCGCTTGCGGAACGAAGCCGGCCTCCTGCATACCGAGGAGGCCGCCCTCCACCAAGAAATGTCTCTTGCACGGATCGACCTGGAGCAGCTTCGTGCCGAGCTGTCCGCTGCCGGCTCCACCATGGCCGCCCGGGAGGAAGAACTCGACGACACGCGAATGCTGGCCCGGGAAGCCGGAGCCACGAAGTCTCTATTCGTCGCCAACATGAGCCATGAACTACGGACTCCGCTAAACGGTATTCTGGGCCTCACGCGTAACCTGCTCGATTCGCCGCTCACCCCCCAGCAACGCAGCGAGGTCGAACTCATCCAGGTTGCCGGCGAAGATCTTGTCCGCATCGTCAACAATGTGCTCGATCTCTCCAAGCTCGAGGCCGGCAAGCTCACTCTTGAAAAAGTTCCCTTTGATCTTTGCGAACTCCTTGAGGGAGCGTTCTGCCTGCTTTACCCCCAGGCTGAACGCAAACGCCTTGCCTATGGCATCAGTTATTCGAATCGTATCCACCGCAAATTTGTCGGAGACCCGTTCCGCTTGCGGCAGGTAGCGCTCAACCTCCTCTCCAACGCCATCAAGTTCACGCAGTCAGGAATGGTCATGCTTCATGCCACCGATGGCGAGTTGCGTGGAGGCGCCCAGTGGATCCGCCTGCAGGTGGAGGATACGGGTATCGGTATCGACTCTGGGAAGTTGCGGCTCATCTTCGATGAGTTTCAGCAGGCCGATCTTTCCACCACCCGCAAGTATGGCGGCACGGGCCTGGGGCTCTCCCTATCCAAGCGAATTGTCGGCCTGATGGGCGGCGAGATCGACGTCGAGTCGGAACCCGGCCAGGGGTCGATGTTTATCGTGCAGATCCCGCTTATTCCCATTCGCTCCGCCGACGGGTTTGAGGGTTGGCATGACGAAGTACTGAGCCTGGAGGGGTTAAACCTGTTGATTCAGGATCGTCACTCCAATCAAATGAGCGTGATGCTGCGATTGCTGGAAGCGCTGCCGGGGCTATCCGTGGAACGCTTTTCCACCGCGGAGGAGGCCTCAACGCGCATCCTCGGATCTCAGGGCACCCAGGATGCCATCGATGCCGTGGTCTCCGTGGAGGGCAGCAGCGCTTTTAGTCCAGCGGAAGCCCAACGCATCCTCCGCCAGATCGTAAGCCAGCCCCCACTGCACATTGTCTTGAGCGAGAATGCCGGCGGACCGGCGACAACGCAGTCCGAGGGTGGCACGTCCGTGGTTCTGCATGCGCCCCTGCTCCCATCCCGGCTCATCGCCCTGCTATATCAGGTCCGCCGCATCCCGGTTGGACCCTTGTTCGAATCCGCCGGCCTCACCGCGTTCGACGTCTATCGCGATCCCCAGGAGAAATACCGGGAACAACTCCCTACTCTGGTGGCCCACGAAAACCCGGTCGAACTCCGATTGCTCGAAGTGATGCTCCAGAAACTTGGCCGAAGCTTCGTCTCCGCTCGCACCGAAGCGGATCTGCTTGCCTTGCTCCAAAGCGGCGCATGGCACGCTTTCTTGATCCAGGGACGAATGCTGCAGCAGAGCGCTGCCAATGTGCTTCTGCCGGAAAAGAGCCCCCCCGCCGTCCCTCTGCGATTAGCGTTAGTGGGGGATGCTGAAGACGCTGTTATCCATCGGGTTTCAGAGAGCTGCGTCGCATTCGCCCACTTCTACGCCATGCCGCGCCTTTCCCAACTCCGCGATTTCTTCCGGGTTTGAAGATCTCGCGCGATCGGAGCTTAGGGCGCGGCCTCGCGCGCCGCGAACTCCCCGCTTAGCGGATCATTCGCCCAAGCCGTTGGGCTTCCCGTACAATGGGAGGATATCTATGCCTCTGCCAGATGGGGAATTTTACCGGATCAGCAAGCTGCCGCCCTACGTCTTTGCGGTCATCAATGAGATGAAGGCGAAGTTGCGGGCCGCAGGCCAGGATGTTGTCGACTTCGGGATGGGCAATCCCGACGGCGCATCGCCGGAGCCCGTGGTGCAAAAGGCGATCGAGGCGATCCAGAACCCCCGCAACCATCGCTACTCGATGTCGCGCGGGATCCCGCGGCTGCGCCAGGAAATCGTCGGGCACTACAAGCGCGAGTATGGGGTGGATCTCGACCCTGAGCGCGAAGCTATTGTCACGATGGGTGCCAAGGATGCCCTTGCTCATCTGCTCTTCGCCGTCATCGGCCCTGGCGATCTTGTGATCAGCCCCAACCCCTGTTACCCCATTCACCAGTACGGCGTACTGATGGCCGAAGGCCACAATTACATGCTGCCGGTCGAGAATCCCGACGAATTTCTCAACCAGCTCGAGGATGCCTTTCAGACCATCGCGCCCAAGCCGAAGATGGTTCTGGTCTCATTCCCGCACAATCCCACCGGAAGCTGCGTGGACCTCAATTTCTTCCGTCACCTGATCTGGTTGGCCAACAAGCACGGCGCCATGGTGATCAACGATTTTGCGTACGCGGACATTTATTTCGACGGCTACAAGCCTCCCAGCATCCTTGAAGTCGAGGGCGCCAAGGAAGTGGCCGTCGAGATCTATTCGATGACCAAGAGCTTCAATATGGCAGGCTGGCGGGTGGCCTTCTGCCTTGGTAACCCGAAGATGATCCACGCGCTCTCACGCATCAAGAGCTACCTGGATTACGGCATCTTTCAGCCCTTGCAAATCGCTTCTATCATTGGTTTGCGCGAATCTGGCGATTACCGCGGAGAAATTCGCGAGACTTACCGCAAACGCCGCGACGTGCTGGTGAAGGGATTGCTGGAAGCGGGCTGGAACGTCGAGTCGCCGAAAGCATCGATGTTTCTTTGGGCGAAAGTGCCAGAGATGTATGAGCATCTCGGTTCTCTCGAATTTGCCAAGCTTCTGATGAGCGACGCCCTCACCGCCGTCTCCCCCGGCATCGGCTTCGGCCCTCTCGGCGAAAACCATGTGCGCTTTGCCCTCATCGAAAACGAGCACCGCACCCGGCAGGCCCTTCGAGGCATCAAGCAGGTGCTCAAAGCGCAGAAGAAGGTAACCGTCTAGCGGACGCCTGGCCCGCTGCACCGCCAATCACGGTCCGCAATGAAAAAGCCCCGCATTTCGCGGGGCTTTTTCTCAATAGAACGGAGCGGAACAGCGAGGCTTAGGCCTTCTTGGCTGCACGCCGCTTCAGGAAACCAACGGCCAATAGACCCAGGCCCATCATCGCGTAGGTGCCGGGTTCCGGAATCTCTTCCGTGGCGCCGCCCGTGAAGGTCAGGTTGCTGATCGCGTAGTCGGAGTTGTTGTTGGTTCCACCAGTCACTGGGATCGCCGTGAACTTGAGAGAGCGGATCAATGCTCCCCCAAAGGGGTTGCCTGTGAATTGCACGGCACCAGCGTTGTTCTCCGTGAACGGCGAGACAACGGTGTAGCTGCCGAGCAGATTGCTGGTCACCGTGTTGGTGACCCCGTCGGAATTGTTGTTCGGATCGCCATCGGCATCGGCTTGGAAGAAATAGACTGCGGTTCCACCGGCAAGGAAAGTCACTTCCACCTGGCCCTTCTCACCGGGATCTCCGAACTCCGGACCGTTGTAGAACACCATCACGCCAAATTCTTCCACGCCCGCGCCAGCCGGGCCGAAATCGAATGTGATCGACTCGCCGCCGTTCAGCGAGTCAATCTCACCCGGAGTATTGCCCTGTCCATTGACGCCAAGGCCATACAAGTTTCCGCCCGGGATGACGGAATCCTTCGTTTTGCAGCTAAACACCGCATTGGCCCCACCCGCCGCCGTGGCGGTGACGCCGGGATATGCGTAGGAACCAAGGTTGACGGCCGGGTCGCTTCCGCCGCCGCAGAAATTGAGGGGGCTCGCACTCGCGGAAACCACGAACAGCAAGGCCAAGACACTAGAAAATAGGCTAATCTTTCGGAACATGAGTTGCATTCTCCTCGCAAGATCCTGACGAAAGTTTCGCGCCAGGAACTCTAGTAGAATACCTGGAAAGTTTACATTTCGCACACCTGTTGTTGTTATTTTTCTATGACTTCCGCATTCAAGACTCTCGCGTCTCAACCTCTCATGGCGCAAAAATGCACATTCCGGCTAATCGGGTCGGGAATCTAGTACGATTAAGCCGCTTTAAGCGAAGTACTTAGCTAGACGTGAGTTCACTGAGGCGCCTGAGGGGTCGCCCTCGTTACCCCTTCCAGAAGTGAGTACTTTCTTTTGCAATCGTCAGGGGTTTTCTGGTGCCAATCGCACTTCAGCCAGAGTTCAGCGTCGCTAACGAACAATTTTTATTAGATAGGATAAGGGACAATGTGGGACGGCTTCTGCGCTCCTTCGCGAAGCCCCGCGAGATCTAGCGCTGGCCGTAGTATGCCGCGCTGCCGTGCTTGCGCAGGAAGTGCTTGTCCCGCAGACAATCCGCGATGGGTCCGCAACTGTCTTGCAGAGCGACGGTCTGGAAAGCAAGCGTGGCCACCTCTTCCAGCACTACCGCGTTGTGCGCCGCTTCGGCTGGCGTAGCGCCCCATACAAATGGAGCATGGCCCGCAAGCAGCACCGCAGGGGTTGCCATCGGATCGAGGCCGGAAAAGCGGCGCACGATCGCATGGCCGGTGCTGGCCTCGTGCAGCATCCGCCGATCTCGGCTTGCCGACCAGCAACGACTCCTCGTCGACCGGCACGGCTCCCCGAAAGTAGTCCGCATGCGTGGTGCCGAAGCAGGGAATCTCCCGTTGGGCCTGCGCCCACGAGGTGGCGGCCCGTGAATGCGTGTGTACAATACCGCCGATCTCCTCGAAGGCCCGACGAGCACCAGGTGCGTGGGCGTGTCCGAGGACGGCTTATACTTGCCCTCCACCACCTTGCCATCCAGATTCACCACCACCATGTCGGCGGGCCGCATTGTTTCGTAGGCTACGCCGCTTGGCTTGATCACCACCAACCCGCGTCTGCGGTCAATCCCGCTGGCGTTGCCCCAGGTGAACAGCACCAGCCCACGCCGCACCACATCGATGTTGGCCTCGAAGACCGCTTCCTTCAAGCTCTTAAGCATCCGCTTTCTGCTTTCTTGCGGTCTCTGCAATCAACCGCAGTTCGGGTAGCACGTCGCCAAACGCAACCGGGCCGGCACCGCGTGTTCCCATCCCGAAGTAAAGTTTGCGGTAGAGCGCGTAGACTTTCTCATAGGTGGCTACCGCTCCGGGGTCGGGTTCGACGACGCGAAAGCGAGGGCAGAGCGCGTCCTGAGCTTCTTCAATAGTCTTGAACGTGCCCGCCGCCAGAAACGCAAAAATAGCCGAACCCAGGCTGGTCACTTCGCTTTCTGGAACCAGCACCGGCTTGTTCAAAACATTCGCATAGATCCGGTTGAGAACTTCGTTCCGCTGGGGGATTCCTCCACCGTTGATCACCCGGCGGATCGGCGTGCCATGCTCTTCCATCCGTTCGAGGATCACGCGTATGGAACGCCGTACCTTCAATTGCAGCGAAGAGCTCATCCTGCGCGGTGTGGGTGAGCTTCCAGCCGAAGGTGACGCCACCCAGTTCGGGATTCACCAGCACGGTGCGGTCTCCGTTGTCCCAGGTTAAACGCAGAAGTCCGGTTTCCGCCGGGGCCAAGCGGTCAAGGCCTTCGGAGAGCGAGGCTACCGTGGTGTTGGCCCGGCGGGCGATGGCATCGAAGATGTCGCCGGTGGCTGAAAGCCCTGCCTCGATGCCGGTCTTGCCAGGGTGTACCGAACCCGGCACCACGCCACATACGCCAGGCACCAGATTCACCTCATCGCTCATCGCAATGATGCAGGTGGAAGTACCGATCACGTTCACAACATCGCCCAGGCGGCATCCCGCGCCGATCGCGTCCCAATGGGCGTCAAACGCTCCCACCGGAATCGGAATCCCGGCGCGCAGGCCCAGCTTCCGCGCCCACTCGCCGGAGAGGTGGCCGGCAAGTTCGTTTGAGGCGGCATAGCGGCCCGCGCTCACTTTCTCCCGCACTCCGGCCATCACCGGGTCAAGCGCCGTAAGAAACTCTTCCGCCGGCAGGCCTCCCAGGCTATCGTTCCAAAGCCACTTGTGGCCCATCGCGCAAACGCTTCTGGGCAGGTCTTCCACCCGGGAGACTCCGCAAAGGACGGCGGCGATATAGTCGCAGTGCTCCAGGCCCGTGGCAAAGCGCTCGCGTTTCTCGGGGTTGTTGCGAAGCCAGTGCAGCAGCTTGGAGAAACCCCACTCGGAAGAATAAGCCCCTCCGCACCACTCAATGGCTGGCAATCCGAATTCGTGCGCCTTTGCCGTGATTTCCAGGGCTTCCCGCCACGCCCGATGGTCGCACCAGAGGTAGTAGTCGTCCAGAGGCTGGAGGTTTTCGTCCACCGGAATCACGCTTGAACCAGTGGTATCGATCGCCAGCGCCTCGATCTCCAGGCCGTTCACGCCCGCCGCCGTCAGCGCGGCACGCATCGCTTCGGCAAGCGCGCGCAGATGGTCCGCATGGCTTTGGGTAGCATGGTCCGGATCCTCCGCCCTCCGAAGCAGCGGATACTCCGCGACGCCGCTGCCAAGCCGTCCGCGCCGATGGTCGACAATGGAAACCCGCACATTCAACGTGCCAAAATCCACACCCGCAACTACACTCATCGCCTGTCTCCCCTTCCGCTCGCGCCCAACCTAAGCTACGGGCGATGCCACATCACGTCCCAGCCCAGATAGCGAGTGGTGGCCTCATGGACGGCCGCAGCGGCAGTGTCCGCGAAGATTCGGCCGCCACGTGGTGTTCGAAGCCGTTCTGTGCAGATGTAGCGCAGCAGCGTTCTGCATGTTCGAGATGCCGGACGACGCCTGCGCCGCCGAACGTTGTCGAGCGAGTCGCTGGTGAACTCGCCCTTGCCGACGTAGCCGCGGATCTTGCCCGGTGAAGTCGTCGGTCGAGAAGCGCGCGAAGCTCATCGGGCCCGCCTTCACTCGGCCGACGCAGGTGCCGAACGTATTCAGCTTGCCCACGGTGCCGGCGATGATCTCCTGGTAGTCCATGCGTACGCTCTCGAAGAAATGCTTCGGCAGGTTGGAGCAGTGGAAGCAGACGGCCTTGTCGGGGTCGTCGCCGTAGTTGTTGTTCCAGTCGAGCAGGGCCGATGGAGTGCCCGATGCCAGGCGCAGCGCGTGCATGGCGATGACGCCGCAGACATCGACCTCGCAGGCGCTCGACATCAGTTGGTTCGCACATCATGGCTCATCACCGTGCAGGGCACCACGCCGAAGAACTCTTCCATCGACGTCCAGCACTGGATGCGCCGAGATGTCAGAGCGTCCATCCCGCTATCCCATCCGGCCGATGACCGCGCCCAGTTTTGGCCATCTTCACGCAGCGACACCTGCGGGCACGCCCTTCGGTGGACGACATGACGCTCTAATCTCGAGAGCGAGCGCGGCAACGCCCGTCAGGTGCGTCGTCTTTCAGCCGTTCGATGCGGCCAAAGATTTCGGAGAGGTCGATGCGGCTCCACGGCAATGCCGTTTCTCCCAGCATTTCTCGCTGTAGCGGACCGTGTTGAACGCCGCCTGGCCGCGCGCCGATCGCGACCGACGCGCCAGGTTGCGCAGAGCCCCTTCACGACGCGGCAGACGGCGGCGAACCAGGTCGAGATCCTGCGGGAACTCGGGGAGTAAGGCGCTTCGGCAGTGCAAGGACGTGAGCGAGTAGGGAATGCCAAACTGGCGCAGATTGTTGCAGACGCTCATCTTGCCGCAGAAGCTATCGCGCCGGTCTGTGATCAGCATCTTGCCCGGTGTATCGGGTAGAACCTGCATGAGTACCGACACACCGAATCGCGAGCCGTAAGCTCTGCTGGTGGCTTTTTCGTCCCCAAAATTGGGCAAACTCACAATAACGCCAGCGATCTTATCTGAGTTCCCGCGGAACAGTTCCGCACACGCTTTCGCATCGGAGCGGGATTCGACGGCTCCCAGCTTGGTCTCTTCCGGAGTTGGGCATACCACTCCATACCCGGCATTTTCGAGCGCGGCGATCATCTGTTTGCGGCCACTCTCACCGAAGTGAAGGAAAGAATTCCTTGTTGCCCACAAGCAGGCCGAAGGTCATAGAGCTAGACATGGAAACTCCTCAACAACTCCTTCCGGACACACCGGCGCAACTCGCATCGATCCAGAGTGCACCACGGCCCGAACGGGCACCGATCCCGGCGCGAAGAAAGAATCGTATCACTGCAAGGGCCTTGCAGAAACTGCCACTCGGAATCTCCGGTTCTAGTGCCAAGGCGGGAGGGCCGCTGGAGTAGTACGAAACCAGAATCGCTTACACATTCTCATCGAGAAGAAACAAAAGAACGATGATCTGGTTCTTACGAACAAAGCGTTTCATTCGATAGAGGCGGCGGGTGAAAGGGGAGTTGCCGAAATGCATCACGAGTTCGATTCCTTTCAAGGAAATCCGGGCCATCCTGCACGCTACACTTGCGCCACCTGGCGAGTGAACTCGGACGAAACACGCTCATCGAAATCGAACCCGCAGCTAAAAGACGAAGCCGGAGGAGCGACCCTTCAATACCGCCGTGCGTCCTCATTGTCGACGACGATTCGATGTCTCGCGAACTCATGAAGGAGGCGTTGGAGCCGCTGGAGTATCGCCTGCTTGAGGCCTCCGACGGGCTTGAAGCGCTAGACATCCTTGAGAAAGACAAAGTGGATGTGATGCTGGTGGACGTGCAGATGCCGCATCTGGACGGCTTCGGATTTCTCAGTCGCGTCCGGCAGATGGATGCGTTTGCAAATATTCCCATCGTCGCCGTGACCGCTTACGCGGTGGGGATTGATCGGTCCCGGCTTTCTGGCCACGACTTTGACCAGTACCTTTCCAAACCCGTCCCGGTCAGCACACTAAGGCAGGTAGTGCGCACGATGCTGGAATCCTCGGGTTCAGACTCTCGGAACTGAATTCAAGCCTACGTTCGTCTTCCCCCACTCATACCGTATCCTAGAGGATTTGTCCGCGACGAAGAAGTTGCGCGTCCTGGCTGTGGATGACGATCCCAGCACTCTCGAATTGGTGGAGGCTGCTCTCAGCTCGGCTTCCGTTTCGGTATCCACTGCACTGATGGCTGCGGAGGGCGTTGAGATCGCCCGCCGGACCCAACCCCATGTCGCCATCGTCGATCTCGTTCTCCCCGGAGCAAGCGGCCTGGAGGTTCTCGATCAGATCCTCACCGTGGCACCGCAATGCGACGTTATCCTGCTTACCGGCCACTACTCCACGGAATCGGCCGTGGATGCTATCCAGCGCGGGGCGTCGGATTACCTCACAAAGCCGATTTCCATGCGCGATCTTCGAGCGAAGATTGGTGCCTATCTGGAGGAAGCGCAGCGCCGGCTCAGGGCGGCGGCGCTGGAGCGGGAGGCCGCAGCCGCCAATAGCTTCCAGGGCATTATCGGCCGCAGCTCTGCCATGGCCGAGGTATTTTCGCGGATCCGGCGGATCGCCCCGCATTACCGCAGCGCGCTCGTTCTCGGAGAAACCGGAACGGGGAAGGAACTCGTAGCGCGTGCGATTCACAATCTGAGTCCGGTAGCGAACGGGCCCTTTGTCGTCTGCAATTGCTCGGCTGTAACGGAGACTCTCTTTGAAAGCGAATTGTTCGGCTATGTGAAGGGCGCCTTCACGGGAGCCAACTCGAACAAGGCGGGCTTCTTTGAGGCGGCCAACGGAGGAACCCTGTTTCTTGACGAGTTGGGAGACCTGCCGCTTGGAATGCAAACGAAACTCCTTCGCGCCATCCAAAACCAGGAATTGCAGCGCGTGGGGTCTTCGGAAGTGTTCCGGGTCAACGTCCGGATCGTGGGCGCCACGAATCGCGAACTTCGCGGCATGATGGCCGATGGCACCTTCCGCGAGGATCTTTTCTATCGCCTTGCCATGGTGGAAGTGAAGCTGCCGCCTCTCTCCGCCAGACCGGACGACATCCCGTTGCTGGTATGTCATTTCATCGAAGTATTCGCCAAACAGTACTGCAAGGATGTCACCGACATCACCCCTCGGGCAATGGCCGTGCTATCGCGTTCCCGCTGGCCGGGCAATATCCGGGAACTCGAAAACGTGATCGGGCATGCGTGCATGATGTGCGAAGGCACTGTGGTGGATATCGGCGATTTTCCGCCGGGGTACGATGTCCATGCGGAGACGTCTCCCGCATTTCCCACCACGAATCTCCCTACTTTGGCTGAGGTAAGCAAGGACTTTGCCAGGCACGTTCTGAGAATGGCTGAGGGAAACAAAGCCCGCACTGCCGATATTCTCGGAATCTCTCGCGCCACCCTCTACAAATTGCTAAGCGAAAAGGCCACTGCGGAAGGACAAGCCGGCGATTCCGCCAAGGCGGCGGCGGGCAGTACATAGAATGCTTTCGGATTGCCCATCCGGATACACAATCAAGCCGATGGGAACCACACCCGGAACGTGCTCCCCTGGCCTACCTTGCTCTCGACACTCACGCCGCCGCCCTGCATGTCGAGCAGCTTTCTTGTGATCGCCAGCCCGAGCCCGCTGCCCCTCGTCCTGGGCCGAAAGCCCTGCTGGTGAACCTGCTCGAACTCCTGAAAGATCCGAACGTGATCCTCCGCGGGGATTCCGATTCCAGTGTCTTCGACGCATGCCAACGCTCGCCCGTCTTCATGAGCAATGCTTACCTTTACCTTGCCGCCAGCGGGGGTGAACTTGATCGCGTTGCCGACAATATTTGCGAGGACTTGCTGAACCCGCTCGCGATCAGCGAAAATGCCGCTTTCGTCCGACAAGGCGAATTCGAGGCCCACTTCGCTTTCCTCGGCGACAGGCAGGAGTGCAGTCACCACCTGATCGCAGATCTTGCTCAGGTCCACGACCTCAAGGCTCAGTCGCAAGCGGCCAGCCGCGATGCGGGATAGATCGAGCACGTCGCTGACAACCCGATTCAGGTGTTGAGCACTGCCCTCGATATTCTTGAGATAGCGCCGCTGACGATCGTTGAGCATCCCTGATTCCCGTTCTTCTAAGAGCAACTCCAGAAAGCCGCTGATCGAATGGAGTGGCGTGCGCAACTCATGGCTCATGCTGGAAAGGAAGACGGTGCGTTCGGCAAGCAGGCTTTCAAGCTGCTCGGATCGCTCGTTCAACTCACGGTTCGCGGCACACAGTTGAGCCGCGTTATCGGCGAGGCTTTCATTCAGTTTCTGTATGCGCTCTTCGGAGATTTTACGATCCGTGATATTCACCGTTATGCCGCCAACGCTTCGCATTTCGCCGGTGCGCTGGTCAAAGATGCCGGCCCGGTGGAAGCTAACCATGTGATCTCGCCCGAAGGAGCCAAAATTCGGAACTCGCAGTGAAGGAATTTCTTATCGGCGAGGGCGGCGTTCAGCGCATTCTCCAGTTCTTGGCGGTCTTCTGGATGAACATGGTCGTAGAGCGCACTCCACTTGCCCTCATACTCGAAGTCTCCAAATCCGGCGAGTTGCGTGAGAACGCGATTCCACAGAGCGGTATCCGTGGCTGGATTCCAGACCCAGACGCCGATCTTTGCCGCTTCCGTGGCAAGACGAAACCGCTGCTCATGGTCCCGGAGACGATCCTCTGCCGCATGCTTCTCGCGGACATCGCGCAAGATGGTGACTGCACCGATGATTTCGCTACGCTCTCCGTAAAGCGGCGCGGCGGAGGGCTCTACTCGTATGTGCTCCCCGTCCTTGTTCACCACGACGCGCGCGTCTGTCTCTCTGATCGGCACTCTCTCGCGCAGGCTGGTCAGCGCGAGTGGCTCGACAGCCTCGTCGGTTGCGACGGCGCGCAGCGACAGTACATCCGAGATTTGCCGTCCGAGGCACTCCACCCTCGGGTAGCCTAAGATGGTTTCCGCGGCATTGTTCACGTAGCGGATCGCGCCGCCGAGATCCACTGAGATGACGGCATCGAGTAGTCCCGTCAGCACAGTTTCAAAGCGATTGGCTTCCCTGGTGAGGTGCGACTCGGCATCGCGGCGCGCCAGGGCTTCGGTCTCTTGCGCTTTCCTAGCCTTCAAAAGGGCGCTTTCCTTTTGTTCAAGAGCGGCGGCGTAGCGTTGCAACCGATGAAGGATTGCCACCACTAACGATGAAACGGCCAGGAAGATCCCAAATCTACCAATGCTGGTGGCGTCGTCGAATGGAAAGACATTTCCGGGTGAAATGAGAGAGTAGTTCACCCCCCAACCAAACAGCAAAGCCGCCAATACCCCGAAAACAGCCCCCCCAAACACGCCGCTCACCGCCACGGCCAAGATTCCAAAAGCAGTAGTGAAGTGATCGGAAAAATACACTTGAGACCCGTAGGAAAGGGACGCCGCGCCAACTAGGCTGCCTGTAAGGACTAGCAACTTCTGCCAGAGAGGTCTCGTTGGCAACTACGTGCATTTGTCGCCCTCCTGTCGCTCTGTTTCGGATGGCTCCATGACCCCAGCGGGTACAAAAGCCAATTTCAGTGTAAACACCGCAGCGGCCTTCCTGGATGTTGGAAACGATTCCATCCCGTCAAGTTTCCTACAGACGAGCTAGCCTGATTGGCGGCATTCGCATCGACGTTGAGAGGAGAATCACGTATGTTGGGATGGACGATCGCATTTCTGATTTTTGCTTTGATTGCCGCTGCGCTGGGATTCGGCGGCATCGCCACCGCTTCGGCTGGTATTGCAAAAATCCTGTTCTTTATCTTTCTTGCGCTATTCGTGCTGAGCTTGGTGTTCCGCGGATTCCGAAGCGTTTCCTAGCACCCGCCCTTAGCCCGAGTATCTGACTTGTAACTGGCTTGCGATCTAAACCACACGCAATGAACGGCTTCAACTTGGGGCGACGGAGGGTTCCTCCTCGCCCCATTTCTCCCCTTCCGGCGCAATCAGCCGCCTGCCGAAAGGTCCCGCGCCAAATCCATCGAAATCTCGTCGAGATGCAAGAATTCCTGCACGTGCGGGTGGTCGAAGTTGTAAAGATCCTTTACCGGTCCGTTGAAAATCGCTCCGCCATCGTGAAGAAACACCACTCGATCCGCCACCTTGTTCATCAGGTCGAGGTCGTGGGTCACCACGACGGAAGTGAGCTTGAGTTGCGTTTTAAGGCGAAGCATTAGCGAACTGAGGTGCTGCGACATGATGGGGTCCACCATGGTGGTGGGTTCGTCGTAGAGGATGCAGGTTGGCTGCGCCGCTAGCGCCCGCGCGATCGCCACGGCGCGCTTATAGCCGGTGGAGATGTCGGCCGGGTACATGTCCATGGCATCCTCCAGGTCCACCATGCGTAGCAACCCTTCGACCACATCCATCTTGTTCGAATCGTCGTAGTCCTCGCGCAGTTCGAGGAGAAAGAGAATATTCTCCCCAATGGTCAACGAATCAAAGAGAGCGCCCGACTGAAAGACCATCGTCACTTTCTTGCGCACTTCCCGCCACTGTGACTCTGTGTAGTGGGTGACGTCCCGGTAGCCGACGATGATCTGCCCCTTGTCCGGCTTAAGGAAGCCCATGATGTGCTGCAGCGAAACGGACTTGCCCACACCGGAGCGGCCGATGATCGCCACGGTCTCGCCATTGTCCACGTGAAAACTGACATCGACCAAAATGGGCCGATCAAACGTCTTGTAGACGTGGCGAAACTCCATATAGTGTTCGAAATGCCCCGTGGGAACGCCCGGCGCACCGGCCGATGCGGAGATTTCGTTTGGCAGTAGCGGATTCATCGGGGTTGGCATCGGTAGCGAGGACGCAATTGCGCCCTTTTTCATTTTGCACTGCCAGAGGGCGTTTCCGCATCGCCGGGACCAGGCGGATGCGGGACATGCGAACTGCTCTCTGGTTCCGCGCGGCCAGCCAAAGCCGCCAGATAGTTCCGCATGCTGTTGATGTTCCTAAGGGCGCCTGGATTGCTGGGGGAGAAGCGGCACACGTGCAGAGTCTCAACAAAGCGATGAACGGAGAGCATGGAGCGCGGGGCAACCGCCTCCCGGACGATGCTTTCCAAATGACGGTCGAGCGTAGCGCTCACGCGCCGGTGCCAAAGAGCGCAAAGGGGCTGCAATCTCCCATCGGGCGTTTCCGGAATGATGGCGTCGGGAAGCGCTGCTCCCTGTTCCTCCGCTGTGGCGATAAGTTCCTCAAGGAGAGCGGCGTTCACCAGGGGCGCATCGCAAGAAACCACCAGTCTCCATTCCGGACCCGCTTCCCGCAACGCGCTGGCAAGCCCGCCGAGCGGCCCCGTGCCCGGGAAGGCGTCCGGGAGCACGCGATGGCCCTGGAACTCCGGGCGATCCTGCCCCAGCAGCCGGGCCTCCCCGCAGAAGGGCCGCAACACGTCGCAGAGATGTGCAAAGAGGGGGCCTTGGTACCAGGACAACAGCGCCTTATCCCGCCGCATCCGGGTGCTTGCTCCCCCAACCAAAACGTAACCAAGGGGCATGCCAATCGCATGGTAACATTGGATTTGCAGCAAATGGACTTGGGAAATAGCCAATTCGCTGTTAAAGTGAGGACAAACAAGTTGTTGAGAATCTGTTTGATTCTTATGTCCATGTTTGCCCTCTCTCAGTTCCCGCTTTGCGCAGCCGGCTCCAGCGTTCCGAGTTCGCCGGAAAGCCTTCGTTCGCCGGAGCGGACCCCTACGCCGAAGCGTCGAGTGTCCACAGTGCTGGTGAATGCCGAGACCGGTCGTCTGGTGCGGGTACCTGCCGGAACATTGCTCCGCAAGAGTTCCCCGGCCACCCAAACTGCCATTCGCGCCGCGCGAGAAGCCGCAAAGCAAACGGCAGTCCTCCAGCCTGCCGAGATCCACAATCTGATCGACAAGACAGCCAGAAAACACGGCGTCGACCCAAAACTCGTGCATTCCGTGGTTCGTGTCGAAAGCAACTATGAGCAGAAGGCGATCTCCCCCAAGGGAGCGCTCGGCCTGATGCAGTTGATCCCCGCGACCGCGGCGCGCTATGGTGTCGAGAATCCCTTTGATGCCAGCCAGAACATCGACGGCGGCGTCCGCTACCTCAAGTTCCTCACGGACCGCTACCAGGGCGATCTGCAGTTGGCTCTTGCCGCCTATAACGCTGGGGAAGGCGCCGTGCAACGCCACGGTGGTGTCCCGCCTTACCGGGAAACGCGTGAATATGTGACGAAAGTGACGCGGCATCT
The DNA here is from genome assembly GCA_034522975.1 of Bryobacterales bacterium. Taxonomy (GTDB): domain Bacteria; phylum Acidobacteriota; class Terriglobia; order Bryobacterales; family Bryobacteraceae; genus JACTMJ01. Next base: position 41,840 of record JAXHKT010000031.1, read on the forward strand.
GGGCGGCAGCCAGACGATGGACCTCACGGGCGTCTCGGCACGAGTCCCATTGGACCTCGCTGGAAATGCGGAGACGCTCCCAGCAGACAAAGTTGCGGCGCCGCGGGAGACGGCGGTGCGAATGTACACGGACAGCGAAGGGCGCCTTCATCTGGAGTCCATCCAATAGGTCCCTTTCCAAAGACGGACGGTGGCATGGCATTTAGAGCCGGAGGAATCGGAAACGGGCGTCCCCTGCGGTGGCCGATGCAGGTGCTGGCAATCTTACTCTGCCTCGCTTTCGCAGGGCCGCGCGCGCAAGCATTGGCGCTCGAAGAAATCCGCTACTGGAGCCTCGGCGATATCACCCGGGTGGTGATTCAGTTTGACGGCGAGTTCCGTTATAAGTGGGCGCGCCTGGAGAATCCCCCGCGCGTTTTTTTCGATCTTCCGGAAGCCAAGCTCTCCGTTGACGGGCAGAAAGAACGCGGACGCATGCGTTCGATCGAGGTGAACGATCGCGTCCTCAAGCAGATTCGTTTCGCGGAGAATACTCCCGGTAGTTCCCGGGTGGTGCTGGATCTTGCGGGGGACTACGAGTTTAGCGCGTCGCAACTCGCAAATCCCGCTCGCCTGATAGTCGAGATCCGCGGGCCGGGCCGGGGCGACGGACAGGTGGAAGTGAGTCGCACGGGTGGCGTGGGAGGTGCTGCCCGGACGCCGGGCGCAACTGTCGCCGCGCCTGCGCGAGAGGCCGAAAAGCCTGGCGCCAGACCAACCGAGGCATCTCCGTCGCGAAACGATGCCGTCTTGCGCGCCGCAACACCCCCGCCCCCGCTCGTGCCCCAGCCGGAAACGTTGTCGTCGGCGAAACCAACATCGCCCGCGAAAACAGTGGCCAGCGCTCCCTTGCCGGTCCCCGTTCCGGCAGCCAAGGAGCGGCCAGCCCCCATATCCCCGGCGCCGATTGGCAAGCCTGCGGCTCGAACCGCCACCGGGCAGCAAAGCCTCACTCGCGCGCTAGGGTTGAAGATCGGCCGGGTAGTGATTGATCCTGGGCATGGGGGGAAGGATCATGGAACCACCGGCGGAAACGGGTTGCTGGAAAAGGATCTCGTCCTCGATATAGCGATGCGTGTGAAGGCGCTGGTTGAGGACAATCTGGGAAGCGAAGTGCTACTCACCAGGGAAGATGACGAATTCCTAACCCTTGAAGAACGGGCCGACTTTGCGAACCGGCACAGGGCCGACCTTTTCGTTTCGCTGCACGCAAACTCTTCTCCATTCCGGCTGGCGAGCGGACCGGAGACGTTCTACCTGGATTTCACCACTTCGCGTGAATCCATGGACATCGCCGCCCGGGAGAACGCATCCTCGACCAAGTCGGTGGCGGATTTGCAGGATATTGTGAAGAAGATCGCGTCGAAAGACAAGCGCGACGAATCCCGCGATTTCGCGGCAAAGATGCAAGGGGCGCTGTTCAAGGCCCAATTGCGCACGGGCAAGGCGAAGAAGAACCGCGGTGTAAAGTCGGCGCCCTTTATCGTCCTGGTTGGTGCAGAGATGCCTTCGATTCTGGTGGAAATCGGATTTCTGAGCAACAAGCGCGAAGAGGATGCTCTGAAAACGTCGGAGCACCGGCAAACAGTAGCGCAAGCGATCTTTAATGGCCTGAACAGCTACCTCGCCTCCCTCAGCCATTTCGAGCCTCGAGAGCGCGCGGCCAGAGAGTAGTGCGGATCTAAGTCACGCACCGGCGGAACGAGCGTGCCCGCGGCTTCGGTCTTTGCCGCCGTTGTTGGCCGTGCGGAACTAGCGGCGCATCTCCGAATCGACACCCATCTGGCTCGCCACATAGAGATCTACGGGAAGCCCGGAGACCCGATTGCGGCCCGCCCTCTTGGATTCGTACAACGCGTCATCAGTCGCCCGGAGCAACATCTCCAGACTGTCGTCCCGGGAGGGGATCGACGCGGTCGAGCCCAGACTAATGGTGATGTTAAAAACTTCGTTGCCATGGCGAAGTTGCATCGATTCGACTGCCACGCGAATGCGTTCAGCGGCGCGGATCGTCTCGTCGAAGCCGCATCCGGGAACCACAACCAGAAACTCTTCGCCGCCAAATCGCCCGATCGCATCCGTCGGTCGCAAAGCCCCCTGCATCGCCTTTACACACTCCAGCAGCGCGTGATCGCCGAAAAGATGGCCGCGTGTGTCGTTTATCTGCTTGAAGTGATCGAGGTCCGCCATAATCACCCCGACGGGCTTCCCCGTAGACTTGCTCGCTTTGAGTTCCGCTTCCAGTTTGTTGAAGATCGTACGCCGGTTCCAGAGGTGTGTCAGCGGGTCGCGCATGGCTTCTTCGCGCAGCGCCTCTTGAGCCTTCACCAGTTCTTCCTGCAGATGTAGACGGCGTTTGCCGGCGCGTATGCGCGCGGCAAGTTCGTCGAGGATGTAGGGCTTTCCCAGATAATCGTCCGCTCCCGAATCCATCCCTTCGATGATGCTCTCTTTGTCTTTCCGGGCGGTCAACAGGATGATGTACGTGTAGAGTTTCGAACTCCTGGTCCCGGATCAGGCGGGAAAGCTGAGGACCGGAGTATCCGGGCATCATCCAGTCCAGGATGGCTAGGATCGGCCCGTCCTCTTCCTGCAACAGTTTCCATGCAGTCTCACCGTCCCGGGCGGAGAGGACGTGATAACCCCATTTCGAAAGAGTCACCTCCAGCAACCGTAACTGTACAACGTCGTCTTCTGCTACCAATACTTTCATCTGTCACTCACAATCAGCGAGTTCGATGCCCGAAACGGATCGGCAGTGAACCCCACAAAAACCTAGCGGTGACCCTAAATCCCGCTCTCGTTCCCTAGTAGAACACCGCTGTTCCATGGTAAGCGGAAGCCGCGGGCGTGAGAAGAGCCTTCAGGTACGAATACCCCTCCAACTGCGGCTATGACCGCATTGTTCGCCCTGTCTTCGTCATGGAAGTACCTCTCTCACGCACACATATCGGAACTTTCCCCGCGAATCCTTAGAGCTTTCCGAAGAGTAGCTGGACTTCCTCGTGAGTTTGTCTTATCATTAATAAGCCAACTTTCAGCTCCCTCGATGAACGCCAAAAAAGGAATTTGCAACCTGGAACTGTAGAAAATCATCCGAAGGTGAAAGCGGGGCAGGCCGATCCACGCAAGATTGCTCAATCTCCGAATCCGGGCACCAAGCGAAGTTTTTTCAGGGGGACTCTGAAATTCCCTTTCGCTATCTCGTTCGTAGTGTTACGCTTTTAGGATATAGGAGTATTTTATCCAGTTCGATTTCGAGGGTCTCCTGCATGATCTATAGCCGCTCTTCAGAATATGCCATCCGGGCTTTCGTCCACCTTGCCCACGCCACCGACGCCAAGTACGTCATGGTGAAGCAGATTGCCGAGCAAGAGGATATACCCGCTCACTTTCTTGCCAAGATTCTCCAGCAACTGGCACGCAAAGGTTTGTTGCGGTCCAGCAAAGGACCCACTGGGGGTTTCTGTCTCCGGCAACCAGCCGAAGATATCACCCTCTTCTCCATCGTAGAGGCGCTGGACGGCATGACCGACTACGAGAAGTGCATCAGCGGGCTCGCCGAGTGCAACGACGAAGCTCCGTGCGGGATGCACGATTCGTGGAAAGACCTGCGATTGCGTATATTGGATTATTTGGAGGGCACGTCGATCGCGGACCTCGCTAAGGCTCTCGATGAGAAGCGCAAGCTGCTCGAGAAGCCCAAGAAACCGCGCAAGACCGTTGCCGCCAAGAAGAACTAAGAGCCCCGGCGCCAGACGCGCCGCGGGAAGTCCGCGCGGCGCTTCGTCGCAGGAGGTATACGCATGAGCAGTTCCGTACTCGTCCCAATGGTGGTCGAGCAGAGTTCCCGGGGAGAACGGGCGTATGATATTTATTCCCGTCTCCTCAAAGAGAACATCATTTTCCTGGGGACTCCGATTGACGATCAGGTGGCGAATCTGATCATCGCCCAGTTGTTATTCCTGGCGGCGGAAGACCCTCAACGAGACATTTCTCTCTACATCAACTCCCCCGGCGGCAGCATCACCGCCGGCTTGGCGATTCTCGACACGATGCGTTTTGTCGAGCCCGATATTGTCACTATTTGCGTCGGCCAGGCGGCTTCGATGGGGGCCGTGCTGCTGGCGGCAGGCACCAAAGGAAAGCGCTACAGCCTGCCACATTCCCGGATCTTGATCCACCAGCCCTCAATGAGCGGTTTGGCCGGACAGGCTGCCGACATCGACATCTACGCCAAAGAAATCTTGCGTATGCGCGAGATCCTGAATCAGGAACTGGCCCAGGCAACGGGCCAGCCAGTGGAAAAGATTGCCATGGATGTCGACCGCGACTACATCATGGAGGCGGATCAGGCCCAAGCGTACGGGATGATCGACCGCGTGATCAGCTCTCGCGAAACGTCTGCGCTCCCTCGTTAGCAAAAGCTCGGATTCACATGAGCAAAGGGGCATACTGGCGCCAAACGCCGGCATGCCCCTTTTCATGTTCGCCCCCTTCGGCGTCCGCCGAAGGTCCTAGCGGCTAATGAGTTCCCGGAACCGGGCGTATGCGGATTCCCAACCCGGGGAGCCCTGCGGCTCAAACCGGCGCACTTCGAAGGAGTTCTTCACCACTTCACGGGCCGCATCGAGATTCTGAAGCTCCCCGTTGCCCATCGCTTGCACCAGAACGTTGCCAATCGCCGTAGCCTCTGCGGGACCTGCCACCACAAAGCGCCCCGTGACATCGGCGACGAACTGATTGAGAAGCCGGTTTCGGGAGCCTCCACCGACAATATGCACCACTTCTACCTTGCGGCCCAGAGTTTCCTCAAGATCCTCCAGCACCTTGCGGTAGCAAACGGCGAGACTTTCGAGGATCACGCGCGTCATCTGTGCGGGACCCTCTGGCACGCGCTGCCCAGACTCCGCGCAAAACTGCCGGATCTTGCCGGGCATGTGCCCTGGTGCCAGAAAGGCGTCCGGGTCCACAACCGCCAGAAAGGGCTCGGCATTGGTAGCGGCGCTCACCAGTTCCTCGTAGGAATACTCCATCCCATCCTGCGCCCAGGCGCGCCGGCACTCCTGCAACAGCCAGAGGCCCATGATGTTCTTGAGGAAGCGGATTCTGCCGCCCACGCCCACTTCGTTCGTAAACCCGTGTGAAAGCGCGCTCGCGTTCACCACGGGACCGTCGAGTTCCGCGCCCATCAGGGACCACGTGCCAGAACTGATGTAGCACCAATCCCCGCCCACCGCAGCAGGAACGGCTGCCACCGCACACGCCGTGTCGTGTCCCGCCGCGGCATAGATGGGCGTTTCCGGATTCACGCGGGTGGTCTCGGCCAAATGCGGCACCAAAGTCCCCAGCCGCGAGCCCGGGGGGACAAGCTCGAGGAGTATCGAGGAAGAGACCCCAAACGATTCGAGTAGCTGGCGGTCCCAATTGCCGGCAGTGGGATCGTAGATCTGCGACGTGCTGGCAATGGTGATCTCAGAAACAGCTTTACCGGAGAGCCAGAAATTGAGCAGATCCGGCATCATCAGCAACGAATGTGCCGCGGCCAGCGACGATGCGCCGCTCTTCTGCATCGCGTATAGCTGAAAGAGGGTGTTGAATTGAAGAAACTGGATGCCCGTGCGGGCATAAATCTCTTCCTTGGGCATCCGCGCGAAGGCAGCCTCAAGAATCCCGTCGGTCCGCGCATCGCGGTAGCAACGGGGGTTCTCGACCAGCGTGCCATCCTGCCCGGTCAGGCCGAAATCCACTCCCCACGTGTCTACGCCGATCCCGTCCAACAGAGTACCTTCCTTGCCAACCAGGCGGATGCCCTCTTCAATCTCATGAAAGAGGCGCAAGCTATCCCAGAAGAGTCCCTGTGGCAGCCGAACGGGGGTATTGGCAAAGCGATGGATCTCTCGAAGAGCGAGGTTCCCGGCGGATAGGATCCCGACAATTCCCCGGCCACTTTCCGCCCCAAGATCGAACGCGAGAAATCGTTTCATCCCACATAATTATAAGGAATCGCGCAACAAGGTTGACGCTCCCACAACATTAATTTTGCTCTGCAAACTCGTAGCATGACCTGCAGGAAGCGGACCACGTCCGGAAGAGAGCTTCACCGCCTCCCCCACGACTCGCACGCTGAGGCAATCGCCGAGAGACCCCTGCTCACGAACGAGAGCGAAAAGTCCGTGGCGGCTCGCATGATATCCTGAAGGTTTCCGGGCGGTTAGCTCAGTTGGTTAGAGCGCCTGCCTTACAAGCAGGATGTCGGGGGTTCAAGTCCCTCACCGCCCACCAAGCCCCTCCCACGATTGCAGCCGCGACGCCTATTTCGACGCCCAGCCGCACAGATGAGGCGAAATCGGCCCTAGTGGCAAACAAAATTCCTCCAAACAGACGTCCTGGAATCGGCTGGCTTCCACTAGCGAGCGGGTATCCCGGTGCGGGCGGCAGCCGTCGGCGAAGAACCGGAATGCGGGCGTGAGGCAGCGCTGGCATGTATGCAGAGCAGTGCCTGGCTGCGCCCCCACGTGCTCCAGAAGAAGGATGCGGCCGGCGGGACGGAGCACCCGCACGATCTGATCGAGAAGTTCGCCCGGCTTCGGCACCGAACACAGAACGAGGGTGCTGATCACGGTGTCCACGCTGCCGTCCGGCATGGCGGCAAGCGCCACTTCCGCGGGCATCGCCAGCAGGGATCCTTCCACCCGCTGGCGGTCGATCTCCGCTCGCAGGTGAGGGTGCATGTATGGATTCGGTTCGATGGCCAGATAGGACCGGGATCCTTCTAGGTAGCGGAGATTGGGGCCAGTGCCGGCGCCGATTTCGACCACGTCGCCCAAATCCCCCGCGAACAGAGCACGTTTGCGCGGAGCGACCATCCGCTCATATCGCTCCGTGCCCTTGGCCATCAACCAGGCCAGGCCGCGCTGCCGAAAGCTTCCCATGGTGGTCTCCGTATGCCAGTGTTCTCCAAGTGTTGCGACTTTGGGCGCAAGACTAAAGCTTTCCGTTGCCGAGGTCGATAGAGTCCAGTAAGCAGTGCATTGAAAAACCTGCGAAGCGCAACATGGACCACGAAGGCCGAAGAAATACGAGAGGCCCTCACGAAAACGATGGGCACAATCGGCGGGCCTCGTCCGCCGCCCCGGCCCTTCCGCCGGCCCTCGATTCCCTCGCGCGCTTTCTGCAGGCCGCGTCGAATTTCGGAACCGAGATCGCGTTCTGGAGAAGCCACGCCCGGCTGATCGAACTGCGTCAAGCTTCCGCGGAACTCCATTCCATTCTACTCAGCCCCCAGGTCTTCGAGATGGCGGAGCCAAACCGGACGACGGTCCTCAATGCCTTCGAATCGCTGCTAGGCGCCGTAGGCGCGCTGAAGGAGGCGGTTCCGTTTCGCACCCGCGTAGGCGCCATCCGCCGCTCCCTCGTCCCCTGCTTCCAAGAGATTTTCGTCCTCCACCAGCTCACGTTGGCGGTGGTGGTGAGACTTCGGCTTCATAAGACCGATCCAGACGGTCTGCCCCCGCGGGCGGGTAGCCTGATGGATCTGGATGCGAAGCGCGAACTGGCCCAGTCGCTCCATACCGCGATGCCGTTCTGGCAGAAGGAGGAGTGGAATGTCTACGATCACCTGTGAGCGGGGCGACATCCTGCTGATTAACGTTCCCATAGGCGAGGATCTGCTCATGCGTCTCCGCCCGGCAATGGCGATGCACGATTGCAGCCCGCTGGACCCGCTCGTCTCCATCGTCCCGCTTACCGCGGACCCAATGGTGAATTGCAACTCCGTTCTGGTGCCCCTAGGGTCTTTCGAATCGGCCCGTATGGGGCTTGTGACTAGCGCCTACCTGAATACCGTTGACGAGATCGCGGTTCCCCGTCAGTTCCTGGTGCAAAAAATTGGCCGCTGCCCCTACCGCATGCTCAGCCAATTTCTCGGCATGTATCGCTCCTCATTGGGATTCAGCCACCCGGCTGGCCTTTCCCTTACTGAACAGGCCGCCAACGCTGTCACCGGCGAAGTCACCAGTCGTCCCCAGCTATCCGGCAACTCGGCTTGATCGTCTGCTCATCGCAACCTGCATTCTCGCCGCCCCGTCGATAGACACATTGTTCCCGTGCGTGAAACGATGCGCCCGTCAGGGCTTGCGCGGGCTTCGAATCCTCTGCTCTTGATGCCGGTTCGGCCCGTCTCCCGAAGGTCTCGCAAGAGCGTCCCATTGCCACCCTTGGCCATCCTCAATTGCCCGGAATAGAACTCCCATCTCGCTCAACCCAAGTTGCTCCGCACGGAGTGACGATTCGGGCCGCGTCTCCAGGACGCCGGTCTTGACGAACGCGCGCAGATTGTTCCGCAGGGTCTTCCGCTTCTGCGCGAAGCACCACCCAAGGAACGCTTCAAATCGCGCGCTCTCTTCTCTGGTAATGGAAGTCGCCCCCTCCGCCGGTACCAATCGAACAACCGCGCTTTCCACCTTTGGCTGGATGTGAAAGGCTCCGGGAGGTACGCGAAACAACAGATCCGGGCGTGTGTGCCATTGGGTGAGCGCCGAAAGAAATCCGTAGTCCCGCGAGCCGGGTTTGGCTACCAGCCGCTCCGCTACCTCCAGCTGCATCAGCAATACCGCGGACCGCATGGACTTTCCCAGAGTGAATAGCTTCCGCAGGATGGGCGAGGTGATGTAGTAGGGGAGATTGCCAGCGATGTAGGCAGGGCCCCACGCGGCGAGGTCCGTTTCCAGCACATCCGCATGGTGAACCCGCAATCGCGCCGTCTCCGGCGGCCACCTATCGCGAAGGTGATCCACTAACGCGGGGTCTAACTCGACCGCTTCCACTCGGAAGCCGCTGCCAAGCAGAAGCTCCGTGAGAGCGCCCATCCCAGGGCCGATCTCCACCACCAGGTCGCCCGGTTGCGCACCCAATGCGGTTACGATCCGATCCAAAACGGGCCGGGATCGAAGGAAGTGCTGGCCCAGCTTTTGACGGCTCACAGTTTTTCAGGTCCGGCGGTAGAAAGTTGCAAATGCGGGAGTGAGATCAGCCTTGCACCAGCACGACGTTGCTGTCCACGGAGATACGCACTTCTCCCGCGCAGGGCAGGCCGAAATTGGTCGCCGGCGTGAAGACCGTAAACAGGAGGATCTGCTCAATTTGCCGCCGGACGGCCTCGTTTAACAGGGCGTCATCGCTTTCCTCAATGAGGTAGCCAACGACGCGGCCTTCGTTGTTCACTTGCACCAGCACGTTCACGGGCCGCTCAACGGAAGTAAACGAAGCCATCGTCTTCACCGAAGCGCTGGTGGATAACCTGGTGGGCACATCTAGCGAGGCGGCATTCACGGTTCGCACTGGGTAAACCGGAGCCAGGAGCAGAAACAGCACCAGCGCTGCCACCAGCCCGCCCACGGCGGGGACGGCAATAGGCTTCATCAGGTTGTCGTTGTGAAGCGTAAAGCGCGCCAGCAGATAGCGAAAAGTGGAAGGCCAATCTTTGTAGCGGAGCGCCCGAACCCGCGCCTTGGACGCCAGAATCCGCAATTGCAGCGACTCGCGCTCCGAGGGCCGCAGCCGGGGCATCCCACGAAGCTGTTTGCGAAGATGATCTAGTTCAGGAGACAAGGTATTCTCTTCCCGATCCACACTGCGACTGATCGCCCCCCCCGCTTTGTCTAGCCGGGGCGCGCTCAGCCAGCGCCGCCACGAATGAACATCACTGCCCATCGCCCTTACTCCGCGTGCTGCGGGGAGAGCGTCAGCACCGGGCTCTCCACGCTTACCTGGAGATACTCGGCCTTCAGTGCTTCTCTGCCTCGCAGAATCCTCGATTTCACGGTCCCCAGCGCCACCTGGAGGACATCCGCGATCTCTTCGTAGCTAAGTTCCTCAATGTCCCGGAGAATCACTGCGGCCCGGTAGACCGGATTGATTCGGGACAACGCATATTGCAACAATTCATGCTGCTCGCGGCCAAGAACTTCGTCAAATGGCGAACGTCCATCCACCGCCAGCGTATCCTCCGGGTTCCAGCCCTCGGTGCTTCCTGCATCCAAGGCCAGTTCCTGACGGATATGGCGCTGAAAGTAGCGCCGCCGGTTACACGCCTCATTCACCGCAATCCGGTAGATCCAGGTCTTCAAACTGCTTTCGCCCCGGAATGCATGAATGCGGCGAAACACCCTGAAAAAAACTTCCTGAACAACATCGCTCGCGTCGTTGGGATCGTTCAGCATCCGGTAAACGGTGTTGTACACCGGTTGCTGAAAGCGCTGGATCAACTCCTCGTACGCCTCTTCTCGCGCGGCCCGGAGCCCCTCCACCAGAGCCTTCTCGGCACTGGCAAACAACTCCGCATCAAGGCTATCGCCATTCAGCGGCGGGGCCGAAAGCCCGAGTTGTAAGAAGGAATCCGACATGCCTTCTCTTTTCTTCCAATCCCTTGACTCATTTCAGCCAGGCTCTTTGCCTGGTCATTCCCACCAACGCCAACCCTGTTGCGCTTCGGCGTCCTTGCCGGGCCGCCGGCTTCTCCTGTTCACTTTGACCGTAACAGGCTTCATCGGCCCTTTCAATGGGTTGGACACCGTTTGCTCCACTCAGGTTCCCGAAGCAAGGCCTTCCCGGTTCTTGCGGACACCCTACAGACCGTTCCCGTCCCCTTCGTGGAAAGCAGAGAGCCGTACCACTCGACGCCCTTCCACACGAAAGCGCCCGCTCAAAACCAGATCTATCGCTTCCGAATAGATCTGGTGCTCTCCAGCAAGAATGCGCTTGGAGAGGGTCTCCGTTGTATCGTCATCGAAAGCCGGTACCACCGCCTGCGCAATCACCGGACCGGAATCCATCATCTCATCCACAAAATGCACTGTACACCCGGAGAATCGGACGCCATACTCCCACGCTTGGTGCTGGGCGTCCAGACCCGGAAAGGCGGGCAGCAGTGCCGGGTGGATGTTCAGGATCCGCTGCGGAAATTGCTGGATGAACCATGCCGTGAGGATACGCATGTATCCAGCCAGCACCACTAGGTCGACGTCCGCTGCCGTCAGCGCCTCAGCCACCCGGCGGTCATGCTCCTCGCGGGCCACTCCCTTGGAAGGCAGCACGCAGGTAGCCAGTCCCATCTGTTTTGCCAGATCTATCCCGCCAGCGTCTTCCCGGTTGGCGATCACTATTGCGATCCGGGCAGCCAGCTTTCCGCTGGCGCAGTTCCGGGCAATCGCCTCGAAATTCGACCCGCGGCCCGAAAGCAGGATTCCCAGGCGTTTCATTGGTAGCGGACCACCCGCGCCTCGGCACCCGTCGCCTTGGTCACTTCGCCCAATACGATTGTCTTCTGCTTCACTTCTTTTAGCAGCGCAAGCGCAGCATCCCGGTGGCGGCGCGACACCGCAACGATCATCCCCATGCCCAAATTGAATGTGCGGCGATAGTCGTCCAGCGGCACGTTTCCGATACTCCGCAACAGTTCGAAAACCGCAGGCACCTGCCAAGCCTTGGTATCGATGGTTGCCCCGCAATGTGCCGGCAGGATGCGGGGAAGATTCTCCGTAATCCCGCCGCCCGTGATGTGGGCCGCACCTTTGAGGTACCTCTTGCGGTGCAGCACCCGAAGCGGCTCAAGGTAGCTGCGATGCACCTTCAACAGTTCTTCGCCCACCGTACAACCTAGTTCCTCTACGTATCGCTCCACGTCGTACTTAGCCACGTCGAACAGCAGCCGTCTGGCAAGCGAATAGCCGTTGGTGTGCAAGCCGTTCGAGGGAAAGCCCAGCAGCAAATCCCCCGGAGCAATCGCCTTGCCCGTGATCAGTTGCGGCTCTTCCACCACGCCAGTGATGAAACCGGCGATATCGTATTCCCCATCGCGATAAAGCCCCGGCATTTCCGCCGTCTCGCCACCAATTAGGGCACATCCGTTTCGCTTGCAGCCCCGCGCCAAACCCTTCACTACTTCCACCGTCACTTCGGCGTCCAGCTTCCCAGTGGCGAAATAATCCAAAAAGTACAGTGGCACCGCGCCTTGCACGGCAATGTCGTTCACGCAGTGATTCACCAGATCCTCGCCGATCGTGTCGTGGCGCTTAGCGAGAATGGCCACCTTTAGCTTGGTGCCCACGCCATCCGCGGAGGTGATCAGGATTGGCTTCTTCATCCCCGCCAAGCGATAACCCGCCCCGAAGCTGCCGATCTCAGTGCATACCGCCGCGTTAAAGGTCGCTTTAGCGAGCTTCTTGATGCGCGAGACCGCCCGGTTGGCTTCGTCGATATTTACCCCTGCATCCTGGTATCGAATCGTTTTCTTTGTTGCCATGAATATCCTACCCGGCCATCGATCCGGAATCCGTCAAATCCCTGCGCGCCGCAAAAAACTGCTGAAGGAGCGCCGTACACTGGGCGCCCAGCACCCCTTCCGCTATCTTCACCCGATGATTGAGCAACGCGGAATCAGCCAATCGAAACTTGCTCCTCACGCCGCCAAAACGCAAATCCCGGGCTCCAAAAACCAATCTTTCCACGCGCGCATTGACGATGAGACCGGCGCACATCACACAAGGCTCCATCGTTACATACAGCGTCGAGCCGGCCAGCCGGTAGTTGCCAATGCGGTTTGCAGCTTCGCGAACGGCCATCATCTCGGCGTGCGCGCTGGGATCGTTGAGGGCGATGGGCTGATTATACCCGGCACCCACCACCTCAGCCCCGCATACCAGCACCGCCCCCACCGGCACCTCTCCCCCGGCTTCCGCCCGCCGGGCTAACGCAAGCGCCTGGGCCATGAAAAACTCGTCCTGCGCTTCAGTGGCCACGTTCCAATTGCTCGCTCTCGCCTGCGGTTCTGCAATAACTCAGTGACGGAAATGGCGAATTCCGGTGAACACCATCGTCAGTCCAAGGCGGTCCGCCGTGTCGATCACTTCCTGATCCTTAACGGATCCTCCAGGTTGGATTACCGCGGTCACGCCATGTTTGGCCGCTTCCTCCACGCCGTCCGGGAAAGGGAAGAAGGCGTCGGATGCAACCACCGTACCAGCCACGGGAAGCACCGCCTTCATGGCAGCCAGCTTCACCGAATCCACCCGGCTCATCTGGCCCGCGCCCACACCCACTCCCTGGTTTGCGCTAGACAGCACGATGGCATTCGATTTCACGTGTTTAACCAGCTTCCAGCCGAATTCCAGCGCCTTCCACTCCTCCGCCGTTGGCTTGCGTTTTGTTACCACCCGCGCGCTTTCGCGACGAAAGGTCTCGTGGTCCGCGGACTGCACCAGGAATCCGCCCGTGATCGATTTCACGGAATACCGCTCATTCTGGCTTTCCACAACCAGCAATCGCAGGTTCTTCTTGCTGCCCAGCACCGTTCGCGCCTTGGCGGAAAAGCCCGGCGCCGCGATCGCCTCCACAAAGGTCTTGCTCACTTCGAGGGCCGTCTCCTCGTCCACTTCGCGATTGAAGGCCAACACGCCCCCAAACGCCGAAACGGGATCGCAGGCGAATGCCATCCGGTAGCTTTCCCCCAGTGTTTCCGCCTGCGCGGAGCCGCACGGGTTGGTGTGTTTGATGATCACGCTGGTAGGCATCTCACGGAATTCCTGCACCAGTTGCCACGCGGCGTCCAGGTCCACCAGATTGTTGAACGAGAGTTCCTTGCCCTGCAGTTGGCGCGCCCCGGCGATCCCCTTGGCGCCCTCGCCGGCATACAGCGCCGCCGCTTGATGGGGATTCTCTCCATAGCGCATGGACTGCTTCTGAGACAGCACCACGTTGAACATACCCGGCATCGCCGGAGTCTCATCTACAAACTCGCCGTTTTCTACCGCGATGGTGCTGAGCCGGGCGCCAATCGCTGCGTCATAGGCCGCTGTCCTGGCGAATGCTTTCTTGGCGAGGTTCCAGTGAGTTGCCAGAGAGAGAACTCCTCCGCTGGCGCGCATCTCCTCGGAAAGCACGGCGTAATCCGCCGCATCGGTCACCACCGCCACATCCTGAAAGTTCTTGGCCGCGGCGCGGATCATCGTCGGCCCGCCGATATCGATGTTCTCGATCAGTTCTGCATGGGAGATGCCCGCTTTGGCGGCAGTTTTCTCGAATGCATATAGATTCACCACCACCATGTCGATCATGGGAATGCCATGCGCTTCGATCGCTGCCATGTGCGCCCGATTCTCTCGCAGCGCGAGGATGCCGCCAGCCACAGTGGGATGAAGCGTCTTCACCCGCCCGTCCAGCATCTCCGGGAATCCCGTCAGTTCAGCCACTTCCTTTACAGGCAAGCCGTCTTCACGTAGCAGCTTCGCCGTGCCACCGGTGGAGATCAGCTCCACTCCCAACTCGTGCAAGGTCCGTGAAAAAGCCACCACACCGGCCTTGTCGGTGACACTCAGAATTGCCCTGCGGATTTTGGCCATAACCCGTTATTCTCCCACACGCGCCACGCCCGCGATCCGGCTACAATTGAGGGGTGCAATACCACGCTACGCTCATCGCCGGGGATGGAATTGGTCCCGAAGTTGCGGCTGCCGCCACGCGGGTGATTGAAGCAACCGGAGTGCCCATCGTGTGGGATCCGGTGGAGCTCAACGCCACCGTGATTGAACGCGAGAAGAAGTCCCTGCCCGATGCTGTAGTGGAGTCGCTGTTGCGCACCCGGCTCGGCCTGAAGGGGCCTGTTACTACGCCCGTCGCTGGCGGCTACCAGAGCGTCAACGTCGCTCTGCGCAAGCGCTTTGACCTCTTCGCCAACTTCCGTCCGGTAATCACCATTCCCGGCATCCGCTCCCGTTTCGAAGATCTCAACCTGAACATCGCCATCTTCCGCGAAAATACCGAAGATCTTTATTCCGGCCTTGAGCAGGAGATTGTGCCGGGCGTCGTCACCGGCATAAAAGTGATCACCCGCACGGCCTCTGAGCGCATCGCCCGAAAGGCATTTGAGTTCGCCCAGCGGGAAGGGCGTCAGAAGGTGGTGGCGATCCACAAGGCAAACATCATGAAGCAGGCCGACGGCCTTTTTCTGGCCTGTTGCCGCGAAGTGGCTAAGGAATTCCCCGCCATTAATTACGGAGAGTTGATTGTCGATAACGCCAGCATGCAACTGGTGATGAACCCTTCCCAGTTCGACGTGATGATTCTGCCCAACCTCTACGGCGACATTATTTCGGATCTTTGCGCCGGCCTGGTTGGCGGTTTGGGAATCGTCCCTGGCGCGAACCTCGGTGAGAATTTCGCAATTTTCGAATCCGTCCACGGTTCGGCGCCGGATATCGCCGGCAAAGGCATCGCCAATCCCACGGCGATTTTGCAGTGCTGCGTGCTCCTGCTCAGTCACATCGGCGAACGGGAAGCTGCCCGGCGCCTGCAACACGCGATCGCGATCACCTATAAGGAAGGCAAACACCTCACCGGCGATGTTGGTGGAACGGCAAGCACCGATGAGTTCACCAGCGCCATTGTCGCCGCGATGCGTTAGCTGGTCTCCACATTAGTGAGCGGGCCGGAAATCCCGCAAATAGGCTTCCAGGCTGGCACCGTCGGGTTGTCCGCCCGTCCCGCCCATCGCCTCGGTGGATCTCCCTCCGGCAAAGACCCCGGCGCGGAGACAGACCCCCACTGGCTCTCCCCGAGTCCACGCGTGCAGAAATCCCGCATTGAAGCTATCCCCAGCCCCGGTGGTGTCGAGCGGTGTCACGGCCAGCGGTGGGCATTCCGCCAGCTCCCCATCCACCAGGGCCGCCGCCCCCTTCGCGCCCAGTTTCGCCGCCGTCACCGTACACCCATTCTCCAGGGAACGCAGCGATTCCAGGACCTCGTCGGACCCGCTGATTGCAGCCAACTCAACCTCATTCGGCAGGAATACATCGGTCACCGCAAGCACTTCGGCCAGCCCCGGACCCCATTCTTCCGCCGGGTCGAAACCCGTGTCGAGCGATGTCGTCAAGCCAAGCGCTTTGGCCCTTGCGAACAGCCTCTCCAGCCCCGGACGTAAGCCTTCCTGCAGGAAAAACGACGAAACGTGAAGATGGGCAAATCGCCCGAGTGCGTCGTCCGTCACGTCCTCTTCGCGCAATTCGCGGATCGCGCCCAGATAAGTGATCAGCGCCCGGTCGGCTTCCGAGGAAACGGAGATGGTGATTCCTGTTTGCAGAGCCGGGTTCTTCACAACCAGCGAGGTGTCCACGCCCAGCCTCTCTAGGAAATCGACGCAGTAGTCGCCCCACAGATCCGCCCCCACCTTGCCAACGAACGACGTCGCGCTCCCCAGCCTGGCCAGCCCCGCGGCGCATATCGCGGACGCGCTGCCAAGGGTCATCGCGAATTGGTCCACCAGCACTTCCCGTCCGGGTCGCGGAAACTCGCGATAGCCTTGGCAGATCAGGTCGGCGTTGATCTCGCCGGCCACCAGAATTCCCGAACCGACGGGCAATGCGTTTGTAGTCACGAGTAGCTTCTCCTGAGATCTGTGGAGATCGGCTCCGGAATAGCCGGCCCCGATCGTCACCCAGCCCCATCCATCGTATGCAACCGGGCACCAATCTCACCACCGCCACTCCGATTCTCGCCTCCCGTCCGCGCACTCAGTGGAGGATTTCAAAGCGAACCTCTCCGATTGCGGCCGCCTCGTCCACTCCCGGCCCGTCTACCGCCACCGCGCCCCCTGCCGTCCGGAAACAGAGCATCAGAAACACCGCCCGCGGGCTGCCCGCCGCGGGGAACAGCAACTTCGCACGGAATGCCCCTTGGGCCTGGGGATCGCCTGTCGCCTCGGCCGTCGCCACGATACGATCGGCTGTTGCATCGTAGGCACGCCATTCAAGCGATCTCAGACGCGGCGAAGACGTGGCCCCGCCTGCAATCGCCGCCGCTACCCGCATCGTCACCCGGACGCCCTTGGCATCCTCCGGCAGCAATACCAGCTTGGAGAGCAGTGGCGTCCCATCCGGAGCGCCCTCGCGAATGAAGATTGTGATTCCCCTGCCTAGGGCATCGCTTCGCGCCCCTCCCCATCGGCTTTCTACTACCGACCAATCGAAGCTGCGCGCCAGCAACGGCAATTTCATGCCAGGGTTCGGGTTCAGCATAAGGTCGTCTTTAACCGACGTGCGACGGTCCGCCACCAAGCCTCGCTTCACCGCCGTCTCCCAAACAATCGCCGCCTGCTCGAGGCCCCGCCTGCTCCCCACCCGCTCAGCGATAAAACGCAGCGCTGCCTCCCGCGCAGGTGTACCATCTCTTCTCTCGATAACACCCCTTAGCAGATCTCCAGCCTGCGGGAACTCTCGCTGACCGAGATAGAGAGCAAAATCCAACGCGCGCTCCGGAGCCTCCGCCGCCAGCATCGCCTCGACAATCGCCCCGGGCTCCAGGCCGCTCTCCATCAGAAACGGATAATCCCCGCGAAAGCGCGCGGGTGCTTTGGCGATCAACGCCATGGCTCCGTTGGAGATCTCCTCGCGAGTGCCGTTTCTAAGCAGGAAGTTCCACTCGCTCCAGGCCACCGCGAAGCTGGAATCCCGCTGTCGCAACAGTGCAAAAAGCCGCCTCGCCCCCGCACAGTCTCCCCGTTGTTCCGCCAATTGGGCCATCGCCAGCACCGCCCCCGATAGGCGCGAATTTCCCTTCAGCGCCCGTTCAAAGAGAGCGCCGCAAACCTGCTGGTCCCCAGCGCTCATCATGCACTGCTCCCCGGCAGCCAGCGCCGTACGCGGATCGATGCCGGCCACCGCAGTCAGCCACTCTTGCGCCTCCACCGGCTGCCCATCTGCCCACCGCGCTCGCAGTGCTCTCCCGCTGCTATCGACGGCTAGTAGCCAGGCCGAAGAGGCAACCAGAATCGCCAAAGCGGCACCCATCGCCGCCTGCACCGCACCGCCGCGGCGGCCACCGAATTGCGATACCAAGCGAGGCGCCGCTTTCACGGAACATCTATCGGGGGATTCGCCTGGCGAGTTTAGCCGCCACCTTTCTTGGGGGGTCGCCTCCGCGATCGCAGATCTTCACAGAATCGAGGGAAATCTGCTTTCGGTCGTAATGCTCCGAGGGGTAGCTTCCGATCTAACCCCTGCCAGGAGGCCATTGGCTGGCGCGGTTGTTTCTCGCAGCGTCTCAGCCGGTGGCTCGCCCAGCAAATCGGCCGTCGAAACAGAGCGGTGGCCACCGGTGGCCGTGGAGAACTCTATGCGCTTTCATTCTCTTTCTTTCTCACGTCTCCTTGCTAGCATCCTCAGGGCTGCCCGCCCGAGGAACTGGTGGGTCGCGCTGGTACTTACAGCCGCGGTTTTCTCCGCTGTCGCCCAGACGGCGTCGAACTCCGACGCCCTCCCCCCGCAACCGGTGGGGGTAAACGATCTCATCTCGGTTTCGGTTTACAATGCCGCGGAACTCAGCTTGAAGGTTCGGGTCGATGGGCAGGGCAGCATAAGACTGCCGATGTTGCCATCGCCAATCGCCGCCGTCGGCAAGCTGCCTTCCGAGATCGAAGCGCTCATTCGAACGGCGTATATCGACGCGGGAATCCTCGTCAATCCCACTGTCACCGTCGCCGTGGTCGAGTTTTCGAGCAAGCCGGTGAGCGTGATTGGCGCCGTCCATACCCCGGTCACCTTCAACGCGGATCAGCCCGTCACGCTCCTCGAAGCCCTCACCCGCGCCGGAGGATTGTCCGAAGAAGCAGGCTCTTACCTGTTGCTTTCGCGTCGGCCGCGCGGCGAGGAAAACGGCAGCCTGCTCACCCGGCGCATCGCCATTGTCGACATTCTCGAATCCGCCGAGACGCTCGAACACGTCCGCCTGCGGGGTGGCGAAGAGATCCGCGTCCCGGAGGCGGGAAAGATCTACGTGGTGGGGAACCTGAAGAAACCCGGCACCTATCGCATCCCGAACGACCATCAGACTTCGATTCTTAAGGCGCTCGCTTTGAGCGAAGGCCTGATGCCGAATGCGATGAGTGAGGCTTACATATATCGCGAATCGGAGGATGGTTCGAAGTCGGAGATCCCCGTAGATTTGAAGAAGATTCTTGCCCGCAAGTCGCCAGACGTCACCCTGTTGCGCAACGACGTCCTCTATGTGCCCGAGAGTGGCAAGAAGAAGGCCACCCTGAGCGCTATTGAAAAAGCGATTGCCTTTGGGTCAGCCACCCTTTCTGGCGTGCTTGTCTGGGGCGTCGCCCGCTAGCTGCGTTCGAGACCAGAACGAACGCCAAATTCATCCTGCGCCGCGCCTGCCGATCTCTGATCGCCGGCCGTCTTGGGTCGCTGAAATGTGTTGAATCGCTGAACTGCGAGGTATTCCGTGAAGCATGATCGCCCATCCGGCCGGGAACTATCCCCGGGCCGGGAACTGATGCTCAGCCCTCGAAACGTCCCGGCGCACGCCCTGCGTCCGCCGCAACAACCCATGGATGAGGCGCTCGACCGCGTGCCGATCACCCAGTATCTCTACGCGATCTATCGCAACCGCTGGCGCATTGTGCCCTTCACCATGCTGTCGATCGTCGCCACGCTGCTTGTTTCGTTGCGCATGACGCCTCTATATGAAGCGATCACCGTACTTGATGTCGACCGCAACGGCGAGGTGGAAGCGGTGGGTTCGGAATCCCGCTCGGCTTCGCCCGTGAACACTGAGCAGTTCATGAGCACGCAGATTCACTTAATCGAAAGCGATGCCGTCCTCCGCCCGGTCGCTCTCCAATTCGAACTTCCCCTCGAGCGAAAGGAAGCCTGGTTCGCCCCGCAAAGAGAGAACGACGCGGCAGCCCGCCTCGATGCGCCCGCAGAACTGAAGAACCTGAAGGTCACCCACCCTCCCCAGACTTTCCTGATCTATATCCGCTACCGCTCGGAGAATCCGCGACTCGCCGCCGATGTCGCCAACGCGATCGCCCAATCCTACATCGACCACGTCTTTCGTATCCGCCACGAAAGCTCCCGGACCCTCTCCCAGTTCATGGAGCGTCAACTTGACGAACTGCGCAGCAAGATGGAAGCCTCTAATGCGGCATTGGTAGCCTTTGAGCGCGAACTCAATATGATCGACCCGGAGGAGAGAACATCCATCATCTCCTCCCGCCTGCTCCAACTGAATACCGAATTCACCGCCGCCCAGGCCGACCGCGTCCGCCGGGAGGCCGCTTTCCGCGCTCTTGGAAACGGCTCGCTCGACGCCGCGACGGTATCCTCACAAGGCGAACAGGTGCGCAAAATCGAAGAGCGCCGCAATGAGGCACTGGAATCTTTCGCCAAAGTGAAGCAACACTACGGGCCGAATCACCCCTCCTATGCAGTCGCCAAAGCGGAGCTTGATCAGATCGAAAAGCTACTCATCGCCAGCACCGCCACCGTGCAACGCCAGATTGGGCTTGAATTTAACGAGGGCCGTCAGCGTGAGACGATTCTTGGCAACGAATTGCGGCAAACCAAAGCTGAGTTCGACCGTCTGAACGCCAATTCCTTTCAATACAAGACTCTCAAGCGCGAAGCGGATGCGGACCGAAAGCTCTATGAAGAGTTGGTTTCTAAAACAAAGCAAGCCACCATCAATTCCGGGTTTCCCAGCAGCGCCATTCGTATCGCGGACCGCGCCCGGCCGGCGTATGCACCCGTCTCCCCCAATACCCAGATGAACGTCCTGCTGGCGGGGCTTTTTAGCCTGATGCTGGCCGTGGGCGTGGCCATCCTCTCCGACACCCTCGATCTCAGCGTCCGGGATCCGGCGCTGGTGTCGCTGGCGGTGGGCGCGGAAGTGCTTGGAGCGTTGCCGCGCGTGCGCAACCCGGCCCGGCTGATTCCGGCGATGGTCGAAGAATCCGCTCAACCGGAGAAGGCGCTCATCCGAGCGAGGGATTCCGCAAACCGCTCGATTGCCGGCTACCAGGAATCGATCAAGACGCTCAGCACCTCGCTGATGCTCGCCGATTTCGATCAGCGCGTGAAGACAATGATGGTCACCAGCGCTTCGCCATCGGAGGGTAAAAGCACGGTGGCAACCGCCATCGCGATTGCCCACGCCGCCAAGGGCGACCGCGTCCTATTGATCGACGCGGACCTGCGGCGCCCCAGCATCGGGGACAAGCTCGGCATCACACGGTCCACCGGGCTTTCCGACGTCTGTCTGAAGAACATGCCCTGGCACGAAGCGGTTCACCCGCTGGTTGGAGTCCCCGGCTTGTCCGTAATCACCGCGGGGCAGAGCAATCGCAGAGCAATTGACCATTTCGGGCGCGTTTTTGCCGACCTGCTCGCCGAAACACCCGACGAATACGATTTCGTGATTGTCGATACGCCACCCTTGCTGGGTTTCTCGGAACCGCTGCATCTGGCCACGCTGGTGGATGGGGTGCTGCTGGTGGCGATGGCGGGCTCCACGAACCGCCGGGCGCTCCAGACCTGCGCTAACCAGTTGCGGCGCGTCGGGGCGAGCATTTTAGGGATCGTTATGAATGCCGCCACCAAGGAAAATCAAGCGGGCGGCGCTTACCATCACTACTACGCCACCGATTACACCAAGTATCACTCGGATTCGAGCCGAAACCGGGAGTCGGGAATGCGGCTCAACGACGAGTCCCTCCAGGCCCTCGCAGCCACCGGCACCGACGGGCGAAGCGGCGGCCCGGAGAAGGCCGCACCCTATCCCGCCGAGGAAGTGCGGAGCGGGCGATGAGCGGACGCCATCACTGGTTATTCCTGATCGCGGGCAGTCTATCTTTGGCTGCCGGCCAATGGCTCACTTTGTGGCTGCTTGCCCGCACGGCACCCCCGGAAACGGTGGGCCTATACGGTCTGGCAGTCGCCTGGGCCGCACCCCTCTGCGCGCTCTCCGCCCTGCAGCTTCGTTCGCTGATGGCCACGGAGACGCACCTGGAGGCCCGCTTCCCGGTCTATTTGCGTCTGCGAGCGCTCGCCATCGCGGGCCTGATCATCGCCCTGCTGCCGCTCTTCTTAGTAAATTTGCCCGGCTTCGGCACCGGCGCGCTGCTGGCTGCGGTGGCAGCCTGGCGCGTGGTGGAACTGGGCAGCGACTTCACGGACGGATTGCGGCATCGGGAGCGCAGTTACTTCGCGCTGGGCGTGTCCCAATCCTGTCGCTCGGTGGCGGCGTTCGCCATCTTTGCCATCTCCTTTTTGTCGGGCCAGTCTCTCGTCGCCTCGCTGCTGGCCGCGGCCTGCTCGGCTCTCGGCTGTGCCTTAATGGTCGATCTGCCGGTGCTACGCCGCCACTGGATCGCCACTAGAACTTCCGCCTCGCCTTCGGATGGCAGCGTGCCTATCCCGGACCCTTCAATCCCCGCCAAAGCAAATTCCATGCACGGGATTCTGATATTTGCCGTGCCCTTGGCGATGGTGCAATTTCTCAATCTCGGCGTCATCGCTTTGCCCAGACTGCTCTTGGGAGCGTTTTCATCGTTGGACGAGGTGGCTTCGTTCACCTGCCTGGTCTCTCTGCTGAGCGTTTCGAGCCTTCTCGCCAGCGCGTATACCGCCAGCCTCGCTCCGGAATTCGCCGATGCGCTTCATAGCCAACACCAAGCTGCGACTTCCCTCAACCTCGCCGCGGCCCGTTCCTTGCTTCTACGGGCTGGGCGTCGAGTAGGTTTGGGCTCCCTCCCCCTGGTTCTATTACTTGCGGTCGCGGGTGCCCCTTTGCTGCGGGCGATCTACGGGCAGGGCATTGCCTTCCCGCGCTGGTCGATCGGCTTTATGGCCTTGTTCGCGGCGCTTTGGAGTCTTGCCGCTGTTTTCGGAACAGCGGCCACGGCGGGTCGCCGGATCGGCATCCAATTGGCCGCATTCGGCCTCGCGTTGGCGTCGGCGGGCGTCGCGGGATTGATTTGGATTCCCGTCCATGGCGTCGACGGAGCCACGGCAAGCCTGCTGGTAGCGGCCACGGTGCTGCTATCGAGCTATCTTTTCTACTTCCGCCGCTTTTGGCTCCCTGGGCCATGGGCGATGGCGAGTCTCCCGGATGAGGCCAAGCCGCAAACTACCTGGGGATCCGCATGAACGAAGCGATGCCCGCCGCTTCTCAACCCCGCGTTCTCCACGTGACCTCCGCGCTCGATCCCGGCGGCATTGAGACATGGCTGCTGCGTATCGTCCGTCACCCCGATGGCACGCCCCTCGTGGGAGGCATTCTGGCGCTTTCGGCGCGGGAAGGCTTGCTGGCGCCGCAATTCCGGGAATGCGGTATCCCCATCTACTGTCTTCCGCCGGCAAACAATCCCCTGCGATTCATCGCCGATCTCGCCGGGATCTTGCGCAGCACGGGCCCTTGGCATGGCGTGCATAGCCACGTCCACCGCCGGAGCGCACTGGTGCATCTCGCTTCCCTGATGGCCCGGGTTCCCCTGCGTGTCACTCACAGCCACAACACGAAAGGGCAGGAGACCGCGAGCCGCAACCCCCTGCGTGGCATGCTCTCCGGATGGGCAACCTACTGCATCAACGCCATATCCAATCTCCGCTTGGCCTGCAGCCGCGACGCCGCGACGGCATTATTTGGCAAGCCCTCTGAGGAGGACCCCAAAGTGCTGTGCATGCCCTACGGCATCGATTTGGAATCCTTCTTGCGCTCTTCGGAAGCGCCCGCATCGCGCGCCTCGCTGGGCATTCCCAAAGGCGCAATCGTCGTCGGCCATGTGGGGCGTTTCATGCCCCAAAAGAACCACGAGTTTCTTCTTCGCGTGGCTGCCGAGGCCATCGACGCGAATCCTCGATTGCACTTTCTGCTCATTGGCGACGGCCCTTTGCGGCCCGCCATCCAGAAACTGGCTATCTCGCTTGGCGTCGACGGCCACATTAGTTTCACCGGCAACCGCCTGGACGTTCCGTCGCTCATGCGGCACGCCATGGATTGCTTCTTCTTCCCCTCGCATTGGGAAGGTCTAGGTATCGTCGCGCTGGAAGCCCAGGCCCTCGGCCTCCGCTGCCTGCTTTCTGACGCCATCCCCATTGAAGCCAACCGGCTGCCGGAGCAAAACCGGGTCTTCGCACTCGGCGCAACCCCCTCCGAGGTAGCCGTCGATCTTCTCTCGTTGGCTGCTTCCGGCAATGACCGCGGCCAGGCCGGGCCTGAGCCCGGCCACTTCCTTTATTCGCTCGACGGCAACGTCGACGTTCTCCATTCCGCATACGGGCGGGTCTTGGAACCCAGCGCGTTCACCGCACCGCCGCGCAGCCCGGCTGGCCGTCTCGCCCCGGCCGCTCCCTCCCTCAAGAAAGGGACTCCCCCATGGAGTTGAGCTTCCGCATCGCGTTCGCCGTGGCGCTACTGCTGGCCCACGCGCCCTTTGCGGTCGCCTTCCTCCGCTCGATCAGGCGGCGTCAGGTGCCCGGCGTGCTTCTCTTCGCCGTTCTCGGCGTTCTTCTTTACTATGACCTCGGCTTCGCTTTGCAGGCCTTCGGGTGGGCTTTTCCATCCCCCTACTTTCCCTCCCTGGGCTCGTACGACGTGGAGGATTTTGTCACCGTCGGCCTGGTAATTCTGGCAACCCCGTATCTGCTTGCCATCGGCTATCGGACGGTCGCCGGCCGCCTTGAAGAGCTTCCGGCGGCACCCGCCCTCGATTTTGCTCCGCGGCTGAAACCCATTTTCCTCGCGCTCTTTCTGCCTGTCTGCCTGCTGCTGGGCCTGGTGGGCTTCGCAGCTATCCGCGGCGCCACTTCCGCGGCTGAGGTGAAGCTGCTCTGGGTAGGGATACTCGGCGGCGGCTATATCGCCTTTCTGATGCCCATGTTCGTCCTGGCGTTCTACCTGCGCACCCAAGATTCCGGAACGCGCGCCGGGCGATTCATCGTCTTCTTCCTGCTCGCCGCCAGCGTATCGGCTACCCTCTTTCTGGGGCAGCGAACAATGACCTTGCTGCCCTTTCTGATGCTGGCGCTCTTTCGGGCACGCCTGAGCACGATGCGCCTCGCCCTCTCCATCGCCCTCCTTTTCGCCTTCGCCTCGGTTGCCCTGGTCTTCTACAAAGGCTACGCGGTTCGACAGGATCTCGACATCCTCCAGCGAGCGGAAATGGTGGTGGGCGCCGACCTGGTGCGCGCCAATGTGCTGGCAAGAGCGATCCGGGAATCCGAGCCCCTAGGGAGCCGCCTTCTGCCGGTCGCGGGGCAAGGCTATTTCTATACCGTTCTGTTTTACCTCCCCCGCTCCTGGGCCCCTCAAAAGGGATATTCGACAGCCGCCTACTTCACCGCCTTCGCCAACGGCGAGGAAACGGAATTCGTTGCCTGGGGACTGGGCCTGGGCTTTCTCGAGGAGATCATCCTGAACTTCGGCTTTCTGGCCGTCGTGCCGGGAGTCGTGCTGTACGGGTTCGGCCTGGGCTTGCTCGAGCGCTTCTCTCGCGCATTCGGCGGCACCTTGGTGGGCACCCGTCTGGCAGCCATCTGGATGTGCGGGTACGTGTTGCCGTCGGTGGTGCTCTACTTCGGAACAATGACGGTGTTTGCCATGTTGCTTGAAAGCTTCTTTATCCGCAGAGAATCGCCATCCGCCCCCCCCTGCCTCGTTTCGCGATATCCCCCGTTTCGACACAGCTTCTATGGCGATGCCGATGGCGATCGTCGCGCTCCAATCCGAAGAGAGGTAATCCATGAATAAGGCTGCGGTGACGATCGGCATTCCCTGCTTCAACTGCGCGCCGTATCTGCCGGCCCTGCTCCGTTCGCTCCAAGCCCAGTCGTTTCGCGATTGGGAGGCGATCGCCATCGACGATGCCTCCACCGACGGAACTGCCAGCATTCTGCGCTCCATCCAGGATCCGCGCATCCGGGTGGTCTTTGGCGAGGAGAACCTCGGGTTGGGCCCCAGGCTAAATCAGATTCACGAAATGGCCCAAACCGAGTTCGTCGCGCGTACCGACGCCGACGATCTCATGCACCCGCAGCGCCTCGCCCGCCAAATGGCGTGCTTTGAGGCTTTTCCCACGCTGGATGTTTGCGCCACCGGCACTTACACCATAGACAATCAAAATCGCCTTTTGGGCGTTCGTCGCATTCCGCCCCTTGCCGCAAACGCCCTCGAAGTCATGCAGCGCAACGGCCCATCGCACCCCACCGTCACCGCAAGACGGTCATGGTTCCTACGCTTCCCCTACCGCCCCCACCCAAGACGCGGCGAGGATCTCGATCTTTGGGTCCGTGCCGTTGAAAGCTCGCGCATCCTTCAGTTAGATGAGGCGCTCCACTTCATTCGCGAAGACCTTGCCTTCGATGCTGGTAAGTATCGCCGTTCAATGCGGGATCATCGCACCCTCTTTCACCGCCACCGCGCGCTCGCGGGGGGGCTTCAAACGGCTAACCTGTTAACCCGCAGCTTCGCCAAGGAGGCGATATACACGGCGTTGGCCGCGGCGGGGCTTGCAGGAAGGCTGGCTGCGCGCCGCAATCGCCCGTTGCCGGAAGCGGAAGCGCGGCTGGTGCGGGAGGTACTCATCCAACTGCTCGCTCATCCGGGCGCGCCGTCAACCGACGGCGCGGCAACTTTTCACGCCCACTCACCCGAGCGGCTTGTGCTATCCCAGAAATCCTAAGTCGCGCGTGGAGAAGTTCACCAGGTTCGGGAAGATCGAATCGAGCGAGGCCGGCGGAACCCCAAACCAGGACGCGAGCGTGGCACCATACTGGTCGAGCGAAGTGCTGGGGATATAGCTTCCCCGGGAACCAGAATCGTCCGGCCCGCCGAAGGCTAGATTCGGATACTTTCCATAAACGTCGGCCCCTTTGACGGCCCCTCCCACCACAAAATGGTGGCTCCCCCAAGCGTGGTCGGTCCCCGCTCCGGCGCTGGGCTGCATGGTCCGACCAAACTCGGACTCGGTAAACGTGGTGACGGCATTGGCCACCCCGAGTTCTTCGGTCGCCCGATAAAACGCCGTCACGGCCTCCGAGATTTGTGTCATCAAATTCACGTGAGAGGCAAGCTGATTGGCGTGAGTATCGAAGCCCCCGATGCTCGCGAAAAAGATCTGGCGCCGCATCCCCAGATTGGCTCGCACCCCAATAAGCTTCGCGATGTCGGTGAGCTGCCGGCCCAAGCTCGTATTTGGGAAAGTGGTCGTCAACGCCGGGGCCGAGGCCGTAGCCGTTTGGATCAGCTTGCCAATGTCGATCCCATCCTGCAGCGACGCCCCTGCCTGCTGGATCATCGTGAGCCCGGAATGCATCTTGATGATCTCCTGCACGGCTGCGTCTCTTTGCTCCCGGAACGCCGTGCCGCCCGAACCCGAGAGCGTCGGCGTGCTGCCGGATTGCAATGTCGCGGGCTTGGTGGATGCGCCGCTCAGCAAGACCGGATTGCCCGCCAGCGAAACCGACGTGGGGAACTTCGACGGCGCGTTCATGTACGCCACCGCATCCGCCGTTCGCCCTGCCCAGCCGGTGCCGCGAAAGAAGTCGAAGTGGCCGGTCTGCCACTGCTGCTGCTGGTCGGAATGCGAGAAGAGGTTGCTCGGCACGGGCACCACCCGGTTGCGGTATTCATCCCGGGTGGTGGGCTTATAAAGCACACCCACGTTGGCTAGAATTGCCATTTTTCCCGCGGCGTAAAGAGGATGCACCGCGCTGAGATTCGGGTGAAGCCCGAACTCCGTCCCGGCTTTCGCAGTGGCCGCAAGCAAAGACGCCTGGGGAATCGCCAGCCCCTGCCGGAGCGTCGCATACTGCGCATAGCTGCTCCCCGAGGGCACCACCATATTGTGGCCATCGTTGCCCCCGAAGAGAAAAATGCAAACCAGCGCCCGGTAGTCGCCGCTCGATTGCGCCGTGGCGTTCATCAGCCCGAAACGCCCCAGTCCGATCCCCGCCGCCGCCAACTGCGCGCTCGCTGCCAGAAACTGCCTTCTTGATAGGATTCCCATGGCCAGATACTCCTCGTCCTTCTCGTCTATCGGTCCATCCTGGTTGCACGCTGGCGTCCGCCACTTCGCCTGCCGGGAGATTGAGATCGCTCGCCCGATACCGTGCCGTAGGGCGATGTCGCAATCAGGTAAAGAGCTCTTCCCACCCGCGAATTCGCATTCGTCGTTCCAATGACGAAGCTCCTTACCGCTGCCTTCGCCTCGGATGGCATCGTCCCATGGGTGAGGCGCAGGCTGAGTTCGTCAATTAGCGCGTCCCGGGTTCACCGCCATCGCCGCAAGCGCGTCGAAATTGTAGGAAGTTCCCGTACCCAGCCCACGGTCGACCACCGACGCCACAAAGTTGGATCTCTGGATCGCCGCGGTCGAGGTGTGCAACTCCAATTCCGGCCCGAAAAGTCCCGTATCTCCCAGTTGGAAATCCAAATGAAAGTAGTTGAACACACTGGGGGGGTAAAACACGTTCTGTCCCATGTTGCTGGCGAAACGGCTCAGATTGTTGTTGTCCTCCACGGTGGCGCCCACCGCCCGCAGCACACCCAACACGTAAAGCACCGGCTCTTTGAGCTTCCCGGAACTGGCCCGGTCCATCTCCGGCGTTCCATACAAACCGGAGGCCTCAGGGTCCAACAGAATCGCCCGCACCACTTCCTTCAGGTCGCCCCGCACCCCCTGCCCGTTGTTGTTGAACACCGTCACCACCCGCTTCACATAGGCCGGGCTGGGATTGCTGCCCACAAGACTGCGGATCAGGCGGAGGCACACAAACGGACCCGTGTTGGGGTGGTTAAACAAATGGGTGATCGCATCATCCAAATCCTGCCGCGTTGTGCGGCCTGCCGGAAGCACATAGCCGTCCAGCAGGGTCTTCGCCGTCAGGTCGTGGCTCTGCTCGTAAGCAACCATCGGCACGGCATAGTTTGCAGGGTTTCTCGCCCGTAGCGGTTGTCCTTCCGCGGGGGCGTATACCCAGCCCGTGAATGCCAGAGCTAGATGCCTGACGGTGCTCTCGGTGTAGGTGGGAATCGGCTTTCCAACAGCATCCCTCTGGACGATACCCTCCTCGTTCAGCAGGTCCGTACCGACGCTGAAGAGCTGCAGGAACTCGCGCGCATAGTTCTCGTTGGCTGAAGAATTCGTCGCGGGGTTGGGCTTCTGGTTGTTCACATTGTCCAGATAATCGCCCATCGCGGGGCTCAGCGAGATATCCACCAGCAAGTCGCGATAGTTGCCAAACGCTTTCGATTGCAACAAGTTGATGTAAGGCACCATTTGCTGCGAACTGCCTAGAGTTGCGGCGGAGACCACCAGAATCTGCTTCAGCGCAAAGGCAACCCTCTGCCGGAGTTGGTCAGGCCCATGGACTCCATATTGATAAAACAATCTCTGATAAGGCGCCATGGACGTCTGCCCGGCGGCGGGAAGGGGATATAGGCTAGGCGTAGCAGCGAACTGCTCGTCCAGAAACTTTGCTTTCCCCTCCAGGGCGACCTTCTCAATCAGTTCCGGCGTGGGCCCCCAAGTGGCCTGCTCAAGGAAAAGCGCTGCCTCCTCCTTCGTCAGGGCCGCGGCACAAAACGCCGATAATGCGAAAGTCAGCAGAAGCAATCGGCCCGGCCTGGCTATCCGCCCTATTTGATGGAACACGTCCACGGTAGTCATACGATGCAGCACTCCGTCGCTTAGGAGGGATATGGCCCCTCGCAAGGATATGGCATTACAGAAACCGACACTTGATTTTAAGTTGTGTTCCCGATTCACAAAAGTGAATTTGTAACCTCGAACTGCACCTTGTAGTACTAAATTCGAAAAGGTCGTCAGGCCGAGCCTCATAGATCGTCCAGGAATGGCAAAGAAAGAGCGAATGCGCTGATTGGAGATGGGATGAAAGTTGGAATATTTGAACTAGATTTTCAAAACGAGACGCGCGTCGCGATCGATTTTGCCTGCAGAAAGAGCAGGAGATACTCCGGCCCGCCGGCCTTCGAATCCGTGCCCGACATATTGAAGCCCCCAAAGGGATGCGCACCCACCATGGCACCGGTACATTTGCGGTTCAAGTAGAGGTTGCCCACGTGAAATTCGCAACGGGCCCGCTCAATCTTTTCCGGGTTAAGGGAGTAGAGCGCTCCCGTCAGCCCATACTCCGTGTCGTTCGCCAGCTTCATCGCGTGGTCGAAATCGTCCGCTCGCGTCACCGCCAGCACGGGACCGAAAATCTCTTCCCGAAACAGTCTAGCCGAGGCCGGAACATCCACGAAGATCGTAGGCTCCACCAGGAAGCCTTCCCCATCCCCAGGCTTGCCGCCCCACAACAGGCGCCCTTCGGTGTGGCCCACCGCGATGTATTCGAGAATGCTCCTCCGAGCCCGCTCATTGATCACGGGCCCCAGGTGAATCCCGGGCATCTCGGCGGGACCCAGCTTCAGCTTCGCGACTCCCGCTTCCAGCAGCGACACCACCTTGTCGTAGACCTTCGCGTCGACGATGGCACGCGAACAGGCTGAGCATTTTTGCCCGCTATAGCCAAACGCCGCCGCCAGGATTCCCTTCGCGGCCTCCTCAAGGTCGGCTTCGGCATCCACCACAATGGCATCCTTGCCGCCCATCTCCGCTACCACGCGCTTAATCCAGATCTGGCCAGATTGCGCCTTCGCCGCCAGTTCGTTTACGCGCAGGCCCACTGCTTTTGAACCAGTGAAGGAGACAAAGCGCGTCTTTGGATGCTCTACCAGGGCATCCCCAATTTCCGCCCCCGGCCCGGTAACCAATTGAATCGCCTTGGCGGGCAAGCCTGCCTCCAGAAGCAGCTTAACGAACGTCACGGCAATGAGAGGCGTGTCCGAAGACGGCTTAAGCACCACCGTGTTGCCGGCCACCAGCGCGGCAACCGTCATCCCGCACAGGATGGCTAGCGGGAAATTCCATGGCGGAATCACCACGCCCACGCCGAGCGGCACATAAACCAGTTCCGTCTTCTCGTTGGGCTGCGGAACCATTGGATGGCTGCCCGCCAATCGCAGCATTTCCCGCCCGTAATACTCGCAAAAATCGATCGCCTCGGCGACATCCGCTTCCGCTTCCACCCAGCTTTTCCCGGCTTCGATTACCAGCAGCGCATCGAGATCCATCTTCCGCTGCCGCATCAGCGCGGCTACTCGAAAAACCAATGCGGCACGCTCCGCGGCAGCCACGGCGCTCCAGGCGGCAAATGCACCGAATGCCGATTCCACCGCCCGCCTCGCATCTTCGGCGTTCGCCTTGGCGTGACGGCTGACGATCTGCGAAGGCCGGGAAGGGTTCAGGCTCTCCAGATGCTCGCTCCGGTCTACCCACTCCCCATCCAAATAGAGAGAATGCGTGGCGCCCAATGAAGCGGAAACCCTTGAGTGGGAGGCGGACGCATCGGCAGCCACGGCGGCATCCCCGAAATCCACATAGGGCTCATTGGTAAATGGGGAGAGCGTGGAACCTGAGGTATAGGTGTTCGACGACATGGCGAATCTCCAGTCAGAAACGACAAAAGCGGCATGCCGGGGCCCCGTTCATGCCGCATGGAATGAATATGCTTAAATGCCAGGGCGGCAGTCTCTCGACCGCCTAGTCGTGTCCCTGCACCATTTCACGGCCCTTTTCAACTAGGCCGGAGGCTTCGTCCACCATCTCCTTGCCCTTTTCATACAGCGACTTTCCGTAATCCACCACCCCACGGCCCCTGTCCGAAATCACTTCGCGGCCATACTGCGTGCGGCGGCGGATCATCCGTCGAGTGGCCCGGCCAGACTGCGGGGCAAACAGCAATGCCGTGCCCGCGCCGATCGTCATTCCCGCCAGGAACCAGATAACGCTAACGCCAGAATCTTCTCTCATTCGTACGTTTCTCCTTACTTTCCTATTGTACCGGATCGCCCAGGAATGCAACCCCAATCGCATCCTTAGAGGTACGCCGGGCAAACTTCACGCCCAGAAATGGAGGGTGGCAAAACCCACCCCTCGGAGTTCAGAGGATGACAAGGCGGTGCAGCGTTTCGGTGAAACACAAAAAAAGCGAAGCCCGGGGAGGCGGATCGGCCGTCTCCCCGGGGCTTCGCTTTCGAATCGAAAAGGGTGAAGAAAAGGGCTTAAGAAACCTGGTTGGGCAGGGTAGTCGGGACTGTGTCGGACAGAAGCAGGTTGTGACGGGTCTTGCTTGAGGATGATCTGAAGAAGGTCAACCCTATTGTCCTTAAGCCGCTTATGATCTTCGCAACCTCTTTTGCAAACGGGGGGCCAAACTTCGCAGATCGACCGCAATCCTCAATTTGTGGCGAAACTGTTCCGTTTCCGCCCAGTTCGCGTCCAATCTGGGCACTCTATGCCCTTCGGGCGCCCACTCTACCGGCGTGAAAACTCGCAGAATTTACCGAGTCCCAGTAGTTTTGCGGTAAGGATTACGCGGGCGGCCCCCTTACCCGAAACGAGACATCGCCGGACATACCGGCTTTGGAAGATGCCACCGCGAATCCACGATAGAATCAAAGAGCGGTTTCTCCCGTGCGCGGCTGGCTACGTCCCCGAAAGCCGATCGAATGAATCCTTTGAAACTCCTGTGATTGTTATGCTTTTTCTGCCCCACGCGTGTCCCTCCCGGCGGCGCTTTGCCGCCGCACTCTGCCTTCTTGCTCTGTGCGCTTTCAGCCCCTGGGCGACGGGACAGAAGAACCTTGCAGGTAGCGACCGCGTCTACAACTCGCTCGAAAAGCTCCTTGTCACAGGCAGCGCCTTGATGATCGCCGCCCATCCCGATGATGAAAATACGGCAGTGATCGCCTACTTCGCCCGCGGCTTGCACGTCCGCATGGGCTATCTTTCGCTCAACCGCGGGGAGGGCGGCCAGAACCTCCTCGGCCCCGAACAGGGTGCCCTCATCGGGGTGATCCGCACGCAGGAACTTCTCCGCGCCCGCGAGATTGACGGCGGCGTGCAGTACTTCACCCGTGTTGTGGATTTCGGCTATTCCAAGACCGCCGAGGAAACCCTAGGCAAATGGGGCAGGGAGAATGCCCTCCGCGACGTGGTCTGGGTGATTCGCAAATTCCAGCCCGATATTATCATTAACCGATTTTCCGGCACGCCCAATGATGGCCACGGCCACCACCAATCTTCCGCCATGCTGGGCAAAGAAGCTTTCCACGCCGCGGCAGATCCGAATCGCTTCCCTGACCAGCTCGATCGGGTAAAGCCTTGGCAAGCCAAACGCCTCTTCTGGAACACATTCTCCTGGCGCCGGGTGGAAGAGCAGTTGAAGGAAGCAGAGCCCAGGCTCACGTTGCCCACCGGGCAGTATAACGCTGTTCTGGGTTTCTCATATCAGGAGATCGCCGGCAGCAGCCGCAGCCAGCACCGCAGCCAGACAATGGGTGCCCCGGAGCGCAAAGGCGAGGCGCGCGACTACCTCGTTCTGCTTGATGGAGACCCCGCCACGAAAGACCCATTCGAAGGGATTGACCTCAGTTGGGGCCGCGTGCCCGGCGCCTCCAACGTGGAATCTCTGCTCCTTCAGGCGCGCGACCAGTTCGATTTCGTCCACCCCTACAAGACCGTGCCTACCCTGCTGGGCGCCCGCACCGCCATGTTGGCGCTCGAACGCACTCCTCTCGTGGAGCGCAAGCTCGCCGAGTTGGAGGACACCATCGCCGAGTGCGCGGGCCTCTGGTTCGACGCTTCAGCCTCCGTACACGAAGTGGTGCCTGGCGAATCCCTTACGGTCAACCTCGAACTGCTCAACCGCTCCCCAGTCCCCGTCTCCGTCCAGTCCGTGGTGGTCGAAGGCGCAAAGGGAGAAGCGGCAATGCTATCTGAAAGCGTCGCCCTCCCCTTTAACCGCCGTGAAGTGAAACCGCTCAAGATCGCGTTGCCGAACGACTATCCCATCTCTCAGCCCTACTGGCTCAAAGAGGCCCCGCAAAACGACCGCTATCAGGTCTCCTCGCAGGATCGGGCGCTCGTCGGCAACCCCGAGACCCCAGCCACTTTGCAGGCGCGCATTCTGGCCCGCATTGGAGAAGGCAGCGCCGCCCAGGAGATTGCGTATCTGCGGCCGGTCCACCACCGCTACGTCGATCCGCTCTACGGCGAACTCACCCGCCCTCTGGTGGTAGCCCCCGCCGTCACGCTGCAATTGGCCCAACGTAGCCTCATCTTCCCCAGCCCCGCCGCCAAGCGCGTCGATCTCACCCTAACCAGCCATCGCTCGAGGCTCTCCGGCGAAGCTTCCCTCCGCCTGCCCGCCGGTTGGCTCGCCAAGCCCGCGTCGGTGCCGTTCACCATTTCGGGAGCCAAGGAAAAGCTCACCGTGCATTTCGAGGTCACCCCTCCCCAGGGTGAACAGGAAGGCAGCATGGAGGCAATGGCCACCGTCGGCGGCGAGACCTACCAACGAGCAATGACCGTGGTGAGCTATCCCCACTTCCCGCCGCAGACACTCTTCCCTCGGGAAAGCGCCCGCATCGTCCGGGAGCCTGTGCATCTGTTCTCGAAGAACATCGGCTACATCATGGGCGCCGGCGATGAGATCCCGCAAGCCCTCGAACAGATCGGCGCGAAGCTTACCCTGCTCAGTGAAGCCGATCTCTCCCGCGGGGATCTCTCTCAGTACGACGCCATCGTCGCCGGCGTTCGCGCCTACAACACCCGGTCGGACCTTGTCGCCAGCCACAAGAACCTTCTCGCCTACGTCGAAAAGGGTGGCACCTACATCGTCCAATACAACACCACCCGCAACTTTGGCGCGGGCACCGCGGACCCCGTCGAAGGCTTGCAACTCGGCCCCTACCCATTCGAGATCGGGCGCGACCGCGTCAGCGTCGAAGACGCCCCCGTCGCCATCCTCAAGCCTGGCCATCCCCTGCTCAGCGCGCCCAACAAGATTCGCAAGGAAGATTTCGACAGCTGGGTGCAGGAACGCGGGCTCTATTTCCCCGCAAAATTCGACCCTCGCTACGAAACCGTTATCGCCACCCATGACCCCAACGAATCGCCCCTCAGTGGCGGCATTCTCTATGCGAAAAGTGGCAAGGGCGTGTTCATTTTTACCAGCTATTCCTGGTTCCGCCAACTCCCGGCGGGCGTTCCCGGCGCCTTTCGCCTTTTCGCCAACATGCTCAGCGCGGGCAAGCTCATAGCAAAGAAGAGGTAGTTTTCGTGGCCCGGCCAAAGCTCTGATAAGATCGCGGCACGCGACCATTTTCCTCAAGGAGGCCTCGCCGTGCGGCGCAGATCGTTTCTTACCCTCTCTTCCCTCGCGTTGCCCGCGCTGGGCAGCCTCCGCGCCCGTGCCCAGGCCCCGGATTCCCGCCCCAACTTCATCTTCATCATGGCCGACGATATGGGCCCCTTCGACCTTGGCTGCTACGGGCAAAAGCTCATTGAAACCCCCCACATGGACAAGTTCGCCGCCGAAGGCATGCGCTTCACGGATTGCTACGCTGGCGCTTCCGTGTGCGCCCCGTCGCGCAGCGTTCTGATGACCGGCCAGCACACCGGCCACACCACCGTCCGCTCCAACATGTCGCTGCGCAGCGGCGGCCGCGTCCCTCTGCGCGCGGAAGACCGCACCATCGCCTCCATGCTCAAAGGCCCCGAATGGCGCGGCTCCTTCGATGAAGAGCGCGCTTACGCCACCGCCATTTTCGGCAAGTGGGGCCTTGGCGAACCCGGCACCACCGGCCTGCCCAACGATCACGGCTTCGACGAGTGGTTCGGCTTCCTTAACCAGCAGCACGCCCACGGGCACTACCCCCAATACCTCTGGCGCAACAACGCCAAAGAGCCGCTAAGAGGCAATACCCAAGGCGCAAAGCGAGAGTACGCCTCTGATCTTATGGCCCGCGAGGCCGTTCACTTTATAGACCGTCACCAATACCAACCGTTCTTTCTTTACTTCACGCCCACCGTTCCGCACGCCGCCATTGAGGCGCCAGAACTAGGCGTCTACGCCACCAAGCCATGGCCTGAGGAAGCGAAACACTATGCCGCCATGGTCACCCGCTTCGACAGCTACGTGGGGCGCATCATGGCGAAGCTTAAGGAAACCGGCCTCGATCAAAACACCCTCGTCTTCGTCACCAGCGACAACGGCGGCACTTCGGATTACGAGAGTCCTTTGCCTTCCTCTGGTCCTTTCCGCGAGAAGAAGGGTTCTATCTACGAAGGCGGCACGAGGGTGCCCATGCTGGCGCGCTGGCCCGGAAGGATTCGCCCCGGCAGCGTCAGTTCCTTGCCCTGGGGCTTTCAGGATGTGCTACCCACCCTCGCCACCCTCGCCGAGTGCCGTGGTCTGCCGCCGGATATCGACGGCCGTTCCATCGCCCCCACCCTCCTGGGAGAACGGCAACCGGAAGACCGCCCCCTCTATTGGGAGCAATACGGAACCCGCCGCTTTCAACAAGCTGTGCGCATGGGCAGATGGAAAGGCGTTCGCCACGGTCTGGGCCAGCCTCTCGAACTCTACGATCTCTCCACCGACCCCGGCGAATCCGCTAACATCGCCGCCTCGCATCCCGATGTGATCGCGAAGTTTGAACGATATCTGGCCGGCTGCCGAAGCGATTCCCCGGATTACCCGGTCCCCGCCGCCAATGCCTGAGATCCTCCATGATATCCACCACCCTGCAACCGGCATCTCCCGTTCCAATCCCTGTCCGGCGCTTCATTGACCGTTCCCGCGCAGCAGTGGCCGGCATCCTCGCAGTGGGCGTTTCTTCGCTCATCAGCATCGTCGCGCAGCTCTGGTACGCACAGGAACTGCGCGAGTTCGATCCATCCGTTCTTGTGGAGGAGCTCGACCTTGGCATGGTGGCTATCGTCTACGCCTTGGCCGCCCTCGCCGAGCTCGCCGCGACGATGATTGCCGCCTTTTGTTTCCTATATTGGTTCCACCGCGCCTATACCAACCTGGGCACGTTCAGCAATATCCCCCGCACCTACGGGGACTCCTGGACGATCTGGGGCTTTGCAGTCCCCATCCTCAACCTCTACCGGCCTTACGCGATCATGGACGAAATCCGTGACCGCACAGATCTCGCCTGGGAGGAGCACCCCGAATGGGTTGCCGGTTTATCCCGTCCAAA
Source organism: Bryobacterales bacterium (assembly GCA_034522975.1). Lineage (GTDB taxonomy): Bacteria > Acidobacteriota > Terriglobia > Bryobacterales > Bryobacteraceae > JACTMJ01. The sequence continues at coordinate 78,836 of JAXHKT010000031.1, forward strand.
GCCAAAGCTGAAGCTCTGGTGGAGCGTCTGGATCGTGTCCAACATCATCGCCAACCTCGGAATGCGAGCGGCATGGAGCGCTGAATCCGTATCGGAGACCCTGGCATCCATCGGTTACGATTTCGCCGGCAATCTCGCCGAGATCGCCGCGGTCGTTCCGGCCATCCTCGTCATCCGAAGCATCACCGCTCTCCAATCGCCCATACTCCAGGGCGCTCTCGCCCCCCAGCCCATCGCCTGGCCCGCGCCGCACGAACCAGTGGCCGAAGCGTCGTTCGTCAAAGATCCTCTCTAACACCGGTGTGGAACAATAGAGACTTCAATGTCTTTTCGCCGCATCTTTTGGATCGTGCTCGATAGCGTCGGCATTGGCGAGATGCCGGATGCGGCGGAGTATGGTGATGAAGGCAGCGACACCCTTGGCAACATCGCCACCCAGTATCCTCTCCGGTTGCCTCACTTTGAGGCGCTGGGGCTCGCGAATATTCGCCCCTTCCACGGCCTCCATGCCGTCGAATCGCCCCTAGGCTGCTATGGAAGCTGTGCCCTGGCGAGCCCCGGAAAGGACACCACCACCGGGCACTGGGAGATGGCCGGAATCCATCTCGAAAAGCCGTTCCCCGTTTATCCCGCCGGCTTCCCCCCGGAACTGATCGCCGAGTTCAGCCGCCTTACCGGCCGGGGGGTTCTGGGCAATGTTCCTGCTTCAGGCACGCAGATCATTGAGCAGCTTGGCGAAGAGCACCTCCGCACCGGAAAGTTGATCGTTTATACCTCCGCCGATAGCGTCTTCCAGATCGCTGCCCATGAGGGCCTGGTGCCCATTGAGGAGCAATACCGCATCTGCGAGATCGCCCGCGATCTGCTGCGCGGGCAACACGAAGTGGGCCGCGTGATCGCCCGCCCCTTCATCGGCGAATCCGGGCTCTTTCACCCGCACCGCCAATCGCCATGACTATGCGGTACCGCCCCCGTCGGGAATGCTGCTGGATCGCCTTGCCCGAACGCCGGCGCCCCGATCCACGAGCACTCGGAGAGATCGCCGATGTGTTCCTGAATCGTGGCATTTCGGCGCAGTGCATGAAGACGAAGTCGAACGCGGAAGGCGTCGGCCCGCACGTGCTCGAAGCCATCCGAATTGTGGCACCCGAAGGCCTCGATTTCCGCGAACCTCGTCGATTTCGACATGCTCTTCGGCCATCGCAACGATGTCCCCGGCTATGCCCGAGCCCTCGAAGCCGTCGATGTCTGGCTGCCTTCGGCGATCGCAGCGCTGCGCGAAGGGGATTTACTGCTGTTTTGCGCCGACCACGGCTGCGATCCCACCACTCCCTCAACGGACCACAGCCGCGAATTCACGCCCTTGCTGTGCTACTGCGCCCGTTGGGCAGCCCGCGGAGTCGACCTCGGCATCCGACGCGACCCTCGCCGATATTGGCCAGACCGTCGCCCGCAATTTCGATACATCCATCCCCCACGGGGATAGCTTTTTGGAGGCAATTTCGTGAGAACACCCTTTATGGCCGGCAACTGGAAAATGTACAAGACGCCCGCCGAAACCACCGCATTCTTCGACAAATTTCTGCCTTTGGTGGCCTCCGCCACCGGGCGCGAGCCGTCGTT
>JAXHKT010000032.1:0-81221 GCA_034522975.1 Bryobacterales bacterium
TGCAAATCCGGTGAATCACCGTTTTCAGACACGGGCAGGTTTCAAAGAAAAAACCAGATACGAAGCGGCTTTCATGATGTCTGGATGATGTTGGATCTTCCGTTTCATTATGACGCTGTTCGCGGCAGGCCGCCACAGTTCAGCGCGCGATCTGGAAGATGCGCTGCGCCGGAGACAAAAAGTTTTCCCTGATCAGCATTACGCTTTCATCGACGAACGCAAGCCCCAGTAAGGTTTTCCAGGCAGGCATGGGTGCGGCTATTGTGGATACCCTGCGCCGCCGACGGCAACATCAGGCGCTGGCGGCAAGGGCATCAGCCATCAGCGTTGATTAATAACGCCAGTTTTTGCGCGCGGCTGCCAGAACCGCTGCGGTGAAGGCGGAGAGCGGCCTGATCCACTGCCGGTGTAAGCGGCTACGGTAATCGTTTGAGCAGCAGGCGTCAAATCGGAGTCGATAACCTCACGATGTTCACGCCAATCGGCGTTTGTGGGTTAATGCAGAAGACAAGCTGGCGATAGCCAGTTTGGCGATCCGGAAACCCGGATGATCGAAGAGTAGCGCTATAGTTGTTGCAGGTTTTGATCCATTGAACGTGCTGGATCGCGTGGCGCAGACGCTGGATCAAGATCGATAAGCTTGATGTCCATCGGCACGCATTCAGGGTCGCGCGCAACGGTAATGAACGCGGTATAGCGTAATACCACCTCAACGAAAAGATCAAAGAAGGTGATCCAGAGGAACTGGTGCGGCGGCGCAGGTAACGAGATCATGATGAAGGCCGAAGATCGAAGTGGTCGGGATGACGACAACGGCGTGCAGTTGATGGTCAATTGCAGCTGCTGGACATGTCACCGTTCCGCTGATTCACTGCGTCGGCGATGATCGATCGACGTCGGCGGTGCGCTGAACAGCAGGAAATCCGCGACCTCAATCCACGCGCAGTAATGTCTGAGCGTCATGCTCGGCCTTGATACCGAAGCAGGATCGAATTCCTGGCGGCGCGGCACTTGCGAAGAAACCCAGTTGATTTTCCTGTTTACTTTTGGGCGTCGGGTAATACTTCGCCGGGAATGTCGTCTGCCAAGTCACGGGCGGGAAGTTTGTACGGCCCTTTTGTTGGCCTGCTGTCGCCATCAGCGGGTTTGTACACTGGCGTCTGACATCGGCGGTTTCCGGCGGAAGGCGTGATAGATGATGGAGTAGGCCGGAACCATTGAAGTCTTTGATGCTGATGAATCGTATAAAAGACGTTGACGGATTTCTGTGATCCTTGTGGCGCTTTTTGCAGTGTTGATTGAACACAATCTTGTTCATGCAATTGATTCTATGTCCAGATGATCCTCAGCAAATGTTCTTTGATTGTGATGGCTGGAAGCGGGCTGGATAGCATTCCTTGGTGCTGGAGCAGTCCATGAGGTGATTTGCCTGTTGAACTACACGCAGCCTCAAAGATGATAGACGTGTCAGTGCTTTTGGTGCGCAGTATACTCCAAACGTGTGCAAGAAAGAATATTGTATTCAAAATAGTTTGCCTAGTTTGAGCGGTGATCACCGTGCAGTGTGGATTGGGATGCTAGCGGGAATGTTTGGCGAAAGCGGCATGAAGCGGCGGAGCGATGACGGTGAAGCGCTGCGTGCTAGTGTAGACGGAAAGAAGCGGTGAAGTCTCATTCATGTGCGTGCTCAGTTGTGGCGTGAAAGTCTGCATTTCGTGGAGCGGAGTGTAATAATCAGTTTGTGGAGTTTATGGATCTGCTTGGACGGAGGCGGTGGGTAGACCTTCGTCATCACGCAGGAGTGTGGACGTGCACTGCTGTGAAGTCAGTGTACGCATTGGGAGCAGTGATGCTAGGCAACGGTCATGCGGCGGACGGAAGCGTTCTGTTTGTGAATCCATTTTGAAGGATTTTATGGAACTGCAGATTCATTCACGTGCGATAGGAGCATTTTGAAACGCTGTTTGTTTGTGGAGTTTACTCATTGTGAGTTGAATGTGTGCAGTGTGCTTTGAATATTTCTTTGTTTGTGGAGAATCTGTGGATCACCGTGAGATTGATAGGACCCTGTGTGTGGGGCTTGGCGAGGGAGATTGTGGAAGAAAAAGCTTTCTGCGGGCTCACTGGAATGGACTCAGTGATTCGTCTCAGGATGAAAGATTGTCCAGTGTGCTTTGAATATCAGGACAGGACATGTGTCTCCATTCGTGGAGCGGATATGGACTCACGTCAAGCTGTGATGAATGGGTTGAACCACTGCCACCTACCCGGTGCAGGCGCTGGAGGGTGCGGAGATGTGCAGATTAGAAACCCCAGCACCAGCCCAGGCTCCCTGCTCAGCGTGCTGCGCTGTTAAGCATTTCTTCTGCTGGGAGCGGCAGATCAGAGGGTCTCAAGTGGCTTTGAAATGCAGATCCGCAGTCGTCGTGCAACCATCCCGCGCAGTTTCCCAAGGTACCCCGAACCGGATGTTTGCGTTTCTCTGTAGCAGAAGCAACGCTGCGGCAATGCCCAGCCTGTTGAACGCGCTGGTGGGGAACCAGAAGGTGGCTTTCACGAGCAGCCGTCCTGGATGCACCCAACAAATCAACTTCTTTGACGTGGAAGGCCAGCTTCGTCTGGTCGACCTTCCGGGTTATGGATACGCGAAGGCGCCCAAGGCCCTGCAGGCCGAGTGGTCGAAACTGATTGAAGCGTATCTCGACGAACGCGAGTGCCTGCAGCATTGCATCTGCATTCTCGACGCGCGGCGGGGATGGATGGAATCTGACCGTACCCTTCGGGAATGGCTGGATTTCAGAAAACGACCCTACCTGGTGGTGGCCACCAAGATCGACAAACTCCGCACCATCAATGAGGTGAATCGGGAAGTTAAGTCGATCCAGGATGAGGTTCCCGAAACGGACGTCATCGCATTTTCCGCCCGCAATGGGCAAGGAGTGAAGGAACTTTGGCAAGCGATCTGGAAAATCAAGAGCAACCGATAAAGGCTGGAGCCGAGGCGGAAGAGGAGATTTCTCCGAAGCCATCCAAGGAAGCCATTTCCGCCATGCCTGAAGTATCAAACGGCGCACCGCGCCGTCGCGCCGGTTCCCATGGGAGGCGTGGCGACCAAGGCGAAGGGCCAACTCCCCGCGGGCGAGCTGAGCGCGAGCAAGCGGCGAAGGACCAGGGCGGGCCGCCCACCCTCGACCTTGTTGAATTGAAGGACATGAGCATCCAGGCACTTAACCAGATCGCCAAGGATCTGGGGGTCGCCGGGGCCGCGGGCATGCGGAAGCAGGAACTGATCTTCAAGATTCTGCAAACGCAGGCGGAGAAGAGCGGGCTGATCTTTTCAGAAGGCGTACTGGAATGCCTTCCGGACGGCTTCGGCTTTCTGCGAGCGCCCGAATACAACTATCTGCCCGGGCCGGACGACGTTTACGTCTCCCCTTCGCAGATCCGCCGCTTCGATCTACGCACGGGAGACACGATTTCCGGCCAGATCCGTCCGCCAAAGGAAGGCGAGCGCTACTTCGCCCTCATCAAAGTGGACGCGATTAACTTTGAGCCACCCGAGGAAGCGCGCAACAAGATTTTCTTTGACAACCTGACGCCGCTTTATCCCGAAGAGCGTCTGCGTCTGGAGACGGGTAAAGACAATTACTCGGGCCGCATCATGGACTTGCTTACGCCTATCGGTAAGGGACAGCGCGGCCTGATTGTGGCGCCTCCCCGCACTGGTAAGACGATGCTGCTGCAAAGCATCGCGAATTCCATCACCACCAACCACCCGGAGGTGGCGCTGATCGTGCTGCTGATCGATGAGCGGCCGGAAGAAGTTACGGATATGCAGCGCTCCGTGCGTGGCGAAGTGATCAGCTCGACATTCGACGAGCCGGCCACGCGCCACGTGCAGGTGGCCGAGATGGTGATTGAGAAAGCGAAGCGACTGGTGGAGCACAAGCGCGACGTAGTGATCGTGCTCGATTCGGTGACGCGGTTGGCGCGCGCTTACAACACCATCGTTCCGCCATCGGGCAAAGTGCTTTCGGGCGGCGTGGATTCGAACGCGCTGCAACGGCCCAAGCGCTTCTTTGGTGCGGCCCGCAACATCGAAGAGGGCGGTTCCCTCACCATCATCGCTACCGCGCTGATCGATACGGGCAGCCGCATGGATGACGTGATCTTTGAAGAGTTCAAAGGTACGGGCAACATGGAAATCCATCTTGACCGTAAACTCGTCGACAAGCGCGTCTTCCCGGCCATCGACATCAACAAGAGCGGCACCCGCAAGGAAGAGCTGCTGATGCCGAAGGAAGAACTGAACCGCGTGTGGATTTTGCGCAAGGTGCTGAATCCGCTTTCGGCGGTGGAAAGCATGGAACTGCTGCTCGACAAGCTGGCCAAGACCAAGAGCAATGCGGAGTTCCTGAATGCGATGAACGGCTAGACGGGCTGTTCGCGAAGACGGGAAACAGAAAGATTAGCGGGCGGCCTTCCGTTGGCGGGAGTGCCGCCCGTTTCTTTTCTCCGCGGCGTTCGAAGGGCCACGAGCATGTCAAAGGACGCGGTGGGTGACGTAGCTGACGTTGATTGCGCGGTCGTCGCGGCCCTCGATCTCCACCAGGATCTGCACGCCTCGCGATTCCTCGTTGAAGGCCGGGCTCAGCAGGCGTTCCAAATCGCGGAGGTAAGTCTCTCCGGTGATATACATCACGGTGCCTTGGGTAGCCCACGATTCGATGCCGCTCATCAGCAGGATGCGGCCACCAGTTTCAGGCCTGGTCCAATAAGAAACAAGACCGTAGGAACGGCTGACGCCCCCGGAGCCGATCGGGCCGTAGCGCTTCTGCTCATTCGGGCGAGGTTCCAGCGGGACGATGGCGCCTCCTCCCATATACTCGGCGGAAAAGGCCTGTGGAAGAGAAAGTAACTCCAGCAGCGTTCGAAAGCGGTACGACGAGACGAGGATCAGGTTTTTATTCCGGATGAGTTCCGGGGTGAGCAGTTGGACATTCTCGAGGTTAGATTCCATTCCCTGGTGGGTGACGAACTGGGTCATCCGGTAAATGCCGAGGATCTCGCCGACGCCGGTGTAGGTGTTGGGGGCGGGAGCGAGATAGAGGCCCAGTTGGCGGGTGAGTTCCCGCAGTTTCCGGTCGGCCGCCTCTTCCTGGGTATTGTTCACGTTGACGTCGCGGACATAAAGTCCCCCGCCGCGGAAGAACTGCGGACAGCCAAAGGCAAGTTGGATGGGATGCTCACCGCTCAGCAGCGGACCCCAAATACGGGGGCTGACTTCGCGGGCGGGGAAGGAAAGCGCGCCGCCATCTTCAAATGCCAAAGCAGGGGCGGAGGACTTTGCGGTTACCACCCAAGCGCCCGTCGCGACGGCCGCGCCGGCGGCGAACCCGGCCGCAATCTTCAGCAGTTCTCTTCGGGAGGCGGGAGCCGCCTGCGACTGCGCCGGGCTGGGAGAGGCTTCCAGTTTCGAGTGGGCGGGGCCGGTGCCACCGAAAACGAAGTGGGGCACGTAGCTGCCCTTGTGCAACTCGATGCGCATCGCCTCCCCGCTACCGCCATTCTCATAGTAAGCAGCGAGACGCTTCCGGAGGATGGAAGCCTGCACGCGGACGATGGCATCATTGCGCGGATCGTAGGATTCGCCCCGGCGGAAGACGTCCCGGCCGAGCGAGTACTCCTTCAGATCGTCTGAGCGGCCTTCGAGTGCCGAGGTGACGAGGTGATCAAGAAAATGCTGAAGCTGATGCGCGTGGATGAAATGGGGGCTATCGAGAATACGGCGCAAATGCCCCCGGACTTCCGCTGCATCGCAAGGAGGAGAGGGAGGAAGCTGACTCTCCGCAAGTTCGTTGGCTTCGTCGGCCATTAGCGGAAACCTATTGAGAATAAAAGGGCATTAACCGTTAATGTACTGCCCCTAACTCCTCATTTCACCCGATTGTATCGTAATCCTATCCATAAGCAACTTTTTTCTTGCTTCAGGCAGAACGATTTCAGTCTTGTGGGAGTTCAAAATCGATGCGCGCGAAATTCATTTGGATACTTGCTGCTCTTTTCCTATGCCTGCTATGCATAGGCAACCCTCTCTTGGCCCAGTCCACCCAAGGTTCAATCTCCGGACTCGTGAGTGACGCCCAGGGCAGCGGCGTTCCCGGCGCGGAGGTGGTCGCTCGCAACCTTGGCACCAATCTTTCCTTCCGTGCCCCCACCAGTCAGGACGGCAGCTACACGCTCCCGATCCTCCCCATCGGCGATTACGAAGTAACGGCAACCTCCGCTGGCTTCAAGACCTTCGTCCGCAGCGGAATTCGCCTGGAAGTCTCCCAGCGCCTCCGCCTGGACATCGCCCTCGGAACTCGGAGAAGTGAGTGAGGTGGTGGAGGTAAAGGCGGAGATCGCCCGCGTGCAAACGGAGGACTCCAACCTCGGCACCGTGGTGGAGAGCAAGCGTATCGCTGAGCTTCCACTCAATGGGCGGCATGTCTTCAACCTTGTCAAGATCGTCCCGGGCGTGCAGCCGCGAAGCAACTCCACCGACGGCTTCGCTGAGATCAGCAACCAGAGCTTCTCGCAGATCCGCATCAACGGCGGCCCCGCCTACGGTAACCAGTTTTTTCTCGATGGCGGCGTCAATAGCGCCCCGGTACACAACGAGATCGCCGTGGTCCCGATGGCCGACGCGGTGGAAGAATTCAAGGTCGAGACCAACGCGCTGAAGGCCGAGTACGGCCAGACCAGCGGCGGCGTGGTCAACGTCGTCACCAAGAGCGGCACTAATGAGCTGCACGGGTCCTTGTATGAGTTCCTTCGCAATGATTCGCTCGATGCCCGTAACGCCTTCGCCACCCAGCCCGATCCCCGCACAGGCCGCATCAAGCAGGTGCTGCGCTACAACCAGTACGGCGGCACCGTTGGTGGACCCGTTTTCGTTCCCAAGTTCTATGACGGCCGCAACCGGACATTCTTTTTCTTCGGCTATGAACAGTGGCGTTGGCGCGCTTCCGGCAGCCCCCGCCTTGGCACCGTCGCCACCGCTCTGGAGCGGTCAGGCAATTTCAGCGACACGCGACGGCCACCGAGCAGCGCTAGTTCACGATCTTCGATCCTGCCACCACGGCTCCCACGGCAGGGCGGCGGCTTCAACCGTACGCCCTTCGCCAACAACGTCATCGCTCCTGGTCGTTTCGATCCTCTTTCGCTTCGTGTCCTCGCGTTCATGCCCTGCCCGAACAACCAGCTCCACCAGATGCGCGTTCACCAACGCCAAATAACTTCACTTTCGCTGCGTGCCCTCCAGTTCTGACCAGGGCGTCACCAACATGCGCGTGGATCACCGCTTCACGGAAAACGATTCCTTCTTCTTCCGCTATTCGGTCACCCGCAACACTCGCAAAGACCAGGGTTGGGGCCTCGGACCGGCGGACCCTAACGCCCGAAATGACCAGCGCGACAATCACGCCGCGGTGGTGAACTACACGAAGGTCCTCACCCCCACGACACTGAACGACCTGCGCGTGGCCGCATCCAGGCAGTGGCTGCCGTTTGAACACCCCAGCTTCGACCAAGCCTGGCCGCAGCAACTCGGCTACCCCAACATCATTCCTCAGGATCAATTTCCGCCCGTTACTGTTTCCGGCCTGCTTGGCATCGGAAGCGCATCGTTTTCCGCCGGTGTCCGCGCGCAGCAGTATGTCCAGATCGTCGACAGCATGACCTTTCATCGCGGGAACGCACACGACCCTTCAAGGCCGGCCTCGACTCTGCGATGGTACCGGCTCAGCTTTATCAATCGCTTCCGGCCCTCAGGCTTCTTTCAGTTTCGACACGGGCATAACCGAACAACCCTGCGGCGCCTGCCGGCACGGGCTTCGGTCTGGCTAGCTATTTGCTCGGCGAAGTCGCCGGTGGCGGCCATGGGTTCTCGGCCGTTCTTCCAGTTCCGCGCTCTTCCACTGGGCCTATATTTCCAGGACGACTGGAAGGTTGCCCGCAACCTTACGCTGAACCTGGGCGTCCGCTACGACATCTCCTTCGGACCCACCGAACTGCATGACCGCCATTCCAACTTTGATCCGTTCGTTACAAATCCTGACAATGGGTTCCTCGGCACCATGGTCTATCGGGGCGTCGGCGAACCGAGCAACGCTCCTTCGTCAACCTCGACAAGAACAACATCGGCCCTCGGGTCGGCTTCGCCTGGAATCCCGGCGGCACCGGCAAGACTGCCGTCCGTGCCGGTTACGGACTGATGTATACCATCTCCGAAATCGGTCATACGCAGGGCGACAACACAAACGCCTTTGGCTTCTCAGTGGACACTCCTTTTGCCTCTTCGCAGCCAGGCATCACCTCCGCCTTTAAATTCAGCGACGGCCCGACTTCTCTCTTACAACCGCTCGGAGCGAACGGTGGGCCTTCTGCCTTCCGCGGCTTCACTGTCCGCTACCAGGATCGCAAGGCCCCCACGCCCTACATCCAGCAATGGAACTTCACCATCCAGCAGGCCCTTTGGGGAGGATGGGTTGGGAGTGCCGTCTACGCTGGCAGCCGTGGCATCCACCTTTTTGGCGGTAACTACGACCTCAACCAACTTGACCCCAGCTTCTGGAGCCAAGGACTCGCGCTGCAGAGCACAGTCGCCAACCCCTTCCGCGGTCAGATCGCCAGCGGCCCGCTTTCCGGTGCCACCGTGCAACGCCAGCAGTTGCTACGGCCTTTCCCGGACTATCAGACTGTGCAGACCTTCGCGGCGCCCAATGCCAGCAGTGTCTTCCACTCCTTTCAGGCCAGCCTCGAGAAGCGTTTCTCCGGCGGCCTCTCCACCCTCATCAGCTTCACCGGCAGCAAGCTCATCACGGATGCGCTTTCCATTGGCGGCGGCGGCAACGCCACTGGCCTGGAGGGCTTCCGCATGGGTCGCTTCAATCGCGCGCTCGATCGGCGCATTGACCAGGACGATGTTTCACGGCGCCTTGTTGTGAGCAGCGTCTATGAACTGCCCTTCGGCAAGGGCCGGAAGTTCCTGGCCGACGTTCCCACCGCTGTGGACCTGATCCTCGGCGGCTGGCAGGTAAATGGCATCGGCACTTTCCAAACAGGAAAGCCACTGATCGTGCGCGGCGCCAACAACTTCACCGGAATCAGCTTCCCCGACCTCGTGCGTGACCCCACGCTACCCTCCGATCAACGCAGCGCCAACGGCTGGTTCGATACCAATGCCTTCCAGAACCCGGCGAACTTCGTGCTCGGCAACGCACCCTTCACCTTGCCCAGCACTCGCGGACCCGGGCTCACGGACGTGAGCTTCAGCCTCTTCAAGACGTTCAACTTCCTGGAGCGCTTCCGCCTGGAAACCCGCTGGGAGATGTTCAACGCACTGAACACGGTTAATCTCAACAACCCGAACACCACCTTCAGCCCGAACGCGCAAGGGGTGAACACGAATGCCAACTTCGGGCAGGATCTTTGGCTCGCTCGAAGCCCGCAGGATGCAGGTTGGCATGCGACTCACCTTTTAGCTCAAAAGGATAGAACGATGAACCGACGAGACTTCCACTCACTGGTGGCGGCGGGGATGGTGACATCTCCGCTCGCCGCCGCGCAGATGGCGGGCAGCGCGCCCGCCGAGCGCGCCTTCGATTTCGTCGTCTACGGCGGCACTGCCGCAGGTGTTACCACCGCCGTGGCGGCCGCTCGCGAGGGCATGAAGGTGGTGCTGCTCGAACCGCACGATCACGTTGGCGGCATGGTGACGGGCGGCCTTTCAGGCACCGACGTTGGCAAGCGCGAAGTGATCGGCGGCATGGCGCTGGAGTTCTCGATCGAGGCCCGCGCTACGCCGTGGGTGACCACCTCCCATCGCCATGATGCCTGGAAATCCGAGCCGCGTGTGGCGGAGAGCGTTTTTCACGAGATGCTCTCGGAGGCGAACGTCACGGTGCTCTACCGGCATCGCCTCAAGGAGAAGACCGGTGTTTCCATGTCGAGCGGGCGCATCCGCTCAATCGAGATGGAAAACGGCGCGCGCTTCACCGCCCCAATCTTCGCCGATTGCACCTACGAAGGCGACCTGATGGCGCAGGCGAAGGTGACCTACACGGTGGGCCGTGAAGGTGTGAAGCAGTATGGGGAATCGCTGGCGGGCATCCGCGCGGAGACGCCGCACCATCAGTTCCTTTATCCCATTCCCGCGCGCGACGCGAGCGGAAAGCTGTATCCCGAAATCGGAGACTACCCTCGGGGTACTCCGGGCGAAGGGGATGGGAAAGTGCAGGCCTACAACTTCCGCGTGATCGCTTCAAACGATCCCATGAAGCGGCTGCCCTGGCCCAAGCCCGCCGGATACGACCCCGCGCGCTACGAGTTATTGGCGCTTTATATCGCGGGCGAAGAGAAGCGTTTGAGCCGGGCTACCGACTTCAACGAAGTTCTCCTTCCGGCGTATTCTGCAACCAGCAAAGCCGACATTAACAACCGTGGCGGGTTCTCATCCGATTACATCGGCAAGAACTGGGAGTATCCCGATGGCAACTACGCCACGCGCGAGCGAATCTGGAACGACCACATTGGCTACCAGCAGGGTTTCTACTATTTCCTGGCAACCGACGAGCGCATCCCCCTTACTTTAAGGATGGAAGTGAACGAGTGGGGCCTGGCACTGGATGAATACGAGGATACGAACTACTGGCCGCACCAGCTTTATGTGCGGGAAGCGCGCCGCATGGTGGGCGAGTTCGTGGCCACGCAGAAGGACTTGCAGACCGACCTTAGCAAACCGGATGCCATTGGCATGGGCAGCTACCAAAGCGATTCGCACAACATACAGCGCATCGTGAACGAAAAGGGCTTCGTCGAAAACGAAGGAGATGTGCAGGTAGCGGTGATGCCTTACCAGATCCCGTATCGCATCATGCTCCCGAAACGCGAAGAGTGCGTGAACCTGCTGGCGCCCGTGCCATTCTCCGCGTCTCACATTGCCTACGCCTCCATGCGGATGGAGCCGCAGTGGATGCTGATCGGGCACGCCGCCGGCGTGGCGGCCAGCATGGCGCATCAGGCGAACCGGCCACCGCATGAGATCGGATGAAGAAGCTGCAGGAGACCTTGGTTTCACAAGGCGGAGTCTTTGAGTATGTGATGCCGGTGCAGAACGAAGCCATCACAAAGCTGCAACGTCTTCTGTAGGAGGAGCGCGGCCTTTCGAACTTAAGGATGGGGGTTTGACTCACATGGATCGACGCGATTTTGCCAAGAGCTTGGCGCTGGGTTCGGCGGCTGCTTCCGCCACTGTTTCGATGCCTGCTGCCGCCGGCCAGATTCCAGCCGCGCCCGCCGCGCGGGACTTCGACATGGTGGTCTATGGGGGAACCGCGGGCGGAGTTGCTACCGCAGTGGCCGCCGCGCGCCACGGCTTGAAGACCTTGCTTCTGGAGCCGCGAGATCATCTGGGCGGGATGGTTACAGGGGGGCTTTCGCGCACCGACATCGGCCGTCGCGAGGTGCTGGGCGGGATGGCGCTTGAGTTCTACGCACGAGTGGGTATGCGCTACAACATCAAGCGCTACAACAATCGCGTTGCCTGGTTTCACGAGCCGCACGTGGGTGAGAGCGTCTTCAAGGAAATGCTGCACGAAGCGGGTGTGACGGTGCTCTTCCGGCATCCGCTGCGGGAGAAAACGGGCGTTGAGAAATCGGGCGGCCGCATCCGCTCCATCACGACGATAAACGGCGCGCGCTTCGCGGGCAGGGCCTTCGCGGATTGCTCTTACGAAGGCGACCTGATGGCGCAGGCGGCGGTGACCTACACGTTCGGCCGCGAGCCCGTGAGCATGTATGGCGAGTCTCTGGCCGGGGTGCGGGACCGCACGCCCTATCACCAGTTCATGGTGGATATTCCAGCCCGGGACGCCAGCGGCAATCCTGCATCCGGAACCAGGCCCGAGCCCGTAGCCAACCGGCAAGGCGATCAAGAGTCCAGGCTTACAACTTCCGCATCATCGCTACAGACGATCCTGCGAAGCTGCGTGCCCTGGCCCACAGCCTAGGGCTGCCTACCCCAAGCGTACCGCTGGGCCCGCGCTGCTTCTCGAGGCCATGAAAGCACTGGCGGCCTCAGGTCTTCCACGAACTCACGCCTGCGTCGCACCCCATCCGTACCTCGAAGCGGACTTCAACAACCAAGGCGCATTCTCCACCGATTACATCGGAGGAAAACTACGACGTACCCGAACGCCGAGCTGACCAGCGGCCAGCCGAGGAGATCTGGGACACCATGTTCGCTATGTGCAGGGCTTCTACGATTTCCTTGCCACCGACCCACGGTGTGCCCGCCTCCGTTGCAGCAGGAAAGTCAACTTGTGGGGCCTTTGCCGCGATGAGATTTGGATACGCCGCCCATTGGCCTCACCAGCTCATACGTGCGCGAGCCCTGCTGCATGGTGGGCGAATACGTGATGCGCCAGCAGGATTTGCAGACGGAGCAGACGAAGCCCGACGTGATCGGCATGGGCAGCTACAATAGCGACTCTCACAACATCCAGCGCATCGTCAATTCCAAGGGCTTCGCGGAAAACGAGGGCGATATGCAGGTGGCGGTGACGCCATACCAGATTGCATACCGCATGATTCTTCCCAAGGCGCGCCGAGTGCACCAACCTACTATGTGCCGGTGCCGTCTTCGGCCAGCACGTCGCCTATTCGGCGCCCGCTGCGCATGGAGCCGCAGTACATGATCATCGGCCACGCCGCCGGGGTAGCCGCGAGCATGGCCCTCGCCGCGAATAAGCCCGTACAGGAAGTGGATGTGAAGAAGCTGCAACAGACGCTGCTTGCCGAAGGCGCGGCGTTTGATTATGTGCCCGGCCCGCACGAGAAGGCGCAACCAGATCATCCGCGCAGAAGCTCTTCGCCCCAAGGGCATCAGCCGCTTCAACTGGGAGAGCGCCATTGCCGGGTGATCGCATCGAGTGGCTGCCCGCTCCCTACGTCAGAATCTGCTTCACTACATTGCCCGCGACGTCGGTCAGGCGGAAGTGTCGCCCCTGGTATTTGTAGGTCAGCCGTTTGTGATCGATGCCCAGGCAGTGCATTACCGTTGCCTGCATGTCATGCACGTGGATGGGATCCTTCACCGCGTTGTAGCAGTAATCGTCTGTTTCGCCCACCGTAATGCCCGGCTTGATACCGCCACCCGCCATCCAGATGGCGAAGCTGCGGCCGATGATCTCTCCCGTAGTTCGAGTCTGGATAGCGGACCCTGGCAGCAGCGCCGTCCTCCCGAACTCACCGCCCCAGATCACCAGCGTATCGTCCAGCATCCCGCGCTGCTTCAGGTCCTGAACGAGGCCGGCCGACGGCTGGTCAGTCCCTTTGCATTGCAGGGCGAGGTCGCGGGGCAGATCGCGATGCTGATCCCAGCCGCGATGATAGAGCTGCACGAAGCGTACGTCGCGTTCGGCCAGACGGCGGGCGAGCAGGCAGTTCGCGGCGTAAGTGCCGGGGCGGCGCGCGTCCTCGCCGTAGAGCGCGAAGGTGCTTTCCGGCTCCTTCGAAAAGTCCACCAGATCGGGCACCGAAGTTTGCATCCGGTAGGCCATCTCGTATTGAGCGATCTGCGTTCAATCTCTGAGGGTTTGGATAGTCTTCAAGCTGCTGATTTCGTTCAGAGCTCCGAGGCTGTCAAGCACTTGCGGCGCGAATCGCGTGTCAAGGCCTGCCGGATTGTGAATGTGCAGACACTGGGTCTTCTTCTGCCGAACGAAACTTCACTCCCTCATAGTGCCAGGGAGGAAGCCCGCACCCCACAATCGGCTAAACAGGGGCTGATCGGTATTGAGCGCGTTGGCCTGCGATACCAGCACGACAAAGCCGGGGAGGTCCCGGTTCTCACTGCCCAGCCCGTAGCTTACCCAACTGCCCATGCTGGGCCTGCCTGGCTGCTGAAAACCGGTCTGGAAGAAGGTGATGGCGGGATCGTGGTTGATCGCCTCCGTATGCATGGTCTTGAGGATGCAGATATCGTCGGCGATCTTGCGATGGTGGGGGATTAATTCGCTGAGCCAGGCGCCAGATTGTCCATACTGGGCAAAAGAAAAAATCGACCTCGCCACCGGAAAAGAGCTCTGCCCGGAAGTCATCCCGGTGATGCGCTGGCCCTGGCGGATAGAATCTGGAAGTTCTTTGCCGTGATGCTGGTTGAGGGCGGGCTTGTAATCGAAGAGATCCATCTGCGAGGGGGCGCCCGATTGATGCAGGTAGATCACGCGCTTCGCTTTCGGAGCGAAGTGAGGCAAACCCCCCAGGCCCACCGGCAGGGGGGATGAAGCCGCTGCGCCCCGCAGTAGTTCCGGCTGCAGCATCGCCGCCAGCGCCACCGCGCCAATGCCTCCGGCGCTCTTGGAAAAGAACTGCCGGCGGCTTGGGCCTTCCTCCTTCCCCCTACCCCCCCCCCCCTTCCCCCCCTCCCCCCCTTCCCTTCTCCCTCCCTCCCCTCCCCTTCCCCATTCCACCTTCTCCCCCGGTTCGCGCTTCGTCCCCGCCATACCTTCATTCTCCTACACATCCCCTCAACCGGATGCTCGATGCGCTCTTTCCTCCAGGACATACTCACTCCTTCGTGATGGTCTCGTCGAGATTGAGAATGACGCCGGCCACGGTGGTCCATCCGGCCAGTTCGCGGGGGTCAATCGTGGCGTCTGCTTTGGATTCGCCTACGCCCAGAAGCTTCCGCGCGGCAGCGAGGTTGTTGCGGTAGCGGCCCACTTGGGTTTCGGCAAGATCTCGCAGCACCTGCAACTCACGGGGGTTGGGTTCGCGAGCGGTGGCGAGACGGAAGGCATAGCGGATGCGGGCGCCAGGGTCCTTAGCGGCTTCATTCAATACCCGCTGGGCGAGGGCGCGCGACGCTTCCACATAGGTGGGGTCGTTCAGAAGGATCAGTGCCTGCAAGGGCGTGTTGGTGTTCGTGCGCCTGGCGGTACACTTCTCACGATCCGGTGCATCGAAGGCTACCAGGGAGGGCGGCGGCGCCGTCCGCTTCCAGAAGGTGTACATCGTGCGGCGGTAGAGATCGTCGCCATGGCTTTGCTCGTAGCGTTGCATGGAATAGACGTCGCCAAAGGCCATATCTTCCCAAACGCCCTCCGGCTGATAGGGGAAGACGGACGGGCCGCCAATCTCTCCGTTCAGCAACCCGCTAGCCGCCAGGGCCGTATCCCGGATCATCTCGGCCTGTAAACGCACTCGCGGACCACGCGCCAGCAAACGATTCTCAGGGTCGCGCTCCATCGTTTCGAGCGACGCTTTCGAAGACATGCGGTAAGTGGAGGAAGTGACGATGCTGCGCATCATGCGTTTCACATCCCAGCCATTTGCCGCAAAATCGGTAGCCATCCAATCGAGCAATTCAGGGTGGGACGGTGGATCTCCCTGGGCGCCGAAATCTTCCGAGGTCTTGACGATTCCCTGGCCGAAGCTCATCTGCCAGAAGCGGTTCACCGCCACGCGCGCAGTGAGCGGGTGATTGGGCGCGAATAGCCAGCGGGCCAGCGTCAGACGGTCTCTCCGCGCTCCGGCGGGCAGCGGCGGAAGAACCCCTGGCACATCGGGCTGTAGTTCTTCCGCGGGCATACTGTAATCGCCGCGATTCAACCGGTGCGTTACGCGGGGCGTCACCATCTCCTCCATCACCATGGTGGTAGGGATGGCATCGGAGAGGGCGTCGAAAGCCTTGGTTGCCGTTTGCAGTTCCGCCCAAGCGGCACGGTCCGCCGGTGCGGCGGCGTTCTCCAGGTAATAGCGGCGCAGGATGTCGCGCTGTTCGCGGGAGCGTCCGGCGGCGGGTCGTAACAGCGCATCGCGCGCGGGCTCGAGTCCATAGAGCTGGGCAATCTCCACGGCGCTCAGGGCGCGCCGGTAGATCCGCAGATCGTCCACGTTGCCACTGAATGCCGAACCCAGCGCTTTGTCGCCGATACTCAGATTTGCTTCGGCGCGAAAACTTCCCTTGAGCGAGTCGCGCCCGATGCGCAGCTTCGCTCGCTTGCCGTTCACCCAAAGTTTCACGCCTTCGGCCCGGCCGCTGCCATCGTAGCTGGCCACCAGGTGCGCCTGGCCTTTCTGCCTCACACGATCAACGGTGGTCACTTCGATGGCACTCTCCGGATACTGCTCGCTCAATCGAAGCGTCAGATGCACGCCGCGCTCAATCTCCTCGGGAATCGGGTAGGACTCATCGAAAAGAAACTCGATACCGCGCCGCGATTTCGCATCGGCGATCTGCTGGAAGACGGCCATCGGCCGCTGGCTGGAGCTATGCACCCAAAACGCGATGGAAAAAGCATCTTGGTGTCCGAAGGGAAGGGCGTCGCCAAACTCCACGGAGGTCTCCCCATCGAGGTCTAAATGATCTCCCACGATACCCGGTGAAAACGCCTTCTCTCCTGTTGCCGCCCGCCCGATCAATGCGGGGCTAGCCGTTTCCAGATGCCCGTCAAACGAGTAGTGGGCCACCAAGCCCCGATACGACGGGGCTGCCATTTTTGCGGCTTGGCCCGCTTCCCAGAGCGCGAGCTTGTGGTCGACGGTGTCGTTGCAGAGGGCCATCCGGGCGTCGTGCGCGCGCTGCCGGGCATCGTTCCATCGCGCCTCCTCCGCCTTGTCGCGAAAGACCCGAAAGTAGGGCGTGGCGTTGCCGCGTTTGCCATCCAGCCCCTCTTCATCGATGGTATTGAAGAAGGCGAAAAACTTGTAGAAATCGGTCTGCTTGATGGGGTCGTACTTGTGATCGTGGCAGCGCGCGCAACCCATTGTGAGGCCCAGCCACACGGTGGAGGTGGTGTCCGCGCGGTCGACCACATATTCTGTCTGATACTCCTCGGGGATCGCGCCGCCTTCGTAATTGATCATGTGGTTGCGATTGAACCCGGAGGCGATGCGCTGTTCCGTCGTGCGTTCCGGAAGCAGGTCCCCGGCCAGTTGCCAAGTGCTGAACTGGTCATAGGGCATGTTCCGATTGAACGCTGCTATTACCCAGTCCCGCCAGATCCACATGTCGCGATGGCTATCGATGTGGAAGCCGTGGGTATCGGCGTAGCGGGCAAGGTCAAGCCATTGCATCGCCATCCGCTCTCCATAGCGGGGTGAGGCCAGCAGGGCGTCGACGCGCCCTTCATAGGCGCCGGCGGCGGTATCGGCCAGGAACGATTCCACCTCTTTCGGCGTGGGCGGCAGGCCGGTAAGGTCGAAGTGCAGCCGCCGCAACAGCTTCGCTTTTTCCGCTTCCGGGGCGGGCTCTAATCCTTCTTTTTCAAGGCGTGCCAGCACGAAGCGGTCGATCTCATTGCGGACCCATGCGTTGTCTTGCACCGCCGGTGGGGCAGGCCGTTGGGGAGGGGTAAAGGCCCAATGGGATTCGAAAGCGGCGCCTTGCAAAATCCATTCCCTCACCAATGCCACCTGCTCGGTGCTGAGCGTATCTCCACTGCCCGGAGGCGGCATGGCGAGAGCGCGCTTGGGATGGGAAACGCGTTCGAGCAGCTTGCTCTTCTCCGGATCTCCAGGGACGACAATCCGATACTTACCGCGATCGCCGAGTAGCCCCTCCTTGGTGTCGAGGCGCAAATTCACCAGGCGCTTCTGCTCGTCGGGGCCATGGCAGGTATAGCATTTGTCGGAGAGTATGGGACGGATATCGCGGTTGAATTCCACCTTCTTCGCACTCTCGGCCCGGGCCGGTGCAACGGCGGCAAACGCCATGCCTATCGACACGAAAAGAGAGATGCCGCGGCAGAAACCCATTAGCCCACCCTTTAAACAGAATTGAACAATGCGGCATGGCAGGCGGCCACACCCCTTTTGGCTCCGTTGTACCACAGCGGCGAAGCAGGTTGCCGGTTGTATCAGCGGCGCGGGCGCAGCCTTTCCACCAGTTCCGCGTAGGGCAGGGCGTTTAGCACGTCGTGCTTTTCCAGCCAGCCGCGACGGGCCATCTTGACGCCGAACTTCATGTTGCCAAGATGCCGGGGCAGATGGGCATCGGTATCGACGACGAACTTCGCACCCCTCGCCTTGGCCGCGCGGATGAGAGTGGCGTGAAGATCGAGACGTTCCGGACTGGCGTTGATCTCCATCGCGACGCCGTTCTTTGCGCAGGCGTTGGCGACGGCGTCGAAGTCGAAGGGGAAGGGGTCGCGGTGCAGCAACACCCGGCCAGTGGGATGCCCCATTACGCGCACATAGGGATTCTCGACCGCGCGCAGGAGGCGCTCGGTCATCTCCGCGCCTTCCTGGTTCATGTAACTGTGAACGCTGCCGATCACCATGTCGAGGGCGGCCAGCGCCTCATCGTCAAGATCCATGCGGCCGTCGCGAAGGATGTCGCACTCAATGCCCGCCAGCACCCGGATGCCCAGGTGCCCTTCACGGTTGATCTCCTCCACCATCCGGGCGAATGCGAGAACACGCTTTTCGTCGAGTCCATTGGCCATCGCAAGGGCTTTGGAGTGGTCGGTAATCGCTACGTATTCATATCCCAGCGCCTTTGCCGCTTCCGCCATCTCTTCGAGAGTGCCCCGGCCGTCGCTTTCGCGCGTATGCATGTGCAGATCGCCACGGATGTCCGCCAGATCCACCAGAACCGGGAGGCTGCCCTCCTCAGCGCGCTCAATCTCCCCGGTGTTCTCGCGCAGTTCGGGCGGGATCCATTCCAGGCCCAGGGCGCGATAAATTTCCGCCTCGGTGGCGGAAGCCAATGCCTTGTCTTCGCCTTCGCGGAAGAGCCCGTACTCATTGAGGGTCATCTTGCGATTCACGGCTCGCGTGCGCAGCGCGACGTTGTGTTCCTTGCTGCCAGTGAAGTATTGAAGCGCCGCGCCGAGGCTCTGAGCGGGAAGGGCTCGCACGTCCACCTGCAAGTGCTGCCGGCCCACCTGTGCGCTCGCTTTGTTCTTGCCTTTGCCCAGCACTTCACCAATCCCTGGCGCGGAAACGAAACGGTCGAGCACGGCGGCGGCATCCTCGCTCTCCACCAGAAGGTCCAAATCGCCAATCGTCTCCTTGCCCCGCCGGTAGCTGCCCGCCACATGGATCATTTCAGGAGGCGCCACGGTGGCCAGCCACTCGCGCAGTTCCGCGGCAATTTCGTCGGCGTAGTTGAGCAGAAAACGCCCCGCGCCCCGTCGGTATGTCTCAATCGAGCGCAACACTTTTTCTTCGAGCTTCTGGCCCATCCTGGGCAGTTCGCGCAGCTTGCCATCCTTGCAAAGGGCTTCCAGTTGGTCCACGGTGCTGATGCGATAGTGCTCCCAGAGAAGCGCGATCGATTTCGGCCCAAGCCCCTGAATCTTGAGCAGTTCCAGCGCCGTGGGCGGATAGCGCGTCAGCATTTCGTCTCGGCGCTCAAAGGAGCCCCGTTCGGCGATCTCGCCCAGTACATGGGCGATTCCTTTGCCGATCCCCTTGATATCGGTGACCTTTTTAGAGGGGTCCTTGAGGATCTCCACAATTTGCTCGGGATGGCTCTCCACGGCGGAGGCGGCGTTGCGGTAGCTTCGGATACGGAAGCCATCCTCCTGGGCAATCTCCATCAGATCCGCCGTTTCTTCGAGCAGTTGTGCAATACGGGAGTTGTCTAACATAGGCGCCTGGCTCCTATCATCGCGGAATGCCGGCTTGTTCGGAAGGCACTGGCTGCTCTGAAAGGCCCGTGCTCGCGAAAACCTGCCCCGTCTCCTGGGGGTCTTGTTGTAAAATCGGGCTACGGTTCGCCGTACACTCCCTTTGACCGATTTTTGTTAACCGGGGAATGCTCAATGGACAAGACTGCGCAAAACATACAAGAAGCATTTTTGAACAACGCGCGCAAAGAGAAGATCTTTTTGACGATCTACCTCACCAGCGGGGTAAAGCTCTCAGGGCGCATCAAGAGCTTCGATAAGTACTCCGTCATCCTGGAGACCAATAACCAGGAACAGTTGATTTTCAAACACGCCATTTCGACCGTGGTGGTGTCCCGCCACACGCACAGCCCTCACGTGCCGGGTTCCTCCCACGGCGCGGGCGCGGCGGCTAATCCGGCGGGTGCGCCTGGCGTGCCGCACGAGGAGTGAGCGAGCTGAACCGCCAACGAAATCAGGATGCAATCGAATCGATCCCGGCAGGATGCCCTGACTGAACGCGCCGTGCTGGTGGGGCTTGATTTTGCTCGCGATTCCGCTGCGTCGGCGAAGCGAGGCCTCACGTTCAGCCCGTCCGAATCCCTGGAAGAGCTTGCCGAACTGGCGCTGGGCGCCGGAGCGCGGATTGTACATCGCACCATCCAGCACCGGACCGCGCCCGATGCCGCCACCCTCATTGGCGCGGGCAAGGTGGAGGAGCTTGCCCTATTGCGGGAGACCGAAGAGGTCGACGTCTTTTTGTTCGACGTGGATCTCTCGCCCACCCAGCAGCGCAACCTGGAACGCAGGCTGGGCGCGAAGGTGATTGACCGCACCCAACTCATCCTCGATATCTTCGCCAGCCGCGCGCAAACTCGAGAAGGCAAATTGCAGGTAGAACTGGCGCAGCTCGACTATCTATTGCCTCGTCTAGCCGGACGCGGCGTGGAAATGTCGCGATTGGGCGGGGGCATCGGCACGCGAGGCCCTGGCGAAACGCAGTTGGAAACGGACCGGCGCAAGATTGCCCGCCGCATGCGGAAAGTGGAAGAGGATTTGGAAGCGGTGCGGCGAGGGCGGGGGGTGCAACGGGCCAAGCGCGCTTCCGTGCCCCTGGCCACGGCTGCGCTGGTGGGCTACACGAACGCCGGCAAATCGACCCTGTTCAACACGCTCACACGGGCGGGCGTTCTGGCCGACGACCGCCTTTTTGCAACTCTCGACCCCACTGTGCGCTCGCTGGTTTTGCCCTCCCGCCGCAAGGTGTTGTTGGGCGACACGGTGGGCTTTATTCGCAATCTCCCCATCAGCCTCGTGAAAGCTTTTCGCGCCACTCTTGAAGAAGCTTCGCGAGCAAGCATTCTGCTGCATGTGGTCGATGCTTCGTCCGACCATGCAGCGGCCCACGTCACCCACGTCAACGAAGTGCTGAAGGAAATTGACGCCGGCGATGTGCCGCAAATTCTGGTGCTCAACAAGACGGACCGCCTTGCCGACGGGGGTCGGCTGCTCCTGGAGCGATTCGGCGCGGATTTGGGCGCGAAGCACTGCCTCTCTCTCTCCGCGTTGCATGGCACTGGCATGCCGGAACTACTGGCAGTCTTGGACCGGATGCTGCCCTACGACCCATTGCGGCGGGTCCGATTCCACTTTCCCCATGAGGCCGCGCCGCAGGTTAGCACGGTGCATATCGCCGCTCAGGTGCTGCATCGCGAATACACAGAGGAAGGCTGTGAGATTGAGGCCATTGCCCCAGCCTCCGTCGTCCGTCTGCTCGCTCCCTATTTGGTGGGCGAGGCGGCGGCGGGCGCGGCAATGACGGAATGACTTACACTGTTTGCGTCAATGCCCATCCGGACTTCCAAGGGGGCAGAAGTTCAGGTTGCTTATGGCCGAGGGAACAAAGCCCACGATGCTGAGTGCGGCGCCCCCATCGGGCGAACGCGATCTCAGTGTGCGTAAAGCCACCATTCCAAACTTTCTCACCATCCTGCGAATCTTCTTCGTGCCCCTGCTGGTGGCCTTGCTGGTGCAGGAGAACCTAGGCATTACTCTTTGGGGATACGAGTTCTCGAACCAGTCCGCTGCGCTGGCCGTTTTTCTGGTCGCCGGACTCACAGACCTTCTGGATGGCTACCTCGCCCGCCGCTGGAAGCAGGTTACCACCGTGGGGACACTGCTCGATCCCATCGCCGACAAGCTATTGATTTCCTCGGCCCTAATCGCCTTGGTGCAGGTGAGCGCCGTACCGGCGTGGATGGTGATCGTTGTCGTCGGCCGGGAGTTTGCGGTAACCGGCTTGCGCTCCATCGCCGCGGCGGAGGGCTTTACGATTCAGGCCAGCGAGCTGGGCAAGTCCAAGATGGTCTCTCAAATTCTGGCTGTGGTTCTTTTGATCCTCGGCGTCCAGCATGAACAGTTCCGCTGGCCCGCGCTGGGGATGATGTGGTT
This sequence comes from Bryobacterales bacterium, assembly GCA_034522975.1. Classification (GTDB taxonomy): domain Bacteria; phylum Acidobacteriota; class Terriglobia; order Bryobacterales; family Bryobacteraceae; genus JACTMJ01. The sequence goes on from JAXHKT010000032.1 coordinate 22,113, forward strand.
AATGGTGGGCTTCGCGCTGCTTTCCGGCACGCAGTATTTCCTGCGCTTCTGGAGCAAACTGGATCACAATGTAAAATCCCGCCGCCGACGCGAATTGCTGGCAATGGAAACCGAGCACCGTAAGCGCCTGCTGGTGCTGGCCCGGCAAGCTCGCGCGAGGGGGCGCAGCTCCAAACGGCCTTTCCGGCTTCGCGCTTTGGCCCCTTGGCTGCATCCCCAGCTTTCGTCGAAGCCCGACGCCGTCGTTCCGCCAGATTCGGCTAAGGAACCGCTGAGGCGCTAGCGTTCCTGGCCGGGTGAGCTTGTGGAATCGCTGGATTCAGGGGCGGGTTTTGGGGCCGGCGCCTGGATGCTGGCACCCTGCGGCGTCAAGGTTACGGTGCGAACCTGGCCCGACGGGCCGATCTTGCCGACGTCGTTGCCCTGCCACACCACGTTCAGTCCCCCGGCGTTGCCGGTGAGGATCTGGGCGTTCTCGCCCACCCGGATCAAGCGCGATTGCCCCGCGTCGATCGTGCCCACATAGAGCACTCGATCGCCCTCACGCACCCGCACCCACGTCAGAGAGTTTGCTGATAAGCGGATTTCGCGGTCGCCGCTACCGTGGACTGTTGATTGGGGGCTCGCCTCGGCTGCGGTTGCCGCGGATGGGTTCGCGGCGTCCGGGGCGGGCGAGGATGCTGAACTTGTGGGGGGCGTCCCAGTGGCGGCGGCAGATCCCAGCGCATCCACTGGCCCGGTGCCACTTGCCATGGTCTCCTCAGGCGAATTTGATCCTTCAACCGCCTCCGGCGTGCCGGGCGCTGTGGCTTCGAGCGCAGGAGATTCTCTTGAGCCTGCGGTTTCCGGGGCGGCCACGCCCGGCGCGCTTCGGTCACGGTTCTGGTAGTCTTCCCAGAACATATAGGCAACGGCGCAAACGGCCACCACGCCTACCAGCAGGCCAATCGAAAGCAGTGCCTGGCGGAATGGGAAGTGGCCCTCGCTGCCAGGAGTGGGCATCGGCGGCAGGTCGGGTTGCTCCCGAAACGATAAGGGCTGGGTTGCGGCGCCACCGCCTGCATCTCCAAACGAACCGAACTGGATGGAAGTGTCGGTTTCAAACTCATCGGGATTTAAGCCGAGAGTGGAGGCGTACTGCCGGACAAAGCTCTTCCGGAAAAAGGCTCCCGGAATTACTTCCAGCTTGTCCTGTTCCATCGCCTCCAAAAAATGCGCCTGGATTCGCGTTCTTTCGGCAATCTCATTGAGCGAGAGGCCCTGCTTGAGCCGCGCTTCCTTTAGCTTTTCGCCGAGACTGGCCATGAGATCCTTTTCCCCGTCAGAAATCTGCATCACCCGAGGCGCGCCCCCGCCGGAGGTCACCCGTCGTAAGGCTCGAGGTTGGCTGCGTTACACCACTCAATGCCCCTCTGCGCCCTGTTCTTCTATTTTCTCGCTTCGAAGCCTTTAGAAGCAATGATTTAGTTGCGAACAAACGCATCACCGGTTTCGCGATAATGAAATGGCGGAACTAATGGGGAAAAGCTCAGCAGTAGTGAGTGACGCGATCGTCGCGATCAGCGCGTCTATGGGAGCCCATGCGCACGCCACTGCTGAGCCTTTGGCGGGAACATGCCCGGCTTGCAATTCCCCCGATTTTGAGTCGATCCTGCGCACCGGAGATCGCGGCGAATCCCGCACCTTAATTGCCTGCGGCCGCTGTAGTCTGCTTCGTTTTCTGGGCGGGAGCACGGCCAGCCGCGCGGCAACTTACCAGGATGCCTTGCATTACTCGGCCGCGGGGCGATGCCTGGCCGATCGGCTCTTTCGATTCCTTCGCCGCGTTGGATTGCAGACCAAGCTACGTTTCGTCGGCTCGGCGTTGTTTCGGAAAGGGTCGGACGGAGTTGTCCTCGACTGTAGCGGCGGCGATGGCAGTGTGGCGAGGGCGCTTGAGAGGGAGGACGCACGGTCGCTGGCCGTGCTCCGCTCCTGCGGCGAGGCTATCGAGTCGCTGCATCGCCAAGGCATCCACGCCGTGGTTGCCGATCCCGCGGATCCACCGATCCGTGTGCCTATGTTCGATGTCGTTTGCCGTCTGCGAGGCTTCGCACACGACGAAGATCCCGTGATGTGGCTGCAATCTTCGCGGAAGCTTCTTCGGCCCGGCGGACGGATCGTTATTCAGGCTTTCGATTCCGCATCCTGGGCGTTTCTGATCACCGGTTCCCAGTGGGCGGCGCTGGAGGGCACATGTGCGAGATACGCCTTCCGGGCCGTGGATCTCGAAGTACTCCTTGATTTTTCGGGGTACCGCATCCGCCGCCGTACACATTTTTTTCCGCTGCTGAATGCCAGCGTGTGGGTCTCCAGCCTTTTCCCCTCTCTGGATCCGCAACGGCGCCGGGAGAAAGCAGAGAATCGTCCAACGGAGACGTTGACGTTGGCCCTGGATCTTGTGTATGCCGCTCTGCTTGCCGCTGCAATCCCCCTCGCGTTGGTTGAATCGGTTTGCCACGCCGGATCCGTCCTGATGGTGGAGGCGGAGCCGAAGTAGATGCAGCGTTGGCCCATGTTCGGGAAGCCCGGTCCGTGGTGTGTCCCATGCTGTCATGGGATGGCTCTGTTTACCCTCTGCGCGGCCATGGCGCTGTCTCCCGCGGTAGCGAAATTGGCAGGCGGCGCTTCTCAGGCCCGGCCCACTGCCGCGAGCGCCTCATCGCAAACGGGGGTCGATGGCGATCGCGCAATGGCCTATGCGCGCCAGGTGCTGCGGTTTGGCCCGCGCCCGCCAGGTTCGCCAGAAATCGCGGCCTTGCGGAAGTACATTGCCGGCGAACTGCGGAAGCTCGGTATTGCGGTTGAGGAGCGGAGTTTCACTGCCCGGACCCCCGCGGGCGATGTGCCGATGGTGAATCTAATCGGCAGGATCCCCGGCAACAGCGGACGGCTCATCCTGTTGAGCGGCCACTACGACACCAAACGGATCCGCGGGGTCCGCTTTGTGGGGGCCAACGACGCGGGCTCCTCCACCGCAATGCTGCTGGAGTTGGCCACTGCTCTGGCGAAGAGGTCTCCCGCCGCGGGCCCGCGCGATGAGATCTGGCTGGTATTTTTCGACGGCGAGGAAGCGTTTGAGGAATGGACGGAGAGCGATAGTCTCTATGGCAGCCGTCAGCTAGCCAGGGAATTGGAAAAGCAGGGCACTCTACGCTCCGTGAGGGCGCTAATCAATCTCGACATGATCGGCGACCGCGACCTCAACCTCGCCGTGGAATACAACTCCACGGCTTCGCTCCGCGAACTCGCCATGGAAGTAGCGGCCGCACAGGGCCATCGGGACATTTTTGATCGCCACGCTTCGGCCATCGAAGACGATCACGTGCCTTTCGCGCGTCTTGGCGTTCCCGTCCTCAATCTCATCGATTTTTCCTACGGCCCTGGGCACGCCTATTGGCACACGGAAGCCGATACCATCGACAAGCTCTCCCCCAGCAGTTTCCGCATCGTGGGGAACTTGGTTCTAGGAATTCTGAATCGCCTGAACCGTTGACCTCCCGCCGTGCCCGGAGCCAAGCATGGCTCGTTCGAAACCGGACAGCTCCAGATCTCGAGCCTCTTTGGCTCTCGCCGCTCTGCCGAACCGGTGGCGCGGGGCGGGACGGTATAATCCCTAGTGGATGGACGTGTTCGAAGAGCTTGTTCGATTGCGGAAGCTGGGCCGGAAGTGCGCTTTGGCAACCATTATCGAGGTGAGGGGGTCCATTCCGAGCCACGAGAATGCGAAGATGCTGATTCGCGACGATGGCAGCTTCGTGGGTACGGTGGGCGGCGGGTGCGTGGAGGCGGAGGTTTGGGACGCGGCGCGAGAGGTGATCGCGAGCGAGCGTCCGCAAAAGCTCAGCTTCAACCTCGGACATGACGCTAGCTACGAGAATGGGTTGATCTGCGGGGGACAGTTGGATATCTACGTGGAGCCGATCCTGCCCCAGCCGAAACTGCTGTTGTTCGGCGGCGGCCATATTTCCAAAAGCATCTGCAGAGTGGCTGCCATCGCCGGGTTCGGGACTGCCGTGATCGACGATCGTGAGAGCTTCGTCAACGCCGAACGATTTCCCGACGCCGAAGCGACGCTCTCCGGGGAGTATGAGGAGATCTTTCCCACGCTGGCCGTGACGGGCGATACGTATGTCGTGATCGTCACCAGGGGGCACCGGGACGATATGCGGATTCTTCGCTGGGCGGTCACCACGCCAGCTCGGTATGTGGCGATGGTGGGCAGCAAACGGAAAGTGATCTCAACGGTGAAGGAACTGGAGAAAGAGGGCCTGCCGCGGAGCCTGTTTGAGCGGCTGCATGCGCCGATGGGCTTGGATATTGGGGCGGTGAGTCCGGAGGAGATCGCGGTCTCGGTGGTGGCGGAGATGATCGCAGTGAGGCGGAACCCGGAGGCGGATTGGCGCAACCTAGCCAAATCGGTGTTCGCCCACGATGAGTTGAAGGCGCTGCTGAAATAGTGGGCAGCCGCCATGCGCGAGAAAATTGCTGTGCCAACACAAGCGGTGACGATAGGCGAAGGGGCGGCGTTGGGCGAATGCCCGGCGCTCCTGCTTGCCGCCGGGGAGTCGCGGCGGATGGGCACCGTGAAGGCCCTGTTGCCGCTAGCCGATGGCGTTCCCGCTGTCTGCCACCTAGCCAAACTCTATGAGCAGTTTTGCGATAGCTGCGTGGTAGTGACCGGTTACCACGCCGCCGCGGTGGAAGCGGCGCTTGCCGAGGGCAGGTGCGGACGGGCCGTACGCAATCCGGAGCCCCAGCGCGGCCAGCTTTCCAGTTTGCAGTGCGGGTTACGGGCGCTCAGCCAGATGGGTCCCGCGCCGGAGTGGTTCTACTTTGCGCCAGTGGATTGCTTCGACGTGAGCGCGGGCGCGCTCAATGCATTGCGGATCGCACAGCGGCAAGCTACGGCGGAGACGCTGTTTTGCATTCCCGAGTATGGGGGCAGGCACGGCCACCCCGTGGCCGCCCGATGGGCGCTGGCGGCGGAGTTTCTGGCCCTGGGAGAGGGTGAGACCGCCAGAACGGTGGTGCGGCGCCACGCCTGCCGCAGCGTCTACGTGCCCATGCTGGATGGCGCGACGCTCATCGACTACGACACCCCCGCGGCGTTCGGCGCGCGCGGGCGGAGATCTACCGAAAAGGATGAGATGCCGTGCTAACCAAGCGCAAGCTGTGGCGAGCGGCGCTGGCGTTGGCAGCGCTGGCGCTGGCGGTCTCCATCGTGGTGCCATTTGTCTCCGCGGAACGTTTTCGTACGCGGGTGGAAATGGGGCTGGAGCGGGCATTGCATCGGGATGTCTCTATTGGCGATCTGCGCTTCTCGATGTGGGGCTGGCCCGGCTTTACCCTCACCAATGTGGTGATCGCCGACCTGCCGGAAGTGTCCGCGGAGCCGTTCGCCTACGTCAATGAAGCGCGCGCCCGGATCGCCATCGCTTCGCTGTGGCGCGGGGAGATTGCGTTTTCGAGCATCACGCTTTCCCAGCCCAGCGTAAATATCGCCCAGGGGCCCAGCGGTGCGTGGAACTACGAGCAGATGTTGCGCAGCGGGGTGGGTGCGGGCCGGCGGGTTGGGGGGGCGCTTCCGGAACTGGTGGTCCGGGATGGCCGGATTAATTTTCGAAGCGGCCTCAAGAAATCCATTTACTACTTCCGCAGCGCGGATTTGCGATTGGCCGAAGAAGAGCAGGAAACCGGAGCCTGGCTAATGGAATTCCGTGCCGAACCGGCCCGCACCGATAGTTTCGCGCCGCGCTTTGGGACGATCCGCGGACGGGGGCGATGGCGGGCCGCGGCCGGGAACAACGGCGAGCTTGACGTGGATCTGGAGATTGAGCGGAGCCCTCTCTCCGAATTGGCGTCTTTGTTTCGGGCGTCGAGCGGAGGGTTGAGCGGCTTTCTCTCCGCACGGGCGCATTTGAGCGGGCCAGCGGAGGCTTTAGAAGTTCGCGGAAATCTGGAACTGAGTGAGCGCGGAGAGTGGGGAATCTTCGCGCTGCGGGGGGACACGGCTCGCGTGCCGTTACGCGGCTTGCTCAATCTGCCGGCAAGACGCCTTCATCTGGAGGCTAGCCCGGCGGTGGAGCCAATCGCGGCGGAGGAGCCCGCAAGCTTACCCGGCCCGGCAGCTTCGGCGGAGTTGGAAGCTGTTCCCGCGGCGAAGAAGTTTGAGGCGGAGCTCGATCTGAATCCGGAGTTCGCCCCTGGCGAGTGGCTGGGGCGCGTGGCGTTTGCCGGGATGCCGGTGGATGAAGTAATTGGGATGCTGCGCTATCTGGACGACTCCTTTCCCGACTACCCGGAACTGGAGGGGAGCCTGAGCGGGGAGGTGGGATATCGCAGCGCGGGGGGGCTCCGTGGTGCGGTGAACGCCGAAGAACTCCTTTGGCAGACGGAATCGAAAGCTCCCTTCGCGCTAAAGCAGATCCAGGTGCGACTGGAGGGCGATGCGGTGGCAGGGGAGGGGCGTCTGGACCTTGACGCCACCCTTAAGGGCGATGCTGGGCAGGAGCCAACCGGGGACGAACGCGATCACCTGGATGCCGCCGCGGCACCCGCGGCGGAGGGAGTTGTGGCCGCGCTGCCCTCGTTCGCCTTCGCTTTGGAGCGGCGGACGGGCCGGCTGAATGCGTCTCTGGAGGGGCGGCGGATCACGGCGGCGCATCTGGATGCCATCCGGCAACTGGCTCCGCTCGCCGAAGGGCGGCCGCCGCTGCTCGATGGAGATCGCTGGCATGCTTCAGGGCGAGTCAATTGGCAGCGAAGCGGCTTTCGCGACCGTGGGGGTTGGCATGGGCAACTGGTGGTGCGCGGGCTTTCCGCGCCGGTGAACGGGATCGCGTCGCCCGTGCTGATTGGCGCCGCGCCGCTGCAGCTTGGCGGCAGATCCTGGAAAGTGACGGGCGCCACGGCGAAGGTGGGCGGCGTTCCGGTTCGCTTCGATGCCACCGCCGAAGAGCCGGGTTCCGGCTTTCCCGCCACAAATACTCCAGCGCTTTCCCTGGCGCTCTGGTTCGACGAACTGAGCCTCACGCAGTTACAGGAACAGATCGAACTGCCATTGGCCGATTCAAGAGGATTCATCAGCCGGACCTTCTCCCCGCGCAGCCCGGCAGCATCGAACTGGCTGCGAACCCGGGTGCTGGTGGCAAAAGTTTACATCAAAAAAGTACTTATCGAGGAATCTAAGTACTACGATTTCCGTGGAGACCTCTATTGGAATGGCAGTAGCCTGGAGGTCCGAAACATATCGTTGCAGTCCCGTTTTGGATTAATGCAGGCGCAATTGCGGGCTAAGCTGGATGCCGACAGACCGCAATGGGCCTGGACGGTGATGGGCCGAAACCCCGGTTGGCGTTCGGGAGAGATCGAAATTCGAGGGGAATTTTCGGCGACGGGCAATCTGGAGAGTGTTTTGGGAGCGACGGGGGGCAGCACGGAGATCAGCTGGCGGAGGCCGGCGAATGGAGAGATGCCGCTGCCCTCGGTGACCCGGCTTTCCCTAAGGTGGTTGCCGGGGGTGGAGGAGCCAACGATTTGCGCGCAGTGCGTGGAGTTGCGAATGGGAACGGAAGTGGCGATGGGGGATTGTGACCGGGGTAATAGTACGACCTATCGCTGCCAGTTGGAAGATCCGCGAACAGGCCAGAAACACGAGATAAATCTGCCGATAAGCCTATTTGGAAGCGGAGCAAACTAGTGGTAAGTAAGACTGAGGCGGCGCTTTCTCAAAACGGGGGTTTGCCGCCGGTGGTTCGCTTGTCGCTGGCGCGGCAGGCAAGCCGGGGAACGAGACCCTGAAAGGCACGAGTGCAATGAGTACGGCGGCAGCAAATTTCAACGATCCACGCGAGGACAGTCTCACGAAGTCTCTTGCGGAACGCGAAGCGGCAATCAAGGAACGGCTCTCCGCCGCGTGGCAATTGCACATTGCGCGCGTGCAGGAGGAACTCGAATCGGGCTGGCAGAGCCACATTGCGATGGCCGTCGAGGGGGCTCTGGTAAACCTGCAGGAGCCTTTGCGCGGCGAGATTCAGGAATCGGCCCGGCACATTGCGGACAGCCAGTTGGAAGAAGTGCGGCGGTCGAACCAGGATGAGGTTCGGCTGGCGCTTGACGAAGCGCGGCATGCCGCGGAAGACGAGAAGCAGCAGGCGATGGAAACGCTGCGGGCGGAACTGGCCGAGCAACATCGCCAGGAGGCCGACCGGGCGCAGGAGGGCTTCCGCCAGCAGATGCAAACGCTCCATAAGGCGGTGCGCCGCTCAGAGAACGCCGAAGGGCGCGACGACGTGATTGCGGCGCTGCTGGATGGCATCGCGCCCTATGCCGAACGAGCCGTGCTGGTGCAGCTTGACGGCGACATGATCGGCGGCATCTGCGGCGTTACTGGGAGCGAAGATCCCTATGAAATGACGTCGCTCGAGATTCCGGTGGAACAGGCGCCCGCGCTGCACAACGCCAAGCAGTCCGCGGAACCGCTGGTGGCGATGCGTCTGGAATCGGAGTTTTCCAGAGAGCTCTTGGGCTACATGGGAGAGGCAGCCGACGAGAAGATTCGCGTGTTTCCGGTGCTCAGCCGCGGGCTGGTGAAGGCGCTGGTGCTGGCGGAAGCCGGCTCCAAGCCGTTCCACGCGGGGTGCGTGGAGATCCTGACAATGGCCGCCGGACACAAATGGACCGCTGGCAAGGAAGCCGCCGAGCCCGCCCAACTGATCGCCATCCAGGGCACGCAGGAAGCCAAGCCGAAAGAGAACACCCAAAACTGGTTCCATCTCTCGCCTCAGGAGCAGGAAGTACATCTCCGCGGGCAACGCTTTGCTCGCGTCCAAGTGGCGGAGCTGCGGCTTTACCAGAGTGAGCGTGTCCGGCAGTCCCGCCGGGACAACAACATCTACGGTGTCTTTCGCAATGAAATCGACCAGGCACGGGAAGAATTCCGCACGCAGTTTGTGGAAAGCTGCCCATCTATGCTGGACTACTATCATATGGAGCTAGTCCGCATCCTGGCCAATGAAAATGAGAAAGTGCTTGGGCCCGACTATCCGGGTCCGCTCGTCTAGATCGCTGTTCCTGCTCGTTGCTCTACCCCTCCTTTGCTTGAGTGGCGGGGGGCAGACCCTGGAAAGTCTGTCCTCCGCCTACTCGAGTTCCCCCACCCGCGCCAATCGCGCCGCGATGCTGCGCTATGCCGCCTCCCACACGCGGGACGTTAACGGAGCGCTCGCCTATTTCGCAATGGCCCGCACGGAGATGGAATCCGGTGAGCGCGACGAGGCGTTGGCTCATGTGAAATCGGCGAGCGCCCGACTGCCGGAGTTGGGGGACTATCTCGCTTTTCTGAAAGGCGCCACGGAGTACCGCGCGAAGGATTACGCCAATGCCGCAGCCACTATGGCGGGGTTGATTCGGGCACAGGACGCTTCGCCGCTGAAGACGGACGCGGCTATTCTAGGCGCGAAGGCCATGCTCGAGGGTGGCGACGCCGACGGGGCGATACGGCTGCTTCGGGCGCCGGGCCTGCGGGAGCGGCAGCCAGAGTTCGATTTTCTTCTCGGCAAGGCATATTGCGTTCGCAAGGATTATGCCCAGGCGACGCCCTATCTCCAAAGGGTCGCTTTTCGCTTTCCGCACCGCACCGAAGCGCCTGACGCGCAGATTCTGCTCGAGGAAGCCGAGCGATCCCTGGGCTCCGCGTTTCCGCCGCCCACTGCCGCCGACATGCTGGGCCGTGCCGAGGCTTTGCGGGCCAACCGGCGCTACGACGACGCCCGAACCGCTCTGGAATCGGTGATTCCCCGCTTGTTGGGAGAGGATCGCGAGCGGGCGGAACTGCATATTGCGGTGATGGAATATGACCGGGGGCGGACCGCGATCGCCCAGCAAATGCTGGAATCGCTAAAGCCCGACGCGCCGGAGGTGGATGCCGAGCGGCTGCACTATCTGGTGCAATGCGCCCGCAGGCTAAAGCTGCAAGAGCCGATGCTGCGCTACGCGAAAGCAGCCCGCGAGCGCTACCCGAACTCAGCATGGACGATGGAGGCCCACCGCTGGGCGGGCAATTTCTATCTCCTGCAGAACGATGTGAAGACCTACGTTCCCCTGTTCCGTGCCTGCGCCGATGCCCGTCCGCAGGATCCTGAGAGCGCGTATTGTCATTGGAAAGTAGCGTGGGCGGCCTATCTGGCTCGGGATGGGAAGGCAGCGGCGTTGCTGGACGACCATGTAGCCAGGTATCCGCATTCGGATAAGTATGCCGCGGCATTGCTTTTCCTGGGGCGCCTGGCGGAGAGCCGGGGAAGCCTGCCCGCCGCTCGCTCCTACTATGAGGAACTGCTGACGGTGGAGCCGCTCTCGCACTATGCGGAACTGGCGCAGGAAAACCTGGGCGGCCGAAGGTTAAGAGCGATCAACGCCGATCCCTTGCTGGCGGCGAAGCTGGTTGGGCTGCGTGGCAAGGAGCTGCGGGAGGATTTTTCGAAACTTTCGGCAACTCCGGAAACTTCCCGGCGGCTCAAACGGGCCTCTTTGCTCTCGCGCGTGGCAATGACGGACTGGGTGGACCTGGAGCTTCGATCCTACGAAACGGACCGTGGACAGCGCCAATTGCTTGCCATGGATCTGGCGGCGGCGTATGCGAAAGATGGCGACCACTTCCGGGCGCTGCGCACGATGAAGAGCATGGCGCCGGGCTACTTCCGTTTGAGGATCGAGCAGGCGCCGCGCGAGTTCTGGCAACTGCTCTTCCCGATGCCGTATGCCACCCCGCTGGCGAAGTATGCGCCCGCACGGGGGTTAGATCCCCACCTGGTGGCGGGCCTCATCCGGCAGGAATCGGAGTTCAAGGCCGACGCAGTCTCGCGGGCCAAAGCGCGCGGTCTGATGCAGGTGCTTCCCACCACCGGACGCTCCCTGACGCGCCGGCTGAAGCTGGGCGCTTATCGCGTTTCGATGCTTGACCGGCCGGACTTCAACATCAATCTTGGAACTTACTATCTCTCGAATATCGCCGCCGCGTTCGACGGCCGTCTGGACATGGTTCTTGCATCTTACAATGCCGGCAAGTCCCGGGCGGATTCCTGGAAGACTTGGGGAGACTTTGCCGAACCGATCGAGTTTATTGAGACCATTCCCTTCTCCGAGACGCGGGAATACGTGCTGAGTGTCTACCGCAACGCCATGGTCTATCGCCGGATCTATCCCGATCTGGCGAAAGGCGGCGGGGCGGATTCAGGAGTTCCCGTGCGGGCGGTGGCCGAACGCTCCGTCGTCCCCAGGGCGAAGCAGGCAGCGCCGGCGAAACGGCCAAGCAGGAGGGTGAAAAAGTAACGCTAGAATAGGAGATTCATTTCTCCAAAATTCCCTTGCTGGGATTTCGAAAGGGAGTCCATAAAGCCATGAGTACACAGGTGGTTGGTGTAAGCTCCGCGTTCCTGATCGAAGACCAGGTGATTGTCTCGAATGGAGAGGGCCAAGCGGTTGCGGTGGAGGCGGCGGGCCACTCGGTGGCGACCCTGACGTTTGGAGTGATCGAATCCGCGGAGCAGCAGAGCATTGAGGTGGTCGTGTTGCGTTCCGCCGACGGAGAGAACTGGGATGAGAGCCCGGTGCTCGAGTTTCCCCAGCGCTTTTATGCCGGCACGATGGCCATGACGCTGGACCTTCGCAAGTATCCAGGGACGGCTTTTCTCAAGGCGCGCTGGATGGTGAATCGCTGGGGACGGGGCACCCTCACTCCGCAGTTTCGCGTCTACCTGTTCTTGCGAGCTTAGAGCCGCAAGCATGCGGTCTGCGTGGATTACATAAGAACTGGAAAATTGACCTGGGCTCGTTTCGTCGCCGCTGGTTAGTGTTTACTAACACCCGTCGTGAGGTGGTTGCTATAATGAAGCAGGTTTCTATGCCCAACGCGAACGAAACTCTATTTTCCTCCTCCGCCAAGCCGACCTCCGGCAAAGCCGCATCCGAGAAGAAAGTGCTCCTGCTGAAGCCGCGCGGCTTCTGCGCGGGAGTGGTGCGCGCCGTGGATGTCGTCAAACTTGCTCTGGAATTCTACCAACCGCCCATTTATGTGCTGCATGAAATCGTGCATAACAAGCACGTTGTTCAGGAATTGGGCGCAGCCGGCGCTATTTTTGTTGACGAAGTTGGCGAAGTCCCGATGGGAGCGCGAATCATTTTCAGTGCCCACGGAGTCTCACCGCAGGTGAGAGACGAGGCGAAGGGCCGGAAGCTGAACGTGATCGACGCCACCTGCCCTCTGGTGACGAAGGTTCACATGGAAGCCATTCGTTTTGCCAAGCAGGGCTATTCCATTGCGCTTATCGGCCATAAGGATCACGACGAGACGATCGGGACGATGGGCGAGGCGCCGGACAATATGTTTCTGGTGAGCGATGTCGCCGATGCGGATGCGCTTAGCGTTCCGGACCCTGGCCGGATTGCCTATTTGACGCAGACGACGCTCAGCCTGGACGAAACCCGCGACATTATCGTGCGTCTGAAGGAGCGGTTCCCGGCGATCCAGGGGCCGCCCTCGCAGGATATCTGCTATGCCACGGAGAACCGGCAGCTTGCCGTAAAAGCGGTTGCTCCTTTGTGTGAGTTGCTATTGGTGGTGGGTTCGCAAAACAGCTCGAACTCGCGAAGGCTGGTGGAGGTCTGCGGGAACTCTGGAGTGCCCGCCTATCTTGTGGACGACGCCAGCGAGATCAAGCCGGAGTGGCTGAATGGGGTTTCGACGGTCGCCGTGACGGCGGGGGCGTCGGCGCCGGAAGTTCTGGTGCAGGGCGTGATGGATCATCTGCGAACACAGTTCCAGTTCGAAAAACTAGAGGAGATGGAACTTAAGGACGAGGATGTCCGGTTCAATCTGCCGCCGGAGCTTAAGATTCTTGAGCCTCGCCTGCAATCCGTAGCGAACTGAGGGAGACATGAGCGCGATAGGCCAAGCGGTCGAAACGCAGGTTTCCCGCGTCAACCGGGCAATGGACCGCGCGACGCGAAACCTCTTGAACTTGCAGCATGCAGAGGGTTTTTGGTGGGGGGATCTCACCGCCGACACCACCCTGGAGTCGGATTACATCCTTCTGGAGCTTTACTTGCATCCCCCGGGCCAGGGCCAGGCGCGATGGGAGCCGCCCCGCCGGGATCGCATTGAAAAGGCGTGCCGCAACATTCTTTCCCGCCAACTGCCTGGGGGCGGCTTCAGTATTTACTCGCAGGGCCCGGCGGACGTCAGTGCCACCACCAAGGCGTATTTCGCGCTGAAGGTGAGCGGCTTCGACGTCGAAGATCCGGCGATGCGGGCCGCCCGTGAGTGCATTCTGGAACTCGGCGGCATTCAAGTTTGCAACAGCTACGTCAAACTCAACCTCAGTTTCTTCGGCCTTTATCCCCGAGAGTACGTGCCATCGGTGCCGCCGGAGATGATGCTGGTGCCGGGCGGGTGGCTCTATGAGATGTCGTCCTGGAGCCGGGCCATTGTCGTACCGCTGAGCGTCCTGCATGCGTGTGACCCGCGGCGCCCCGTGCCGGATGGATTTGGGCTGGAAGAAATCTTCAAACCGGGCGCTTCGCTTGGTTTTCCCAAGGCGGAGAAGCTTGTCTCCTGGCGGAGCTTTTTCTACGGTGTGGATGCTGTGCTGAAGCTTTGGGACCGCTTTGGCAGCAAACGGTTGAGGGAAACAGCCGTCGAGAGGGCGATGGAGTGGGCGCTCGAGCGGACCCGTCACTCCGACGGGCTTGGCGCCATTTACCCGCCGATGATGTACCTGGTGATGGCTCTCGATCTAAGGGGCTATTCCCGCGATTCCGCGGAATTCCGGGAGGCGCTGGGCCAATTCGAGCGGCTGATTGTCGAGACCGAGCACGATTTCTATTTTCAGCCCTGTTTCTCCCCGGTTTGGGATACGGCGATCGCTGCCTTTGGCCTCGCCGACGGCGGGATGGGAAACCCCAAGGCGTTGGAAAGAACGGCCGACTGGCTGCTTTCGAAAGAGGTACGGCGCAAAGGCGATTGGAGCGTCAAGAGGCCCCGTACGGAGCCTTCCGGCTGGTATTTCGAATTCGCCAATGAATTCTACCCCGATATCGACGACACCGGCATGGTGCTGATGGCGCTGGCAAAGCTGAAAGCAAGCGACCCGCTGGCCCAGCGTGCATGCATTCAGCGTGCGGTGAACTGGTTGATTGAGATGCAATCGAGCGATGGAGGCTGGGCGGCGTTCGACGTCGACAACAACTTCCGGCCGCTGAGCTATGTGCCCTTCGCGGACCACAACGCGATGCTCGACCCCACCTGCGCGGACATCACGGGCCGGGTGATAGAAGCGTTGGCAATGTGCGGCGTGGACCCCAGCCACAAAGCGATTCGCCGCGGTGTGGAGTATCTGCGTAAGACGCAGGAAGCGGATGGAAGCTGGTACGGGCGCTGGGGAGTGAACTATATCTACGGCACCTGCTTCGCGGTACGCGGGTTGCGCGCCGCCGGGGAGAGCGACCGCGAAGCCCACATGCTGCGCGCCGGCGAGTGGCTGCGTTCGATTCAAAATGCCGATGGCGGATGGGGCGAGGATTGCGCCAGCTATGCGGCGGGCGAGTTCGTGGCGGCCGAGAGTACGCCATCGCAATCCGCGTGGGCGCTGATGGGCTTGATCGCCAGCGGAGACAATTACAGTTCCAGCGTCCAAAAGGCCGTCGACTTTTTGGTGCGCGAACAACTGCCCGACGGGGGATGGGATGAACGTCTTTCGACGGGCACGGGCTTCCCAAAGGTGTTCTATCTTACGTATCACTACTACCGGCACACCTTTCCCCTGATGGCTCTGGCGGCTTACCGGAATTCGCTCGACGATGCTCGCTGAGGCCGCATGCTGCCGGCAGGGGACTTTGTTCAGAATCTGGGAGTGACTGGGTATGCGATTTCCAATCTCGATGACGATGGGGCTGGCCGGGTATATTTACCGCAACAAGCGAAACCCTCCGCCCAACTGGCAAAGAGATGCATCGGCGAAATCCGGGACGGCGAACCCGTTTCGCATTCTGCATGAGAAGCACGGCCATGCAGGCAATCGCAGTCCTCACCCGATGATTAACCGGCGCTTTCCGCTGGTGCTGATGCTGGAGCCGCTGCACGCCTGCAATCTCACCTGCACCGGTTGCGGACGCATCCGGGAGTACGAAACCACCATCAGCAAACGGCTGAGCCTGGAGCAGTGTCTTTCGGCCTCCGATGAGTGCGGCGCGCCGGTCGTCTCCATTTGCGGGGGCGAGCCTTTCCTCTATCCGGAACTGGCGCAGCTTACCCGCGGCCTTCTTGACCGCAACCGGCACATTTATCTCTGCACTAACGGGATGTTCTTGCGGAAAAAGATGCACGAATATACGCCGGATAAGCGTTTATTCTTCAATATTCACCTCGATGGCTTGGAAAAAACCCACGATTTAGCGGTGGAACGCGAGGGTGTCTTCCAGGAAGCGATCGCGGGGATCAAGGCAGCCAAAGAGAGCGGCTTCAAGGTTTGCACGAACACCACTGTCTATCGGGAGACCGATATGAAGGAGATCTGGGAACTCTACGCGTTCCTGGAGCAGTTCGACCTCGACGGCCACATGATTGCGCCGGCGTATGGGTATTCCGCCGTTAACGATCGCGAAATTTTTCTCACGCGCGACGATATTCGCGAGAAATTCAAGGATATCGACGCGATGGCAGCGCGCTTTAGGCTGAATTCCACTCCGGTTTATCTCGACTTTCTGAAAGGCGAACGCGATCTGCCCTGCACGGCCTGGGGCAACCCCACCTACAACGTGGAAGGCTGGAAGGGGCCTTGCTACCTGATTACCGACGCGCACCATGAGAGCTTCGAAGGCTTCATGACCGAGACCGATTGGGAGACCTATGGCCATGGCAACGATCCGCGCTGTGAACACTGCATGATGCACTGCGGCTATGAGCCCTCGGCGGCGCTGGGCATCAATTCCAAGCCGGGGGACAACTTCACGATGCTGCGCTGGGTGCTGCGCTAAGGCGGGGGGCGGGGAAGTTGGCAACACGTTGAAACCGGTTCTCGTCACGGGCGCCTCCGGCTTTGTAGGCTGGCATGTTGCGCGTTTGCTGCTGGAGGCGGGTCAAACCGTGCGCGCCTTGGTCCGTAAGGGTAGCAGTGTGCCGCATCTGCCGGTGGAGCTTTGCGAAGGCGACCTTAGAGACGCGCGCAGCGTCCAGCAGGCGATTCTCGGCTGCGGCGCCGTGTATCACGTGGCCGCCGACTACCGGCTTTGGGCGCGAAGGCCAGAAGAGATGTTCGAAACGAACGTCCGTGGCACGGCGCAATTGCTTGAATTGGCCAGCATCGAGGGCGTGGAGCGCCTTGTTTACACCAGCACCGTTGGCTGCATTGGCATCCCCCCCAACGGCTTCGGCACGGAGGAAATGCCGGTAAGCATCGGCGATATGGCCGGCGCCTATAAGGAATCGAAGTTTCTCGCTGAGCAATCCGTGGAGCGCATCGCGCGGCAAGGCTTTCCCGCCGTGATTGTGAACCCCACCGCACCGGTGGGCGAGCGCGACGCCAAGCCAACGCCGACGGGGCGGTTGATCCTGGATTTTCTGCGGGGCAGGATGCCGGCCTATCTCGATACCGGGCTGAACATCGTGGACGTGGAAGACGTGGCGCGCGGGCATCTCTTGGCCTACAAACACGGAGTGCCCGGAGAGCGCTATATTCTGGGAGCGGAAAACCTCACGATGCGCGAGATTCTGGAGATCCTAGCCGCGGAGAGCGGGTTGCAGGCGCCACGCTGGCGAATGCCGCATGCTCTCGCGATGGGTTTCGCCGCGCTCGGTACTGCCGCGGCCTTCGTGACTGGCAAAGAACCTCGGGCGCCCCTGGACGCCTTGAGAATGGCACGCAAAAAGATGTTTGTGAGTTGCGAGAAGGCGGAACGCGATCTGGGCTACCGGCCCAGCTCTGCCCGGCAAGCCCTGGCAAAGGCGGTTCTCTGGTATCGGGCGAACGGCTATTGCTCATGAAACGGATCGCGCTGGTAGCCTCCCAGAAGGGCGAGTTCGGCGGCTTGCTAAAGCGTGTGGGCGCTGGGCACAGCCTGGAGGGACCGTTGCGCTATTCCCGGCGCGTGCGCTCCGGCGAAGTGGAGTGGCTGCTCTATGCCGATGGCCAGGGCGCACGCGCGGCGGAGCGGGCGTGTTCTGCCATCCAGGATGCGGAGGATCTTTGGGCGATGGGCAGCATCGGCTATTGCGGGGCAGCGCGCCCGGAGTGGAGGCTGGGCGACGTGATGCTTGCCAGCCAGGTGCGGGATCGCCGGAATGAACAAGTGTATCCCTGTTGGGCGCCCCCGCTTGCTGCGGGCAGCATCCGAATGGGTAGCATCCTCACTGTTGAGCGCGTCGTTCGCCTGGCAGCCGATAAGCGCAGGATTGGCCAAAGCGGCGTGGATGCCGTGGAGATGGAAGCGGCGGCGGTGGCCCGCGTCGCGAAGGAACGGGGAGTTCCCTTTTTCTCTCTCAAGGCGGTGTCGGATACCTGCGAAGAGGATCTGGTGATTGATTTTGAGCGGGCTACCCGCGAGGACGGGTCCGTGCGTGTAGGCTCGATTCTGGCCCAGGCATTGTCCCGCCCCCTCTATCGAGTGCCGCGGCTGGGGAGACTTGCCAATGCGGCCAGGTTGGCATCGGAGAACCTGGGCGCTGCCCTGGCTGCGCTGTTCCTCGCGAAGGGGGAGAATGGAAGTGGCGATGATGGCGATTCCTAGCGAAATGAAAGCGGCGGTCTACACGGGCGAAAGCCGCGTTGAAGTGCAGAGCATTCCCTGCCCGGAACTCAGCCTGGGCGAAGTTCTCATCAAGGTGGATAGCTGCGGCATCTGCCATACCGACCTGAAGAAGGTGGAGTACAATCTGCTTCCGCCCCCGCGGGTTTTTGGCCATGAGACCGCCGGCCAGATTGTCGCCATTGCGGAAGGGGTAGAAGGCTGGGAAGTGGGGGACCGCGTAGTGGTATTCCATCACATCCCCTGCGGCGAATGTTTCTATTGCCAGCGGCGGCTTTATGCCCAATGCGCGGTTTACAAAAAGGTTGGCGTGAGTGCGGGGTTTGAGCCCGCGGGCGGCGGCTTTTCGCAGTATGTGCGCGTGATGGATTGGATTGTCCGCCGCGGCATGGAGCGGATTCCTGACGATGTTTCCTACGAAGTGGCCACATTTGTGGAACCGCTGAATACCTGCCTGAAGGCCGTGGTTGGTTGCAACCCGCAGCCGGACGATGTAGTGGTGATTCTGGGCCAAGGCCCCATAGGCCTAATTTTCACGATGCTGGTGCAGCGCCTGGGCGCTTGTGTGGTGGCCACCGACATGATGGAGACGCGGCTTGCCGTGGCCCGCCGTTGCGGCGCGCAATTGGCAATGCCGGCAAACGATCCCGGCTTTGTGGAGAAGGTGAAGGCGCTCACCGCCGGGCGTGGCGCCGATATCGTGATTGTCGCTGCGTCGGCGCCGGGCATCGTGGATCAGGCCGTGGCTTGCAGCCGGCCGGGGGCCAAAATCGCTCTCTTCGCCCAGACATCAAACAAGGAAACGATCGCCGTGACGGGTGCCGATCTGGTGGTGGCCGAGCGAATGCTGGTGGGCTATTACTCCGCCGATGTGGACCTTCAGGCGGAATCGGCGCGCCTTGTTTTTAGCGGCGAACTTCCGCTCGAGGAACTGATTTCGCATCGAGTCGCTTTGCCGGACATCCATAAGGGTATCCAGCAAGCATTGCATCCCGACGATAAATCACTGAAAATCATAGTTCAGCCACAGAGGTGGTCCGAGTGAAAACCAACATGCTGGCGGGGGTTCTCTACGGCAAAGAGCAATTGCGCGTGGAGTCCATGCCAATCCCGCGGATCGACAGCGGAGAAATTCTGGTTCGTGTCCGTGCCGCGTTAACCTGCGGGACGGATGTTAAGGTATTCCGCCGCGGTTATCACGCCAAAATGATCGTTCCCCCGGCAGTGTTTGGACATGAGCTGGCCGGCGATGTGGTGGAAGTGGGCGACAGCGTCCGCGGTTTTGAGGTAGGACAGCGCGTGATCTCGGCCAATTCCGCCCCTTGCGGAGAATGTTTTTACTGTAAACGCGACCTCGAAAACCTCTGCGACGACCTCCTATTCAACAATGGCGCCTACGCCGAGTACATTCGCATCCCGGCGCGGATCGTGGAGAAGAATCTGCTGCACATTCCCGAGCACGTCGCCTATCAGGAAGCGGCTCTAGCCGAACCTCTTGCCTGCGTGCTGCGCGGATGGGAAGAGACCCAAGCCCGCGCCGGGGATTCGGTGGCGATCATGGGCCTCGGCCCCATCGGCATGATGTTTGTGTGCATCGCCAAAGCCTATGGGGCGCGGGTGATTGCGATCGGCCGCCGCTGGCAGCAACTGGAGCGCGCCAAGGAAATGGGCGCCGACGAACTGGTTTGTACCGAGGAAACGCACGATCTCCCCGAGGCGATTCGCGAACTCACGGAAGGCCGTGGCGTGGATGTTTGCTTCGAAGCGGTAGGCAAGCCGGAAACCTGGGAGATGGCAGTGAAATTGCTCCGCCGCGGCGGCATTGTAAATTTCTTTGGCGGTTGCCCCAGCGATACGAAAGTCTCCCTGCCTACAGCGCTTCTGCACTACTCCGAGATTAGTTGCAAGGCGAGTTTCCACCATACTCCCGCGCTCATCCGCAAGGCCCTCGACCTAGTTTCGAGTGGAGTGGTTCCCGCCAAGTTCTTCATCAATCGAGTGGAGCCGCTCACCAATCTCCTCGAAGTGATGCGGCATCTGATGAGCCACAACGGCCACCTGAAGACCGCCATCATTCCCTGAGGCGGTCTCCCTTGCATCCGCTCTTTCTCGCCCCCATCGATTTTCTGAACAGCGAAGCCGCCGGGCAACATCGGACCCTCGAAGAATCGGAATCCTACACCCGCTGGCTGGCCACTTCCCACTACGAAAACTTCCACGTAGTGAGCTTCCTGCTCCCGAAGCATCTTCACCAGGATTTCTACAATGTCTACGCCTATTGCCGCTGGAGCGACGATCTGGGCGATGAAACGGGCGATACCGCCAGAAGCTTGCGTCTGCTCGCTTGGTGGGGCGAGGAGCTCGACGCGATATTTGCCGGCACTGCGCCGAAGCACCCCGTCTTCATTGCCCTCCAATCCACAGCCGCGCGCCACAGTTTGCCGATTGAGCCCTTCGCCGATCTGCTGAAGGCATTTGTGCAAGATCAGACCGTCACCCGCTACGAGGATTGGGACGCCGTATTTGCCTACTGCGTGAACTCCGCCAACCCGGTGGGCCGCCTGCTGCTGATGCTATGCGGATATCGCGATGAACGTCGCTTCCGGCTCTCCGATCAAATATGCACCGGCCTGCAACTCGCCAACTTCTGGCAGGACGTGTCGGTGGATCTCACCAAGAACCGCATCTATCTGCCCCTCGCTCTGTTGCGCAAACACGGCGTCGCGGAAGCAGATGTGGTGGCGCGAAGAGATTCCCCCGCCTTCCGCGCCGCCGTCCGCGAAGCTGTCGGGGTTTCGCGAGGGCTGTTTGAAGAGGGCCGGCCCCTGATTGCCACCCTCGACCGCCGCCTCGCCCTCGACATCGATCTGTTCCTTCGCGGCGGAATGCAGGTGCTCACAAAGATTGAGGCGATTGAATATGCCGTCCTGCTTGAGCGGCCGAAGATCGGCAAGGCCGATCGGGCCGTATTACTGTTGCGCGCTTTGGCTGCCGGCGTTCTGCGGCGCTAGCGGGAATTGCGGGCAATTCGCAATCGCAGTGTGAATGCGAACGTGTGAATGCGAACCAGAGCCTCGGGTTTCGTTGGCATGTTACCTTGAAAGCGACGCTATGAGTAGTGCGGATTTACGGTCTTCTTATGCCTATTGCGAACGGATTGCCCGTTCGCGGGCCAAGAATTTCTACTATGCGTTTCTGCTGCTCCCCAAGGCGAAGCGCGCGGCGATGTGCGCTGTTTACGCATTCATGCGGTATTGCGACGACCTCAGCGACGACCTGAACGACGGCTCGGGTAAGGCGGCGGCGGCCATCGATTCGTGGGAAGAGGATCTGCGCCGGGCGCTCGACGGCGACCTTCCCGGCCAGGAAGTCTGGCCCGCCTTCGTGGATACCCTCGAGCGTTATCGCATTCCTCACCAGTATTTTTTCGACATGATCCGAGGCGTGCGTAGCGATTTGGAACCCAGGAATGTGGAGCGCTTCGAGGATCTTTACGAATACTGCTACCGGGTGGCCTCCGTGGTGGGGCTCACCGTCATCCACATCTTGGGCTTCCAGGGCTCGCGGGCGCTGGAGTTGGCGGAGAAGTGCGGCGTTGCTTTCCAGCTCACCAATATCCTCAGGGACGTGAAAGAGGATGCGGAGAATGGCCGTGTCTATCTGCCCGAAGAAGATCTTCGGCGGTTTGGGGTAACGACGCGGGATCTGTGCAGCGGCGCTCCCAGCGAGGCGTTTCGAGCTTTGATGCAGTTCGAAGCTGCCCGCGCATGGAGTTACTACCGCGAGAGTTTCCCCCTGGTTTCCTTGACCGCCCGTTCCGGCCGCGCCTGCCTGAGCGCCCTGATCGGAATTTATTCGAACCTGCTACGGGCAATCGAGCGGGCCAATTTCGATGTCCTTTCCCGCCGCATCCGCCTGAGCGCCGGCGCAAAGCTCCTCATCCTGTTGAAAAGCCTGCTGGGCGTGCAGCGCCTGCCGGATGTGGCGCGAGTGCGGGGCTAGCCGGAAAAAAAGGGCGCGGTTTCGTTGTCCGCGCCCTTGTGCCGTTCCCTGCTGCGTGCGGTTATTCCGCTTTTTTTGCCGTGAAGTTTCTTGGGGGCCTCTCCGTTCCCTTCATCGTGCTGGTGCCTTTCAGCGCTTCGCCTTCAAGCGTCCCTTCGTACACCATCACCATCTCGCCGCGGGGCGTTTCGAGCTTGGTTTCGAAGGAGAATTTGCCGTCGCCAATTTTGCCGTTCACGATGGGCATGGTACGGGCGCGTTCGCCCTGGCCCATGTGTACCTCGCCGGTGAGTTCTCCGGCGGCCTCCTTGAGGTCGAACACCACGTTGCCAAACATGCCGCCGCGCTGGCCGCCACCGCCGCCTTGCGCTCCGGCCGGCGCTTCCATTTCCACCTTGTACTTCCCGGCCACCTCGGCCGAAAGCAATGCGGCACCCAAAGTGAGGGCGGCCGCGAGTATCAGAAACTTGCGTAACATCTTGAGGTATCCTCCCGGGGCTGGTATGAGCTGGAGTTCCCCCGCCCGCCGGATTCTCAAAGACGCCGGCCCCAGAGCAAACGGAAACGACCCATCCAGATACCGAAACACGGTACAAAGAGAAAGGTTGTGCGCGCCCGAGCGAAGTTACTGGCGCTTTCTTCATGCCTGAGAATTTACCTGTTTATTGCGACGTCAGCCTTCCCGTCCCGCTCGACCGTGCATTCACCTACGCCATGCCCCTCACGCTGCGCCATCGCGCAAAGGTAGGCTGCCGCGTCATCGCGCCCTTCGCCCGCCGCAAGCTCATCGGAGTTGTGGTGGCCTTGCACGACAATGCACCCTCCGCCGAAGCCAAGGAAGTGCTGAGCCTAGTGGACGAGCGCCCGGTCTTCGACGATCTAATGCTGGCCCTCGCCCGCTGGATTGCGGAGTATTATTGCGCCCCGCTTGGGGAAGTGCTGCGCGGCATGGCCCCGCTGGCCGGCGAATCCCGCCGTAGCGTCGTCTACACCCTCACGGAGGATGGGCGGGATCTGATCCGCCAGAGCAGCCTGGGCCTTGGCGGAGAGGATGCCAGCCAGCAATTACTGCGATTGCTCGATGAACGCCCGCATGGCGAGGGGACCCTCAAACAGCGGGTACCCGGCGCGAATGCCCTTCTGCCGAAGCTGCTCAAGAAGGGATTTATCGAACGCGAGGAATTCCAGATCGAAAAAGACCCCCTGCGGATGGCGTCGGAGCGCCTGCTCGTTGAGACGCTGGACCCGCCGCCACCCCTTGAAGCCGAGGGCAAAAAACTTCCCAAGGCCGAACGTGAACTTCTCTCCTTCCTAGCGCTCCATCCGGGCGAACATGCGCTCAACGATCTGGAAGCGGTGTTGAAGAACCCATCCTCGGCGGCCCGTTCACTCGGCCGGAAGAAACTCCTGCGCATCCGCCCCCGCCCCACCGTGCCCACCGGCTTTGGCGCGGGCAAGCGGCACGAACTCAATCCGCATCAGGCAGAAGCGCTCGCCGCCATCACCGGCGCTCTCGATGAAGCCGTCTTCAAGGCCTTCCTGCTCCAAGGAGTGACCGGTTCCGGCAAAACCGAGGTCTATTTGCAAGCCATTGAGGCCGTGCTTGCCCGCGGCCGTAGCGCCCTGCTGCTGGTGCCGGAGATCGCCCTTACCCCCGCCGTTGCCGGGCACTTTTATCACCGCTTCGGGGAGAACGTCGCTATTCTACATTCCGCCTTCCACGACGCTGAGCGGGCCAACCAATGGCGGCGTGTGCAATCGGGCGATGCCGGCGTGGTGGTGGCCACTCGCTCTGGCGTCTTCGCGCCCATCCGCAACCTCGGCCTGCTGATCGTGGACGAGGAGCACGATCATAGCTATAAGCAGGACGAAACCCCCCGCTATCACGGGCGCGACGTTGCCGTCTATCGCGCTTCGGTGGAGAAAGCCGTAGTGCTTCTAGGCTCGGCCACCCCAAGCCTGGAGACCCGCTTCAATGCGGAGATGGGCCGCTACAAACACTTGTCGCTACCGGAACGCGTGAACAATCGCCCGATGCCCGAAGTGGAAATCGTCGATATGCGCGACGAGTTCCTGGCCACTCGCAACCGCGAGCCTTTTTCCCGCCGCATGGTGGAGGCGGTTACCGGGCGTCTCGAGAAGGGCGAGCAGGTGATGGTGCTCCACAATCGTCGCGGCTTCTCCACGCAGGTGGTTTGCCGCGCCTGCGGACACGCCGTCGGTTGCCCCCATTGCGCAGTTACCCTCACCTATCACCGCCGCCACAAACGCATGCTCTGCCACTATTGCGGCCACGCCGAAGCGGTGCCAGACCACTGCCCGGTTTGCGCCAGCGATCACGTCCACTTCCTGGGTTCGGGCTCCGAGAAGATTGAGGACTACCTGCATCAATACTTCGCCACCGCCCGCATCGCCCGCATGGACCGCGACACTGTTTCCGGCAAGCGCGGCTATGAGACCATCCTGCAGGGCTTCCGCGAAGGGGCCTTCGACATCCTGCTGGGAACGCAGATGATCGCCAAGGGCCACGACATCCCCAACGTCACCCTCGTTTGCGTGGTCACCGCCGATGCCGCCCTCAGCCTTCCCGATTTCCGCGCCGCCGAACGTACCTTTCAGTTGCTCACCCAGGTGGCCGGCCGCGCCGGTCGAGGCCATGTCCCCGGCAAAGTGCTCATCCAAACCCTGCACCCCGATCACTACGCCGTCACCCTGGCCGCCTCGCAGGATTACGAGGGTTTCTATGCCGCCGAGATGGCCTTCCGCAAGAACCTCCGCTATCCCCCTTACGCTTATCTCGCCAACGTGCTGCTGCGTCATGAAAGCCAGGAAGAAGCGATGCGCATGGCCGCGGAGGTGAAGTGGCTGCTCGATCCGCCGCCGGAGCAAACCCGCGTGATGGGCCCCGCCGAGGCGCCCGTGCCCAAGCTCAAGAAGGAGTTCCGCTACCAGCTCCTCGTCAAGGCAGCCAGCCGCTCCGCCCTCCGCCGCGCGATCTTGCTTGTCCGCGAACATGCGCTCACGAAGAAATGGAAGGCAACCTCGCTTGTGCTGGATGTGGATCCGCTGAATCTAATGTGAGTGGTTGGCTCTGGCTTCGGATATAATCAGCGCGTCCGGCAACGGCACTTGCCGTAGAACTTCGGGAGGCAACCATGCGCCGCTTCGGTTTTTTGCTCACACTCGCTATGCTGGGAATCGCCATGCTTGCAACTGTTCACACCGCTCCTTCGCAGGATACGTCTAACTTTCCCGCCATTGGAAAGGTCCACCGGCTGGACCCGGCGCTCGATACGCTGCTCCCCAAAGATGCGCGCATCGAAGTGGTGGCTTCGGGGTTCGACTGGTCAGAGGGGCCGGTTTGGATCAATGACGATGGCGGCTATCTGCTGTTCTCCGATATTCCTCGGAATTCAATTTACAAATGGCAGGAAGGCAAGGGAATCAGCCTCTGGATGAAGCCCTCCGGCTACACCGGCGTTGCGAATTATGGCGCGGAACCAGGCTCCAACGGACTCACGCTCGACGCGGACGGACGCCTGACGCTTTGCGAGCACGGTGACCGCCGCATTGCCCGCCTGGAAAAGAACGGCGGCAAGCGCACGCTCGTCGACAACTACCAGGGCAAGAGACTCAACAGTCCCAATGACCTTGTTCACAAATCCGACGGCACGCTCTATTTCACCGATCCCATCTACGGTCTCCCCAAGCGCGAGAACGATCCAGCCCGGGAACTCGATTTCTGCGGCGTCTATCGCCTCGCCCGCAACGGGGAACTCACCCTGCTCACTAAAGAGATGAGCCGCCCGAACGGCATCGCGTTTTCTCCCGATGAGAAGACGCTCTACGTCTCTAACTCAGATAGCGCTCGCGCCGTATGGATGTCCTTTCCCGTGAAGGGAGATGGCACCACCGGCGAAGGCAGGGTGCTCTACGATGCCACCGCTTCGATGGGCAAACTGCCCGGCGCCCCGGATGGATTCAAGCTTGATCAGAAGGGCAATCTCTGGGCCACCGGTCCGGGCGGAGTGTATGTGATCTCTCCGGCAGGCAAGCTGCTGGGACGTCTGGAGACCGGGGAACGCACGTCCAATATCGCCTGGGGAAACGATGGCAGTGTGCTTTATATCACCTCCGATATGTACATCTGTCGCGTGCGGACCTCCACCAAAGGGAATGGGTGGTAGTTCGCTCCATCTGGTAGTTCGCTTCGTTCATTCGATGCGCGACAATAAACAGACCGGGTAACGCTGTTTATCGCGGCTATCCTTTCCATTGCTATGTCCTCGAAAATTGGCTTCACCATCCAGGTGAAATCGGAAATCGGCGCGCTACACCAGGTAACTGGCGTCATCGCCCGCCATGCCGGCAACATTACGCTGGTTGAGATCGTCGACCGCCAGACCGACACGGAGCGCACCTACGTGGAAGTGGAACTTCCCGGAGATCCCGACGTCTTGCGTGCCGATATCGAAGCGCTGCCCGTCGTCCACTCGCTTGAATCCGTCAAGACGCTGCAGCAGATTTACGGCAAGCGGATCATCATCATGGGTGGTGGCGCACAGGTGGGGCAGGTGGCCATCGGCGCCATCTCCGAGGCGGATCGGCACAACATCCGTGGAGAGCATATTTCCGTGGATACGATGCCTTTGGTGGGGGAGGGTCCGCTGGCCGATGCCGTGCGCGCCGTGCCGCGATTGCCCAGGGCTAAGGTGCTGGTGCTGGCGGGTGCGCTGATGGGCGGTGAGATTGAACACGCTGTTCGCGAAGTGCGGGAAAAAGGCCTGGTCGTGATCAGCCTGAACATGGCCGGAAGCGTTCCCGAGGCTGCCGACCTGGTGGTGACCGACCCCGTTCAGGCCGGCGTGATGGCGGTAATGGCCATCGCCGATACCGCCAAATTCCGGATTGACCGCCTTACACGACGTATTTTCTAGCGGGGAATTCGCCACCGGAGAGCCCGCCAGCGGGGCTGCTTTCGCATGGAGCCGTTTTGATGCCCATGCGCCCCTCCGGGAGGGGTGCTGGGTCCGGCTTGGCCGATGCGAGGGCCCTTACGAAGTCATCCAATTGCGTTAGCGACTCCCGGCATTGCTCGCAGAGCAGCAGATGCTCTTCGAGGGGAGCAGCTTGCGTCTCCGGGAGCCGTCCCATCGCGTATAGCTCCAGCAAATCCTCGTCGATATGCTGCTCCCACGGATTTACCACCATCCGCGCCTCCCTTTCCTCGAGTTGGTCAAACAGCGGCACGCAACTCGGTTCCTGTCTATATAGTCACGATCAGGGCTGAAACTCTCCCGGAAACAACCGGGTGTTTCAAAACGTTACTCAAAGACCGAAAAATCCTGCTCGGCCAGGGTGGATGGCAATTTGCCCCACACCAAAAATGCGGAGGGGGGCTGGGTAGTTGTTGGGAATAGACATGAGCGAAGCCAAAGTGCCGCACCTGCGGCGGGTCTTTGTGCAACGAACAGCATGGCAGACTGAACGGATCTCTAGTAACAAGGATTCGCCTAAAGTTATTGTGCGGCGGCTGTCTGATAGCGCGCAAGCACTTTCGGACGCAGTTGGCGCTGGCCCAGTTCGCTAAAGCGCGCTTTGGCACGGGATTTTAGCAGCCGGAACTGATTGATAGAGAGGTCCATCTCTTTGCAAATCTCTTCCATCGGCATTTCGTCGATGTAGAAGCGGATGAGGATCTCGCGGTCTCGCGCGCAAAGCTCGCTGAGGGTTTCGCGCATCACCCGGCGCCGCTCGTGGCTGATCAGAGACTGTTCGGGGTTGAAGCTGGGGTCCTGGAACTCAAGCCCGGCGGACTCCGGATGCTCTCTGCGATTGCTCATCGCCCGTTCAATGTAGGTGGCGATCTGACGTCGGACGACGGTGCGGATATAGGCCAGCAAACGGTCGGGATCCCGCAGATCTTTACGGACGATCGCCTGGAGAACGATCACAAAAGTGTCATGGACCTTGTCGTCGAGGTCGGCGGTTCCTAGATGGCGGACCAGATGAAAGCGGATGCCCCGGTTGAACGATTCGTAAAGTTGATATTTTGCACTCGGGTCGCCTTGTTCGATACGTTCGACGAGTTCCCGGATCACCTCCGGCTGCGGGAGGGCGAACTCAGGGGGCGAGGGGGCGTTATGCATCTCCGCGATGGGCACCAGCATCGCGCTGCGCGATCGGCTATCCCGCGAGTTCTTGCAGGATATAGCGATTCCACTACGAAATCTCAGCATGGCTAAGCTACTCCCCAACTACGAAACAAAGCGGCGTGGGAGGCCTGAAAACCCGCAACCTCTATCTACGGTATTGCTGCGGACAGCTTGTTTCCGGCAACCGAAACGCGTTTTCGGGTACCCGGGGATGCACCAAGGCGAAAGGATACGGCGGAGCGCACGGCCCTTCGCGCTATTGCTGGATCTCGCAGGCGGGAGATAAAACGTGGTGCAGCCTCGTAAGAACCCGGGCTACTAACAGGGCAATCGGCGATCGCCCGAGGGATCGAGGGGCCTCGATTCCCTACTGCAAGAATACTAGCAAAACTCTTGTCTGATTTGCGGTTAATTTACATTTATTTCGTCCGAAATAGTACTCATTTCACTGCGGTTCTATCGGCTTTAGATTCCGGGACAAAGCAATCGTGCGCGGAAACTCGGCGGGGCTTGTTGAAGTTGCTGATTCCAAATGGATCCCAGGAGGCTACACAGCAGTAACCCAGCATCGTGAGGGCGCCCGGAGGATCTCGATCCTATACATTATTCTCCGATAAATGCAGCGCAACTCTCCAGGAAGGCCACTCATTGAGGCAATGACGCGGCGCAACCGTCTCGGCTCGATTGCCGGGCTGCATTTAACGCCATCACTACATGGAATATTTCCTCCTTCTGAATCAGCATCGGGCGCTTTTGATAGACGTTCAGAAGGAATTCAAGCAAGAGCGGGAACTCCGGGTGGAGCAAAGCGGGCCGTGCGGATTCGCGTTCCTCTGAGCGTAGCGAGAGCAGCCCGTCGTGAACTCGATATTCGAGAATGCCCTTCGTGCCCGCGACGCGAAGCCGGTCGTCTCCATGGGTAGACGCCGCATCGGGCCGAAGGTAATCCATATTCAGTGTCGCCACGCCGCCATTCGCCAATTGCAGCACGGCACCGGAGACGTTCTGCATATCGCCCAGAGCGGGTTGGCCCACGTTCTGTTCGTAGGAGTAGACGGAGCGGAAGCGCTGCCCGCTCACCCAATGCATCAGATCCAGCATGTGTACGCCTATCCATTGCATCGTGCTGCCGTAAAGAGCCGCGTCCTGGAACCAAGCCGCGCGACTGCCCAGCTTGTAGGATTTTTGCCCGTTCATCAGCTGCACTTCGCCCACCGCGCCATCGCGCACCAAACTGGCCATCGTGAAGAGCGGCGGATCGTAACGCATGGGAAGCAGGGAGGTGAAGCCGATTCCAGCCTTCGCAACGGCGTTCTGGACGTCGCGCAATTCCGCGGCATTGAGCGCGACAGGCTTCTCGGCGACCACGTGCCATCCCCGGCGGGCGGCCTCGACGATCACTTCGGCGCGGTGTCCATTGGTGTTGCAAACCGCCATCACATCGAATGATTCGGCTTTGAACATGCTTCCGAAGTCCGGGTAGACGCGGGTATTCCGGAAGGGTTCTCGCCGGGTAATTCCTTCCACCGGAACCTGATCGCGGGCGATCGCGGTGAGTGCCAGATCGGGGTGCTGGGCAACCACGTCGTAGACCACGGAAGGGTGCCCTTCGAGGCCCACCATCCCCACGCGAAGCTGCCGGCCAAGCCGGGGCCAGCCCGCGGCTGCTGTCGTCCGCTCCTGGGCAAGAAGCGGCAAAGCGGCCGCGCCCAAAAGTCCGCGTCTTGAGAAGGCATCCAATCTGCGTCCCGGCATGTACTGATTCTCTCCCCGCGGATAAAGCATGGCAAGATCCCCGGCCATCGTCAGGTCATGGAAAAGGGCCGGCCTCGCAGTGGAGACCGGCCCCTTGAGGTTAAAGTTGTTCGAGCTTCTAAAACTCGAAGCGCAGGCCGAATTGCAGCGTGCGCGGGTCGTTGGCACTTGTCACTTGCCCGAAGTTGTTGGCGCCCACTGTAGTGGCCACGCCGAAATAGGAGAAGTGGTTCGGTGCGTTATACATTTCCAGCCGGAACTCCAGGTTCTTCGATTCCTGGAAGCGGAAATTCTTCTGCAAGCTCACATCCCAGTTGTTGGTGCCCGGGCCGGTGATCGCATTTCTTCCAAGGTTGCCGAAGGTGCCCGCCGCCGGAACTGCAAATGCGGCGGTGTTGAACCAGGCGTTCGACGTGCCGCCACCGGCATAGGCGTCGCCCACCAGATTCGGACGCTGGCCGCCTTGGCCGATGCCAGCCACATCGCCCTGGATCCCGATGTTGAGCGGGCGCCCGGATTGGATGGTCGTCACACCGGAAAGCTGCCACCCGCCAAAGGCAACCTTGTACCAACTGTTTTGCTCTCTCCAAAAAGGCAGGGGGTAGATGTAATTGAGAACGAAGACCTGACGGCGGTCGTAGCTCGCCAAGCCCCGGTCGCGTTTGAAGTCGTAGCTGTCCATCGCGGTCTCACCCCAGTCGCTGGCGTCGGTGATCGCCTTTGACCATGTGTAGGCTACGTTCAGCAGTCCACCTGCGTCGAAGCTCTTGCGCCATTGCGCCTGGAGCGAGTTGTAGTTGAAGTTCGACCCCGTGATGTAGTGGTTGATATTCGCATAGCCGTTATAGGGGCGAAGCGCGTTGGTGTTCACTCCGGGGTTCTGCTGAAGTGTCCCCACCTGAAGCTGATTGAGGTTCACCTGGCGGTATTGGTTCCAGCCGCCGCTTCCCACGAAAGCAACGTCTACCATCATGGTGGAACTCAGCTTGTGCTGGATGCCAAGGCTGTAGTTGTTCACCGTGGGTATCTTCACGTCGATGTCGTAGGAACTCACCGTGGAGGGGACCGTCTGGCGCGTGCCTCCAGCCGGGTTCGAGATATTGGCGAAGAAGACCTGCGATTCCTGAATGAAGGGCGGGTTGTTCACGCGGCCAAACACGAAGTTGCCCTGGATGCGTTCGTAGAACAGTCCATAACCTCCGCGGACGACAGTGTTCTGCTTCCCGGTGACGTCAAAGGCGAAGCCCAGCCGGGGGCCAAGCAGCCCGGATTGCCACGGGGATATTTCCTTGGGTAAACCACGCAAAAGCCGCTGATACACGTCTTCGGTGTGTTGCGGGAAACGCTGCTGGAAGGCTTCGGGATACTCGGAGCCGCCCACCACCAAGCCGTTGATCGGGTCGCCGGTGCCGGGTACAATCTGGCCATTGCGTTGCACCACAGGTGCCTTGGCGGGGTCGTAGAAGCGTGGGTTGAAGACCACCGCATTCTGCAATGCCGCGTACTGCGGCTGCATGATCATCCAGCGCAACCCCAGATCCAGCGTCAGGCGCTGGTTGACGCGCCAGTTGTCCTGGGCATACATCTCAAACTGGGTGAAGCGGAACCAGCCCTCCCGGCCCGCTGAGGCTTCTGTGTAGTTGTTGAAGTTGCCCAGCAAAGCATCGGCAAGAGCATTGCCGGAATGCATGGGATGTCCGGGAGAGAAATTCACCGAACCGTTGATGGCAGGCTGATTGTCCTGGTTCTTGCGGCTGCGCATTCCCAGAAAGCCGAACTTCATATTGTGGCTGCCAAACACTTTCGAGAAGTCGTTCTTCCATTGGAAGACCCGGTTGAAGTTATTCCAAGTGAGGGGCTGTGTGTTCAGGGCGTTGAAGCCGGAAATGGCGAGATTGGGAACGGCTGTTTGATTGCCGAACAACATCGGGTAGTTGACGCCCAGATCCGCCCGCTGGTAGCTGCTTCCGAAGATCGGATTGGGGCGGAAATTCTCCTGGCGAATTACATTGCCGGTGTAAGTGAATTGGAACGTGTTCACGGTCGTGGCGTTGGCGATGTGCGTCCACTTAGCGCTGGTGTTCAAACCGGGAATGATGCGGTCGAACAGCGCCTGGTTGGTGGTGTTCTGGAGCGAATCGTACATGTCGCGCGTCCAATGCACGGCGAACTGATTCTTGTTGTCCATGTAGTAGTCGCCCTTGGTGATGTACTGGTCCGCGTCCAGGGGTTGGGGCGGCTGGAAGTTAAAGTTGCCGCCGCCGCCCGCGAAGTTGGGGGCGGGATACATATCAACCAGCGCTTTTCCATTCGGGCTGAAGCGCCCTTGGGGGATGATCCCGTTGGCAAAAGGCACTCTGGGATTTGTCGCAGGGTCCCGCGGCCACTGTGCCTGGGGCAGCCCGGAAAAGTTGCCATTACGCTGTTCGACCGTGGGGATGTTCCACAACACTGGCGAATCCCGGCGCAGGCGCTTAAACTCAGCCCCAGCGAAGAAGAAGAGCTTGCTCCGGTCCGTGTTGAACTTGCCGGGGATGAAAACCGGTCCGCCGATGCTCCCGCCAAAGTTGTTCCATCGCAGCTTCTGCTTGGTGGCGGCCCTGAAGGCGAAGGCGTCAAAGGCGTCGTTGCGCACAAACTCGTAGAGTGAGCCGTGAAAGTCGCGCGTGCCGCTCTTCAGAGCCACGTTCACCACCGCGCCGGCGTTCTGGCCGTACTCGGCGGAATAGTTGGAAGTCATCACCTTGAACTCGGCGATGGCGTCGGGGTTCACGTTCACAAAGTTGTTGCCGCCGCCGCCGTTGTCCTTGTTATCGGCGCCGTCGATATTCCAGGAAGTGGTGTACGTGCGGCCACCGTTGATCGATTGAGCGCTCATATTCGATCCAAAGCCGCCAAAAAGGTCGAAGCTTGACCGGTTTGTGGTGGAGACGCCAGGCAGCAGAGCCAGCAGTTGCGCGAAATTGCGCCCGTTGAGCTGGATCTTCGTCGCTTGCTCGCCGGTGATCAACCGCCCCACCTCCCCGGTGCTGGTTTCGATCATCGCCGCATCGGCGCTAACGGTGACTGACTCGGTCACCTCGCCCACCGAAAGCGCCACGTCCGCGGTGACTTTCGAGTTCACGCTGAGGATGATCCCGGTCTGCCGGTAACGTTTGAAGCCAGGTGCTTCGACGTCAATTGTATAATCCCCGATGGGAATGCTGGAAACGGCGAAGTAGCCGTTCTCCGCCGATGTCGCTTGACGGGTAAGGCCCGTTTCCTGTTGAATCGCCGTAATGCTCGCACCAACGACGACGGCTCCGCTACCATCGCGAACGGTGCCGCTAATTTGTTGAGACGTGTACTGGGCCAGTAGGGAACTGGCAACCAGCAGAACTGCGCAGAATCGCAAACTGAGCGAGACAAACCGCATGCTGTTTGATCCTTTCCTTACATGCGCCCATATATAAAGACCCCGAAGAGCGCATGTCTAGTCGCGAAGATATCAGAGTTTCAGCTTCGATACAATCGCTCAAGAATTGATAAAACACAAGTGACACATTAATCAAATTTAATGAACAGGACGCTTTCTTCTGGACGGCTTGTCTTCCATCTAAAGACGAGCGGGAGTGAAGGCGGCACCGCCAGCCGTTCTTGGGTTCCACCTGCCTTGGTACCATTACGCCGGAGCCGCAGCGTGCCCTTGTATTCTATGAAGTGCGTATGTGGTTGCGGCGTATCCTGCTTGGGCTTCGTTGCCTGGCGTCGATCTTCAAATCGGGCACTCTGAATGTGGAGTTGCGCCAGGAGTTGGGAGTGGTGCGCGTCGAGCCGGAAATCCCCTCGGACGAAGAGCACGGCGCCGTGGCGGCTTCCGATGAGCGGATCCGTGGCGCGGTGCAGATACTGCGAGCGCTGCAAGCGGAATCGGGGCTGGTGGACTTCTTGCAGGAAGACCTGCGCTATTATTCAGACCAACAATTGGCCCATGGCGTCAGAGCCATGCAACCCGATGCGCGCCATGCATTGCAGAAATCCGTGCGGTTAGTTCCCATCGTCGACAAGGCGGAAGGCGAACTTCAGGACCTGCCGGAAGATCCTGCCGCGCGCTTCGCCAATGGCAGTTTGCAGATCGACGGGAATGCCGCTGAGTTTGAAGCCATCCATGGCGGAGTGCTTCGCCACCGCGGCTGGCGGGTGGCCGAGGCCTATCTCCTCACCCCGCCGCTTTCTCTGGATTCTACGGTGGTGCATCCGGCGGTATACGAAGTGGAGTAAAGAGGCGCTGCCAGCCTAAAGCACGGATGGCTGACCGGTAATCACCTGCACCTCTTTGCGGAGCGGTTCCAGCACCGCTGCATACACCATCTTGTAGGTTTCGCAGAAGTAGTCGAGGTCGCCCGGGTTGCCGTGCCGCTTGGTGCGAAAGCTGGGGCAGCCGCCTTGGCAAAGAGCCTGGTATTCGCAGGCCTGGCAGGCCGGGTGAGGGATCTGCTTGTTGTAGGCAAATCGGGCGCGCAGCGCGTTGGCGCCGATCTGGCTCCAGGTATCCTTGTGCAGGTTACCGATCTTCCATTCGGGCGAGACGAAGAAATCGCACGGGTAGATATCGCCGTTGTATTCCACCACCACATAGCTATCGCAGGTCTTGTGCATCGTGCAGTTGCCTGGCGTGTAGCCGGCCACCGCCTCGGCGATGTTGTCGAAATAGCGAATGCGCACTTGCTTGCGCTCCGGCCACCAAAGCTCGAAGATCTCCAGTAGAAATCGCCCGTACTGTTGCGGAGTGATCGCAAACGGATGCCGTTCGCCCGAAGGCGAGAACTCGGCAAGCGGGATGAACTGTAAGTAGTCGATCCCCAGGGAGCGGAAGAAGCGATAGACCTCTTTCGGTTTCTCCACGTTTGCCTGGCTAAGCACGCAAAGCGCATTGAAATCCACGCGATGCTTCTTCATCCGCTCGATGCTCTTCATCACCTTGCGCCAGGTGCCTTCACCGCCCCGGTTGAGGCGATAGCGATCATGCATTTCTTCGTCGCCGTCGATGGAAGCGCCCACCAGCCAGTTGTAGCTGCGCAGGAACTGGCACCAGGCGTCGTCCAGAAGAACAGTGTTGGTCTGCAGCGCATTGCTCACGGCCTGGCCGCTGCGGCCAAACTTTTGCTGATAGGCCACCAGCTTCTCGAAGAACGGGAGCCCGGCAAGCGTGGGCTCGCCGCCCTGGAAGGCGAACGTCGATTGCGGATAGGAGTAGAACAGATACGATTCCACCATGCGCCGAAGCGTGTCGAAGCTCATCCGCTTCTGCGCGATGTCCTTGTAAGGGTCGGTCTCCCGGTCAAGGTAGAAGCAGTATTCGCAATCGAGATTGCAGAGCGCGGAGGCGGGCTTGATCAGCAGGGAACTGATGCGCCCAACCGGGCCGGGAGCGGCCTCGGGTGAAGAAGCTTGAATTTGCGTCAAACCGGTCACGAGATAAGTGTACCAGTGTGTCCTAAATGGAGCGAGAGCCGGGTAGGGGGAGCGCAGTAGCTCCCCCGTGCAGTGCGGAAGTCTAGCGGCGCGAGAGGTCGAGCACGCGAATATCCTTGAACTTCATGTTGCCCTCGCCCCCGGAGTGTAACTGCAAGGCGATATAGCCATCCGTGGCGCCCATCTTGGGGTCGGTGAAATCCAGCATCTTGACGCCGTTGAGGTAGCACTCGTAGTGGTTGTCTTCCACCTTCAGCAGCATGTCGTTCCACTCCGTGGGGCGAAGCAGCCCTTCGAATTCGGGAGAGGGCCAAGCCTTCCATCCCATGTCGTCGCCATAGACGCCGCAGGAGTGGTGGCCCAGCACGCGATCGATTTCAAACTGGCGGCCCTGGCTCACATCCACCGTTCCCGGCTTGAACTGCGTGTGGAAGTAGACGCCGCTGTTGCCGTTGGCCTCCGTCTTGAAGCGCAGAAAGAGATGGAAGCTCTGATATTCCTTCTCCGTGCGCAGGTAGCCGTATTCCTTGGTGACGCCCTGGCCGTGGATGGCTCCGTCCGCAACGGCCCATTTCTCCTTGCCAACGCCCACCCAGCCGTTCAGATCCTTGCCATTGAATAACTCCACCCATCGCTCGCCGGGCATCTTCGGCTTGGCCTGCTGGGCACCCAACGCAATGGGAAACATCATCGCGGCAAGGGCAATCGTGGTAACCATCAAAGACGAAAATCGCATGAAGGTATTCTACCGTTCCCTACGCGCCTCTGCCGCCACCCGCCATCCGCTAAGCGGTCTTCGCCGCCGGCTGCTCAGGCACGCCCAGCTTCCGCAGAATGGTCATCATCGGGCACCAGTTGGTGAAAGCGGATTGAAACAGGTTAAGCCCCACGAAGGCAGTGAACCAAAACCAGTTCGGATTCACAAACATTCCCAGGCCGACGGAAGCCAGCACCACAATGCCGGCGATCAT
Organism: Bryobacterales bacterium; assembly: GCA_034522975.1. Taxonomy (GTDB): domain Bacteria; phylum Acidobacteriota; class Terriglobia; order Bryobacterales; family Bryobacteraceae; genus JACTMJ01. The sequence goes on from JAXHKT010000032.1 coordinate 58,288, forward strand.
GCGAAGCATACGTTCAACGCTCATGCGGAAATCTCCTTCTTGCGCGAGTTGAGGATGTAGTAAGCGATGGGGACGGTCATGCGGGAGAGCAGCAGCGAAGCCACCTCGCCAGCCATCAGCGCAATGGCCAGCCCCTGGAAGATCGGGTCGAAAAGAATCACGGCGGAGCCCACCACCACCGCGGCGGCGGTGAGCATCATCGGCCGGAAGCGGACCGCGCCCGCGTCGATCACGGCTTCATCAGGTCATGTCCTTCGGCCAGACGCAATTCGATGAAGTCCACAAGGATGATCGAATTGCGCACCACAATGCCCGCACCGGCAATGAAGCCGATCATCGAAGTGGCCGTGAAGAAGGCATTCATCATCCCGTGCGCCGGCAGGATGCCAACCAGCGAGAAGGGGATGGCGGCCATGATCACCATCGGTGTGAGGAAGCTCTGGAACCAGCCCACCACCAGGATGTAGATCAGCAGCAGCACCACCGCGAAGGCGATGCCCATATCGCGGAAAACCTCATAGGTGATATGCCACTCGCCGTCCCATTTGACTGCGTAGCTGGCGTCGCTGAAGGGCTGGGCAGCGGTGAACTGAGCCACCTCGCCGCCATCTGGCGCGGTGAGCGTTTCCACACGGTCCCCGATGCCCAGGATCGCGTAGACCGGGCTCTCCACCGCCCCCGCGACATCGGCGGTGACGTAGGTTACGGGCATCAGGTTCTTGTGATAAATGCTCTTATCCTCCAGGTCGCGTTCGATATGAACGAGCTCGCGTAGCGGTACCGATGCGCCCATGCGGCCCGGGATTCGCAGAGCCAGCAGCCTGTCCATGTCGGAGCGCGTGCCGCGATCGAGGCGCACCTGAATGGGTACGTCCTCGCGCTCCTCTTCGCCATGCAGCAGGCCCGTCGCATGCCCCGCCGAAGCCATCGCGAGGGTCTGCGCGATATCCGCTTCGGCAATGCCGTGGAGGGCGGCTTTCTGGGCATCGGGTACGATCCGCACGCGGGGCTGGTCGTCTTCCACATACCAATCGACATCCACCACGCCGGGAGACTTTTCGAAGATCTCGCGAACCTGCCGCGCCACCGCGTCCCGGCCTTCGGCAGTGGGTCCGTAGACCTCCGCAACGAGGGTCTGCAGCACCGGCGGGCCGGGCGGCACTTCGGCCACCTTGATGTTGGCCTGCATCTTCTCCGCGATGGGCAGCAACGCGTTGCGTATCTGCTTTGCGATCTCGTGGCTTTGCAGATCGCGGTCATGCTTCGGAAGAAGGTTCACTTGGATATCGGCCACGTTGCCGCCGCGGCGCAGGTAGTAGTGCCGCACCAGCCCGTTGAAGTTGTAGGGCGAAGCCGTGCCCACGTAAGTCTGTACATTCACGACATCGGCTTGCCGAAGCACTTCGTCGGCCAGCGCGCGCGTCACCCGCGCGGTCTCTTCAAGCGATGTCCCTTCAGGCATATCGACGATCACTTGAAACTCGCTCTTGTTGTCGAAGGGAAGCATCTTCACCTTCACAAAGCCGATATAGACGAGTAGCATGGAGCCGACGAGCAACACCACCACCAGGCTCAGGAATGCAAATTGGTTGCGCGCACTCGGCAGCACCGATCCCATGAACTTCCGGTAGAGCAAGGTGAAGCGGTCTTCGCGTTCGTGATCGCCCTCTCCCCCATGCAGCTTGAGCAGCCGCACCGCCGCCCAGGGTGTCACAAGAAAGGCAACGATGAGCGAGAAGACCATCGCGGCGGAAGCGCCGATTGGAATAGGGCGCATATAGGGGCCCATCAATCCGCCCACGAAGGCCATTGGAAGGATGGCGGCGATGACGGTGAGCGTGGCCAGAATTGTGGGGTTGCCCACTTCATCCACAGCCTCCACCGCCACTTCCATCAACGGCCTGCCGGCGTTGGCTTTCAACCTCGCGTGGCGCACGATGTTTTCCACCACCACGATGGCGTCGTCCACCAGAATGCCGATCGAGAAGATGAGGGCGAAAAGCGTGATTCGGTTCAGCGTGAAGCCGTAGAGATAGAAAACCGTCAGAGTGAGCGCCAGCGTTACGGGAATGGCGGAAAAGACCACCAGCGATTCGCGGAAGCCCAGCGTCAGCGCCACCAGAATGCTTACCGATACGATGGCGATCAGCATGTGAAATAGCAATTCGTCGGATTTCTCCTGGGCCGTCTCGCCGTAGTGCCGTGTGATGCTCACGTCCACGTCCGATGGGATCGTTGCGCCCTTGAGCGTTTCCATCTTCGCCAGCACTTCATTGGCCACGGCAATCGCGTTGGTCCCTTTGCGCTTGGCGATGGCGATGGTGACGGCAGCGCGGAACTGCCCGTGTTCGCCGAACTGCACCATTTGCACGGGCTCCTCGCCGGTGTCGGCCACGGTGGCCACGTCGCGCAGGTAGACGGGGCGCCCGTTCAACACCGTCACCACCAGAGAGCGCACTTCATCGGCATCGTGCAGAAAGTCGCCCGTATAGAGAACAAACTCCCGGTTGGCTTGGTTGAATCTGCCGGAAGGCAACCGCTGGTTGGCCCCTTGCAGCACTTGCGAGACGCTGGCCGGGTAGAGGCCATAGGCTTCCAGCTTCGCCACATCGAGCGTCACCGCAACCTCGCGGCGCTGTCCCCCGATCAAAGTCACCTCAGAGACGTTGTTTACCTGCTTGATCGAATCGGTGGCCTGGGCGGCAACGCGCCGCAGCGCATAGTCGTCATAGCGGTTGCTCGAAAGCGTGAGCGCCAGGATCGGCACATCGTCAATCGAGCGGGGCTTAATCAGGGGCAGGGAAGCGCCGGGGGGAATGCGGTCGAAGTTGGCGTACATCTTCTGGTTGAGCCGCACGATGCTGTCTTCTTCGTTCTGCCCCACGTAAAAGCGCACGATGGCCATCGACATGCCGGGGCTGGAAGTGCTGTAAACATACTCCACGCCGGGGATTTCCCAGAGCAGCTTTTCCATCGGCTTGGTCACGCGCTGTTCCACTTCCTTGGCGGAGGCCCCGGGCAGCGTAACGAAGATATCGATCATTGGCACGATGATCTGCGGCTCTTCCTCGCGAGGCAGCTTCATCACGGCAAACACGCCAATCAGCAGCGAAGCTACGATGAAAAGCGGCGTCAGCTTGCTATCGATCCACATCGCCGCAAAGCGGCCGGCGATGCCCAACTTGCGTTTGCGCGGGGCGTCGTTCCCGCTCAGTTCTGGGCCGCTCATTGGCCAGCCTCCACCGGGTCGCCATCCTGCAGCGTGACGGGCGGGCTCATGATCAACCGCTCCCCGGCGGCAAGGCCCGCCAGCACTTCCCGCTGCCCCTCGCGCTCTTCACCTAACTTCACCATGCGGGAGCGCGCCTTTCCGTTTTCCGCCACCAGCACCGTGCTTAGCTGTCCATTGGTACGGACGGCGCTGGAAGGCACGGTCAGTGCGGCTGCGCTCTCGCCCCGCAAGCGCGCCACTCCAAATAGGCCGCTTCGCAGCATTGCGGTTGCCGGCAGCGTGATCTTGGCGGAGAACGTCCGCGTCTGCGGATCCACGATGGGCACCAGTTCCGCCACGGTGCCCTCGGTGTTCATGCCAATCGCGGCGATCTCCACGGCCACCTTCTGGCCAACCTTTATCTGGCCAAGCACGGATTCCGGGAAGGCGGCATTCAACCGGTAATTTCCCATCTGTTCGAGTTTCACTAGCGGCATCCCCGGAGAGGCAAGGCTGCCCGGCTCCGCCATCCGTTCGGTTACTACGCCCGCGAACGGGGCCGCGATGCGCAGGTAGGATAGCTGCGATTCCGCGGCACTCAAACCCGCCGACGCCTGGGCAATTTTGTCGGCCACCTGCAGCTTGCGGGCCTGCGCCATCCGCAGGTTTGCCTCGGTTGCCTGCAGCCGCGCCGTCGCTTCGTCGAACTCCTGGTCAGAGAGCGATTTGCGCTCGTGCAGATTCTTCATCCGCTGATGGGTAGCGCGCGCCAGCGACGCTTGGGCTTCAGCGGCGGTAATCGCGCTATCCACTTCCGCCTGTGCGCTGCGCGCCTCCTGCCGCACGGCTTTGGCCTGATCGACGCCGGCCTGGATCTCTTGGGCGGATATCTCAACCAAAGTCTGCCCGGCGCTCACCCGGTCGCCTTCTCTCACGCGAACAGCCTGCACGTAGCCCATCGCCCGAGCGGAGATCACACTCTCCGTCCGAGCCTCCACCGTGCCCACGCCCTCCACCAGTCGCGGCCACTGCTGCGCCTCCACGGTAGCGCTTTCCACACGCACGGCCTGCTTGTCCTGCGGTGCATCCCCTCTCGGATGCGAATCGCCGCAGCCGCCCAAAAGTAAAGCCAGCATCGAAATCAAAGTCGCTATGGGTTTCATGGATTTCCTCAATCGAACAGCAGCGAAGCGGGGTTCAGCGATCCGCGTGCGGCTTCCAGGCGCGCGGCGGCCACGCGCTGCTCATAGAGAGCGGCCAGATAGCCGGTCTTGGCACCCAGCACGGCAGTTTCCGTGCGCAGTAGGTCCGTCACTGTGCTCAACCCGTTCTGGTAGCGATCCCGGGTGATGCGCAGACTCTCTTCGGCTTCCGCCACGCTGGCGCTGGCAAGGGCCAGGCGCTCCTTGACGGCATTCCATTCGAGCCACGCGCGACGAACCTCAAAGCGAACTCCGGCGGCGGCCTGCCGCTGTTGGGCTTCGGCCGCGGTGATGCGGTGACGGCTCTCCGCCACGTGCGCCTTGGTCTCCATTCCGTTGAACACATTCCAGCGCAGTCCGGCCCCGAAGAACCAGTTGGCGCCCCCTTTGTTCAACACTTCCTGGCGGTCGGTTTCAAAGACGCCACGCACGAAAACTTCCGGCCAGTATCCGGCGCGGGCGGTCCGCTCCTGCACCCGCGCCACGTCGATTCCCTTCATCGCCATCAGCAATTCCGGACGTACGTCGACTGCCGTATTCTGGCTGTCGGCGAGCGCGGCGGCTTCGTATGCGGTCTCCATCAACGGTGTTGTCAGCTGAAACGCGGCGTCTTCGGCTTCGCCCATCGCCACGTTCAACGCGGCGCGTGCCACCTCAAGCTGCGTCCGGCGCTGGATCGCCTCCTGCCGCACGCTCGCTAAATGCACGCGGATCGAAAGCACATCGGCGTCCGTCGTCATTCCCTCGCGGCGGAAAGCTTCCGCGCGCTCCAAGTCGGCTTCCGCGCTGCGCACACTCTCTTCCGCGGCCCGGTATGCCGCCTCGCCCAGCTTCGCGCCGAAGTACGCTTCCAGCACCCGCTGCATCACGTTGAGTTCCGCCGACTTCGTCTCCAATTCGCCCATCTGGCGGCCGAGTTCTGCGCCGCGCACGGCGTTGCGAGTGCGCCCGGCGTTGTAGACCACTTGGTCGACGGTCACCATGGATTGGAAATTGTTTAGAAAGTCCGGGCGGTTGAGAGACGGGATCGCGAAATTGCGTTCGCCAAATTGCCGCTGCGTCAGCAAGGCGCCAAAGACATAGACGGGGTTATTTCCCCGTTGCGCCATTTCCTGGTAGTTCACACGGGGAAAGTATCCGCTTTTGGCGGCGTCTACTTGGCTGGAAGCAGCTCGCTCGCCGGCCTGCAAGGCTTCGAGGCCGGGGTTGCCGCCCAGCGCGCGCGTCGCTGCTTCCCGCAGGCTCAACGGCTCTCCCGCCGCTGCACCGGACATGCCGGAGCCCGCGGCCGGTACTTGCGAAAACAGGGGGAATACAGCAAAAAGGAGTATCAGAACTCTTTGCATCGTTATCACAATCGCTCTTCGGCTTTGCAGATGCAAGCCCATTGCCGTACGTGACATTCCGGAATCCTTTTGTGCCTGGGCTCCCGTTTGTGCGCTTGTCTGTCACCTGGGCGGGCGAGGCCGAATCTAGTGGAGTAGGAATCGTCATATGGAGACCACCGTTACTTACCTGGGCGGCGTCAAGTTCGAAGCCGATTGCCGCGGCCACAAGATCGTTTCAGACCAGCCCATCGATGCCAAGGGCAGCGACGAAGGAATGACTCCTCCGGAGCTGATGCTCGCGTCCCTGGGCACCTGCGCCGCGTTCTACGCTGCGTATTACCTGAATTTCAACCACCTTTCCACCGGCGGGTTGCGCGTCAAGGTCAGCGCGGAGAAGGCAAAGGGTCCGGTGCGCATGGACGATTTCGTCATCCATGTGGACGTGCCCGGCGTGGACGAATCCCATCTGGACGCGCTCAGAAAGTCGGTGGAGAAGTGCCTCATCCACGCCACGCTCACTCATCCTCCGTCTATCCGGACGGAGATTGCGGTGGGCGAGAGCGTGGGCGTGGGCTGATTTCCGCCGCTGACTTTTCCCGGCTTTTCGCGGGAGCAAGCGGAACGGATTCGATAGAATGAGCTTGTCCCCGTGGGTCTGCGCTCTCGCGCGTTCCCGGCCGGGTCAATCGCCTATGTCTACCGTGCCGGTGGTGCCCAAGAGCCGCGAAGTACAGCTTGCCGAAGAACTGCTTGGCGGCAATGCCGCTGCGTTCGACGAGTTTGTCGGTGTCTTTCGTTCGAAAATTTTCAAATACAGCCTGATGATGTGCGGGCACCGGGAAGACGCGGAAGAAGTGGCGCAGGATACCTTGCTGAAGGTCTTTGAAAACTTCGATCAATTGCAGGATCCCCGCAATGTGAAGGCCTGGGTATTCCGCATTGCCAAGAACGCCTGTCTCATCAAGCGTCGCAAGAGCGTCTTTGCGCCAAAGACGGAACTGAGCCTGGAAGACTATCTGCCCCGTGTCGAGGACGACGGTGGCGGGGTCCGTATGCAGATTGCCGATTGGAGCAAGGTGCCGGACAACCAGATGCTGCGGACCGAACTGAAGGAGATTTTGACGGCGGCCATTCAGGAACTCCCCGAAATCTATCGCGCGGTGTTGCTGTTGAGGGACGTGGAGGAACTGAGCACGGAGGAAACCGCACAGATTTTGGACGTCAGTATCGACGTCGTAAAAACCCGCTTGCACCGGGCGAGGCTTGCCGTCCGGCAAAAGCTGGATCGGCATTTGCTTGAAGCGTCCATCACCCTTACGCGTTAACGAAGCTAGTGCCTTCCACCAGGCGGCGATGTAGGAGAATGCACATGGAAGACTCCATAGAAGCAATCAGAAAAGCGGCACTCGCTTCCCGGAGCGCTTCCAGCGCCGATGGAGATTGCCCGCCTCTGGAGCAACGTTTGGGCCTCTCCCTCGATGTCAGCCTGAGCGCGGAGGACCTTGAATTGCTCAAGGCCGAGCTTCAGGGATGCCCGCCCTGCCTTGAATTTGTTGAAAGCCTGAAGGCGACGGTAAGTCTCTGCCGGGATTTTGGCGTGGATCAGGCTCCCGCGCCACTGGCGGAAGATACCCGTTCCCGAATGGTAGCCGCCTACCAGAACATGCTCGCCCGGCGCGGCGCCAATCCCGCCTAAGTTTGCCCTATCTGAAAAGAGAATGGCCCCGGAAAGCTTGCTTCTCCGGGGCCGGGCTTTGTCCATCCTGAACTTCTCGTCTAAGAACCTGACCGCGGTTTGTAGCCGGGACGCGCGCGAATCTTATACTTCTTGCCTTGCGGATCCGGAGACAACTCCACGGTGATTTCGCGGAACTCCATGTTGGGGTTCAATTGCGGATAATACGTGATCGTGTAGGAGTTGCCCAAGTCTTCGCGAATCGCTTCGAAGGCTTCCACCTGCTTCTGCCAACTGCGCGCAAAATAGGCCTGCCCTCCCGTGCGTTCGGCGATGCGGCGGAAGACGTTCGTGGAGATACGGTCCTGGTTGGCTTCCGCCGTTGAAATCACATACAGCGGGATACCCTCTTCTTCCGCCACTCGACGCACGTCGTCCGGTGCCACCATGCTGGCGCTGTCGGGTCCGTTGGAAAACACAATCACTACTTTGCGTCCAGGCACCTTCGCCGCGTCGCGCAGAGTTAGCAAAAGCGCGTTGTAAAGGGCGGCGTCATCGCCAACCACCGCGCTGCGCAGGCCTTTGATCGCATCGTTACGGTTCCGTGTGAGATTGGTGGCGCGGGAGAGATTGCGGCTAAATGTGTAGATTGCAACCGAATCCGCGTCGTCAAGGCCGCGCACAAAATCGGCCACCGCGTCGGAGGCATACACGAAGCCCCGATACATGTAGTTCGAGGTGTCGAAGAGTACAAAAACATTCGTGCCCGCAAGCGTGTCTGCGAACGATTCCGCCGTTCCCATTCCGCCAGCCGCCGGGCCCGTTGCGCGCACGGGTACGATTGGCTCAAGGCCGCCATCCGGCTTCACCCGCATCGCGGGCAGATTGCCCTCTGAGAACGTGGCGATTTTCTGAATGATGCCATCTTCCAGAATGCGGAAGTCCGTGGGCTTCAGCCCGTTCACATAGCGGCCCTTGCCGTCGGTGACGGTAAAGGTGAGCACCACCAGGTTGGTGTCCACGCGAAAGACCGGGTCGGTTTCCTGCGCCGCCGCCCCTTGCGGAAGCACCATTGCCAGGGTCAGCAAAAGTCCCAGGAGTAATTTTCGATTCGTCTTCATCGTTCGTTGCCTGTTTTCCCGCATCCGTCGGATTCCGTTCGGTCCCTATCCAGAGATTTCCCTATTGTGCCCCAGCCATGGGTGCGTTCTCCGCACGCCGGTTCACTTTGTCCTCGCCCACCCGGCGCATCGAACGGAGTAGCGCCGGCCAGTCTTCGAGATGGGTGGCAAAGATTCCCTCCACCGTTTCTCGCGTCCACTCGGGAACGGCGATGTTAAGTTCTTCGGGCTTCATGCGAAGCCGGTCGGAGACCTCCGCCCAATACAGTGCGCCAGATTCCCAGGTCTCGGCCATCAGACGGCTCGAATATCCCATCAGTGTCGGCATAGTGCGAAGACCCAGCAACTCGGGCCGATAAGAATGGGTGAGCGCAGGCTTGGGGGAGCCAAATAGATCGCTGATTGTTTCCATCTTCACCTCCGCATTCTCCTGGAGACTGCGGATTTCCGAGTAGATGGGCGATCGAAGAGCCTTGTTTGCTGCGAGTACATCCAACCCGATCCGAAAAAGCTCTGAAGGCATCAACTGTTCCATCGCGAAATCCAGATCGTGGTGTTCGATGGCGTTTCGGACTTCGGAAACGCGATGCGGATTCGACCAGCGGCCAAGCGACGCCATCACCAGCTTGCGCACCTCCAAATCGACCACGGATTCGGCCAGCAGACTCTTGCCGGCACGCTGCAGCAGGGCGACATAATGCAACTGGGTGGGGTTGACGTTCCACCACCGCGGCACGGTTGCCGTGAGGATCACCTGCGGCACCAAGTCGCCCCAGATAAGTGCCTGTTCCTTCTCGGGCACCAGGAAATTCTGTTCCGCCTGGGCAAGGGCGTAGGGCAACTCGCTGAGAGAACCCATCAGCCGGCCTCCCGAAGTGGCCGACCAGCCCACCCCCACCACCTCCGTGGGAGCCCAGCTAAAGTCGGAACCTGGCATGCCGGAAAAATCATGGTAGCGGACGAACTGGCTGTTGGTGAGAAGGATCTGCCCGCCCGGCGGCGCGTAGTGCGCGTAGATCAAGCCAACCAAGGCATCGCGCAAATGGGGAGCGAGAACCTCCCGCAACTCCATCAGCTTTTCTGGCGAGCTGGCGTTCTTATCGACCTCCGCGCGCAGGCGCACTTTCCTTTCGCGTTCCACATGCTCTTCCGCATTGCGGCCGAAGCTCAGTGCATTCTTTTCTTCGGTGCTCAGAGAAGCTCTCGCCGATTGGATGCGACCGATACGCGCCGTGAGGCGATTCACCAGCGTGGTGTCGATCTGCCCGCCGGATGCCGCGCCCTTCAGTTGATCGTCAAGCGTAAACAGCTCGGTTACGGTGAGCAGATTCTGAGCGTCGACGATGGTGTTGATCGCTCGTGTCTGCTGCGCAAGAATAGCGGGATCGTTCGCATCCCTAACCCCGGCGAGCATGCTCACAAGGTGCTTCTGCGGGTCGTTGCCGTCCGCGCCACCCGTCGCCTCAAGAAGCGCCGTAGTTGCGTTGCGTGCGTTGGCAAAAAGCTGGGCGTGATTATCCGGCTTCCCGATGGTTTCCACAATCTTGCGGAAGGTGCTATCCACCTCCGTGCCGCTCAAAATCCCGTGGCGCGTATAGATCTGCCACAAACCCAGAAGGCCCTGCAGCGAACCCACGGTGTCGGCCCGCAAATTCTCATTGCGGATCCTCTGCGTCTCAAGCGCCGCGACAACAAACTGGCGAATGGCTTCGTCGCTCAGTTCCGGCGCTTCGGCCAGCAGGGAATACTGGCTCCGCAGCGTCTGGTAATCCTCCAGCAATACCTCCACAGTGGCGGGTTCCAGCGGACGGGCCCGCAATCGGTTCATCTCACTGGTGGCGACGAACATGCGTAGGGGCAGGTTCTCGATGTAGCTGCGGCTCAGCGCGAACAGCGCGGCAATCAAATCATCTGGCTCCTGCCATGAAGGCGCCGCTTTGCGCAGCCGTTTGTCGTCCACTACTTTCTTGTCGGCGAACAGCGTTTTCCACACCGCCAGGGTGCCCGGAACGTGAGGGCGCCCATCGGCGTCCAGCCGCAGCCGGTGGGTGAAGATCAGCATGTCGGTGTTGGCGCGGAAGACCGGGCGGGCGGGACCGGGACTGGTGATCTTACCGCGCAGCGCTTCGTAAAACCGCTCCATTCGCTGTGGCTCGGTGAGGTAATCCTTCACCGGCCCTTCAATGCGATACAGCGCGTCGTAATAGCAGGCCAGCCAGCCGTCGTCGACAGCCATTAGCTTCAGGAAGAACTCCGATGGCTTAGCAACCGAAGCGCCCACCAAATTCTCCCACTTGGATTGCGTGCGCGCGCCGCCTGGCACCATCACGCGACCGTTCTCCACATGGAACATCGCTCCGTAGAAATCGATGACGTGGGAGAAAGCCCGCAACTTTTCGAATTCGATATCTTTGCGGATCAGCTCCGCCGTATTCTTTTCGAGCTTCGCCAAGCTCAGATACAGCCGGCACATCGCCGGATCGGACAGAAACGTCTGGATCGGCGACTTCTCTTTCTTGGGGTCGTCGAGCATCCAATATTCCGGGCCGTAAAGGATCGGAATTTTCGTTGGAGTCATGTCGAAGCTGAATGGGCGATTGGTTCGCAGGGCCTGCTCCAGGTCCGCCAGAGGAAACCCGGAATCGACCGTGATGAACGCCTTGGTGGGATTCACCGTTTCCAGCACCACTTCGCCGCCGCACCCGCCACCGCGCTGCGGTAGCCGAGAATCTTGAGCAGGTCGCCGAGCTTCTCGCTGGATTCGCGCGCATCGTCAGTGTTGAGCGCGTTCTGCGTGCCCGCAGAGCTTCAGCTAATCTCGTCGGCGTGCTGCAGGTCAACGGAAGACCAGCCGCAGGATACTCGGTATTCGTGCATGCCGCTCCTCGGGGCCTAGGGAGCGAAATCCGGAAATCACGATATTTCTGGCAAGCGCGCTCAGCAACTGCTCGGGAGCCACGTCCGGCGCAATCGCCGTCATGCGAGCGAAAGCGGAGAGCGGACCGGGGATCTCGATGGTCCCGTAGAGCGAGGGCTCCCCGTCGCGGCGGCCGCGCAGGCAAGCGCCAGGCCCCTGCGCGCCCGCTTCTGATAGAGGCGCATGTATTTTTCGACGAGATCTGATTGTGCGCTCTTCCAGGCTCACGCCGACCGCGAGACGCCGAAGCACGGGCGAGTTTTATCTTGATTCGGTTCCGGTGCTGCAAGCGCAGACTGCCAGATAGCGCGTCGTAGGCCTGCGGCCTGCCCCGGGGCAGCGTAGCGGTCAAGCAGCGCTGCAACCCGCTCGCGGCTGAAACATCCACAAGGGTTGCTGGCCACAACCACACTGCGGTGGCCGTTGCCGAAAGCCGCGTTCGGCCTGCCGATGCCGTTCAGCAACGGCGACGCTGCATACTTCACGTCCAGCACTCCACGAAGCGAGCGCTAACGAATCATCGACATACCGCCGTGACGACGAAGGCTGATCATGCATGGCGACCTTTACTAGGACTTCCGCTGGTGAGAAGGCTGGTTCGGGAACAAAAAACTTGGGATTTACTTGTTCCACGCTTTCAGCCGCTGCACGAAAGGATTATCAGACAGGCGCTCCAATGGCTGCTCGCGGTTACCCATGTTGCAGCCAATCGTGCGCAAGGAAGCAATCGATCCCTTTTCGTCAGCGCCGTAGTGAAGACATATTCGCGCTATCAGTACGGCGGTAATCTCACTTTCGGAGATGCTGCTCCAGTGGCGATGGATCTCAGAAGGATTGCGCATTTTATTCCGAGTATCCGCATCCGGCGCACCCGCCGGGGCCAGCCAATGAGGAGCTTCCGAGCCTGGGACTCATTCCGTGAAAGAACGCAATGATTTGTTTCTACGAACATCGATTTTCTCGCTGATCCTTGCTGGCCCTCTCCCGGCTCAGGCGCAGCGAGCCAGACCATTGCTGTGGTTGGTATGGTGCACTCGCACGTTTGGGGGCAGTTCGACAAGATGGTGAAGGGGCAGCCCGCCGAACTTGTGGGCGTCGCGGAAACCGAGCCCTTGCTGATTGACGAGGCTGTGAAACGCGGGCTTAACCGGGATCTGGTGTTACGCTGACTTCCGGAAGCTGATCGACGAAGAAGAAGCCTTTAGTGGTCTGGGCCTTTGTCGAGAACAACCGTCACCTGGAGATCGTCGAGTATTGCGCCCCCCGCAAGGTCCACGTGATTTTTGAGAAGCCTCTGGCCTCCACCTATCGCGACGCATTGAAGATCCGGCCTGGCCCAAAAGCACGGCATCAAGGTGATGACGAACTACCAGATGGCGTGGTGGCCAACGATGCATGCGCTGAAGACCAAGCTCGACGGGGAGAACTGGGCACTGTGTGGCGGCTGCACGGGCAGCGTGGGCCCAACGGGGGGCGGGTGGGGCTACGGGCTTGAATAGGTTTTTCTTCGATTGGCTCACTGACCCGGAGAAGAATGGCGCGGGAGCAATGATGGATTTTGGCTGCTACAACGCGCTCTGGAGCTTGATGTATCTGGGGCGTCCGGAGACTGTGTTCGCTCACTCGATTCAATTGCGGCCGGGAGTTCCCGAAGGTGGAGGACGGTGCAACCATCCTTCTCACCTATCAAGACACGGGGTCGCCCTTCTCGAAGGAAGCTGGATCTCTCCGCGCAGCTTCCAGCAGGTGGAGGTGTTCGGCCTCAAGGGAAGCCTGATGGCTGACCGGCAGAAGGCTGCGTTTGGGCCGGGCCGGGGCGCGGAGAAGATCCTGCCGGATCCTGGCCTTCCCCCAAGCCGCCTGGAACCGATTGCCTACATGCTGGAGTGCATCCGGACGAATCAGGACCCCGAGGGGATGGTTTCCATGGATTTCAACGTGGGCGTGAATGAAATCATCGAAGCTGCTAAACTTTCGGTGAAGTCCGGAAAAGCGGTCCCTTTGCCGCTCAAGTAGATCCTACCTCCGGTTTCTCAGCTGTATGACATATTGAATGCCCGCCGGAGCCCCCGACGGGCATTCGTGCTTTTGGGGCGCTAGTTCCTGAACATGGCGCGGCACTCCCACACGTGCGTGGTGCTCAAGACAGCAATCCCCATCGGCGCTGTGTTCACCCGTCACCACTGGGCGCACGCCTCTTGCGTGGGGCTTCCGACGTGTCACGCGGGGAACGGTCTGCGGGTGCCCGTGGCGCCACTTTAGCACGAGAAGCATTCTGAATACCATATGCCCGAACAAGGACTCGCCGATCAGACAGTTGGCCGAGACTGCTGGGAGTCTTCAGCCACCCGAACCGGATCCGCGATTGTCGAGGCGCTCAGCGCTGGCAGAAAAAGACGTCAACTACGCTTCAATCGGCTGCCTGGAAATTCGCGCACTCGGGAGTTTCCCAGCACTTGGCCGTACTTCGTTTCGCACCGGGTGGTGCATGGAGCGAGGCGAAGGCCAGGCAGGTATGTGTATCGGCTGGTGGATCCCGGCCATTTCCCTCCTGGCTGATGGGTGGGTTGGAGTTCGTGGAGGCTGGCGGCCGAGCGGTACTAGCGCCATCTGCGCAATGCCGCCAGGCAAACTAAGGGAAAATTGGACCCCCTCCGCTGGATTGCCCGCCTATGCGCAGCGCGACGGCAATGGCATCCAGAATGGGAACGGCCACGCCGTTGCAATCCCCCTCAGTTTGCCCTGCGGAGGCAGAGAGCGTTCGCACTCAACGAGAATCGCAACGAGGCTATCGCGTTTGCTCGGCTCAAATAGGAGACTATGCCCTCCCCGTTGTTCCTGCTGACTTCTGCTGGCCGCAGCGCTGCGTCTTTGCCCAGCCTGCTTGCCCCCCCACGCCGATTTACTCTCCGTGCGACCTCGTGCTGGAACTCAACGCCGAAGAGCAGGCGGCACACCCAAATCCATACCAGTCGGTTGAGCTCTACGCTGAGTACCGCTCACCGGGAATCGACACCTTCCGGCTGCCCATGTTCTGGGATGGAGGGGGGCGTTTCGTTGGCCCAATTCGCTCCGACCGAACCGGGCAAATGGCTGGTGCGCTTTTCCGGCAACATCCCGCGTTTTGACGGCAGTATGAATTCCGTGGAGGCGGTGGACGCCCCCGTGCCCGGCTTTCTCGAACCCGCCAATTTGCGGCCACTGGCGGACCGAGAAGGACCTTCAGCCGCACCTATGGATGGGAGACACGCTCATACACCTTCGCGACGATGCCCGAGAGCGGCGTTTGAGGGGATCCTGGGAGCGAGCGCAAGGAACAGCGGTTCACCCACATCCGCGGGCATCTCCTGGGAGGGCGCCCGGACAACACAGCCAGCGCCCCAGCCAATCCGCTTCCCTCCCCGGACCAAATCGATCCCGCGCACTTCCAGCAGGTGGACCGGCGCATCCGCGCCGTGCAGCGAAGCGGGCATCGTCTCGACCTCATCCTGGGGTGGGATCGAAACCACTCTCGCCGAAGCGTCTCGCACCGAAAAGGACCCCAGCGCTATCTAAACTACGTCCTCAGGCAGGTATGCGCCCTTCAATCTCACCTGGCAAATTGCTCAGGAGTTTGAGGAATACGAAGACGGCAAACGCCTGATGAAAGAGATGGGCGATTACCTCCGCCAGCGGGATCCCTACAAGCATCCACGCAGCACCCACACGACTTCCACCACCTCTCCGCTGGTCCGCGACGGGTGGATGAGCTACATGCTCTATCAGAGTTCGAACAATCAACTGGGCGCCATCGAACACCAGCTCTACCAGTTGCCCTTCGTGAATGCCGAATTCGCCTATGAGAACTCCGGCGCCGGCGCCACCCATCCCCACCACGTGGATTCCAGTACCTTTCGCCAGCGGCTTTGGAACGCCACCATGAATGGCCAGTACCCCACCTTCGGCAACACTGGAACCTACGGGGGGGCGGCCCCTGTCGAGGTGAGGTTTGCCGAATCTCCTGGAGCCACCGCCATGAAGGCCTGGTTCGACCTGATGAGCCGCACGCGCTATTGGGAGATGGAACCGTATTTCGAAGTTTCGGGTGCCCGGTGCCTCGGTCTTCACGGTGAAGACGCTCCCGAGTTTGTCTGCTATGTGGAGAAGCCGGCGGAAGGCCAACAATCGCTCGAAGTGGAAATTCGCTTCGCCAAGAAGAACAAGTACGAGATTGAATGGATCAACCCCGCTGACGGCACCGTAGTTCCTCTCAAAGAGTTCAAAGAGCAATCCTGGGCGGGGATGCCGCCCAGTCCCGGCCATGATTGGGTGCTGCACCTCTATCGCGAAGGCCGTGTGAAGAGCCTGAAGAGCTACAAGTTTGAAAGCCGCTACGTGCCTGTGCAGGATCCGGAGACGGCCCTCGCGAAAATCCCGTTTGAGGTGGACGAACCGTCCCAAATGGCCGTTTCCCTGGTCGGCCAGTCGCAAGTACCTTTCATCGTCGAACTCACCCGCGAATCCCGCGCCACCCGCGACATGATGTACCTTTGGACGGCGGAGGATACGGTGACGGGGCAGGGTGCCCGCGTGATCGGCACGGGGGCCGAGGGTTTCCTCCGCTTTGACCGCCGTGCGATCGGCAAGCCGCCGGTAGTGGTGAACGTCCGGGTATACGGGATGAACGCGGTGGGCAAGGTGTATGTGGTGGACAAAGTCTACCGTCTGGAGCCCTAGCTGGCGGGGCTCCGGCTGTGCCATCCCCGCGAACGGAAAACGAAAGCGTGAAGAGCCATATTCTGATTCTCGATACCGCCGTTGGGGCTGGGCGCGTGGCCCTCACTATGGGTGAAAGGGCGCTGGCGCAGCGCGCCCTTTCGAGCCCCCGGCAACAGGCGGAGCAGATCTTTCCCGCCGCCGCCGCGCTGCTAGAGGAGCACGGACTCCGTATCGCCGACCTCGGCGCGGTGGCGGTTTCCACCGGCCCTGGGCCTTTCACCAGCTTGCGCGTGGGCCTCACCGCCGCCAAGAGCATCGCCGAAGTGGCGGATCTGCCCCTCATCGGCATCTCCAGTTTTGCGGCGGTGGCCCGGCTGGCGCCAGGCTTTCCCGCCGCCATGCTGCTGCCCGCCAGCCGGGGGGATCTCTTCCTTTCCGTGGCGACGATGCCGGATGACGCTAACCTGGAGCCCGCACGCCTCCTCGCCCCGTTGCTTTCCGGCGTCGTCGTTGCGAGGCCGGAATCGTGGCTCTCCACACTCGCCTCTCCGCCGCGCTATGTCCTTTCTCCATCGCCCGAGTTCCTCGACCTCGCCGCCGAAACGCTTCCCTCCGAGTGCCGCGCGGTTCTTGTTCCTGGGAACTGGCTCGAGCAGCTTGCCGCCATCGCCCGGGAACGCTACCTCGCCGGAGATTTTGACGATCCCCTTCAATTGGATGCCGCCTATGCGCGCAAAGACGATGCCGACCAGAGCTGGTCCGATCCTCGTCTTGCGCCTCCCCGGCCTCAATGACTGTCATTACTCCAGGTAGTTCCGGTGGGAAGTAACGGCAGTTTCGCCCCCGCCTATTGAGTTTGGCCTCGCTGCTGCTGCCGGGTTCCCCTCCCGCTGGCGGTCCTCCAGTCGACCGGCAATTCCCCCAACGGCGGGGTTTCCGCCATTCGCGCCGCACCTTAAGCCATTGACGGACATACTTTTGTACTATTCACGGCGCTCAGAACGTGGTAATAGTAATCTGTAACCATTCCAACTGAAAATTGTTCGAATTTGCAATCGCGCCGCCCACATCAAAACGCGGGGAAACGCTTGCAAATGATGGGTTTATTCGAAATACGAAGGTGCAAGGGACGGCTCTTTCGGATGGAAAAAGTTGTGAATCTGGTTGCGGTGTCTCGAAAAATTTGGTTTATTGCTACCAGACACGGTACTAAAACCAAAGTCCCCGGACGTCTGTAGCTCCCGGATGGGTGCTGCCGGTTAGAAAAGTTTCTCGCGAGTGCTTCATGACCAACGAAAGTTCAACTCCTGACCAGTCGAACGATCCCAATCCGGGCGGAACCCGCCCGAACCGGCGCATCCGCATCCTGATTGCCGACGATCATACGATTTTCCGCGACGGGTTGCGCCGCCTGCTTGATCTGCAGGCCGATTTCGAGATTGTGGGCGAAGCTAAGGACGGCCGCGAAACCATGGACATGGTGGATCGGCTCAAGCCTGATGTGCTCTTGCTTGATATCCGCATGCCCGGGATCGATGGCCTTTCGGCTCTCCAGCGCCTAAGCGCCAGTTCCACGGAGACCAAGGTGATCATTCTCACCGCTTCCGACGACAAAAACGAGTTCGTCCAGGCCGTCAAATATGGCTGCTCCGGCATTGTACTCAAGCACACTGCCACGGATCTTCTCATCAAGAGCATCCGCAAGGTATACGAGGGTGAAATCTGGCTGGATACCCACACCACCGCGGCGGTGATGCGCCAGTTCGCCATGCAGTCCTCCGGCGCGGCTCCTGCGCCTGCGTACTCCAAGCAGACCCGCGAACGTTCCCCTCTCAGTAACCGCGAGCGGGAGATTGTGGTGCTGGTTGCCCAGGGCTACAAGAACAAAGAGATCGCCGACAAGATGTTCATCAGCGAGCAGACCGTCAAGAACCATCTGCACAACATCTTTGACAAGCTCGGCGTCTCAGACCGCTTGGAACTGGCCCTTTACGCGGTACACAACGGGCTCTACGAAAAGCCCATTGAATAGACGCGCTTGTTTGCCGGTCTTGACGTTTGCCGTTCTGCCTTCGCGGGAGCCGCCTCTTCGTTTCCGCTCGCGGAACGGATCGTCATCGGCCGGGCCTCGCGTCCGTGGCGCGCCCACGGTGAACGAGAGATGGCAATCCCCGCCGCCACTGTGTATAATTAGAAATTGCGCGTCCTGTGCGGGCTTCCTCCCGCGCTTCCGGCCAAGTGCCTTCCCCTGATTTCCGGGCCTTCAGGTTCTGCTCTGGAATGCGGCGATAATCTAGCGCGAGAGGCAAGGGATCGCGAACTTACGCGAGAGGGTATTCACCATGTACGCAGTCATCGAGACAGGTGGCAAACAATATCGCGTGTCCAAGGGCGACACGATCCGAGTGGAAACGCTGCCAGGCGAAGAGGGTTCCTCCGTGGAGTTCTCCAAGGTTCTGGCGATCAAAACCGACGATGGCATTCTGGTCGGCGAGAAGCTTGCTTCCGCCAAAGTCACCGGAAAGATCGTTGGCGAAGGCCGTGGGCCGAAGATCATCGTTTTCAAGTTCAAGCGCAAAAAGCAGTACAAGCGCACCCAGGGCCATCGCCAGGATTTCACGTCCGTTGAAGTGGAAGACATCCTCGCCTAAGCGAATACCAGGAGAACGTCATGGCACATAAAAAAGGTCTAGGCAGCTCAAAGAACGGTCGCGATTCCCAGTCCAAACGCCTTGGCTACAAGGTCTACAGCGGCCAGGTAGTTACGGGCGGTTCCATCCTCATCCGTCAGCGCGGACGCAAGGTGAAGCCGGGCGAGAACGTGGGCGTCGGCAGCGACGATACCCTCTTCGCCAAGATCCCGGGAATCGTCGAATACCGTGACCGTGGCGCTATGGGCAAGTTCGCGATCATCAAGCCGATCGCCGCCGAAGCCGCCGCTTAACGATTCGGTTTTCGTGAGTGAATTGAGCCGCCGGGGATCGCGCTCCGGCGGCTTTCGCACGTCTGGGGGCTAGGTCGCCTAGTTCTCCCCGGCACCTGCCCGTGAGTCTCCATGAATTTCATCGATGAAGTCCGCATTTACGTAAAGGCCGGCGACGGCGGCAACGGCTGCGTCGCTTTCCGTCGGGAGAAGTTCGTTGCCCGTGGCGGGCCGAGCGGTGGCGACGGCGGCCGCGGCGGCGACGTAACCCTGGTCTCCAACCCTCACTACAGCACCCTCTTACACCTGCGGCTCAACCCCGAACACAAAGCCCAGCGCGGACGTCATGGTGAAGGCAGCCAGCGCAGCGGCAAGGCTGGCAAATCCGTGAAGATTCCCGTGCCGGTGGGCACTGTCGTCTACGACAATGATTCTGGCGAGATCATGCACGACTTCCAGACGCCCCGCGAGCGCTTCGTTGTTGCCCATGGGGGCTACGGCGGCCTGGGCAACCAGAACTTCGCCACGCCCACCCGGCAGGCGCCGGACTTCGCCACGCCCGGCAAATCGGGTGAGGAGTTCAACCTGCGTCTGGAATTGAAGCTGCTTGCCGATGTTGGCTTGGTTGGCTTCCCGAACGCCGGCAAATCCACCCTCATCTCACGCATCTCCGCGGCGAAGCCTAAGATCGCCGACTATCCGTTCACCACGCTGGTGCCAAACCTCGGCATGGTGCAGACGGAGGACTTCCGCTCCTATGTAGTGGCGGACATCCCCGGCTTGATCGAGGGCGCCAGCGAGGGCCACGGCCTGGGCATCCGCTTCCTCAAGCACGTCGAACGCACCTCGCTGCTGCTGCATCTGGTGGATATTTCCGGCTACACCGGCCGCTCCGCCGTCAGCGATTTCGACGTCGTCATGCAGGAGTTGGAGAACTTCTCGCCGGAGATGCTCGAAAAGCCGATGCTGGTGCTGGGTACAAAACTCGACAGTATGGGCGAATCCACCGAACTCGACGCGCTCCGAGACTACGTGACCGCGAAAGGCTTCGAGTTTTTCCCCGTTTCCAGCCTGGCCGGCCAAGGTATGAAGGAACTGCTTCACCGCGTCGAAGCGATCGTCCTGAAGCCGGTGGAGCCGGGCGACGAGGACGACGAGGATTCCGAAGAGCCCGAAGCCGCCGAAGAGTACGGCACCCCCCCGCACCTTAGCGACGAAGAAGAGCAATTGCCCGGCGACGAATAACCGGCTGGGCGGACCGCCAAATCAGACCCTCCAGCTTCGCTCGATTTCCTCGAGTGTCTTGCCCTTTGTTTCAGGCAGCAGCTTCCAGACGAACACATAGGTGACCACGCACACGGAGCCGTAAATCCAGAAGGCGCCGCTTACGCCAACCGCCCGCACCAAGGTCAAATACGTCATCGTCAGAAGGATGCAGGCTAGCCAGAGAGCCACGGTGGCAATGCCCATGGCCCGCCCCCGAACCTTTGTGGGGAAGATTTCGGCAAGCACCACCCAGGTTGCCGGGCCGATGCCGATTGCGAAGGCAGCCACGCAGCCCAGTACCAGTGGCAGCACCAGCCAAGCCGACGGCGGCTGACTCAGAAACGCGAAGCCGAGTAAGATCTGGCAGGCGGCCATCGCGGCGGCGGAACCCATCAGCAGCGTCTTGCGTCCGGCGCGGTCAATCCACCAAAGCGCCGCCAGCGTGGCCACGAAATTCACGGCGCCGATGGCCACATTCGCGCCGATCGCGGCCGAATCCTCGTTGCCCAGATGCTCCTTGAAAAGCACCGAACCATAAAAGAGCACCGTGTTGATGCCGGTGATCTGCTGCAGAATCGCCAACGCCACCGCGATCCCCAGGGCGCGCCGGTAGCCCGGTTCGAATAACTGGCGGAGGGTGCCCGATTCCTCGGCAATCGCCTCGCGAATGCGCGGCAGCTCCCGCGCCGCCTCAACGCTGCCAGATACGCGCGCCAGCACCGCAAAGGCTTCTGCTTCTCTGCCAAACTCCACCAGCCAGCGCGGGCTTTCCGGCACAAAGAACAATGCGATCAGCAATGCCAGCGAAGGCAGTGCCGCCACCGCGAACATCCATCGCCAGCTTTCCGTTCCGCCGAAAGAGAGCGCCCAGTTGACGAAGTAAGCAAGCAGAATGCCGGTGACGATGGCCATCTGGTTGAGCGCCACCAGCCGCCCCCGAATGCGGGCGGGCGCGATCTCGGCTATGTAGAGGGGCGCCAGCAACGCGGCCACGCCAATTGCGACGCCGCCCGCGAACCGCGCCGCCCCGAACTCCCAGAGTGTCCTTGGCAACGCCGCTCCGATCGCGGATAGGCCAAACAGCGCTGCCGAAAACAGCAGAATCTTCCGGCGTCCGAAGCGATCGCTCAACCCGGCGACGATCGCCCCCAGCACGCAGCCGAACAGCAGGCTGCTGGCGGCGGCTTCTGTTTGAAACTCCGTGAGCGCGAACTGCTGCCGCAAAAAAAGGATCGCCCCGTTGATCACCGCGATGTCGAAGCCGAAGAGCAAGCCTGAAGTGGCGGCCACCAGAGAGACAAAATAGACGAAGCCGATGCTGCCGTGGGACGATGGCGCGGGATCCGCGCCGGGCGCGATGGATGAGAAAGCACTCGACATCGATGTCCCTAAGGGCGCCACTCCACGCTGCGCGTCGAATCCCCGGTGGGGCGCAACACCTCGATCACGATGCGCACCGGTTCGCGCGTTTGGCACGCGAACTCAGTCTCAAAATCAGCCCCCGGCGCCAGCTCCGGCAAAGCCATCTCGTTTCGCTCAGCCGGGAAATCGCCATAGCCAAAGACTGTCCATTGCAGCCGGTAATCCCGAAGCGGCCACTACGGCACGGAGGCCCGTGTCCTCAAAGTCAATTGCAAGCGCCCAGGCGTGCCCTTCACCAGCAGCGCCTCAACCGGGCTGGCTTGCTCGCGCAAGGCGGCGAAGCTCGGCTTGCGATTGCCCAACAGATCCACCACGCCGTGTACCCGTTGCTTCAGCACGCCCAAGCCTCGGTCTCCAATGTGTGTGCGGTAGTCGTTGTAGCAAAAGAAAATCAGCCCTCCTACTTCCGGGAAATCCCGGAAGATCGCGGTGTGTTCACGCAGCACCTGGATGCGCCGTTCGTCCCCTTCCGGACGTTCCGCCGTACAAGCGCAATAGCCGTATTCGTAGATCACGATGGGTTTGCCGGGAAACGCGTCGCGAATCGCTTCCAGATTGCGCCGCAGATCGGCTGGTGTGCCTCCCATCCAGCTCTCGTAATACTCGTTCCAGGAAACGAAATCCATCAGGCGGGTAGCGTCGTTGCCGGGGCTCTTGGTGAGGCTGTTGGATGCGTAGGTCCGCAGCCGCCGGGGGTCCAGCGCTCTCGCCTCCTCGTACATCTTCTCCGCGAATCGGAACGCCGCGGGTTGCTGCCCTCCGATCTCGTTGCACAGGCCCCACGCGTAGATCGAAGGATGGTTCCGGTCCCGTGCCACCATTTCGCGAAGCTGCTCCAGCCCGTTCGTCATGATCGCGGGCGTCGGCTCGTCCTGCATATCCGCGAAGGTCTTCGGACCCCAAGTTGGCACTTCGGTCTGGATCAGAATCCCGTGACGGTCGCAGAAATCGAGAGTACGCTTGTCTTGCGGCCAATGGACACGGGTGAACAGGCCGTTCAGCTCGATCATGTCCTGGTGGTCATGCCGCAGCCACTCTTCCGGCTCGGCCATCCCATAGCGCGGATGGCTGCCGGCCATGCGTTCCACACCCATCGGGCGAATCCGCTCGCCGTTTAAATAGAAAGCCCCTTCGCGAACTGAGCAATACGTAACTGAACCAAGTATCAAAC
>JAXHKT010000033.1:0-82542 GCA_034522975.1 Bryobacterales bacterium
TTTGGGCGAAGCATTGGATGGCGACTTTTTCGGGAAAGCGACCGGGTGTGTGCGAGTGAATCAGAGCGCCATCCTGTGGCCGATTCAACGAGCGCTGTTGCTGTACTCTGGTCAATCGAGAAGAATCTGGCGAGAAGTAGATCTCACAGCGTGCGAGCTTGTCTTTTTAGGAGGATGTTGATCGCCGTCACGGACTGGGATGACGTCCTGGAAGAGTTTTTGTCTCTTCCAGGTGCGTTTGTCCAGGCTGGTGCGCGCTCGGTGGTGGGAAGTTTGTGGAATGTTGGACGTTGCTGGTATGCTTTGCTCTTTTAATTCATAGGCATCGCACATCTCCGTAAAAATTACACCCGTCCAAGCTCTCGCGCAGGCACAACTCGACACGGATACTTGAGTTACGCCGAGCTCCTCGAGTCATTCCGCGAGCTATTACGGGAGTACTATTTCTTCACTTCGATATGGAGCGAAGTCGAAGACCGCGAAGGAACCACTGGCGGAATTTCTCGGGCAGAAAACCACCGCAGGAGCAAAGCCGTTCGAGTCCCCAGCATTGTGGGTGCATTCAGTATGTGTTGGATTCCCTTAACGCCCTGTCGGTCCTCAGAATCGCGTAGGACATAGAATCAACGGTTTTGGGAGTCTGGGGTGTGTCATTTCGTGCAGGCTCGATCCCACGTGCTTCGATGAAATCGGTCTTGGTGGCGATTGCTTCCTGCCTTTGCGCTTTCCTCCTACCCCGGCACAGGCTCGCGCTGGAATGCGCTCTTCGCGGCAGCAATCGTGGTCTTCAAGCGCCAGCAGCTTCGCCCGAGCTCAGTCCCGCTGGTGTCGCCTCTTCCGGCAATCCTGCCAATTTGGCCCATCTGGGGAGGTTACGGTTGTCGTGAAGCCCTCGACGGTCGCCTGCCGATATTGGGCAGGCTCACGGCTGATCAGGGTGTGGCGCTTCCAGGGGACTGGTGGCTGGCTGGTGGAGCACCAACCCGCACATGACACAATCTATCGTTGCGCCTTTTCCGTAACGTTCACCACCACCACCCTGAGACGCAGCAGTTACGCCGTTCTAAGCCTGCTCCTGTAAGTCGGCTTCGAAGGGCCCTCCTTCATCTCTGGTACAGCATCACGCACTGTCGAGCGTGTTCTTGACACAACCCCGCACAGATCCGTACGAGCGCTGCTAACGCATACGGCTCTGCATGAGTGCGGTCTTTCGGTGGGCTTGGATGTTTGGCGTCAAAGCGCACTTTGGGATAGGGATGCATCACAGTTGGTAAGGGGAAGTAGCGCGTGGCCAGTTGCTGGATCCGGTCAGCCTTCCGGCGGCCCCGCTGGCTGCGCCTTGCGAGCACTCGCCACCAGTAACCCATCACTCGTTCCCGGAAACGGTTCAGGCTTGCCCGGTTCCCCGGAACCCAGTGATAGTTGTAATTGAGCGTTGTGCGGAGTGAGCCGCCCTTGCGTGGCTCGGGCTCAGGAGGGGACCAAGGGCAGTGGACCCCGGGCTTACGCCACGGGGCTGGCGGGGGAGGCGCCCTCTCGGGGCTCGGGCTTCGGCGGCGTCGGATTAGCGACTGACGCCGGGCTTGGTGAGCCGGGTGGGAAGCGACGGCGATTCTCGAGGAAAACCCCGTGCGTGAGTGAGGGAGACGCGGTGTGGCACGGAGCCCGAGGCGGCGCGAGAGCGGCTTTGGGGCCGATTGCGGGAAACGCGGTGGCCCTAGGGCTGGATTTTGGTGGCGTGATGCGCTGCTTCGTTCTCTTTTTTTTCTCCCCCTTTTTTTCTCCTTCTTACCCCACATCTTTGCACCCAGGCTATTTGGGGCCGCTGGCTTTGTCAGGGCGGGGGGCCTCCGGCCTAGATGCGTGATCTTGGGGTTACTTGGGGTTGCAGTTTCGTGCTGGTTCTGCCGATGGGTTCGATGAGACAAATTAGGCCCGCGCGGGCGAGCGAAGCGAGCGGGGGAGAGGTGGAATCGGTAACGAACTTCCATGAGACGGCTGTCTCTGGTCAACCGAAATCTTCAGGTCCGCCGTTGTTCTTCTTTTGGCTCTGTAGAACCGGGCTTCCATTCGCATTCCTGGTGGCCTTTCAGACTGGCCGGGTGCAGGTTGAGGTTCGTGAAGCTAGAGGACGTGCTGCTATCTGTCACGCTTGGCTACACGATGAAACCCGCCCACATGCAGTGGATGGCGAAGGAATTTCCCCGGGGCCTTTACCACTACTGCCCGAACGGCAGCCACCTCGCGATGTGGAATGACGAGTAAACCTACATGCAGGGCCTGATCCGCTTCTTCCACGATGTGGATCGCGGTGTGCAGATGAAGCAACTTCCGTCTGCCAGTGTTGGTGGAGATCACGTCCCGAACAGAAACCGTGCTTGCAAGCCCGGCTCAATATCCTCCACGCGGACGGCGTGCGGGACCATTTGCCTTGCGCTCCGGGGCTGCCGCCGAAGCGCTTGATTGCTACGGTTGCTTCGGCTCCTTTGGTGCCTTGCTATTCCTGCCAATGCCCATCGCCGCAAGTTCCTGTGCGAGGGCGTCGTTCGGGTAGCGTGCGAGCGCTCTCGCCGCGGATTGCAGCAGTTGCTGAACCTCCGGCATACGTCCCGCCAGAGCCTGGATTTCGGGCAGATTGCGGCGACCTTGGGCCGCCGCAATGGTGAGGAACTCCGCCAGGTATACCTGGGCGATCGCCAGATCCAGCACATTGCTGCTGGAATCGTGCGGCGGGAGAGCCATCGGTTCGTACATCGAAACCGCCCGCCGGCCAAGTGGAATTGCATCCAAAGGGCGTCCCGCATCCGCGTAAACCCAGCCCAACCGCCAACACGTGGTAGCAAGGGATTTCGCCACGCGGACGTCGGCCGGATCGTCGGCGTGCGCCTTCTCGCGAATGGCGAGTGTTTCGCGGTAGTAGCTTTCGGCCTCGGGGTAGCGCTTCTGCTGCCGGCACGCCAGACCGAGATCAGACAGCGTAAAACTCAAATCCATCGGGGTGGCGCCCTGTGTCCGCTCGATGGCAAGTGCCTGCCGGTAACGGGCAATGCCACCATCCAGATCTCCCTTGCGCAGCAGCAGGGCTCCCCATCGCTTGAGCGCGAACGCCTTCGGCGGAGATCCCAAGTCGCCCGCGCGGTCAAACATTTCCACCGAACGCGCATACAGTACCATCGCCTGATCGGGGTGCTTGCGGCCGCGCAGATAGGCGAGTTCGGCCAAGGCATTTGCGAGGTCCACTGAGGGTCCCCGCTCCTCGAGACCGGGTAGCAACGCTTGTAGCTTGTTTGTGAACGCTTCCGCGTCCGACTCCCGGTCGCGGGCAGCTTCCACTCGCGCTGCATTCGCATACAACGTGGCCAGCATCGCGATTGCCTCCGGAAGTCCCGCGTCCCTTGCACTCTCCGCAAGCACCGTGGCCCGGGCATAGCTGCGCGCGGCACTTTCCCTATCGCCCAGGTTCTTCGCTGTGGGAAGACCCTGCACGTTGCCGAGCGAACGCCAAGCGTAGCTGAGCTCAAGTTGCAGCGTAGGGTCATTCTGCTGATTCAGGCTCGCACTTTCGAGCAGCTTCGTTGTGCTCTCCACAATCGCCCGCTGCGCTGACGCGGGCAGGGAAGGGATGCTCGCCAGCAGCGCACGGGAGAAGCGCCGGGTCTCTTCAAATTGCCTTTGCGCTTCCCTGCGGTGCATCTCCGCGCGGTATCCCTGCCAGCCGGTTCCGCCCATTCCCAGGAAAAGCGCCGCCACCAGTGCGGCTGCCAGCGGGCGGCGGCGAACGAACTTTCGCAAGAGATAAACAGAAGAGTTCTCAACGGCGCTCACTGGCCGGTGCGCAAGCCACGCCAACAGGTCTTCATGTAACGCGCTTGCACTCGCATAGCGCTGCTCGGCCGTCTCCGCCAGGCAGCGCGTCGCGATCGCCGCCAGTTCGGCATCGCCCTCTGGCGCAGCAAGCCGCAGAAGCAGGCCCATCTGATAGATGTCGCTCGCCGCCCCGATGGGGTGCCCGGCGAGTTGTTCCGGGCTCGCGTGGGCCGGGGTTAGCAAGGGCAAATGCCCGGCGTCGGAATCCGTCCAGTTGCGGGCAATGCCGAAATCCACCAGGCGCGGTTCACCCTTGGCCGTGATCAGGATGTTACTTGGCTTCAGATCGCCGTGAGCCACGAAGATCCGGTGGGCATGTTCCACCGCATCGGTGATCGCGGCCAGCAACTCCACCCGCTTTCGCAGCGGAGGCTGCTCCTTCGCAAGCCAGGAATCGAAAGGGATTCCATCCACATACTCCATGGCGAAGTAGGGGAGCCCGCTCGGGGAAGAGCCCGTGTCATAGAGCCGTGCGATCGCTGGATGCTCAAGCAGGGCCAGGATCGCGCGTTCCTGAAGAAACGATTCGATCAGCCCCGGCAGCATCCGCCTGGCGCCAACCACCTTGAGGGCCACCCGCCGGCTCAGGGTAGGGTCCTCATGAACCGCCTCAAACACCCGCCCCATGCCACCCTGGCCGATCTCCCGCTGGATGATCCAGGGCCCGAGCTTGTCAGAAACTGCAGGCTCCGGATCGAGAGTCTCCAGTTCCAGGAAGTCCGGCTCCGCTTCGTAGGCGGTGAGCAGGCTCTCAATGCGGGCTAGGAGATCGGCGGGCTCCCCCGTCTCGCGCAGCCACACCCGGCGCTGTTCAGGCGGGAGTTCGGCCGCCACCGAGAGCAGTTCGGTGATCCGTTCCCATTCTGCGCTTTGGGGTGTCATCGCTGCCGTTCAATATAATCCTTGATGAACATCCGGGCGGCCAGCCAATCCCGCTTGAGGGTTGCCGGAGAGATGCCCAGAATCTCGGCCGCTTCCTGCGCGGAGAACCCCCCGAAGAAACGAAGGTCCACCTGCCGGGCCTGCCGCTCGCAGACGGCATCGAGCGCCTCAAGGGCAAGGCTGATCTCGGGATAATCGAGTTCCGCCGGAACGAGTGTCGCCAGGCGCCACTCTTCCCTAGGCGTCCGCTTGGCGCTCTTCCGGGCGCGGACCCGGTCCACCAGGAGATGCCGCATGATGGTGGCCGTGGCGGCGTAGAACTTCGCCCGGTGCTCAAAAGCCAACCCACTGCTCTCAGCCAGCCGGATCCACGCTTCGTGAATCAACTCAGTAGGGTGGAGGGTGGCTTGCGGTGAAAGGGAACGCAATCGATTCGCCGCGATCCGCCGCAGTTCCGGATAGATCGCCTCAAACAGTGCGGCCTGCGCCGCGGGGTCTCCCGCACGCCAATCGCGCAGCAATTGCGTGATGTCGGCGGGCGCCCCCTGCGTCTCCATTTCCCCAGTCTAGCAGCGGGTCCCCGGCCTGCCAGCGGGCTCCCGGCCTACCAGCGGGCTCCCGCATCCCGGGATAGCTTCTCGTTCACCCTACTTTAGTTCCGCCAGCAACGCCTTGGCCTCAGCCACCGCCGCCATCGTCGGTGCCTTGCCCAGCCGGTAGAGGAACTTCTGGGACGCCGGGGCGCGCTCCATGGCGGGTTCAGTGAACACGATCTTGTTGCCCTTTGCCACCGTGGCGGCGGCAAAGTTCACTTTCCCCGCGCTCTCGATAAAGGTAGTCAATCCACGGCGCACCGTGCCCTTCCACGCGTACTGATCGTAGATCCGCTGCTGCTCTTCCTTGGCGAGCACTTCCGCCTCGGCGGAATCGTCCGGCCCCCCCGCGCCAAAGCAAAGCGCCGCCGCAACGGCACGGCGGAAAGCCGCTTCATCACTTGCGGGCACGGCGAGCGCCGCCTTCAACAGTTCCACCCGCTTTGCTGGATCCGGTTTCTCCTGAGGCATCTGCTTGGCCATATACTCCGCACTGCGCAACTCGCCCTCCAGGCGACTGCGTAAGGAATCCGCCGGATCTCGAAACGCCCGTTCAGCTAAGCCGCCAAAGCGAATCCGGTCCATCGCCTTTTGGTAGATGACGCTAGTGATCTTCCGGGCTGCCTGCTGCCGGTTGAGTTCCTCGTCGCTCGGCACTTTGAGGCCGTGATCGATGCCCCCTCGCTCTTTCCGAACCCGCTCGTCGGCTGCCTGGGTGAAGGCCTCTGACATCAGAATTGTCTTCGCCGCCGCGATCCCATCCTTCACCACCGCCACCCGCGCTGGCTCCGCCATCGAGCGATAGCTTTCCACCGCCTCCTTAGGTATCCGGGGAACCAGCAGCCCTTCCCCTTCCGCAAGCGCACTCACAAGGTTCGATTCCAATTGCTGCCGGGTAATTCCCAGCCGCGAGAGCGTCTCTTCCCAGGCGAATGCCATGGTGCCAGCAATCAGTAGCAACGCAATAGCCCTTAGTTTCATCCGATTTTTCCTCGGCCCTGATTCAGTCGACGTTTGGCTGAACGGAATCAGTGCCCAGAAAGGCTCATTGCGGATGGGAGTTTCCGGGAGGTCCGCCATGCTTTAGCGGCCGAGGGACCAAAGGGACCACGCTTGGCGGACCACGCGGTGACCGTCCATGAGACGACGCGATCAACACTATCGCATCTGAACCAGCCGTCTCATCTCATCTTTCCCGAATTTCCCGTCATCCCCGCTATCCCTTGGGATTTTGCGGGTCTGCCGGCGGAATCTCAAACTCCGATGACCGAATTCCGAACTCCATTTGAGCTGTTTCGCACACAAACTTCGTTCTTCGTATGTTGGCTGGAATGGTTCGCACCTTGTGCTTGCGCGCGCGTCTTGGGCTTGGCATCCTTTGCGCCCCATGAGTTTGTGTGCGGAAGCATCCTGCCGGCAAAAGGAGGACATCGCCGATGAGCTGGACCTACGACCCCGAGGCGCTCGCCGATTGGCTGGACAAACAGTTCGACGAGAACGAGGAATTGCAGGACAAATGGTGGCGGGAGAGCATCGGCTACAACAAACTCGAGCCGTTCTGGCAAAGCGTGGCCACCGTCAACCGCTACACCGGTGACCCTGGCTTGGTCATGAATCGCTTGGGTAGCTTTGTCACCCGCGGCTTCATCGACGTACTCCGCTTGGGCACCGGCATCGGCACTCACCAGAGTGCTTGGGAGAATATTAAGGGCGGGGCATCCAACGGCTTGCGGGTCCTGGCGGTCGCTGGACCCATGCTGCGTGTCGGCGGTGCGGCGGCAAGAGGGATCGGCCTGCGCGCGACTTCCAGCCTGAAGAATATCGCCGGGGCCGACGGGCCTTGTTCTTACGTCGCCACGAACAACGTTCTTTCCTACTTGAGCGGCAGGACGGTTCAATTCTTCAGAACCCTGGATGACATCGTCCTTGTTCGCGGGGAAAACGCCGGCTTTCATATGGGCTCGTTGTTGACGGAACGATCGGTAGCCTAAAAGCTGGCGGCGTTACGCATCGAGCTCAAGCCATTGAAGATGGATCGTGTGGAGCAGGCAATCGCGGCTGCCAAGGCGGGCGACAGCCCATTGATCATCAGTGTGGAGTGGATCAAGCCCAACGGGCAACGCGGCGCGCATGGCATTATGCTCGCCAAGGACGGCCTTGGAAACTTGAAGTATCTGGACTACGTGGACGAGATCGCGGGATTCCGCGGCTTTAGCTCTCTTGCTGAAATGGCTGCCAAGCGACCGTCATGGGGTCCCAACTTTGTGAACAACCTTAAACTGATTCCGGGCAACTATGTTTTAGAGCTCTCGAACCGTTTGCTGCGCGCGATTGCCGTCACCGATCAGTTTGCGCTGGCCATCCCCATTCTGGTTGCGGCGCGATGGGCCGAAGGAATCTCCGCGGAAGAGCGGGTTCACAATATGCTGCGCTCCGCCTGGCAGTTTGTGAGTCAGTCGAAACAGCAAAGCCTGGTGCCCCCGCCCCTCCCCAGTCCCAAGACGATCAACCGCATCGCCCAACTGAACGGGGCAGCCCCCGCCGCGACCAGGCTCGGCATCGCCGCCCGCACCCAAGCTCGCTTGAAGCTGATCGTCGGCTGGTAAGCCGCATTCGGTTCCTCGCTTCCGGGCGGCAATCTGCGTGCGCGCGTGAACGGGGCACCCCGGATCGAGCCGGGAGCCCGTGTCCGCGGGCAAAGGTGGCACTAATGACCTGGTGCGCGGGTTGACAGACAGATCAAATCTCGAACTCAAGGAGATCCGTGGCGAAGTGGACCCCCTCGTGTGACAGCGGGCTTCATTTTAGCGACACCACCCGGCATCGGTAGCGGTCTTGTCGGTTGATTCAGCCAAAGCTCTCACGCGCCGCGGAAAAACTTCAATGTGCCGTGCGGTAAGCCGGTTCACCAATCAAACCGCTGCTGCCGGCTGCAGGAGTGTTCTCTTACCATCCGGGATGAACCGAGAGCGAAGGTGAAGTCGACTGGCACCGCGACTAGGTCAACCTTGATTCGACCATTCGGGAGCCTCTGTCGAGCAACTTCATTACGGGTTCGTCGAGCACCGACCTGACTCAATCGTGACCTTCGCGAAATTCTTTGTCGTACGCCTCTGCCCACGAATTGGGATCGAACCGCAACAGCCCAAACGCAGTCAGGGCCTGGAACTCTCCTGCCGCCCGGCTGGCCGGATATGCGAAAGCACTCCGGTTCGCAGCCAATCGCCAATCGATCGCGAAAGGATCGAAGAGCCCTTAAGGACCAGTTTGCCGTGCTGCCGAGCTTCCCGGATCGCCACATCCCCGGTCCAGATCTCAGCAAGCGTACGAACGTCGGTTTCGATACGCAAGTCAATTTTGCCGGCTGGAGGGTGCAGGCACAACTGACGATCATCACCGACGACAACAATCCACCAGTATGGGAATTTTGTCAGTCCACTCAGCGCAAAGTGGAGTACTGTTTGTCCGCCCGGCAACTTGTTCGCGTCGATCCGCCGGCAGAAATCGAACATCAGCATCTCCACATCCAGCTCATCATCAGACATCTGGCCGCGGGCCCAGCGCATACCCCACTCGCCTAATCCCACCACAATCGGTTCCAGCTCGCGGCCAGCCGCCGTCAGATGATACTCGGCTCGCCTCTGCTCAAACAGCGATTTCCTCACCACGATTTCGTGGTCTTCCAGTTGCCGCAGCCGCTTCGTCAGCAAGCTGGGCGAGATCCCCGATAACGCCCGCTGAAAATCGTTGAAGCGTGTCGTCCCCAGAAGAAGCTCACGAACAATCAGCAGTGTCCACGGCTCTCCCAGCACTTCCGCGGCCTTTGAGATCGGGCATACTTGGCCATATTTCATCGTGGCACTCTCGCATCGGGTTTGCTTCAGAAAATGTAGCTAGTTACTACACTCTATGTTCTGGATGCTTCGGTCAAGTCCCGATAGATTGGTTTTAGAGAGAGGGATCGATTGCATACCGCCAGTCGATTCAGACTCAAAATCAACCAAAGCGGAAATCAATTGGAGGAACCAGAATGCCATTAGTGAATGTTCAAGTCATTGAGAACGTGTTTAACCAGCAGCAGAAGCGCGAGATCATCGAGAAGGTCACCAACGCAATGCTCTCCGTGGAAGGCGAAGCCCTCCGCGAGGTTACCGTGGTGCGCATCGAAGAGTTTAAGGAAGGCAATTGGGCAATCGGAGGAAAACCGCTCAGTGCCGCCGATGTCCACGAGATGCAGATGCAGAAAGTCTGAGAACAGGCGCGCAGCCGCCGTCAACAAATGTTGAAGGAGCGGTGGCTGCGCACCGCAATCCCCGCGATTGGCCATCGCATCGGCCAAGCCTCGGTCAGTTTCCCAACTGGAGGCCAAGCTGGACCGAAGGCTCTTTATGCAAAAACCGGGACTCAAGACCACAGAGAAGTCGCAAGCAGCGGGGCCGGCGCGAAGATTGAGGTCGGGGGTCCACTTCAGGTTGTCCCCAGAACTCCCTCCCCACCCCAAATGGGGGGTCTGTGCTACCGTGGAAGCCTCTTAGCGCAATCGACAGACGATTATGAAGGTCTTGATCACTGGAGGGGCTGGCTATGTCGGTTCCCACACAGCCAAGGAACTTGCACGGGCAGGCCATGAGGTGTTTGCCTACGACAATTTATCCAGGGGCAACCGGTGGGCCGTGAAATGGGGGCCATTGCTGGAAGGCGACCTTCTGGACGAAGAGACCCTTACAAAGGCGCTTATATCGCACCGTATTGAAGCGGTGCTGCATTTCGCCGCCCTAGCGTATGTGGGCGAATCCGTAGAGAGGCCTTCGGATTACTTCAGGAACAACGTTCAAGGTAGCCTGGCTCTCCTGCGAGCGATGAAAGCGGCGCAGGTGAATACTCTTATCTTCAGCTCCACCTGCGCGGTATTTGGGAATCCGATCGTGTTGCCCGTTTCCGAGGAGAGCCCCAAGAACCCGCTAAGCCCCTATGGTGAATCCAAACGGATCATCGAACAGATTCTTCGATGGAGCGGGGAGTGCGACGGGTTCGCTGGCGGCGCTCCGCTATTTACGCCGCTGCAGGCGATCCGGAGGGCGAAATCGGGGAGTGCCATACACCGGAAACTCACGTGATTCCATTGATTTTGAAGGCCGCATCCCCCAACCCGATTCCCTTTTCCATCTTCGGCACCGACCACGACACCCCGGATGGCACCTGCGTGCGCGATTACGTGCATGTCAGCGACCTCGCGGATGCCCATCGGCGCACCCTTGATCATCTCGCCACCGGCAACGCATCGATGGCGCTCAATCTGGGCTCAGGCAATGGGTACTCGGTTCGGCAACTGATCGAAATGGCGGAAACCGTTACCGGTAGACCAGTCGCCCGCAAGGAAGTTCCAGCGCGCCCGGGAGATCCCGCCAGAGTGATCGCGTCAAATGAAAAAGCCGATCCATCCTGGATGGAATCCGGTGAACTCCGGTTTGGAACAAATCGTTTCCACCGCGTGGAAATGGCACTGTTCGATGAGTGAAAACGGTCTTTCCCGATGACGCTTCCGATCACGATTCGAGCATTGGATGAAGAGCAAGATCTACCAAGCATCGTCGAGCCGAACGCACAATCGCCGCCTCTCGGCGTGACGGGAAACGCAAGCGGAACTTCGTAGAGATAATCCAAAAGCCCTATCGCACCATCCAGGATTGGCTGGCCCCCAGGAAGAGGGGCAACTGGAGCCGACAAGCTGCATAAAATCTCTCTGGTCCCAATCGGCATCGCGCACGGCTGCAACCAAGTTGCTTGATTCGATATGGTGCAGTGGTGAGTGGTTGGCTAAGATGATCGGGATTTCGAGTATGCTTTTACTTTGTCTGTGGAGGATTCCGATCCGATGATCGCCGGCGTTCCCAAAGAATGCGACGCGGGGGAACGGCGCGTGGCGCTGGTGCCCGCGCTGCTTCCGTCGCTCACGAAGGCGGGTTTCGAGGTGGTGGTGGAAGCGGGGGCGGGCCTGGAGGCAGGCTTTTCCGATGAAGCCTTTGTAGAAAAAGGGGCGCGGCTGGCGGCCTCTCCGGAGGCGCTTTGGCGGGAAGCGGATGTCGTGTTGCAGGTGCGCGGGGCTGGCGGACGAAGCGAATCGAGCGCGGCGGAATTGGCGCGGTTGCGGGCAGGCCAAGCGGTGATCGGGTTCTTTGATCCGCTCTCGAATCCGCGGGAGATCGCCGCCGTGGCGGCCACCGGGGCGAACGCCTTCTCCATGGAACTGATGCCGCGCATCACCCGCGCGCAGAGTATGGATGCGCTTTCGTCGATGGCCACCATCGCGGGCTACAAAGCGGTGCTGCTGGCAGCCAACCACCTTCCCAAGATGTTCCCGATGCTGATGACCGCCGCGGGCACGCTGGCGCCGGCCAAGGTCTTCATCGTGGGCGTGGGCGTGGCGGGCTTGCAGGCCATCGCCACGGCGAAGCGATTGGGCGCGGTGGTGCAGGCCTACGACGTGCGCCCCGCGGTGAAGGAGCAGGTGGAGAGCGTGGGCGCGCGCTTTGTGGAGCTTCCTCTCGAGACCGAGGGCGCCGAAGGCCAAGGCGGCTACGCCAAGGCGCAGGACGAGGCATTTTACCAGCGGCAGCGGGCGCTGATGGCGCGTGTGGTGGCCGAATGCGACGTGGTGATCACGACGGC
Source organism: Bryobacterales bacterium (assembly GCA_034522975.1). Classification (GTDB taxonomy): domain Bacteria; phylum Acidobacteriota; class Terriglobia; order Bryobacterales; family Bryobacteraceae; genus JACTMJ01. The sequence continues at coordinate 12,012 of JAXHKT010000033.1, forward strand.
GGCGATCCCCGGCAAGAAGGCGCCGGTGCTGGTGACGGCCGAGATGGTGCATGGAATGATGCCCGGTTCGGTGATTGTCGATCTGGCGGCGGAACGGGGCGGCAACTGCGAATTGACGCGGCCCGGGGAAGTAGCGATGGAACATGGCGTGGCGATCCACGGACCGCTGAATCTGCCTTCGAGTGTGCCGCAGCATGCCAGCCAGCTCTATGCAAAGAACATGGCGACGTTTCTGCTGCACATCGGCCAAGGAGCACGCTGGCTCTGGACGCCGACGACGAGATCCTGCGCGAGACCTTGCTTACGCGGGACGGCGATGTGGTGCAAGCCGCGCGTCCGGGAATTTTGGGCTTGCGGTCTCCTCGGCAAACGGACGGCAATGGGACAGGAAGGAGCGAGATGGAGATCTTCGTTGCCGCGCTAACCATTTTCGTACTCTCGGTGTTCATCGGCTTCGAGGTGATCACCAAGGTGCCACCCACGCTGCACACACCGCTGATGTCGGGTTCAAACGCGATTTCCGGCATTACCGTGGTGGGCGCGATTCTCTCCGCCGGCACGCAGCACACCACGCTCACCACCGTATTAGGATTTCTGGCGGTAGTCTTTGCCACTATCAACGTGGTGGGGGGCTTCTGGGTGACCCACCGGATGCTGGCGATGTTCCGGAGGAAGTAAGCGATGCCAACAGTTGTCATCAATTTCGCTTACCTGATCGCTTCCGCCCTATTCATCTTCGGGCTGAAGGGACTCTCGCATCCGCGCAAGGCGGTGCGGGGCAACATGCTGGGCGCGCTGGGCATGTTGATTGCGGTGGTGGTGACGGTGCTCGATCGCCAGATCGTCAGTTACGAAGTGATTCTGGCGGGGCTGGTGGTGGGTTCCGCTGTGGGCGCGCTGCTGGCCGTCCGGATTCAGATGACGGCGATGCCGCAAATGGTGGCGCTGCTGAACGGGTTCGGCGGGGCGGCCTCCGTGCTGGTGGCCGGCGCGGCGCTGATTGAGACCCAGACGGTGGGGATGGGCTTTCCGCTGCAGATGACCGTGGCCACGGCGCTATCGGGTTTGATTGGCGCGGTGACGTTTTGGGGAAGCCTGGTGGCGTTCGCAAAGCTGCAGGAACTGGTGAGCGGCAACGCGGTGGTTTTCCCGGGCCAGCACCTGTTGAGCGCCGCCGTGGCGCTGGGGAGCGTGGGCCTCTCCGTGATGGTGGTGCTGGAGCCGGAATCGAGCATCTACTACTGGGCGCTGGTGGGCGTAGCGTCTGTGCTGGGTTTGCTGGCCACCATCGGGATCGGCGGCGCGGACATGCCGGTGGTGATCTCGCTGCTGAACTCCTATTCGGGCCTGGCGGCGGCCGCCACGGGCTTCGTGCTGAGCAACAACATGCTGATCATCGCCGGGTCGCTGGTGGGCGCCTCGGGCATCATCCTGACCCAGATCATGTGCAAGGCGATGAACCGCTCGCTGGCCAACGTGCTGTTCGGCGGCCTGGGCGCGGCGCCGGTATCGAAACAGAAGGGCGACGATATTTACGCGGGCAAGGTGAAGACCACCTCCGCCGAAGAGATCGCAATGATGCTCGAGAGCGCGCAGCGGGTGGTGATCGTGCCGGGCTACGGCCTGGCGGTTTCGCAGGCGCAACATGCCATCCGGCAGCTTGCGGGGTTGCTGGAAGCGCGCGGAGCTGAGGTGGTTTATGGCATTCATCCGGTGGCCGGCCGCATGCCCGGCCACATGAATGTGCTGCTGGCCGAAGCCGACGTGCCCTACGAAGCGCTCAAGGAAATGGACGAGATCAACCCCGACGTTTGCACAAACTCGACGTCGGCGATCGTGATCGGCGCCAACGACGTGGTCAACCCTGTCGCGCGGACGGATCCAGGTTCGCCGATCGCCGGCATGCCGATCCTCGACGTCGATAAGGCACGCACGGTGATCGTGGTGAAGCGCAGCCTGAGCCCGGGCTTCGCGGGCATCCCCAACCCTCTGTTCGCCGCGGACAACGCGCTGATGTTCTTCGCGGACGGCAAGAAGGCGGTGAACGACATGATCGCCGCGGTGAAGGAACTGGATTAGGGCCGCCGCCCAAGCGGGCCGAACAGCGCAGGCCGTTTGCCAGCCTCTAAATCAAACCGCCTTCGCGCGCCAGATGCAAGGCTTCAATGGCCGCTCCGCGGGCGCCCGCGGTGTCGCCGTTGGGCATCACGTAGATGGGGATATCCTTCTGTTCTTCGCGCTGCGAAGGCATGCCGGCGCGGATCTGATCCAGGAACCAATGCTGGAATTCCTCGCGGGTTTCAAGCGCGCCGCCGCCGACGATGAGAGCGTCGGGATCAAAAGTGTTCACCATTTGATCAAAGAACAATCCGAGCGCGTTGGCTTGTACGCGGAAGACTTCGCGGCAAAGAGCGTCGCCGTTTTCGGCCATGCCCCGCACGAGTTTAGCGGCCTTGGGGAGGTCGTTCAGCTTGGCCAGTTCGTGGTCAGGCGACTGTGCGAGGAAGAAGGGCAGCAGGGTCTTTGCGATGGCGGTGAGGGAGCATACGGATTCGAGGTCGCCGGTGCGGCCGCAATTGCATTCGGGCACCAGGGCGTCGGCCCCGGGGATGCTGCGCCACGGGAGCAGCACGTGCCCTAGCTCGCCGCCGAAGCCGGCGCGGCCCTTCACCACTTCGCCTCCCACGATGACGCCGCCGCCGAGGCCGGTGCCGATGATGGCGGAAATCGAAGTGGCTTTGTTTTCGCCACCGAAGCAGGGAAGAGAAGTGCCCCCCAGGCGGCGCCCGCGTTGCCGTCGTTGAGGTAGCAGACGGGCTTGCCGAGCTTGCGGGCCAAGCCATCGCGCACGATCGAGCCCTGCTGATCCGGGCATGGACGAAGTTAGTAGAGCCCTTGGCGCTAAGCACGCCCGCGGCGCTGGCCGGCCCCGGGGTATCGAGGCCCACCACAACGACGTCGTCGTTCGACACCCCGATCTTCCGGATGGCCAGTTCCAGCCCATCGGCGATCTGTTGCAGGCAGATCTCCGGCCCTTCCTTGGAGCGGGCGGGATGTTCGAAGAGCGATTCGATGAGAAACTGCTCTTCGCCACTCAGCAGGGTGTAATTGACGGCGGTGCCACCGAGATCCACTCCGGCCACGACACGCATAGGGTCACCTCGAATTCAAACGAAATCAACGCGAACCTCTCAGATTATCAGGATTCGTCAGGGCCGGATGTTGCTTTCGAAGTCTTTTGAACGGCGCAGGCGCGGGAACCGCTCCCGCCCCTGGCCGCCGCATCATTGGGCGGCAATCGCTTCTTCCCGCGCCACGGCGTTCAACAACTCCGCTGTTTCGCCTCCACGATCGGACGATCGGGGCTAGTGGCTGTGCGTGCTGCAGCCCTGCAGTAGGTCCAAACTGCCGCGCGGCTTCGTCGCGCCGGCCGAGGCGTTCGAGCGCAACGGCAAGGCTGATCTGGGGAAAGTAGTAGCTTTGCGGGTCCGCTTTGGCGGCAGCGGCCAGGTAGGGGACGCACTCCTCGTATCGGTGGACGAGAAAAAGCTGGACGCCAAGTTGGGCGTTGGCGCGGGCATCGTGGGGCCGAATTCGCTGTCCACGCATCGCGGCGGCAATCGCTTCGGTGGTTTTGCCCAGAGAAGAGAGCACTTCGGAGAGGTTGACGTTCGCCTCAAAATGAATCCGGCTTGAGCATCGACGAAGCGCTACGAAAGCGGCGTTCCGTCTCCTTCGAAGTCTTGCATCCGGCGCGCCACCACACCGAGATCGTCGCGGGCGTCGCGAAGTACCCGGGGGATTTGGCTAAGCGCTTTCCTCCAGAAGCCGGCGAGCCTGCTGCCACTCGCTTCTCTCCATCGCCTGCCACGCCTCATTGAAGAGAGATTGCGCTTTGGTGGAAACGGCGAGTTCGTCAACGCTAACGGTGTGCATCGCTTGCCGCGACTCCGGCGTTATCACCGCATCGGCGGCGCGTAATCGCAGAGCGAGTTTGTCCTTGGATGTGGTGTGGGCATCATCGACGCGCAGGCTCTTCACGATTTCAGCGCCTGAAGCGAAGTGGATGCGCAAACTGAAATCGCCAGCAGGCACATCCTCAAACTTCGCTTTGCCGCGCACGGGGACGCGGCGATGGCCCAAGTAAGAAGCCCAGGTATCCTTCAGCATGGCCACGTAGGATTCGGACGCATCCGGAATTTCCACGACCACGCGAAAGCGGCATTGGGCATTCGGCGAGAATCCCCAAAACAAAAAGCAAAAGGTGCAAACCAGACTCGCGATTCCCCGCATAGCAATCCCCCTTGATTCGTCCACCGCCGCTTCCCAGAGCGGCCGGCGATCGCTTAAAGGTTTCAGTTGTACGCAGGAGAACCAGGCTGGAGGGCAAAGAAAGCGAGAAGCTCAAGCCAACTTCCGCAAAAGGAAAACAATGCAAGAAAGGGAGCTTCCGAATCGGTGTCCGCCAGTTTCAGTGTGGCCGTGAGGCTTGTAAGGATTACGGCAAACATCCTGCCCGATGTCTTCGCGAAAAATCGGCATCGGCGTGTTTTTTTGCGAGTTGCGGGGAATCTTTGAATCTGCGGCTTCTGGCTCTTCGATTCCGGGCAGAAATCATGGTGGGGAATGTCCAAGAACGGAACAAACGTCCGTTCCGGGACATCCCGGGCGTGCAAGGAAAAAGCCGTAGCGCGTTAGCCGCGGAGCTGTTCGATGGTGGAGTAAAACTCGGGAAACGAGACCGAGGCCGCTTCCGCTTCTTCGATCTCGCTGTCGCCTTCGGCGGCGAGCGCGGCAATGGCGAAGGACATGGCGATGCGGTGGTCGCCATGGGAGCGGAAGGTGCCGGCACGGAAGGTCTTTGCCGGTTTGACGGAGAAGCCGTCGGGCGTCTCCTCCACTTCGGCGCCGAGGATGCGGAGGTTCTCCGCGACGGTGGCGATGCGGTCGGTCTCTTTCACGCGAAGCTCGGCGGCGTTGCGGACGAGCAGGCCATCGCGGCTGGCGGCGCCGAGGACGGCAAGAATAGGAATCTCGTCAATCAGCAACGCAGGCAGATCGCCCTCAATCACACCACCCCTGAGCGGGCCGTGGCGGACGAGCAGATCGCCCACCATCTCGCCGTTGGTTTGAGTGAGATTCAGGATGCGGATGTTGGCGCCCATGGAGACAAGGAAATCGAGCAAGGCGGTGCGGCTGGGGTTGAGGCCCACGCCCTGGATCTGCAGGGAGCTTTCGGGAATCAGGAGGGCGGCGGCCAGAAAGAACGCAGCGGAGGAGAGATCGCTGGGCACCATCAAATCTCGCGCCGCCAGCGGCTGCCCGCCCCGCACGATCACGCGAGTGCCTTCCACGCGAATATCGGCGCCGAATTCAAGAAGCGCCAACTCCGTGTGGTCGCGGGTGCGGATGCGTTCTTCGACGATGGTCTCCCCGTTGGTGAAAAGCCCGGCCAGCAGGACGCAGGATTTCACCTGGGCGCTTGCCATCGGCGGCTTGTAATGAATGGGCTTGAGGGACCTGCCCTGAATCCGAAGGGGCGGGAAGCTTCCCTCGCGCCCATCGATTTGCGCGCCCATCAGGCGGAGCGGCCCCATTACGCGATCCATCGGACGGCGGCTGAGCGACTCGTCGCCGAACATCTCCGTGTCAAAGGGCTGGCCGGCGAGGATTCCGGAGAGCAGGCGCATGGTGGTGCCGGAGTTGCCGGCGTCAATCGGGGAGGCGGGCGCCTGCAAGCCGCGCAAGCCCAGCCCCTCTACCGTCACCGTAGTGCCATCCACCGTGATCGAAGCCCCCAGCGAGCGCAAGGCACCAAGCGTGCTGTGACAATCGGCGCCGCTTGAATAATTGCGAATGACGCAGGTGCCATCGGTGAGGGGCGTCAGCATGCCATAGCGGTGGGAGATGGACTTGTCTCCAGGTAGGCGAACAGCCGCACTGAAGGGCGGGAGGGGGGAGATTTTCTGAATCATGAAAGGATCCCCCATTTTAACGGAGTGGAAGAGTTGCGGGGGCGCACAGTTCCGACCCGCGGAGATCCCGCACGGGGAATAAAAAACGGGGTGCGGCCGCTTCCTGGCGGCCGCACCCCGTTTTCGGAATAGATCGGTTTGTGCTCAGAGGGTCATATAGACCGGCGTATGGAAGTGGGTGTTGAGAGGCTTTTGGAGGCGATACTCCTGGAAGCGGTAGCCAACCCCGAAAACCGTCTCAATGTAGCTGTCTCCGAAGGGAGCCAGCTTCTTGCGGAGGCGGCGAATGTGGACGTCAAGAGTGCGTGTTCGTACGTCGCGGCCGTAGCCCCATACGCGGAACAAAAGGATGCTCCGTGGGGACGATTTCGCCCCGGTTCTGGACCATTAGCGCCAGCAGATTGAACTCTTTTCGGGTGAGAGAAACCTCGATGCCATCGAGGAAAAGTTCCGCCCGGTTGTAGTCGATCGTCAGGTGCTTATCCTGGTAAGGTGCCATGTACGTTGAAGTCAAATACCCAGCCAACATTGTTTTGTCTCGTTTTCATTTTTTTGGTTTGCAAAAGGTACCAGTGGACCTAGTACTTTTGTAGAATTAGTTTACGAATTCGCGCGCCTTCATACAAGAGTTATGAACAATTTTCATTACTTTTCAGGTGTTGGGCTGGGCGTTTACCGAAGAAAAGGAGAAGATGCTGTAAACGAACTTCCGGTAAGCGCGGGTAGCGGATAGTACCTGCGGGCCGACTTGGAAGGGCATCTAAGGATTCGCCGCCACTTCCGGCAACGGGGTCTGAAATGGGGAATCGGGCAGCTTTCTTCGAGAGCCTGCCGGCCAGATGGGGACGTGCGAAGATGAAGAAACTCAAGGCATCGCAAGGAAGGGAAGCACCGAAAATGCGAAGAAGAGAATGGCTGCTCTCCTCGGCAGTGGGGAGCGCTCTGCCGGCCAGCGCCTTTGCACAATCAAACGCGCGCCCTCAAAACATCGCGATTTCCAGCGCGAACGGGCTAGGAGCCTGTGCGCGTGCCGTGGAGATTCTGAAGGCAGGCGGGGATACACTGGACGCGGTTGTGGCCGGCGTGAACCTGGTGGAAGAGGATCCGAACGATAGCTCAGTGGGCTACGGAGGTCTGCCAAACGAAGAGGGCGTGGTGGAATTGGACGCGTCGTTGATGCATGGTCCTACGCGCCGGGCGGGCGCGGTGGGGGCGCTGCGCAACATCAAGTACCCATCGCGAGTGGCCAAGCTGGTGATGGAGCAGACGGACCACGTGATGCTGGTTGGGGAGGGCGCGCTGCGCTTCGCCAGGGCCTACGGTTTTCCAGAAGAAGAACTATTGACCGAGAAGTCGCGGCTCGCCTGGATGGTTTGGAAGCAATCTCTTCGCGATGGCCGTGGACACAGCAACTGGAGTGACGGTCTCGATTCTCCTCCAGAAAAGTCCGGAGAAGATTGGGCCAGCCTCAAGACACGGTTTCCCCATGCAGACGAGGAAACTCTGGCCTGGGCGCTTGAAAAGGCGATTCACCCTCCAACCGGCACCATCAACTGCCTCTCCCTCAACGAGAAGGGCGAGATGTCCGGCGTTACCACCACCAGCGGGCTCGCCTGGAAGATTCCGAGGGCGGGTGGGGGACTCCCCCATCATCGGGGCCGGCGTCTACGTTGATCAAGAGGAAGTGGGCGGAGCCCGTGTTCCACCGGCCGTGGCGAAGAGAACATCCAGCATCTGTGGGGCGCACACCGTGGTGGAGAACATGCGGCAAGGAATGCCGCCGAAGGACGCCATCCTCGATGCCCTGAAGCGGATCAGCCGCAATTACAACCACGACAAAACGAAGCTGGCCCAGTTCGATATCAACTTCTATGCGCTCCGCAAGGATGGGGTCTACTCTCGGGGCATCGCTATGGAGCGGGCAGCCGGCGGTTCGAGTGGACGGCAGCTTTCGTTTCCCTGGAAGTTCGCGGTGAACTGACGGTAGCCGACAGCCGCCTGGAGGATTGCGTGCTATCTTGATGAGCGTCCGGAGGGTGAAGTAGGCCAGGTTCAAGAGACGGTCCTGGTCATCCTGGAGCCGAAGAATGGGTTCCAGGCGGGTGTAATTGCCCGCATTCACGCGGCATGTCTGGAGACCCGCAATCTACTTTGACCGTCACCGATGCCCGTGCGCTGCGATCAGACCTGCGGGGTGGAGCAGTCAGGTAAGCTCGTTTGGGCTCATAACCCAAAGGTCGAAGGTTCAAATCCTTCCCCCGCAACCAACTCCCTCCCCACTTTCTTTCGTAATCAAACTTGTGCCGCTGCGTAGTCGAGCTTGTGCCGCTGCGTAATCAAGCTTGTGCCGCTGCCACAGCCAGCTAATTCCATATTTCTTGATCTTGTAGCGCAAGGTGTCTCGCGTGATTGCAAGCAGCCGAGCCGCACGCGTTTGGTTGCCATCGGCGCGTTCGAGGGCCTCCCGTAGAAGCACAACTTCGTTGTCTTCGAGCGAGAGCGATTCCCGGTTCGCGGCAGCTCCAGGCGGAATAGCACTTTGGCGACGAATCCGGCAATTCCGAGTTTGCGGTCGAATCCGGAATTTCATCGCTTCTGCTTCCGCAGGGCCAGCCCCCCATTGCCGGCGGGGTACGTCGCGGATGCCGAAGCACTCGAGGAGGAGCGCTGGGGATCGAGGAAGATCGATTGGGTGGTGTCCGAGCGAACGATGGAAATCGGCAAGGTATCGGCGGATATGCAGGCGCCATCTTCGAGAATCATCGCCCGCTCAATGGCGTTGCGCAGTTCGCGCACATTGCCAGGCCAGTCATATTTTTGAAGGAGCGCGAGCGCTTCGTCGCTCACCCCTGATTACTGCGCTTGAAAGCGGCCGATTGTAGGGATCGATGAAAGAAGTGGTTGAGGGGCAGGATGTCTTCGGGGCGCTCCCGCAACGGCGGGATGGTGATCTGGATGACGTTCAGGCGGAAGTAGAGATCCTGCCGGAACGCACCCTCACGAACTGCTTCCCGGAGGTTCTTGTTCGTTGCCGCAACGAATCGAAGATTCACGCGAATGTACTTGAAGTGCCTCCAACCCTCCGAAATTGCTGATCCTCGAGTACGCGAAGCAGCTTCGCCTGGATCACCAAAGGAATATCTCCGATTTCGTCCAGGAACAGCGTGCCGTTGTCGGCCAGTTCAAACAGACCGCGCTTCTGCTGCTTGGCGTCGGTGAAGGCGCCCTTCTCATACCCGAAGAGCTCGCTCTCTAACAGCGTCTCCGGGATGGCCGCGCAATTGATGGCAATGAACGGCTCTGCCTGCCGGGGGCTGAGACTATGCAGGGTGGCGGCGATTAGATCCTTTCCCACCCCATTCTCGCCCTCAAGCAGGACGGTGGTTGCTTCGCTCATCGCCACGCGACGGATGAAGCGCATCAGATCCGCCATGAGCGGCGAATCCGCGATGATCTCGCGCCGGTGCGGCTCAAACTCACCAGAAACGTCCTGGATGGTGGCAACGACGCCTTCCAGTTGGCCGGATTCGTCGAGAAACTGGCTGGTCCGCACCACCACCGTGCGCTCAAGGCCGTTGGCAAGATGGAGGCGGACCGTGGCGGGAGACATGCTGGGCACATCGCCGATGCTCATCAAGATGCCGCAAATCGGGTCGCACTCCGTGCAGCCGAAAACCTCCCGGCATTCCTTACCGATGAGCGCTTTGGCCGGGCTGCCCAGCAAGCGCTCCGCGGCACGGTTGACACCGGCGATGCGGCGGTCGGGGTCGTAGAGCAACAGGGCATCGCTCATCTGGTCGAAGATCGCCTCCAGAATGCGAGGTTGCCGCCACTGTGGGTTCAATTTAGCCATCGGTACAAGTCGCCGGGAACGTCGTTTCATACTTTACACAAACTGGACGGGAAACGGCTCGGTTAGGCGTGAAAAAGGGTGGGGCTCGTGTTTGCCGGGTAGCGCTGCTCTGCTTCGCTAAACTGGGATGGATGAGCTCCGCCGAAGACAGACATCCCACAGACAGACATGCTTGCGTGCCGGCGCACCTGCGCTATCTGGAACGGGCGGCGGAACTCGAAGGGCTTGGGCTGCGGGAGCGCTTTGCCCACATCTACCAGACCAACCTCTGGGGCAGCGACGAATCGGTTTCGGGGTCTGGTTCGGCGTTCGATCAAACAGCGGCGATCCGCGCGCAGTTGCCTGTTTTGCTGAGCGAAGTTCAGGCGGCTTCGATCCTGGATCTGCCTTGCGGCGACTTCGGCTGGATGCGCAATGTCGATTTGAACAGCCTCGCCTACATCGGCGGCGACATTGTGCCGGATCTCATTGCGCGTCATGAGCGGGAATTCGGAGGTGAGAATCGTCGATTCGCCGTTCTCGATCTAACACAGGACTCGCTACCCCAAGTGGACCTTGTGTTCTGCCGGGATTGCCTGGTACATCTCTCGTTTGCGAATGTGTGGAGCGCTATTCGGAATTTGCGGGCGAGCGGGTCGCGATGGCTGCTGACTACAACGTTCCCAGAGCATTTGCAGAATGCCGAGATCGAAGACGGGGATTGGCGGCTCCTGAATCTGGAAGGGGCACCGTTCTACTTTCCGCCGCCCGTGGCTCTGCTCAACGAGGGTTGCACGGAGCATGAGGGCGCCTTCGCGGACAAGTCTCTGGGCTTGTGGCGGATCGAAGAGTTGCCCGTGCCGCCATGTTGAATGCGGTGCTGAACGAGGCGGCGGGATGCCCGCAGAGACGCCTGCGCGCTATCCTTAGGGCTACTCCGCCTGCGCGCCCCGACGTGTCTTCCGTCTTGCGCGCGGCTTCCCGGAGGCCTGCCTCGTCCGCAGCCTGATTTGACACTCCCTTTGGATTTCGGAGCAGAATCCCATGGTTCGAAAGATGTGGCTTGGCCGAGTTCTTGCGGTGGTTTTGGCGTTGCTGTGCGGTAGCGCCGCAGCCCAGAGCGACGACCCGATTGTGGCCGCGACACGAGGCAAGACCGCGCTGCCGGGTTACTTCCCGATGTTCTGGGACGATACCTCCGGGCGCCTTTGGATGGTGGTGGACCGCTGGGACGAGGAGTTCCTATACATCCAATCGCTCTCCGCCGGCGTTGGCTCGAACGACCTGGGGCTCGATCGTGGCCAGCTTGGCTCGCATCGCATCGTTTCTTTCCGGCGGGTGGGCGCAAAGGTGCTTCTGATGCAGCCCAATTACGACTTCCGGGCAGGCTCCGAGGACCCGCAGGAGCGGACCGCCGTGGAGCAATCCTTCGCCCAAGCGGTCGTCTGGGGATTCAAGGCGGAGGCGGTGGCGGGCAAGCGCGCGCTGATCGACGTTACCGAGTTCGCCCTGCGCGATGCGCACCAGGTGATTCCCAAACTGCGGAGGTTGAACGAGGGCGAGTTCAAGGTGGATGCTTCCCGCAGCGCCATTTTTCTGGAGCGTACGAAGAATTTTCCGCGGAACTCCGAGATGGAATCGACGGTGACCTACACCACCGATAGACAGATGGGAAAACGCCTCCAGTCCGTGGCGCCTTCTTCCACCGAGTTCACCGTGCGGCAGCACCACTCCTTCGTTGCGCTGCCGGAACGGGGCTACGAGCCCAGAGCCTTCGATCCCCGTTCCGGCTATGGCGCGGTGAGCTATGTGGATTACGCCGTCCCGATGGAAGAGAGCATCGAAAAGCGCCTTCTGCCACGCCACCGCCTGAAGAAGAAAGACCCCTCCGCCAAGCTGAGCGACCCCGTGAAGCCCATCGTCTATTACGTGGACCGGGGAGCCCCGGAGCCGATCCGCACGGCGTTGCTTGAAGGCGCGCGATGGTGGAACCAGGCGTTTGAGGCCGCGGGCTACCGCAACGCCTTTCAGGTGGAATTGATGCCAGAGGGGGCCGATCCCATGGATGTGCGCTACAACGTCATCCAATGGGTGCATCGCTCCACGCGGGGCTGGAGCTACGGCAGCAGCGTGCGGGACCCTCGCACGGGCGAAATTATCAAGGGGCACGTGACGCTTGGTTCGTTGCGTGTACGACAGGATTACCTGATTGCCACGGGCCTGCTGGCGCCCTACGAAGAGGGCAAGCCGGCGTCGCGAGAGATGCGGGAGATGGCGCTAGCGCGGTTGCGCCAGCTTTCCGCGCACGAGGTGGGCCACACGCTAGGCCTGTCGCACAACTTCGCCGCGAGCGTGAACGGGCGAGCTTCGGTGATGGATTACCCCCACCCTTACGTCGGGCTTGGCGATCGCGGCGTAGTGGATTTGTCGCAGGCATACGCCAGCGGCATCGGCGATTGGGACAAGGTGACAATCGAGTTCGGCTATCAGGATTTCGCACCGGGGACGGAAGTGCCGGAGGCGCTCAATGGCATTCTCGATGGCGCGTTCGCACGCGGGCATCGCTACATCACCGATCGCGATTCACGCCCGGAAGGAGGCGCTTCGCCGGACGGCCACCTTTGGGACAACGGCGCGGACCCGGCCGCGGAACTCGTCCGGTTGAGCGCGGTTCGCAAGGCGGCGCTGGCGCGGTTCTCAGAAAATGTACTTCGGCCCGGAGAGCCCCTTGCGACGATGGGCGAGACGCTGGTACCCATCTATTTGCTGCATCGCTATCAGACCGAGGCCGCGGCAAAGGTGGTGGGTGGTCTGGACTACGGCTATACCTTGCGAGGACGCCGGAATGCCGGTGACGGCGCGGCGGTGAAGCTGATTCCGAGAGAGCGGCAGCAGGCGGCATTGACGGCGTTGCTGGCCACGGTGGCGCCCGCTTATCTGCGAATCCCTGAGAGCATTCTTGCCCTGATTCCGCCGCATCCGCCCGGCTATGGCCGCACGGAGGAGAGCTTTCCTTCGCATACTGGGCTGACTTTCGACCCGCTGGCTGCCGGCGAGGCGGCTGCGGACCATACCGTCTCTTTGCTGTTGCATCCGGAGCGTGCCGCGCGTCTGGTGCAATACGCCGCGCGAGAGAGCGGGCAGATGCGTCTTGAAGATCTGATTGGACAGTTGCTCAACGCCACCATCCGCGCGGAACGCCGGGAGGGCATGGAGGGCGAATTGCAGCGCACCGCCAACAGCGTGGTGCTGTATCGACTGATGGCGCTGGCGCAATCGCCCGCTTCGACGGAGCAGGTGAAGGCGATCGCATCGTTGCACCTCGCCGAACTCAAGGACTATGTCGAAAAGACAGAATCGCCGGACAGCTCCTGGAAAGCGCACTCGCTGTGGGCTGCCGAACGAATCCGCCGCTTCCAGGCCAGCCCCAAGGAGATTACGATCCCCAAGCCTCAGGCCGCGCCCCCAGGCCAACCGATTGGCTGTGGCAGCGGTGACCCGTTCGGGCTTTGGTAAGAGACCTTGAATCGTGTCTTATCGCAGGGCCGGAAGCACTGTCCGGATCGCCGTGAGGATGGTGCGGGTGGCGGCGGATTTGTTTAACGTGTAGAAGTGAATGCCGAGCGCGCCGCGTTGCAAAAGGTCAAGGCACTGCGCGGTGGCGTGGGCCACTCCCAGCGATAGCACGGCGTCGGGGTTCTCTCGCAAGCGCTGCAACTCTTCTAACAAGGGGCTGGGAATGGAAGCACCGCACATCTTTGTGAAGCGCTCCACCTGGTCGACGTTGGTGATCGGCATGATGCCGGGGATGATGGGGACCCCAATTCCGGCCGCCCGCACGCGCTGCACGAAATCGAAATAGCGCTGGTTATCGAAAAAGAGCTGGGTGATCAAAAACTCAGCGCCCGCCTCCACCTTGCGCTTCAGGTTGACGATGTCGTCGTCGAGGCTGGTTGCTTCGGTGTGGCCCTCAGGGTAGCAAGCCCCCGCGACGCAGAAACCCCACTTGCCCTCGCGGATGTAGGCGGCAAGTTCGCTGGCGTAGCCGAAGCCGCCTTCCGCCCGGACAAACTGCGCCTGGTTCTTGGGCGGATCGCCGCGGAGCGCCAGGACATTCTCTACGCCGCCATCCCGCAAACGGTTGAGCGTGGCGCCAATTTCGTCGCAATGCGAGCCTACGCAGGTTAGATGGGCCATCGTCTCAATTCCGAAACGGCCCTTGATGCGTTGCACCAGATCGATGGTGAGATCGCGGGTGCTCCCCCCGGCGCCGTAAGTGACGGAGATATAGGTGGGCCTGAGGTCCCGGAGAGACTCTATTGTCTCGAGCAGATGGTTTCCGCCTTCTTCGGTCTTGGGAGGAAAGAACTCGAATGAGAAGGATGGGGTTCCGGTGGCAAGCAGTTCGCGAATACGCATGTTAAAGATGACGGTCCCTTGGATGCTTCGAGAGGCCCGCGGAGGCTCCTGTGCTAGTGATGACGATCAATCGGGCTCAGGGCCAGAATTCCCATTTTCCCAAAACAATCACGTAGGCAGCCAGAAGGCCGTTGGTGATGGCGTGTGCCCAGATAAGATCGCCCAGCGATTTGGTGCGCACCATCCAGGCATTGTAGGCTAAACCCGCCGCCAGGCCAACGTCCCAGTAGACGCCGTGCTCCAGTGCAAACAGGAGGGCAGTGAGCAGAAAAGCGTTCCGCTGCCAGGTGCCGAGGGGAACGCTTTCGAAATCGTTCCGGATGAGGATGCGCATGATGAAGCCGCGCCAGAAGAGCTCTTCCAGGATGGGCACCAGCAGCATCGAAACGGCGATCCGCAGCGCGAAGAAAGAGGCAGGCGCGGTTGCCATTTCGGCATTTGCGTTGGGATCGAAGTGTCCCAGCAAGCTGTTCGAGAAGAGCCAGTGCGAGCGGTAGCCTGGAAACAGCGCGTCGGGCGCCACCCACACGAGAAAAACCGCGATGCCGACGAGGACGCTGCCGAGCGGCGCGACGGGGCGCAAGCTGAACAGTTTGCGGGAGCAGAAGAGGATAATCCCGCCCGAGAGAAGCAGCCGGAGAAGATGATTCGACGCTGCATCGAGGGGCAGGTAATCCCGGCTCGCCAGGATCGCCACATAGACGACGAACGGCGCGGCCCAGGGCAGCCAGGGGTGCCATGCACACCAGGAGGGAGCGACTGCGGAGGACGGCGGACTGGGCGCTTTGTTCATCAGAAGTGTGGGCGCGGACGCGAGCGAACCCAGAGAGGCACTCCGCGGGTAGACCAGCTAAGTTTCTGGAGATTCGCCTAGAGTTTCGACAATACCTTTCGGATCTGTTCCGTTTCTTTGGTGGTGGGGTTGAGGCGCAGCGCGGCGTTCAACTCATCCTTCGCTTTTTCGGTATCTCCCCGCTGTGAGTACGCCACCCCCAAGTGATAGCGGAAGGTTGCATTCTGGGGCTGCTTTTTCACCAGGTCGCGAAAGATCACCAGTGCATTGTCGTTGAGATTCTTCTTTACATAGATCCAGCCGAGGGTGTCGTCGATCTGGATGTTCGAGGGCGCTTTCCGCTTCGCGGTCTCGGCGTAGCGCAAAGCGAGGTCGAGATCGCCGCCCGTCTCGGCTTGCATATAGGCCAGGTTGTTGAGCGCGACGATGTTTTCGGAGTCGATCTGAAGCGCCTTCTGATAGGCTGCCGTCGCTTCGCGGGTGCGGCCCATCTCGTCCAGGATGGTAGCCGTCTGCATCAGCGGTACAAGGTTCGTGGGGTCGAGTTCGCTGGAGCGCTGCATGTAGGTGACGGCGGATTGCAGGTCTCCCTTGCGGCGATAGACTTCGCCGATTCTCATGTTGAGATCGGAGGAGTCGGAGACGGTCTTGGAGAGTTCCAGGTAGTTGGTGAGAGCAGCGTCGAGATCTCCCTTGCGCACATAGAGGCTGCCAATGGCATTGCGCAACAGAACCGGTGTCTGGACGGTTGCCAGGTTGTCCTTGAGGTACTGAATCGCGTAGTCGATCTTGCCCTGTTGGGCATAGATTTCCGCAAGGCCGGTGATGCCCTTGAAGTCGGTTGGCTTGGCCTCTACCGCCTTACGGAAGGAAGCCTCGGCCTGGGGCATCTGACGCTTGGCGAGATGGATGCGCCCCAGCTCAAAGTGGAGATCGGAGATATTGGGATAGAGTTCCACCGCTTTGGCGAGCAGGGCCTGCGCTTTATCCACATCGCCGACGCCAACCTGGGCAAGCGACTTCACGAGGATGGCATCGGGGCTGGGCCGCGCCTGGGTAGCCGCGAGCACGCGGTCCGCCGCCGCGATCGAGTTGGCGTATTCGCGCTTGAGGTAGTAGAGCTTCGCCAAGGCCAGTTGCGCGGGGGAATAGTTCGGCCGCCGTTCCACCGCTTGGCGGAACTCATTGATCGCTTTGTCCATACTGCCGGAGGCCAAATAGGCACGGCCCAAATCGTAGCGAATCACCACGTTATCCGGCTGCGCGGCCACCGCCTTGGAGAGATCCGTCAGCGCCAGCTTTGCCTTGCCCGCATCTTTGGAATCGAGCAGAATCTGGCCCTTGAGAGCCAGCGCCACGGCATCCTCCGAGTTGCTGGCAAGCGAAGATTCCACGGCTTTTTCCGCCCCGGCCTTGTCACCGGTCTTCAGCAGGGCCTCGGCAACGAAATTGTTGTAAGTCTGTTTCTTCGCGGGGTCCTTTTCGATCCCCTCACGGGCATACTCGATGGCTTTATCCCACTCGGCGAACTGGAACAGATGCCGGATGACGGATTCGCGCCCATCGGGAAATTCCTTGGGATTGTCGACGATCCGCCGCATCAGCTTCTCGCGCTTTTCGGGCTCGGCAAAGACCCGATAGTGCTGGGTGAGCTTCATCACCGCGGCCAGGTTGCCGGGCATTGCGGCGTCGCGCTGTTCGAGAATGCGGGCCGCCATCTCCGGGCGGCGTGTCACCATGTAGTGCAGATAAAGGGCGTCGTAGGCGGGGCCGTACTTGGGATCCTTCGCGATGATTCCGTTGGCGATGGTCTCGGCCTCTTCGGCTTTGCCTTGGCGCATCTTGATGCCCATGATGGCGAGGCTCAATCCGGGATCCTCCCCGTTTCGCATTGCCATGGCAGCCTCGAAGTGCGTAATCGCATCATCCAGCTTTCCTTCTGTGAGCGCGAGGAAACCATCCAGCCGTTTGCCGTCGAAGCTGTTGGGATCCATCTCGTAGAACTTGTCCCGAAGGGCGGCCACTTCCTTGTTGAGGAATTCCTTGTCCTGTTCTTCCGGGTTGGTTGTGTAATACCAGACAAAAATCTCAGCCAATTGGACCATCGTGTCCACACGGCTTGCTTTGTCGAGGCGCTGGTCTTCGAGCGCCCGCCGGAAGGAGTTCACCGCCTGGATGATGTCGCCCGCCTTGACTGGAACCTGGAAACCCAGCCTCTTGTGAACAAGGCCCAGCCGGTAGTAGGCCTCGCCGTACTTCATATCCTTCTTCAGGGCATTTCGGTACATGATGGAGGCTTCTTTGTACTTCGTGTTCTTGAAGTACTCATTGCCTCTTTCGACGAAACGCACCTTGGCGGTTTCGGGATCGAGGTTACAGCCGCCTAAAAGGAAGAGCAGCGATGCGATCAGGAAAGGCGCAACGAAGGGCTTAGCCGACGCACGGATACCAGGCAGTTTTCGGGACAGCGACATAGTGATACTAATTTTCCTCGAATTGGGGCTACGATTCAATGCTCCCAGCCCGCAGAGCAAGCGATGCCGGGTAGAAGTTCCAGTACGGAAGCGTCCTTGTTCACTGGAACCATGCCACCAAACGCCCTGTTTTGTGGAGCAGATCGTAGGCGGCCTGTTCGGCGGAAGCGCGGCTGCGGTAGTACTCCACCCACTTCCGATTCTCTTCCGTGCGGGCGAGTTCCAGATCCTCAAGCCGAGCTTTTCCTTCGTTCGCCTGAGCGAGAAGCACCGAAACCTGGTCTCTGGCCGCTTCGAGGTCAAGTGCGATCAGTTCATGATAGGCCTTGGCGTCCTGGGCGAGGCGGGTGGCTGCAGAGGCTTCAAGAGCTACTTTGCGGCGAGCCGTTTCGAGATTGAGCCGCAGCCGGTCCGCTTCGATGCCGGCCTGGGATCTCTCCGCGCGGGTTGCGCTTCCGGTGAAGAGCGGCAACTCGAAGCTGGCGCCAATTTGCCCGTTATGGCGCTCGAAGCGGTTGTAGAAATCGTCGTAGTTGTTGAATCTGGCGAACATCGAATACTGGCTCACCAGGCGGATCACGGGCCAGTGAATGGCGTTGGCGCCCTTCACGCGAAATTGGTTGGCGGCCAGAAAAACTTTCAGGCGCTCCACCTCAGGGCTGCCCTCCACGGCAACCGCGGCAGCCGCTTGCGGATCGGCCGGCAGCTCCGGCTGGCGGCGTTCGCCTCTCACCGGTGCCACCTCTCTGCCACTCTCAAAACCAAGCAGAAATCCGATGCGCGCCTGGCTTTGCTTCACGGTGCTTTCCATCTCCCGCAGCCGGTAGCGGGCCGCCGCTAAAGAGACCTTGGCACGCTTGGTATCGAGCGGCAGCGCCCGGCCCTCTTCCAACTGCCGTTCCCGGATGCCTAATACTCTTTCGAGGCTGGCGATCTCCGCTTGAAGCGATTCCTCGGCCAAGCCAAGCGATTCCGCCTCCAAAAAGAGGCGAGTCACTTCCAGCGCTACCGCCGATCGCTTTTCGGCTTCGGTGAGCGCCTCCGCTTTGGCGCGCTCACGGGCTTCCGCGATCCGATAACGCAACGGACGGTCGTAGAGCGTCATCGACGCCTGCGCGTTGACGAGGCTTGGCCCTGAGCCGCCCACATTCATCGGGAAGCCGCTTGTCCAGGCGAGGCCGCTGCCCACCCCCAGCTTCAGAGAGAACGGATCGCCTACCTGCCGCGCCTTCAATTCGGCTTCCTGCTGGTCTAAGCGGGCCAGCAGCACATCGGGGCTCTGGCGAAGTGCCAGACGAACGGATTCATCGAGAGAGAGCGCGACGGGAGCGGCTGGCGTCGCATCGGGCTGGCCATGGGCCAAGGGCGGGAGGCCGAATCCGATGGCCGCCATCGTAATGAAGAGTGCGAAGCTCGAAAGCGCGCTCGCGTTCGGAAAGGGAATCATGTTGCGCAACTCCTTGGGCGGTTCCGCCGCCGCGATTGCCAGGGCTCTAAGGCTGGGCGCGCACCCTAAACCGGCGGACCTCACTCATAGCGTAGAGCTTCGGTGGGGTTCAGGCGCGACGCCCGGTTTGCGGGAAGGTACCCGAAAATCAGACCCACTGAACAACTTGTAGCAAACGCCACCAGGATCGAAAGGGGCGAAACCGGGATCTTCAGCTCCTCAAGAAAATAGCCGGCGCTCACCGGGATGGCAACTCCGATGAGAATCCCCAGCAATCCGCCCGCCAGGCTGAGGATCATCGCTTCAATCAGGAACTGCTGCCGCACCGCCGTCCTCGAAGCCCCCACGGCCATGCGGACGCCGATCTCCCGCGTCCGCTCCGTCACGGTAACCAGCATGATATTCATGATGCCGATGCCGGAGATCGCCAGGGCGATCGCGGAAATCAGAATGAGCACGACGGTGAGCACAAGAGCGATGCTCTTTGCGGCGTCGAGGATAGCGGTGAGGTTCTCCACCGAATAGCGCGCCCCGGGCCGATGCCGGGATTCCAGAATGGTGCGCACCAGAGTGGTGGTGGGTACAACGTCGCCGGGCGAGGCCACCTGCACGTAGAGCGGGTCAATTCGTTCGACGGGGGCAAAGTAACGGAGCACGGTGATCGGGATGAGCGCCGTTTCGCTGCCAAGTTCCGAGAGGCCGAAGGTCTCGGTACGCTCGCGGAAAACGCCGATTACGGTGAACTGCAGCCGGGCGATCTTGATCACCTGGCCCACCGATGCGGGCGGAGAGCCGAAGAGCCTGCCCGCCAGACGCTGGGTGAGCATCACCACCTTGGCGCGCGTGGCCACCTCATCGGCGGTAAGAAAGCGGCCGGCCACCACCACCAGATTGCGCACCGCGGGGTAAGCGTCGTCGGAGCCGATGACGCGCAGATCCTCCTCGCGGCCATTGATGACGATGCTGTCGTAGGTGGTCATGATGCCGGTGGCCGCGACAATCCGAGGGCCCAGCTCGCGGCGCACCGCTTCCACATCGGCCCATTTCACGAAGTCGGCCTGCACTTCCGGCGCGGCGCGGCTGCCCGCTTCGTAGTAGGCGTAGACGAGGTTTGAGCCGATGCCACGAATTTGCTCGAGGATGTAATCCCGCCCGGTGAGCGAAATGGTCACCACCAGGATCACTGCCGCGTTGCCGATCACCATTCCTAAGGAGGTGAGCACCGTCCGCACCTTGTTGGCGCGGAGGGCCTGAAAGCTGAAGCTGACGATATCGCGGAGGTCCATGGGTGGCAGCAGCTATTGCTTTTCCAGTTTCTCCAGTTTCGCAAGCAACTGCTGCACCGCGTAGGGGGCGGGGTCGTCGTCGCTACGGGGAGACGCCTGATACTTCCGCAGCAGAACCCTCGCGGCGGAGGGGTTGCGCTGAGCCCGGACGAGCAAGTTCGCCTCGTCGAAAAGCAGGCGGACAGCTCCCGGAGAAGCTGCTTTCGCCTTTGCCAGCGCGGCATCTGCCTTTGCCGTCATTCCACGGCGGGTATAAAAAGTGGCGAGGTCGATCGAGCGGCCAATGCGGCTTGGTTCGCGAGCCTGCGCGGCCAGATAGTTCCGCTCCGCCGCGATGTAATCCTTCTCTTTCTCCGCGAGTTGGGCTTGGAGGAATGCGTATTCGCCGGGATCCACGGATTTCACGGTTTCCGCCAATGCCCGTGCCCGGTCAATGCCGCCGCCCAGAAAGCCCGGTGCTGCCAGGTAGTACGAGAACAAATCGCTCACTGCTTCCAGATTGCGGGGGTCGAGCTTTACGGCGGCCTCAAAGGCGTCTCTCGTTTTGCGGGCCAAACCCATTGCGCTGAACGGATTGGCGCGCTCTGCCCGCATCCCATAGGCACGCCCCAGCCATACCACCGCACGGGAACTCTTTGGATCCGCCGCCACGGCGCGCTCTAACGCATCGGAAGCCTTATCGAACTGGCCGATTTGAAAGTATGCCCGGCCGAGCAGCAAGGCCTCGGGCGCCGCGGAGGCCCCGTTCGATTCGAGCAGTCGGATGGCCAATTGGTAATTCTGCTTCGAAATCGCTGCGGTTGCGTCTTCGAGAACCCCCGCCCAGAGCGGGGCGCAAAGAGCCACCAACACCACTGCACATGGGAAAACCCGCGCGGTGATCCGCCCTAGTATGTTGGTATGGTAACCACTTGTGCGCATAGGCCGCCTTTCAGAAAGGATGTCTGGTGCCACCGGAACGGTTTCACTTGTTCCGCAACGCATCGCCCCTCTGTCAACGTCAAACAAGTGGACGCTGACGAAGTCTACTATTTATAGTAGGATGCAAAGAGAGGAAGGGATTCAGAGTTGGAGGTCTTCAAAATGAATTTCAATCGCAGCTTAGTGCTCGCCCTTGCGGCGATGATGCTGCTTTTCACGGGTGTCGCTTCGGCGCAGCTCTCGCGGGTGCGCGGCAA
Organism: Bryobacterales bacterium; assembly: GCA_034522975.1. GTDB lineage: Bacteria > Acidobacteriota > Terriglobia > Bryobacterales > Bryobacteraceae > JACTMJ01. Next base: position 33,416 of record JAXHKT010000033.1, read on the forward strand.
AGTAGTGGGTGAGGATGGCAAACCCTTACAGAACGCCGTCGTCAAGATCGAGCGCACCGACATGAAGGGCAACTATGACGTAAAGACGAACAAAAAGGGCGAATACCTCCACGCGGGCATTCCCTTTGGTGGCACCTATAACGTCACCCTCACCGTCGAAGGTCAGGAGCGCGACAAGGTGAGCGGCGTACGCACCAAGTTCGGGGGAGAGGAAGAGATCAACTTCAACCTCAAGGAAATCGCCGACAAGATGAAGGCCGCCCAAGCCGCCGCGCAATCCGGCCAGATGACTGAAGAGCAAACCCGCGGTATGACCAAAGAGCAGAAGGCCGCCATGGAAAAAGCCATGGAAGAGCGCAAGAAGCAGATGGCCAAGAACAAGGAGTTGAACGACGCCTTCAACGGAGCCATGGAAGCCTTGCAAGCCAAGAACTACGATGTGGCCATCGAGAACTTTGAGAAAGCGTATGCCGCCGATCCGACGCAGGTGGTGATCCTCGAAAACATGGCGCGTGCTTATTCCGAGAAGGCCGAGCCGCTAAAGGGCGAGGAGAGGACAGCGGCGCTTACCAAGGCCGCGGAGCTTTACGGAAAGAGCCTGGAGACGCAACCGAACGCGCCCGTGTATAACAATCGCGGTTTGATATTGGCCAAGCTTGGCGATATCGAGGGAGCGAAGGCGGCGTTGAAGCAAGCGGCTCAACTCGATCCGCCGAACGCGGGCATGTATTACTACAACATGGGAGCGGAGCTCACTAACCGTGGCGACGGCGTAGGGGCGGGCGAAGCTTTCAAGATGGCCACTGAGGCGGACCCCAAGCACGTCAACGCGCATTTCCAACTGGCGATGACGCTGATCGGTCAGGCCCAGATGGACGACAAAGGAAACGTGATCCCACCGGCGGGCACTCTGGAAGCGCTGCAAAAGGTTGTTGAGCTTTCTCCCACCTCTCCCCAGGCGGAGCAGGCCAAGGCGATGCTCGAAACCCTCAGCGGCTCCGTGGATACCCGCTACACCGCGCCCGGCGCCCAGAAGGCAAAGCCGGCCAAGCGGAAGTAGGTCTGGCAGAGCTCTGGCTCTGTAGCAGGAATCCCTTTCGGGCGAACGGGCGTCGCGCCATCGCGTGGCGCCCGTTCTACTTTGGTAATCGCGCGGCGAAGGAAAGCCGCGGAAAGGAAAGGTGGTGACGCTCTCATGATCCGCATGTTGCTCTACATGCTAGCCGCAATCTTCGCGATCACGCTGGTGCGCATCTTCATCGGCATCATTTCGCGCGGCCTGAGTTCCTACCTCGGGGCAGAGACCCAGTCTGCCTCTAGCGGCCCGGACCCGCATGGAGCGAAGGCGACCGGTGCCCGGCGGCAAGGCGTGCTGCGCAAGGATTCGCTAACCGGCATTTATATCGCCGAGGAGATTGCCGTCACCAAGGTGATCAACGGGCAGACCCACTACTTCGCTTCCGACGAAAACCTGCGCGAGTATCTGAAGCGCAGCCCCGCTAGCGCTTAGAACCATTCGCCCAAACCGGCATTTTTGTTTCTCGAACCCGCTCCTCCGTGCCCCCTCGTTCACCGGATGTTGACCTTCCCGCGATACGCTGACGATATGCGATGGTTGTTCCTTGTACTGCTGATTGCGATGGCGCTTGGTGCCCAGGTTTCTTCAACGCCAAAACGGATTCTCGTCGAAGGCCATCGGGGCGCCCGCTGGGTGCTTCCGGAGAACACGCTGCCTGCCTTTCATCACGCGATGGAAATGGGTGCCGACGTCCTGGAGATGGATGCCGTGGTCACCAAAGACGATGTGCTGGTGCTTTCGCACGACCTCGAAATGAAACCGGCTATCTGCAAGGGTCCCGCCGGGCTGCCCCGGGCCATCCGGGAACTCACTCTGGCCGAGGTGAAGCGATTCGATTGCGGTTGGGCACCGAACCCCGAGTTTCCCGCGCAGCAGGCGATTCCCGGCACGCGCATGCCGACACTCGAAGAAGTGCTGCTGGAGATGGCGCCGCTGGGCGAGTTTCACTTCAATATCGAAACAAAGATCAACCCCTCCCGCCCGGAGCTGACGCCATCCCCCGATGCGTTCGCGCGCTTGCTGGTAGAACTGGTGCGCAAGCACAATCTGGCAGAGAGGGTGATCGTGCAAAGCTTCGATTTCCGCACCTTGCACGCCGTGAAGAAACTGGCGCCGGAGATTCGCCGTTCCGCGCTGCTCGGTAGCGGGGAAGAGAGCTTTGTGGAAACGGCCAAGCGCGCCGGCGACGCGCCGATCGTCTCTCCGCATCTGCGGCTGGTGACGCCAGAAAAAGTGAAAGCGGCGCAAGCGGCCGGCTTGAAGGTGGTGGCCTGGACGGCGAACCAGCCCGCGGAGTGGCAGAAGCTGATCGAAGCCGGCGTGGATAGCATCATCACCGACAACCCTCAGGGTCTGACGCTCTATCTGGCGGAGCGCAAGCTGCACTAGATTCGCGCCGCTTGTCTTCCCCGCGCTCAACTGCGCATGCGAGTGATCAGGTAGGCGCCAGCCAAAAGAAAGAGCCCGTCCGGAGCCCAAGCGGCGGCCACGGCGGGCAATTGATTGAGGTTGCCCACCTGTTCAAAGAGCGAATTTGCCACCCAATAGGCGATGGCGATCCCGAAGCTGAAGCCCACCCCGGCCATGGCGCCACGGTTTCCGGCAAGAAAGGCAAAGGGAATCGAGATCAGCGACATGATGAAGGCAAATAGCGGCACTGAGAATTTCTTGTGCAACTGGATGCGGAGCCGGACGGTATCGAAGCCGCTCTGCTGCAGGTCCTCGATGTATTGCTCCAGCTCAATGAAGTTCATCTGCTTATCCTGCTTCACTTCTTTGAGGAAGTAGCCAGGGGGTTCGTTCAGCTCGCGGATGGGTGCAAAATCGAAGCGCCAGAAGCTCTTCTCCTGAACGCCGTCGATGTCGCGGATCCAGCCCTTGTGGAAGACCCAGGCCTGCACGGACGGTTCCCACTCGGCGTATTCGGCCTTCATGTGCCGCCGGATGCGAAAGGGTTCCGTGGCAAATTCAAAGACCGAAACGTCGATCATCTGGGCTTTGTCGGGGTCGAAGTACTTGTAGTAGTAGATCCGGTTGCCCTCTCCGTAGATCCACTGTTTGCCCGGGTTCAGGTAGGTCTGCGCGGGGCGGCCCTTGATCTCCCGGCGGATGCCATCCTGGATACGATTGGCTTCTGGAACGTAATAGTGGTCGAAGAGGAATAGGGTGATGCTGAGCATGAAGCTCACCAGCATCACCGGCAGAGCCAGCCGCATCACGCTGACGCCGCAGGCGCGGTAGGCGGTTACTTCGTTCTGCTTGCTCATCACGCCGAAGGTGACCAGCACGGCCACCAGCACGCTCATCGGCGCGGCGTCGTAGATCAGCCGCGGCGTAAGGAAGAACAGATACGTGAACATGCGCGACATGGGGATGTCGTTCTTCATCATGCTGCTGAGCAGTTCGAAGAAGGTGTAGATGTGGGTGAGCAGCACGAAGCTGGCCAGGAAGACGCCGAAATAGAAAAGGAAGCTGTTCAGAATGGCGGTGTCGATCAATTGCGGCAGAAAGTGGATCTGCGGCAACGAGAATGGCTTTGACGAAGCGCCACGCCGCGGAAGGCGCGCCAGCAGGGCTTTCCAGCGAAATTGCAGGCTGGTCATCCAGTCGGAATCACCCGGCTTTTCCAGGCGAAGAATCAGGAAGATCCCCGTGATCCCGAAAAGGATGTTGGGAAGCCACATCGCCAGCCAGGCCGGCATCGTCTGCCCGCGAGCAAGACCGACAGCGGTCACCAGGCCCACGTAGTAAAGGAAAGCGAGCGCCACCGTGAGCACGACGGCCGCGGACTTGCCGCCCCGCCGCGTGCTGACGCCCAGCGGCATGCCAATCAGGCAAAGCAACAAGCAGGCGAAGGGCAGCGCCAAACGCTGATGCCATTCGATCCGCGCTTCCACGCTGTTGGGGAGTTCCCGGTAGAGCGGCCCCATGTCCATTTCGGAGTAGGCCTTGGCGCGCAACTCCGATGGCGCCTGGGCGACCAGCATCTGTTCGCTGCGCGGGAACGAGGAGTTGAAATACTCGTTGTCGGTTTCGCCGGGCTCGTGGGTGGTGCCATCGAAGAGCGACAACTGGATGCGGTTGTTTTTGATATCCGGCGTGGCAATGGTTTCGCGGGCGACGGTGATCAGCGGCCCGTTGCTTTTTCCATCGGGGTTGGCGGCGTCGCGTTCTTCCGGCGGGCGGGTGTCGGCGATGAATACGTTTCGCCATCGAACGGTCTGGCCCGGGATGACGTCACCCACATAGAGAACCATGCCGGGGAACTGCTCTTCAAAGATGCGCGGCTGGATCTCAGCGGTAAGCTGATCCGCAATCAGCCGGTTGAGAACGTTGTAGGTTTCCTTGATCGCGGCGGGCGTGAGCACGGTGGTGCCGAAGGCGGTGAAAAGCGTGGTGGTGCCGGCAAAGACGAGCACGGGGCGCAACAGCATCCGCGCCGAAATTCCATTTGCCCGAATGGCAGTGATTTCGCCGTCGGACGCCATCCGGCTGAGGCCGATCAACACGCCCACAAGCACGCCGAGGGGAATGGTGAAGGTAAGCGCCGGGGGCAGCACCAGAACGAAGAGCCAAGCGACATCGAACAAGGATGCGGAGCCGCGCACCATCGGTTCGAAGAGCTTGCTGATGCGCTGCAGAAAGAGGACGAAGGTGAACAGAACTACCCCGAGCAGAGTCCCGCGGACGCATTCGAACAAAACGTAACGGCTCAGCAGACGCATCAAGATCTCCGGCGGTCTTCCACACCTCTACGGGTTGGCTGGCAGGGGCGGGGGCGCCACTACGGGGTCAATCCGCGTATCGATGCGGATGGGTTCCAGTTCAGCCTCTTCAAGCAGCAGCGAAGGACAGATCACCGACGTTTCCGCAACGTAGGTGCCCGCCCCGATGGGGGCAAATGGCTGGCCATTTTCAAGAAAGTGGAAGACGTGCGGCGTGTCGCCGGCGACGACGTCGCGCAGCGCTCGAATCTCAAGTTCTCTGAAGTTGATGTCGCGGATCAGTTCCTCGCGGCCATCGGGATAGAGGCGTAGGGCGACCAGCGGCAGACTCACCGGAACCTTGCCCGTGTTCGTGGCGTTGCCGCTGAAGATGGCGCGCAGGGCATTCTGGTCAGCCGACGAGGGGAAGTCGAGTTTGCGAATGACGATGCCATAGAGCTTGTTCTGCGCCTTCACAAGCTCAAGCAGCTTCGCGCGCAGTTGGGCTTCGGGAACGGTGTCGCGAGCTTCGACGAACAAATTGGAAGCGGCGCCTCTTGCCGCGCCGAAAAGCCCATAGAGGCGCGCCCGGCCGTTCGACGCTTCCCCGGGTACGCTGGGCGTCCTGGTGCGAAACATCGCTTCCAGGCGGCCATCGCGAATCACCGTCAGGGGCTCCGGTTTCACCGTTTCCAGATCCACCAGCACCTCGCCAATCAGGGGCTTGCCCTGGAAGGTAGTGGCGGTGGGATCGTCGCGCACAGTGAGGTTTTCCGAGACGATGCGGGTGCCGATGCGGCCTTCCAGTTCGAGACGCGGCCAGTTCAACGGGCGATTGGGCACGGTGACCGGCTTACGAGGAATCCATAGCTGGCGGCCAATCAACTGCGCGGCAAGCTGCGGGGCGGCCATGCCCTCAAACAGAATGGGGCCCGCATAGCCCTCCCCGCGCGGCGCCGCCTGCCGGGCGACGATGCCGTCGGCGAGCTTCGTTGCGGCATCGAGGAGCGCGGCATCGCTGGGGAAATCGGCTTCCTTGAAACCAAGATACTCGGCGCCATCCCAGACTTCACCGCCGCGATCGGTCTTGCCCTTGGCGAGGATGCGAAGAAAGCCAATCGCGAAGGGCCGCCGGACAACCGAACCCTCCGTGTTCACCTGGTACTCGACGCCACGGGAATACCCGAATTGCACCTGGGAATCGAGGATAGCGGGATAGCGCAGAAAGACCTCGGAGAGCGAGCGCGTGACGCGGTCCCATCGCGACTTTTCGAAGTTCGCGGCTTCGCCGGGTGGCAGCATCACGTTGGCTGGCGCCGGGCTATAGTCGGGAAATTCCTGCACCTCGCGCAGGTTCTGCATGGAGGCTTTCTTGTAGTTGAAAGCCTGCACCGAGCCCTTGTAGGCCATGTCGGTAAGCAGCCACCAGTTTCGCCGCATCAACGGATAATCGGGTTCCAACGGGAAAGACTGCGCGTTAAAGCGGGTGCCCTGGTAGATGCCCGAGAGAAGGAAGTTTCCATCGTCGCTGGCGTAATCGCCCACGCGGGATTTCACCTGGGGCAGACGGAGCGGGTTCTCCACGCGGCGAACCAGAGCGCCAAGGCTGTAGGAGACCAAAAAGCCATCTCCGCGGGCGAAGCTGTAATTCAAATAGTAGAGGGGCGTCCCCGACATCATGCGCAGGTCGCGCGACCGGTTGAGTTCGTCTACCATCGCCCGGAGGGTGTCGTCGCCTTTGGCGGCGGGGGGCAGGGCGACTTGTGCCTGGAGTCGCGGCAAGGGCATCACGGCAAGCAATACGGCCAGGGCCAAGACCTGAGGCATTGTCCACCACGGACGCCCGGAAGGGCAAAGCGAGCGTCTCATTGGCTGACGCCTCCCCCGAGTGCGGGCTCGTTCAACAGAGGCGGACGGTCCTCCGCTTTGGCGCGACGCTGCGTTTCGATCTCCCGTATCAACAGCGCCGGAGAAACGGCAGCCACCGGGATGTTGCCGGATTCAGCACCACAATATCCGTTGAAGACGTCGCCGCCCTCAGCGGCCGCGGCAATCTTCGAGAAGCTGGCCAGTGGCGTTCCCACGATATCCACGCCGCGAACGAGTTGATCCGGGCGGCCATCCGCATAGACGCGGTAGACCACCAGGGGTATCACGGTGAAGGCCTGCAAACCGGCGCGGCCGGTGGTGGTGAAGCCACCCGTGACGCGGGCGAAGTAGAGTCCATAGGGCTTGCTCTGGCGGCGCACTTCTTCAAGCAGCATTTCGCGTAGTCTGGCCTCCGGAACCGTTTCCGCCGCTTCCACCATGAGATTCGATTGGCGGCTCACCACTTCGGCGCCTGGCGCCCGGCGGCCATGGCCGTTCGACTTCGCGAAGCCCTCAATGGGGGAACGGGACATCAGGAAATTACGAAGCACCCCGCTCTCCACCAGCGGCACGCGTTGGGCTTTCACGCCTTCGTCGTCGTAGGCATACCAGCCCATCAGATCCTGCTTCTCAAACAGCTTCCGGGTGGGGTCTGAAATGACGCTGAGGAACGGTGGCAGCACGGGTTTACCCACCTGTTCGGTAAAGGTCTGGCCTTCATTCTCGTCCTTCTGGCGGTGGCCCTCCATGCGGTGGCCGAAGATCTCATGGAAAAAGACCGCGGCGGCGCTTCCTGAAAGGATGGCCGGGCCCACGAAAGGCTCTGCCTCCGGCGCGGCAAGCAGGCCCTGGAGTTCGCCGATCAACTCCTCGATGGCTTTTTCCACCATCCCGTCGGTGGGCAGACCCTCCGGCTTTTCCGCTTCAAACGAACGATCGAGACCCAGGTTCATGCCGTCCGAAGCCTTGGCTTGGGCGCTCGCGGTGAGGCGGACAAACGTGCGTCCGTGGCGGACCTGGATTCCATCGGAATCGGCGAAATACCGGTTGTCGGCGATCGCCGTAACATTCACCTGCGACGTCAGAATGCCTCGCTTCCCCTTAAACATCGCCGACCATTTCCGCACTCGCGGTTCCCAGGCCTTGCGGTCCAGCGTATTCACAGCCAGAGGCCGGATATCGTTCACCGCGGGAGCATCGGAGAAATCGGGGCTTTGGTCCTTCTCTTCCACCTTCACTTCCTGGGTGGATTTGAGGAGCGCCAAACGCTCCGCGGCGGCGCGGTAAGCACGGTCTGTATCGCGCCAAAGGACGCGCTGGATGGGCGGCGGCTTATCTTCAAGGACAAGGCCGCTGCCCGATGTGAAGCGGGCGCGGCCGCCCCGCGAACGATGGTAGTTGTCGAAGGCCGGCTCGCCCACGCGGACGCTCACGTCGAAGACGCGCTGGCGTCCCGAGTCGCTGCTGCGCAGGGCGCCCAGGCTGGCGTCCACCACGGAGGTTTGCACATCGGTGGCCTGGTAGGAGAGGTAGTAGGGCTTGGGGTCGCCCTTCTCCTTGAGGGCGGAGAAGTTTCTGTCAAGCTCGCCGCGAAGGATTTCAAGCAGATCCTGGGCGCGCGCCGCAGGGGCCGCAAGGAGAATTGCGAAGAGGATGAGACAGCCCAGGAAGCCCCGTTTCACGGTTCTCAGCATAGCATGCGGCAGGTTGCCACCCCGCTGGGAAACAAGCTCTATTCCAGGTGGAAGACCTCGTAAAACATGGGGAAGCGTTCGCCCGGCTCGCGCGCCTCGAGCGGCTCGAAGAAGGGCGCCATGAACGCCTGCCATCGTTTGTTTACCGGGTCCTGTTCGAGTTGGCTCCATGCTGCCTCAAAGTCTTCGACGCGGAGCACGAGAATCAGTTCCTGGCCGCGGCGAAAGATCGAGTAATCGGAGATGCCCACTTCCTTGAGCGTTGCCAGGAGTTCGGGCCAGACCCGGGTATGCTCCAACTCGTAGCGTTCGATGGCCTCCTGCTTGACGCGGAGTCGAAAGGCGTAACGCGGCATAACGCACCTCGAAGCCGATAGTAACGCAGATGCGGGCTCCGGGCGAACGGCATTGGTTCACGCTGAAGATGCCGCGCGGTTTGCAGTACCATTCTTTTCGGAAGGTGTTCGCAAAGAGGTACATGGTGACGGTGACGAGACGGGCAATGTTGGGCTGGCTGGCTTCAGCAGGCGCGCTGCGCGCGCAAAGCAACGCGCCGGAGCCGGGAGCGTTCAGCGCGAACCCGGCGCTGATGGCGGTCGAGGACGTGGAGGGGCTGCCGCGGGTGCTGCTCATTGGCGATTCGATCTCGATTGGCTATACGCTGTTTGTGCGCCAGATGCTACAGGGCAAAGCGAACGTGCATCGCATTCCCACCAACGGGGGGCCGACGCCGAAGGGTGTAGAGAATATCGACGCCTGGCTCGGCAAGGGTCGTTGGGACGTGATTCATTTCAACTGGGGCCTGCATGATTTGAAGTACATGTTCGATGACCGGCCGCAGGTAGAACTCGCGCAATACGAAAAGAACCTGGAGCGTTTGGTGGTGCGCTTGGGAAAAACCGGGGCGCGTCTGATCTGGGCCGCCACCACGCCCGTGCCCAGCCTGAAGGTTAGCCCGAAACGGATTCCCGGCGATGTGGTGCGTTACAACGAAGCGGCCGCCAGGGTGATGAAGCGGCACGGGGTGGCGGTGAACGATCTCCATGCGCTGGCCAACGCCAGGCTTAGTGAAATCCAGATTCCCAACAACGTTCACTTCACGCCAGATGGCTCCCGCGCACTGGCAGGGCAGGTGGCTGAGGCGATTCTAACGGCGCTGTCCGAATAGCCGGCGTGCGCGATAAGATAGGCACCACAACTCCGAAGGGGAGCGTCTTCCGCATGAATCGACGACAGTTCTTTATGTCCGGCACGGCCACATTTGCCGCTTCGCGTTTCTCCTGGGCACAGGACTTGCTCGGCTCAAAGCCCAAGCGGGTGGGGCTGATCGGCTCGGGCTGGTATGGCAAAGCGGACCTGCTGCGATTGATCCAGGTGGCTCCGGTGGAGGTGGTTTCGCTATGCGACGTCGACAAGCAAATGCTGGCCGGAGCGGCGGATATCGTCGCGGAGCGGCAGGCGTCGAAAAAGAAACCGCGCACATACGGCGACTATCGGAAGATGCTCGCCGAGAAAGACCTGGACATCGTCCTGGTTGCCACGCCAGACCATTGGCACGCCTTGGCGATGATTGAAGCCGCTAAGGCGGGGGCGGACATCTATTGCCAGAAGCCCATCAGCCACGACATCGTGGAGGGCCAGGCCATGCTGGCCGCGGCCCGCAAGTACGGGCGGGTGGTGCAGGTGGGCACACAACGCCGTTCCACGCCGCACCTTGTCGAAGCCATTGAGCAGGTGATCAAGCCGGGGTTGTTGGGCAAGGTGGCCTACGTGGAGATCTACTGTTATTACCACATGCGCAACCGGACGAACCCGCCCGACATCGCCCCGCCCGAGTATCTCGATTGGGACATGTATACCGGCCCCGCGCCGATGAAGCCCTTTAACCGCATCGTCCACCCTCGGGGGTGGCGCGCCTTCACCGAGTATTCCAACGGCATTGTGGGCGATATGTGCATCCACATGCTGGACGCCGTGCGCTGGATGCTCGATCTCGGCTGGCCCACTTCCGTGTCTTCCGAAGGCGGCATCCTGGTGGACAAGGCAGCCAAAGCCAACATCTCCGATACCCAAACGGCCGTCTTTGAGTTCCCCGAATTCCCTGTAGTTTGGACCCATCGCACCTGGGGCACCACGCCCGATCCCGACTATCCCTGGGGCGGCACCATCTATGGCGACAAGGGCACGCTGAAGTTCAGCGTCATGGGCTACGACTTCATTCCGGTGGCAAAGGATGGCAAGAAGATCCGCAAGGACGTCACCTACGAACTGGAGCAGTATCCCGAAGACAAGACCGAGAAGGATCTGGAGCGGCACGTGGCCCCGGCGATGCGGCAGCACATGAAGGACATGCTGAAAGCGATCGCCGAACGGGGCAAGCCCGTGGCCGATATCGAACAGGGGCACATCTCGACGGCAAGCTGCATTTTGGCCAATCTCGCCATGAAGACCGGCCGTACCCTGCGCTGGGATCCAGTCAAGAACGAGGTGGCGGGAGACCCAGACGCAAACCGCCTGCTGGCAAAGCCCTACCGCACGGGCTATGTACACCCGACACCGAAATCAGTCTGAAGGGGCCACTCCAGATCGCTTGAACTGCGTGCATGCAGGATAGATTAGTGAAAATTAATCTACAAAGTTCGGGATTGTTATAGACCCCAGCACCTGAGCGGCTTCGATTGTTTCGCTTTATGTGCCATTCGCCGCGGGCCGCGAACTTTCGCCAATGCCTGGATAGGACGCCCTTTTTGCGATTTTTGACGAAGTGAACCCTTTTATTTTTAGTCACTTTCCCGCTAGATTGCGAGCGGCCTCGGATTCTGAATTCTAACGCTGGTGCCGCTTTCGCCTCAGGTCCGAGTTAAAGGTTGTCTTAACGTTTCACTACAGATTTCTGTAGATATTGATGTGCTGCTTCTCAAAGTTATAGAGGCCTTTTTTCGCTGTTTTCGATATGGATTGGGCGGTTATACTTGTCTGGAACCATCACTTTCTTAATTTAGTGGTGGTTGTTCCTTCTAGTGAGAACAAAATGAACACAAAACGAATCCATGCCGTGATCGCAATGTTTGCGGTCCTTGCTGCCGTTTGGTGCACTCCGGCCGCATTTGCCCAGGGTGACACCGCTGCAATCTCCGGCTACGTCCGTGACGCTTCCGGGGCGGTTGTCCCCGGTGCGCCCGTGGTTATCCGAAACGAAGCAACCCAGGTAGAGCGTCGCTCCTCTTCCAATGAATCGGGCTACTACGTGATATCGGGCCTTGCCCCCGCCACCTACACAGTCTCTGTGTCGGCAGTCGGCTTCAAACGTGCCGACAAGACCGGCATTACGCTCACCTCCGGCATCGGCGTCAACGCCGACATCGCTCTGGCCGTGGGCGAAACCTCAGAAGTAGTGGAAGTGATCGCCGATAGCGCGACGGTGCAAACCGAAACCGCGATGGTCGGTAAGACCGTCACCACCACCCAGATCAACAACTTGCAGTTGAATGGCCGCAACCCGCTATTTCTGGCGCTCCTGAAGCCCGGCGTACGCGGCGGTTCGCTGGCCGGCTTCAACCGCGGACTCACCTCTGGCGGCTTCAGCATCAACGGCTCCCGTTCGCAGGACAACCTGATCACCTTTGACGGCGCCGTCGCCGTCCGCACCCGTTCCAACGGAACGTCGATCGGCGTCGCCGACCTCGATTCCACCCAGGAAGTGCAAATCCTCACGGCCAGCTACACCGCCGAATACGGCCGTAGCGCCGGTGGCCAGATCCGTATCGTCACCAAGAGCGGCACCAACGAACTGCACGGTGCGATGTATGAGTACCTCCGCAACGAGAAGCTCGATGCCAACTCCTGGCAGAACAACCGTAACGGTGCACAACGCAACCCGTTTCGCTACAACCAGTTTGGCTATAACGTCAGCGGCCCGGTGTTCATCCCGAAGTTCTACGATGGCCGCAACAAGTTTTTCTGGCTTTGGAGCCAGGAGTGGATCAAGTTTCGGCAGCAGCAGACGGTCATCCGTCAGGTGCCCACGCTCAACGCGCGAGGCTTGAACTCCGCTGGCGCCCAGGTGCCCATCAACCTCAGTGCGGATGAGTTCGCGGGCCGAAGCATCAAAGATCCCACCACTGGCGTAGCTTTCGTAAACAACCAGATCCCGGTCAACCGGTTTAGCAACAACGGCGTCGCCATGCTTCGGGCGTTTCCGCTGCCGAACTTCCAGCAGGGAACCAACAACTGGTTCGCCCAGGGAAGCGCGACCGAAGACCACCGCAAGGATACGGTAGCCTTTGACTTCGTTCCCACGGAGAACAAGTTCTTCAAGTTCCGGTGGCAGAACTACGAATTCGCCGACTTCCAGCCATTCTTTGGCAACTACGGTGTTGTAAAGCGCACCTTTGAGCGCCCCAACGACACTGCCTCCCTCGGCTTTACCTGGACGGTGAATCCCACCACGATCAACGAGACCCTGGTTACCGCCAGCGCCGATCGAGTGATCATCGATTACGACCGCCAGTCGAGCCAGCTTGACCGCGGCGTTTTCGGCATCAACTATCCTTACCTGTTCCCCGATGGCAAAGAAATTCCCACCAAGATCCCCACTGTGGTTCTTGGCAACGGAATCAACGATCTTGATGGCGGCCCTCTACCCGGCCAGCTCATCGGGCCCCATCTACACGATCGGCAACAACACGACGAAGATCGCCGGCAATCACACCATCAAGTTCGGCATATCGCTCGAACGCGCCGGCCAGAACGACTTCGACCAGATCAATGTCGCGGGCGTACCGGGCGGCACCAACAACCAGAATGGCCGCTTCCAGTTCACCAACAACAACCCCGGCGGCAGCGGCTTTGCCTCCTCCGATGCGGCTCTAGGCCTACTCAACACCTACGCCGAAATCGGCCCGCGCAGCTACACCCCCTATCGTGGCCACATGGTGGAGTGGTTCTTCCAGGATTCCTGGAAAGCCACCGATAAATTGCGCCTGGAGATGGGCCTCCGGCACTCGGTCGTCCAGCCCTACTATTCGCTTTGGGGCAACATGGTGGTGTTTGATCCGAGTGCTTACAGCTCTGCTAACGCAGTTCGCGTAAACCCGACTACCGGCAACCCCATTGCCGGCACCGGCGACCCCCTCAACGGCCTGGTCGTACCTGGAACCGAAATCCCCAGCTTCGCCGAAGGCCGTGTGAACGCCATCGACTTCCTTCGCAGCCGACTGACGGGCGATTCGAAGTCGTTCAGCAAGGTGCATCTGGATAACTTCCAGCCGCGCTTCGGCATTGCCTACGCGGTCAATTCGAAGACCGCCATTCGTGCCGGCGTGGGCCGCTTTTACACCCGTCTGGGTGTCAGCGACTCGGTCTTCCTTGGCGGCAACCCGCCCTTGCAGCCCACCGCTTCGGTGGCAACAGGCAACGCGGATAATCCTGGCGGAACCTCGGGAAGTCTCTTCCCGCTGCTACCCACAACTCAGGATCCGACCTTCAAGAATCCGGAAGCGTGGAACTGGAACGCCACCATCGAACGTGAAGTGGGTTTCGACACCACCATCAACGTTGGCTACGTAGGCCGCAGAGGTCTGCACGCCCAGCGCGAGCGCAATATCAACCAGCTTCTGCCTGGCACGATGCTGCTGCCCGAAGTGGTTAGCAATAACACCAACCAGAACTTCCTGCGTCCTTTCGCCGGATACGGGCCCATCCGCATCACCAACAACGACGCAACCAGCATGTACCACGGTCTGCAGTTGGAAGCGAACAAGCGCTTCTCAAAGGGTTTGCTCTTCGGCGTCGCCTACACTTACTCCAAGTCCATGGACGATGGTTCCGGACAGCGGGATATCATCCCGAACGCCTACGATGCCTCCGGTCTCTGGGGCCCTTCGAGCTTCGACACCCGCAACCTGCTGGTGGCGAACGTGGTTTACGAACTGCCGTTCTTCACCGACCGCGCAACGCTGGCCGGCAAGCTGCTGGGTGGCTGGCAGATCACCGCGGTGAGCCAGTTCCAGAGCGGCACGCCGTTCACCGTGGCAACCAACGACGATTTCGCGGGCGTAGGTTCGGGCAGCGGTGGCCAAATCTGGGCGATCAACGGCGACGTGGATTACCCGCGCACGTTCTCCCAGGGCTTCCGCAACGACCAGAATTTCTGGTTCACGCCCACCCCCTTTGCCCGCCCGGCCGCTGGCACCTTCACCAGCGGCAATCGCAACCTCGCCTACAACCCTGGTTTCCAGAACCACAACATTGGCCTCTTCAAGACCTTTGCCGTGACGGAAACCCAGGCGCTCACCTTCCGCGCGGAAGGCTTCAACTGGGTCAACCACCCCAACTGGAGCGGCGCGCAGACCAATCCGCTGAATAACGACTTCGGTCGTGTAACCGCCAAGAACAGCGAGCGGAACATCCAACTCAGCCTGCGCTACTCCTTCTAACCGGAAGGCGCATCGTTTATCAAGCAAACGGGGAGCCTTCGGGCTCCCCGTTTGCTTGTTGGCCGAACGTGGCGGGAAGTTTCTAGCGAGAGGCCTCACTCGCGCGAGCTTGCAACCCCAAACCGCTTGCCCCCGCTTCAATCGGCCCCAGCGCCAGCCAGAGAATCGCCGTACAGATCAGGGGAAGTAGACCGAACAGAAAAAAAACAGGCACGTACGAAACCGTATCCACCAGCCAGCCCGTGATCAATGCAAAGAGCATCCCGCCAAAGCCGGAACCCATGCTGGCGATGCCATAAACCGAAGCAACGACGCTCTTTGGGAACACGTCCGCCGGCACGGAGAGAAGATTCGCCGAACTCCCTGTGTAGCCAACCATGGCAACGGATACCAGGGCAATCGAGAGCCAAACGTCGCTCACCAGCACGGCGGGAATGGCAGCGGTCATCATACAGGCGAACAACGACACCGAGCCTTTGCGTGCGACATTCAGGCTGGCACCCCGGCGCATCGCTCCCGCTGCCAGCGCCCCTCCCAACAGGTTGCCGAAACCCGCCACCAGAAAGGGGATCCAGGCGTACTTGCCAATCGACGCCATATCGAAGCCGCGACTGGTCTTGAGGTATTCGGGAAACCAGAAAATATAGAAGTACCAGACCGGATCGAGAAAGATTTTCGAGATCGTGAACGCCCAAACGAAGCGGTTGCGAAAGAGCCGGCCAACCGGAATGGCAATGGAATCCTCCACGGAGGCCGGTTCTTCAGGAGTCCGGTAACTGGGCCACCAGAAAAGGAGCCAGACAAAGCCCGTCGCTCCCACCGCGACAAAAGCCCATCGCCAGCCGTAGCTCAGCAGAATCCAGGCGACGAGGGGAGGAGCAAGAATCGCTCCCACCGCGGAACCGCTATTGAAGATTCCCGAAGCCAGGGCGCGCTCTTTTGGCGGGAACCACTCGGCCACCACGCGAACGCCCGCGGGCCAGTTGCCCGCCTCGCCCATCCCCAGCAGGAAGCGCGCGGCGCCCAGAGTCCAGGGGCCGGTAGCCCAGGCATGAAGGATGGCGGCGGCACTCCACCAGGCGATGCAGAGGGCGTAGCCCAGCCGCGTGCCAAGTCGATCGATCAATGCGCCCGAAACCCCGTTCATCACGGTGTAGGCGAGCATGAACCCAAAAACGACCCGGGAGTAGTCGACATTCGACATGCCGAACTCCTCGCGAAGCACGGGGGCAGCCACGGAGAGAGCCTGCCGGTCAAGGTAGTTGATGACGGTGGCCCAGAAGACCAAAGAAATCATCCACCAACGCTGACCGCCCGGCGATTGCTGCATCCCCGGATACTACACCAACGAACGCCGCGGCCGAGGCACGTTCTAGTCTTCCGCCGCGTACAGGAACTCTTCGTGGACGATCTTGCCGTCCGCCACCGTGTAAACAGCCACTTCGCTGAACTGGCTTCGTTCGCCGGTGCCCTTGAAGGTGCGGTCGAACGTGAAAAACACGGCAAAGCGCTCCGGACTCACGAAGGGTCCCGTCACGGAAGAGCTATGCACTTCGTTGTTGTCGAACCACCAAAGATTCTTGCCCTTGACGGCCTCAACGCCTCGCAATTCTCGCGGCATGTCGCCGAATTCCCGTGCTTCCACACTCACGATGCCTGCGGAATAGAGGGTCTCGACGGCTTCCACAAACCTGCCCGCGCGGCAAAGCGTCACAAGCTTATCGGCAACTTCGGTTGTATTCATCGAAGCGAGTATAACAAAACCCCAATGCACCGCCTCTTTCGGTGTCTTGGCGCGCTTACCGTAGTACTAATCGTCCGTAGACGGTGGGCGCATTCCGCATCCCCCCGGACTACAATAGCCGGGAAGACTACAATAAGGTAACAAGCCGAACCTGCGGCGCAGAGCTTCGCGGCAACTGGCCCTCAGAAGCGAATGGCGCTTTCCGGGACCGGACCAACGGCCTTGTTCCGACTGCCGACCCCTTGGGGGTCCGAGATCGCATGTTTCATCTGATTCTGAGTGACATCCACGCCAACCTGGAAGCCCTCGACGCTGTCCTCTTGGATGCCAGCCGCCGCTACCAGCAGATCGATTCGGTTCTGTGCCTGGGCGATCTGGTGGGCTACGGGGCTGACCCGGAGATCGCTGCCGACCGCGTCCGCGCGGTCTGTACCGTGGTCATTCGCGGCAACCACGATAAGGCGGTGGCGCTGGGCGAAAATCTCGACTGGTTCAATCCCGCCGCCCGCGATGCCACCTACTGGACCCTGCGGCAATTGAAGAGCGAGACCGTCGATTACCTGCGCGACCTCCCCAAAGGCCCGGTCGCCGTGAACGGATTTCAGATCTGCCACGGTTCTCCTTTGGACGAGGACGAATACATCATCAGCAGCGGGGACGCCCAGTTCCTCAGCGGACAGTTGCAGGCTGGCCTGGTCTTCTTCGGGCATACCCACCTGCAAGGTGGATTCCGCCTTCTGCGCGGTCAGGTGATGGAGATTCCTCACCCAGTGCCGCACGATGCTGAGACCGTTCCGATCGAAGAGGATTCCTACTATTTGCTAAATCCGGGAAGCGTCGGCCAGCCCCGCGACCAGGATCCCCGCGCCGCCTACGCCGTCTACGATAGCGGCGCCGGCTTGTTCACCATGCACCGCGTGGAATACAACATCGCCGCCGCACAGCAGAAAATTCTCGACGCCGGCCTCCCCGACCGGCTAGCTTACCGCCTTGCCATCGGACGCTAGAGCTCTTCCGCCGGCAGGGCAACTGGCCGGCAATAGGCAGGCGAAACCGCCGTTCCACACCTGCAATCAACTTGTCCTGCGGACGCTTGAGGTAGCGGATCTCGCCCCCAAAGGACTGAAGCCCCGGGCTGGGACCCGGGGCTTCTCAGAGGGGCTATGCAGTGGGCTGGGTCCCACTGCTGGGGATGTATTAAGTCAAGGATGACTTACTGTTGAATCCATACTAGCATTGCGGAGTTCAGGACCGCAATGCCTTTTAGTATTTATTTTTCAGTTTTTTTTCGACCCCGGCGCTGCCGCTTCCCGCCTGCTTCCCACCGCCCGTTTGCGGCCGGCGATTCGCGCTCTGTTACCATTGCAGGTTTGAGGAGCGCCCACCTTGGTTCTTTCCGACGTTGACATCAAAAAATACATCGAAGCTGGCAAAATCCAGTTCGTCCCCGCACTCCAGGCAGACCAGTTCGGCAGTTGTTCGGTGGACCTCCGCCTCGGCAACGAATTCAACGTTTTTGAATACCAGCGGCACCCTTTCGTCGATCTGAAAAACCCGGTTGGCTACCAGGATCTGATGCGGAAGGTAGTGGTGCCCGACGGGGAAGCCTTCGTCCTTCAGCCAAGCGATTTTGTGCTGGCCATTACTCAGGAAGAAATGTCGCTCACCAACGACGTCCTGGGCCGGCTTGAAGGAAGATCCAGCTTGGGCCGGCTGGGGATCATTGTGCATGGAACGGCGGGCCTCTTTGACCCCGGCTGGACCGGCAAGGCCACCCTCGAACTAAGCAATTTGAGCCGCCTGCCGGTGGCGCTCTATCCTGGCATGAGAATCTGCTCGTTCACGTTTGAGCAACTGTCCTCGCCCTCTTCCAACCCTTACCGTTCGAAGCCAGGCAATAAATATGCAGGCCAGCAGAGCCCCATTGGCAGCCAGCTTAGCAATGAGGTAAGCAAGCTTCGCTAGGGTGGGAACCGGCGCTAGTTGCGCCCTGACGAACCGAAGCCACCCTCGCCTCGCAGGCTCTCAGCCGGTTCAGCCTCCTCCCATTCCACCGCTTCATACCGGGCGAGCACCAGTTGCGCAATGCGATCGCCCACGGCAATGGGGAAATCGTCCTGGCCCAGATTTAGCAGAATCACCTTCACCTCGCCCCGGTAGCCTGGGTCGATCGTGCCTGGCGCGTTCGGCACAGTGATCGCATGTTTCAACGCCAGCCCGCTCCGCGGACGCACTTGCCCTTCAAAGCCTGGCGGAATCTCCATCACCAGTCCCGTTGGCACCGCGCACGGAACGCCCGGACGCAGGATAACTTCCTCCACGGAGCGCAAATCGAGTCCCGCGTCCTCCTCCGGCCCGTGGGCATAGTGTGGCAACACCGCGCCAGGATGGATTCGCTTCACTGTGATCTTCATGGCTCCATACTCTCCCTGCAAAAAACAATCCCCTAGCATAGCGCGCCCCGTTGCCGGGGCTCCGGGGATGCTCCCTGCCGCCGGCGCTTGTCATAGGATGGAACAGGATGCCCGGTCTCCCCTCTGCGACGGTTCCTTTCCCAAGGCGAATCCGCCTTTTGTGCCTTCTGGCGGCATCCGCCCTGCTTGCCGTTTTTGCCGGTGCGCAGCCGGTCCGCGTGGGCACGGAGTTTCTCCGCTATACCCCGACAGGCGACCTCTTTCCCCAGGACCATGTCAATTCGCCCGTGGAGGCGCTCTCCCCGCCCCTGGTGCGCGGGATGTGGAACTCGTTCCGGATCATTGTAGACGTGGAACCCGGCGTTACCTTCCGCCTCTTCCTGGCCCAGAATCCGGAGTTTGCAATGCAAACCCGCGTCTTTCGCGAAGTGGTCTCGAAAGGCGCTTCGGGCTGGCAGGTGGAACGCCGCGAATTTACCACCATCCCCTTCCGCAGCAGTTCGCTGCCGGAGGCTGAGCGCACTCCGGAGCGCGCCACCTACACTTTTTGGCTAGACGTGCGTCCCCCGCCCGATTACCCGTCCGAGCGCCTCAAGCTGGAAACGCAGATTCTCATCAAGGGGCAGTGGTTCATTTACCCAATGGAAGTCCGTGTCGTGGACCTGCAACTTCCCGCGGCGCCTCCCGGCCAGGCCAACCAGCCATTGGGCACCTTAGGCGTGCGCGGCTCGGATGTGCCCTACCGCCAAGTGGTGCAGCGCTTCGTCTGCGCCGGCCCGGAAGCGCAAAGCACGACGATTCCGGTGAGCGAAGGGAGCGCCGCACCCCTCGAAGAGTACGCCGCCCGGGCATTTGATTTCGTGCTCGACGCACTGGCGCGCGAAGAAGGGCGCGAAGTGGTCTTGCTGGAGATCGGCAAGCTGCTCGGCATTCGCGATCAGGCTGCGTGGTGCCGCAAACCGGCATTTCCCACTTCAGTCTACGGACCAGAATGGCCCGCCGTTCTGCGGAATCGGCTGCTTCGGCTGCGTGGCAACCCGGATTAGCAAGGCCTTTCGTTAGAGCGCCGGAAGCGCGGTGAACTCCAGCGCCGGCTCCACCAACACGCCGGCTTGCAGCACAAACTCATCTTCGGCATAGGCACCAATCAACTGCACCGCCACAGGTAGGCCCTGGTCGTCTGTACCGCAAGGCAGCACCAACGCGGGTAGCCCCAGAAAGTTGATGGAGCGCAGATAGCGGGAAAGCGCCGTGCGGGCGTCCACACGCTGGCCGCCGAACTCAACATAAGGGTCGTCAATCAATGGCGCAACCACCGGGGAGGCGGGCGTCAGCAGGAGATCGCATTCGTCGAAGAGGGCAGCCACCTGCCGTTTCCAATGGGCGCGCAGGCGTTGGGCGTGGTGGTAATCCGCCGCTGCGATTAGCAGGCCCTGCTCGAAGCGCCCGCGCACATCGGCACCCACGTCCTCACCCTGCCGCAGCGTCCATCCGAACACCGTGGCGGCTTCGGCCAGTAACGCAAGCGAGGCCGCGTTATTCACCTCGCCAAGGTCAGGGAAAGAGACATTCTCCACTTTGGCGCCAGCCTTCTGGAGTCTTTCGAGGGCGCGGTTCACCTGCCGGCGTACTCCCTCCTGCATGGAATCGGCGAAGAAGGGCCGGGGCAACCCGATGCGGAGGCCTTTGAGATTAGCGGGGGCGCGATACCGGGGCCGGAACAAAAGGGTGGCGTCGTCGAGCGGGTCGGCGCCGGCAATGGCTTCGTGGATCGCCAGGCACTGGGCCGCCGTCTTCGCCAGTGGGCCAACCGTATCGAGCGAGTAGCCGAGCGGGACAACCCCGTGGCGGACCGCGCCAAAGCTGGGCTTGAAGCCCGCGATGCCGCACAATGCCGCGGGGCAGCGGACAGAGCCTCCCGTATCGGAACCCAGCGCCGCCGGAGCCAGCCCCGCGGCCACCGCCGCCGCCGAACCCCCACTCGATCCGCCGCAGATCCGGCGCGGATCCCAGGGATTGCGCACCGCGCCCAGATGCGGGTTGATCGTCGTCATGCCGAACGCCAGTTCGTGCATCACCGTTTGTCCAAGAAGCACCGCGCCGGAATGGCGAAGGCGCGTGATCACCGTCGCGTCGCTCGCGGCAACCGCGTCTTTCAACACCAGGGACGAAGCCGTATGAGGCCAGCCCTGCACCGCGATATTGTCCTTCACCGCAATCGGCACTCCATGCAGCGGGCCGCGGGCGATGCCGACGCTGCGCGACATATCCGCGCGGCTAGCCTGCTCTATCGTCTCCCTGCCGTGCATCTTGGAAAACGCATTCCAGCGCTCGTTGCCGGCATCGATCCGCCCCAGCAGATAGGTGCAAAGCTCTGCCGAAGTGCGCTCAAGCATCGCATCGCGAAACGCATCGCGGCTCCATTCGGAACCCGTAGCCTGGCGCTCCTCCGCCTCTGGGAGTGCCACGAAATCGATGGGCGAGGCAGCAGGCATCGCCAAAGGCGGAAGGCCGGCAGCTGCCGCGCGCACGCTTTCCACCATCGGTGCCACTGAGCGGCGAAGCTCACTCAATCGTTCGGCGCTGAAGCCGCTCAATGCGGGGTGCTCAAGCAGGTTCGGGGGTACGGATTGCGGCATCGCCCCATCGTAGCAAGGCCTCCTTTCTTTGGTACAATCGAAGGTTGGCGGCCAGATAGCTCAGTTGGTAGAGCGCAGCCCTGAAAAGGCTGGCGTCGGCGGTTCGAATCCGTCTCTGGCCACCATTTTCCGCTTCTCCCCCGCCGCGCGCCCATCGTTTTGTCTTTTATGCCGGATAGTCTTGTGTATGGCCCGCCGGGCGCATAGCCTGGAAGATCGCCTCACTCATGACCTCACATCAGCCTCCATCCGGCCCATTCGCCCTCTTGCGGAGGATCTCGCTCGCTCAATGGATGCTGGTCGCCACAGCGGCGGGCATCGCTACGGGTTTCCTGGCTCCCGACTTCTCGAAAAGCCTCAAGATCGTCAGCGATATCTTCCTCCGGCTCATCCGGGCCATCATCGCGCCCGTCCTGTTCGGAGTGCTCATCCGCGCCATCGGCGGCGCTGGAGACATGCGGGACCTCGGACGCATCGGATGGAAGTCCCTGGTGGTCTTTGAGGTCTTCACCACCATTGCCCTTCTGCTGGGATGGTTTGCCGGCTTGCTACTGCAGCCGGGCGCGAACATGACCATCCCGATTGGGGCCGCCCCGGTAGCGCAATCCACATCTCTTTCCGCGGTGATCGAAGGCGCCATCCCCACCAGTATCTTCGACGCCATGGCGCGGGGCGACGTCCTTCAGATCGTCGTTTTCTGCTTCCTTTTCGGATTCGCGGCGCTCACTCTCGGAGAGAAGGCTAAGCCGGTGCTCGACTTCGCAGATTCCGTTGCAGAGATTGCGTTCCGCTTCACGCACCTGATCATGCTGCTGGCGCCCGCGGCCGTCTTCGCGGCCATGGCCGCCACCATCGCCAACAGCGGCTCCGATGCATTCTACGCCCTGGCCCGCTTCTTCGCGGCGGCCTGGGCCATGGAACTGCTCTTTCTGATTGTGATTTTAGGTGCTGGGCTGCTTGTCTTCGGCGTGCCGATCAGGCGCTTCATCTTCTTCGTTCGGGAGCCCTTCCTGGTCGCCTTCGCCACCACTTCCAGCGCCGCCGCGCTCCCGCAAGCCCTCGAAAATATGGAGCGCTTCGGCGTCTCCAAACGCGTCATCGGTTTCGTGGCGCCAATGAGCCTGAGCCTCAACATGAATGGCAGCACCATTTATCTCGCGCTCGCCACGCTCTTTGTCGCACAGGCGGCGCAAGTGCCGCTCCCGTTTGAAAAGCAGCTCATGATTCTGCTCACCCTCAAGCTCACCAGCAAGGGTGTCGCGGGCATCCCGCGAGCCAATTTCGTCATCCTCACCGCGCTTTTTCAGAGCTACGGGTTGCCTCTAGAGGGCTTGGCCATGCTGCTTGGCATTGATGCGTTGGTCGATACTATCCGCACCAGCGTGAACATTACAAGCCACTGCGCCGCCCCGGCCATGGTGGCACGCTGGGAGGGCGAGCGCTTCCCGCTGGATACGCAGCCCGCGGATAGTTAACGGTTCCAACTGGCTTAGCCAACTACCGGACGAGGCTATCAAAGACGCGCACTTTCGCCCACGTATCCGCGTTCTCTTCAATAAACTTCAAGTGCTGCGCATCCTTTTGATAGATCTCCTGGTCCGCGGCCGTTCTGAAGACGATGTGCAAGGAGACATCGAAATCCAGATCATTCACTTCCCGCGTCAACCCGGCTTCCCGCTTTCCGGCGAAAAAGGTCACCACGCCCTTTTGCTTCTTCAGGTACTTGTGACACGCGTCCACCAGCTTCTCCTGGGCTGCAGGGGTCTTCTCCTTCAGCGTGAAGAAGACGTTATGCGCCAGCATCGTGCCGCTCTCCGCCCCCTCCACCGCCAAAGGCGCCAGCAAAGCCAGAACAAGAGCAACGGCAAACAAAAAACTGTGTTTCATGATTCCCCATCATGCCACAGGAAGCACGCGACGCCGATTCCGGCTTGCCCTGGCTACCTTCGCCGGAATTCACTGTACAGTGGTTGCGCAGAATGAACAAAGAATGTCCCCTCCTCCGCGGTCACTTGGCCGGCATCCTTTCAAATGCCAACAAACTCGGCCTATCGGGTTGGCATTCCGATTGCCGTGCCTCTTGGCATGACTGACCAACACGCTTCCCAATCACACGATTCCTCGCCACTGGTCGCGTTCATCGGAGCCACCAAGCGGCAAGGTGCATCTGACGAGTTCCTCGCCTCCATGCTCATCCGTCGCGGATGGAACGCCGACGATGTTTATTCCGCTCTCGGCGATTACTGGGCTCTCCTGGTGGGGGTCCCCGTCCCACGGAGGCGCTCCTCCGCCGAATCGGCCCGCGACGCCTTTTTTTACCTGCTCTCCTTCGTCACCTTGGCCATCTGGGCAACTGCTCTTGGCGCCGTGCTTTTCCAGGTGACCGACCTGCTGATCCCGGACCCCGTCTCCGGCCGCGGCGTCTACAATTTCCGTTCCGCCATCGCTTGGAACCTTGCCGCGCTGGGCGTGGCCTTCCCCATCTACATCCTGGCCATGCGATTCATTTTCCTCGAAGCCCGGAAAGCCCCGGAGCGCCTCCAATCCCCCGTTCGGAAGTGGCTCACCTACCTCGCCCTGCTGGGGACGGCCGGTGCGGTGATTGGCGACCTGATCCTCTTCCTGGGCTACTTTCTGCTTGGCGAACTCAGCGCGCGCTTCCTCGTCAAAGAAGCGATCGTGCTGGCAATCTGCGGGGGGATCTTCGCCTACTACCTGGCATCGCTCAAGTGGGATCGCGATACCGACATGCAGATCCAGCGCACCCGCAACCGCGGCTTCGCCGGTCTCGCTTTAGCGGCCGTAGTCGCCACTTTCGTCGCCGGGATGTCCCTCAGCGGCACCCCCGCCGAACAGCGTGAGCGCGAGGCCGACCGGCGCCGCATTGGCGATCTGCAAGCAATCGCCCGCGCGATCCACGACCGCCATATCCGAAAGACGGAAGGCGCTCCAGCACTCCCGCCCAGCCTGCCCGCGTTGAAGGCCGAGCGTTTCGTCGATGGCATCAGCGACCCCGAAACCGGAATCGCCTATCGATATCGGCCCAACACCGGCACCGGGTACGAACTCTGCGCGACCTTCGCGCACGACAACGCCCAAGAGCGGGACACCTGGCGAGTCGCAACGCCCTTTTGGAAGCACGGCGTAGGCGAGAGATGCTTCGTGCTGGACGCCTCTACCACACCGCCCATCTAGATTGGGCGGGGAGAGCATGCGTCTCGTGCTATTCAGTAGAGACTGATGACGCCGGAAGAAAAAGTGCGGGAGCGGCTGCGCAAGATCGCAGCTCTGTATGAGGGTGCGATCACCCAGGGGGAGCGCGAAGCCGCCGCTTCCGCGCTGGCTCGATTGCGGGCGCAACTGGCTGAGATGGAGGCAAAGCCGCAAGCAGAGCCCCCCATCGAGTTCCAGATCTCCCTCACCGACCCCTGGGCGCGCCGCCTCTTTCTTGCCCTCTGCCGGCGCTATGGCTTGCGGCCCTTTCGCTACAAACGGCAGCGCCGCACTACGGTGATTGTCCGGGCTCCGCGCAGCTTTGTGGATAAGACGTTGTGGCCGGAGTATATGGATCTCCGCTCGGCCTTGGACGATTACCTGAACGAAGCAACCGAGAGGATCATCCGCGAGGAGGTCTTCGGCGACGCGGCGGACGCCCCGGAAAGAGCGTGATGGGCCTACCTAGGCACGGTTCGCCCGGCTCTCAAATGCCGCCTGCATCTCCGCAAGGAAGCCTTCCGCGGCGCCACGCGGGTCTGCTGCGTCGGTGATGGGGCGCCCCACCACCAGGTAATCCGCACCGGCTTCGATTGCCATCGCGGCCGTGGTGCGCCGTTTCTGGTCGTCCTCCGGGTAGCCGTCGGGACGAATACCAGGCGTGATCACCAGCAGCTTCCCGCCGGAAAGCGCCTTGATGGTCTCGGCTTCGCGTCCGGAAGCGATCACGCCGTCGCAACCGGCCTCGAGCGCCTTGCGGGCACGGAACGCCACCAATTCGCCCACGTCGTGCTCGCTATAGCCCATCTCGCGGATGTCGCCCTGGTCCATTGCGGTGAGCACCGTAACGGTGAACAGCTTCAGATCGGACGCGCCCTTCGCTGCCACGGCTGCCCGGATCAGCGTGCCGGACCCGTGGATCGTAAGAAACGCAACACCGATCCCAGCCGCCCGCGAGACGGCTTTCCGCAGGGTTTCCGGCACGTCGTAGTACTTGTAGTCGAGGAACACGCGCTTGCCCTGTGCAATCAACCGCCGGACGAACGCGTCGGTCCCTTCGGCCAACTGCATTACCAGCCCCACTTTGTAGAAGCTCACCGCTTCGCCCAGCGTCTCCACCAGTCGCTCGGCGTCGGCTACCGTTTCAAGGTCAAGGGCAACTATCAGGCGGTCTTTGGCTTCAATGGTCATGGAATTCCTTCAGCGAGCGATTGGGAACGCGGTGAGGGACGAATGGAAAAAAGAGGTGGTGCGGATGAGAGGACTTGAACCTCCACTCCCTTGCGAGAACTAGTACCTGAAACTAGCGCGTCTGCCAATTCCGCCACATCCGCACATTGGTAGGGCAGCAACCAGTTTCTCAGGAGCTAGCGGATGCGTCAAGCCTGCTCTAGAGTCGAGCCCATTGCCCGGATGCCGGAGTTCTCTAAGAAGGTATAGAAACGCCGCGCCTTCACGTTAAGGTTTATTTATTGCTAAGTCCGCGATTCATAAAAAGATAAAGACAAACCTAATCAGCACAATTTTTACTCAAAGAATAAGAATAAATAATCTTTTGAATCGCGTATCTCGCTTAAGCCGAGTTTGGCAGCCGTGCCCGGATCCGACGGGCTCCCACTCGGCAGGAACTTTCCGTTCACTGAAATCACGTGACTAAATTTGCCCGGGAGAGAGCCCGTTCCTGGGGCATAAGTAGTTGAGAAAGAATCGTTTAGATTGCTCACGCGGGCCTCTCTGGCTATGTGCTGGGCCCGCCGTTCACACCTCGTCCTTCGATGCTGAAACAAGAGAAGCGACTCTACCGGAAAGCATATCGCCGAGGTCTGGGCTATCGAATTCCATAAGGCACATTTCCCTTGTTTTCTTTGCCTTATAGGCGCGATAAACTTCACAGTGGAAGGGCCAATACTCGACAACGAAGTGGGCCAATTCATCAGACGAGAATGAAAATGAACATGAAACTTATCCATGCCGCAGTCGCATTGTTCGCGATTGTGGCCGTGCTGTGTTGTCCGCAGGGTGCCTTCGCCCAAGGTGACACCGCTGCCATCTCCGGATACGTCCGCGATGCTTCCGGGGCGGTTGTCCCCGGTGCGCCCGTGGTTATCCGAAACGAAGCAACCCAGGTAGAGCGTCGCTCCTCTTCCAATGAATCGGGCTACTACGTGATATCGGGCCTTGCCCCCGCCACCTACACAGTCTCTGTGTCGGCAGTCGGCTTCAA
Organism: Bryobacterales bacterium; assembly: GCA_034522975.1. Lineage (GTDB taxonomy): Bacteria > Acidobacteriota > Terriglobia > Bryobacterales > Bryobacteraceae > JACTMJ01. The sequence goes on from JAXHKT010000033.1 coordinate 60,432, forward strand.
ACGTGCCGACAAGACCGGCATTACGCTCACCTCCGGCATCGGCGTCAACGCCGACATCGCTCTGGCCGTGGGCGAAACCTCAGAAGTAGTGGAAGTGATCGCCGATAGCGCGACGGTGCAAACCGAAACCGCGATGGTCGGTAAGACCGTCACCACCACCCAGATCAACAACTTGCAGTTGAATGGCCGCAACCCGCTATTTCTGGCGCTCCTGAAGCCCGGCGTACGCGGCGGTTCGCTGGCCGGCTTCAACCGCGGACTCACCTCTGGCGGCTTCAGCATCAACGGCTCCCGTTCGCAGGACAACCTGATCACCTTTGACGGCGCCGTCGCCGTCCGCACCCGTTCCAACGGAACGTCGATCGGCGTCGCCGACCTCGATTCCACCCAGGAAGTGCAAATCCTCACGGCCAGCTACACCGCCGAATACGGCCGTAGCGCCGGTGGCCAGATCCGTATCGTCACCAAGAGCGGCACCAACGAACTGCACGGTGCGATGTATGAGTACCTCCGCAACGAGAAGCTCGATGCCAACTCCTGGCAGAACAACCGTAACGGTGCACAACGCAACCCGTTTCGCTACAACCAGTTTGGCTATAACGTCAGCGGCCCGGTGTTCATCCCGAAGTTCTACGATGGCCGCAACAAGTTTTTCTGGCTTTGGAGCCAGGAGTGGATCAAGTTTCGGCAGCAGCAGACGGTCATCCGTCAGGTGCCCACGCTCAACGCGCGAGGCTTGAACTCCGCTGGCGCCCAGGTGCCCATCAACCTCAGTGCGGATGAGTTCGCGGGCCGAAGCATCAAAGATCCCACCACTGGCGTAGCCTTCGTAAACAACCAGATCCCGGTCAACCGGTTTAGCAACAACGGCGTCGCCATGCTTCGGGCGTTTCCGCTGCCGAACTTCCAGCAGGGAACCAACAACTGGTTCGCCCAGGGAAGCGCGACCGAAGACCACCGCAAGGATACGGTAGCCTTTGACTTCGTTCCCACGGAGAACAAGTTCTTCAAGTTCCGGTGGCAGAACTACGAATTCGCCGACTTCCAGCCATTCTTTGGCAACTACGGTGTTGTAAAGCGCACCTTTGAGCGCCCCAACGACACTGCCTCCCTCGGCTTTACCTGGACGGTGAATCCCACCACGATCAACGAGACCCTGGTTACCGCCAGCGCCGATCGAGTGATCATCGATTACGACCGCCAGTCGAGCCAGCTTGACCGCGGCGTTTTCGGCATCAACTATCCTTACCTGTTCCCCGATGGCAAAGAAATTCCCACCAAGATCCCCACTGTGGTTCTTGGCAACGGAATCAACGATCTTGATGGCGGCCCCTACCCGGCCAGCTCATCGGGCCCCATCTACACCATCGGCAACAACACGACGAAGATCGCCGGCAATCACACCATCAAGTTCGGCATATCGCTCGAACGCGCCGGCCAGAACGACTTCGACCAGATCAATGTCGCGGGTGTACCGGGCGGCACCAACAACCAGAATGGCCGCTTCCAGTTCACCAACAACAACCCCGGCGGCAGCGGCTTTGCCTCCTCCGATGCGGCTCTAGGCCTATTCAACACCTACGCCGAAATCGGCCCGCGCAGCTACACCCCCTATCGTGGCCACATGGTGGAGTGGTTCTTCCAGGATTCCTGGAAAGCCACCGATAAATTGCGCCTGGAGATGGGCCTCCGGCACTCGGTCGTCCAGCCCTACTATTCGCTTTGGGGCAACATGGTGGTGTTTGATCCGAGTGCTTATAGCTCTGCCAACGCCGTTCGCGTAAACCCGACTACCGGCAACCCCATTGCCGGCACCGGCGACCCCCTCAACGGCCTGGTCGTACCTGGAACCGAAATCCCCAGCTTCGCCGAAGGCCGTGTGAACGCCATCGACTTCCTTCGCAGCCGACTGACGGGCGATTCGAAGTCGTTCAGCAAGGTGCATCTGGATAACTTCCAGCCGCGCTTCGGCATTGCCTACGCGGTCAATTCGAAGACCGCCATTCGTGCCGGCGTGGGCCGCTTTTACACCCGTCTGGGTGTCAGCGACTCGGTCTTCCTTGGCGGCAACCCGCCCTTGCAGCCCACCGCTTCGGTGGCAACAGGCAACGCGGATAATCCTGGCGGAACCTCGGGAAGTCTCTTCCCGCTGCTACCCACAACTCAGGATCCGACCTTCAAGAATCCGGAAGCGTGGAACTGGAACGCCACCATCGAACGTGAAGTGGGTTTCGACACCACCATCAACGTTGGCTACGTAGGCCGCAGAGGTCTGCACGCCCAGCGCGAGCGCAATATCAACCAGCTTCTGCCTGGCACGATGCTGCTGCCCGAAGTGGTTAGCAATAACACCAACCAGAACTTCCTGCGTCCTTTCGCCGGATACGGGCCCATCCGCATCACCAACAACGACGCAACCAGCATGTACCACGGTCTGCAGTTGGAAGCGAACAAGCGCTTCTCAAAGGGTTTGCTCTTCGGCGTCGCCTACACTTACTCCAAGTCCATGGACGATGGTTCCGGACAGCGGGATATCATCCCGAACGCCTACGATGCCTCCGGTCTCTGGGGCCCTTCGAGCTTCGACACCCGCAACCTGCTGGTGGCGAACGTGGTTTACGAATTGCCGTTCTTCACCGACCGCGCAACGCTGGCCGGCAAGCTGCTGGGTGGCTGGCAGATCACCGCAGTGAGCCAGTTCCAGAGCGGCACACCGTTCACCGTGGCCACTAATGATGATTTCGCGGGCGTAGGTTCGGGCAGCGGTGGCCAAATCTGGGCGATCAACGGCGACGTGGATTACCCGCGCACGTTCTCCCAGGGCTTCCGCAACGACCAGAATTTCTGGTTCACGCCCACCCCCTTTGCCCGCCCGGCCGCTGGCACCTTCACCAGCGGCAATCGCAACCTCGCCTACAACCCTGGTTTCCAGAACCACAACATTGGCCTCTTCAAGACCTTTGCCGTGACGGAAACCCAGGCGCTCACCTTCCGCGCGGAAGGCTTCAACTGGGTCAACCACCCCAACTGGAGCGGCGCGCAAACCAATCCGCTGAACAACGACTTCGGTCGCGTTACCGCCAAAAACAGCGAGCGGAACATCCAGCTCAGTCTGCGCTACTCCTTCTAACCGGAAGGCGCCTTGTTCATCAAGTGAAACGGGGAGCCTTCGGGCTCCCCGTTTTTCTTTTCATCACCCTTTCGCCCCCCCTTGCGTAACCCCCTTGCGTAACCCATTCCGCCATGCGACATCATAGTTAGCATGTGGATGCTGCTGGCTTCGCTCCTGTTCTCCTTCAATCTGGGCGACTTCAAGATGCAGAACGGCCAAGTGCTTGAGAACTGCCGGGTTACTTACCGCACTTACGGCGAACTGAACCGCGACAGATCGAATGTCATCCTGGTGCCCACCTGGTACAACGGGCGCTCAGAGGATATGGAACGCTACATCGGTGCGGGGCGCCTGCTGGACGATACGAAGTATTACATCGTCGTCGTGGACGCCCTGGGTAATGGCAGCTCCAGTTCCCCTTCCAATCACCGCACCCAGCGCGGTAACAGCTTCCCGGGCATCAGCATCCGGGACATGGTGGAAACCCAGCACCGCTTGCTCACCCAGCACCTCGGCATCCGCCATGTGCATGCTGTCCTGGGCATCTCTATGGGCGGGATGCAGGCCTACGAGTGGATGACGGCGTATCCGGATTTCATGAGCAAAAGCGTACCGATTGTGGGAACACCGCAAATGTCCGAGAAGGACATCCGTCTTTGGACCAGCCACTTCAAGATCTTCAGCCGTGCCGGGGGCGGCGTCGATGTGAGCAACGGGGAAGAAGGGGATTCGCAGGAGGATGCGGGTGCCCCGAAGAAGACGATGATGGAACAGATCCTCGGGATGGCCCAGGCTGGCGCCAGCCAGTACAAGCGCTTTATGGACCCGTTCAACCCGCTCAAGCAATTCGATGCCATCCGGACTCACAGCATCACGCCGAAGGGTACGGCGCTGCTAGAAGCGAAGAATCGGATCAAGGCCGATTTTTTCGCCGTCATCGCCTCCACCGATACCGCCGTCTATCCGGATACCCCCATCGAGTTCTCCAAGCAGCTCAATCAGCCCTTTCTGTTGCTCGATAGCAAGTGTGGCCATTCCGCCTTCAAGTGCGATCACTACACCATCGCCGCCGCCGTGAAGGACTTCCTCGAAAAGTGAGGTTGCTGGGACAATCTCTCGCCGATTCATGCTTCGCGCGTCAACCTGTGATACCTTGGGAAATCGGAGAAACTTTTACCGTGGCAGGCAACAATATGGAAGCCCTTGGAATGATAGAAACAAAAGGGTTTATCGGCGCAATTGAGGCCGCCGATGCGATGGTGAAGGCGGCCAATGTCGTCCTCGTCGCTAAGGAATACGTCGGAGCCGGGCTGGTAACCATCACCGTTCGAGGCGATGTGGGCGCTGTCAAGGCAGCGACGGACGCCGGTGCGGCCGCCGTCCGCCGCGTTGGTGAGCTTGTCGGCGTGCATGTCATTCCCAGGCCCCACGACGATGTCGAGCGCGTCCTTCCCGGAGCGGCCAAGGAAGCGCCGAAAGAATCCGGCAAGGATAACGGCAAGAAGTAGCTGGTACACCAGCCGGCCCGGGCCATCCCGGCCTTGGTCAGTGACCGATTTGTCTTCCGGAGAGGGCCGCCCCCGCGCGGCATCGGCAGGCCATGATTCAGGATTCCGATCTGCTTTCCATTCAGGAACTCCGCACCAAGGTGGAGTTGGCGCACCAGGCCTTTCTCTCGTTCCGCAATTTCTCTCAACAAAAGATCGACGCCATCGTGGAAGCGATGGGCGAGGCCGGCCGCACTCACGCCCGGCGCCTCGCCGAGCTGGCTGTGGAAGAAACCGGCTACGGCAACGTCACCGATAAAATCGCCAAGAATCTGCTGAATGCGGACCTGCTTCCGAGCACCATCCGCGGCATGAAGACCGTGGGTGTCCTTCGGGAGATTCCCGAAAAGAAGCTGGTTGAGATCGCCGTGCCGATGGGTGTCATCGGCGCGATTCTGCCCACCACCAATCCCACTTCCACCGCCATTTTCAAGGCCATCATCTCGCTCAAGGCGGGCAACGCGGTGGTGCTAAGTCCCCACCCCTACGCCCGCCGCTGCACTTGCGAAACGATCGACCTTTTGCACGGTGCCGCCGTCGCCGCCGGGGCGCCCGAGGGCATCATCCAGTGCCTCACGCTCACCTCGCAGGAAACCACCCAGCAGCTCATGAAGCACCCCAAGATCGCCGCCATCCTGGCGACGGGCGGTGCCGGATTGGTGAGGGCGGCATATTCGAGCGGCAAGCCCGCATTCGGCGTTGGGCCGGGCAACGTGCCCGTCCTTCTCGATACCACCGCGAACATCCCGGAGGCCGTGGGTCTGGTGGTGGAAGGCAAGTCCTTCGATTACGGCACGGTTTGTTCGAGTGAGCAGTCGCTCGTCTGCCAGCAATCCCTGCGAGCCACGGTTCTCTCGGAATTGCGCATGCGCAAGGCCTTCGTCTGCGACGAAGCGCAATCGAAGGCGCTTGAAAAGACGCTCATCCAGCCCAACGGCCGCATCAACCCCGCCTGCGTGGGCAAGTCTCCCCAGGTAATTGCCGGGCTGGCAGGGTTCACCGTTCCCCCGGACGTCCGCATTCTTGCCTGCGAGATCCAGGGCGTCGGCAAAGAGCACCCGCTTTCGGCCGAGAAGCTCTCCCCCGTGCTCTCGCTGCTTTTCGTTCCCGATTTCGCCGCCGCGGTGGACGCCTGCGAGAAGGTTTTGCAGTTCGGCGGGCTTGGCCACACTTGCGTCATCCATTCGCACGACGAAGCGCGCATCCGCGAATATGGCTTGCGGATGCCCGCCTTCCGCGTGCTGGTGAATACGGCGTCGCCGCAAGGTTCCACCGGCATCACCACCAACGTTTTCCCATCGATGACGCTCGGCTGCGGCGCCATTGCCGGCAACATCACCTCCGACAACGTCGGCCCGCAGCACCTCAGCAACATCAAGCGCATCGCCTATGTGGCACGCAAGGCTTCCGAAGCCTTTTCGGTGCCTGCCGAAGCGTTGGCTGCCAGCCCGGCAGTCCCGCCGTCGCCCGCCTCGCCAGCGCCCCCGGCTTCTGCCGCGCCTCGGCCCGCGCCCGCCGTTCCGGCCAACGCGGAACGCCAGGTAGTCGCCTCGGCCGTAGAGCAGTATCTGGCATCGAAGGGCATTTCATTTTCCCCGGCGCCGCTTCCGGCAAGCCAAGCCGGCCCTTCCGCCCCCAGCGCGGCAGTCGCGGCGAGTGTCGTCGACCGTTTTCTTTCTGGCAGAACGCCCCGGCCCGTGCCACCGCCCAATTGCGGTTGCGCGCTTCCCTCGGGCGCCGCCCAGGCATCGGACACAGCGCCCGCATGTGGCAATCCCGTGGCCGCTGGCGGGCCTGCCAATCCAGTCGCCGCTGGCGGGCCTGCCGATCCCGCTCCGGCAGCCCAACCGAAACCCGCACCGGAGGCGCCGCCCGAACCGGCTGTCGATTTTGTGTGCGAGGATGATGTCCGGATGGCGATGGCGGCCCAACGTAAGATCCGGCTCAAGCCGAAGGCGATTCTCACCCCTTCCGCCCGCGACCTTGGCGACCGGCATGAGATCTTCGTTCGCTAGTGCGTCCCCTCTGCTCGCTTAACCGATCCGTTTTTCAGGAGGCTTGAATGGAACAGAATCTCGATTCCCTGAAGCAGGAGATCCTCGACGAACTCCAGGAGGGCGGGTTCGCCCTGTTCTACAGCGAAAGCCGCCACGCCGATGCCGAGCACGCGATCTTCTGGGATGCCGACGCCCACCCCGATTTCCGCGGCTTCCTCCGTTGCGCCTCCCAGTTGCATGTGCCGCTCGTCGTGATGCACGCCCGCGCCTTCCGCGAAGACGAAGTGGAAGACGCCTTGCAAGACCTTGAGGAATCCGCCGTCGAGGAGGAAGAGAAGCGCGAGATGACGGTCACCCTGCGCGAGATGAACGTCTTCGCCGGTCTGGTGGGCTCCCTCGACCTCTCTTTCGATTTCCAGGGCAACACCTACTTCTATTACCTGGAAGCCGATTGGTATCGGGAGTTTCTCGACCTGCGCGACGAGATCGACGTGATGAACTTCGGCGAGGGTTTCGGTGAAGGTCCGGACGAGCCTATGGGCGGCTATTTTTCGAAGAATTAGCGACGCGCCACCGCCCATGCCTACGTCCGCCCGCTGGATCTTCCATCCCGCTCCCGCACAAGACCTGGCTGCGTTCGCGCTTGGCCTAGGCGTCAGCCGCCCCGTGGCGGCGCTGCTCTGGCAGCGTGGTTTCCAGGATGCGGGTGCGGCCGGGGCGTTCCTCAACCCGTCATTTGGCGGGCTCTTTGACCCGTTTGCCTTCCGCGATATGCTTCCCGCTGTCGATCGCATCGCCAAAGCGATCCGCGAGGGCGAGCGCATCCTGCTCTACGGCGACTATGACGTCGATGGCACTACTTCCGTGGCCATTCTCGCGGCCACCTTGCGCATGATGGGTGCCAGCCCCGCTCACCACATCCCCCACCGCTTGCGCGACGGCTACGGGATTCATGCCCAGGTGATTGAGCGCGAAGCCGCCCTTGGTACCAAGCTCATCGTGAGCGTCGATACCGGCATCCGCGCCGCCGAAGAGGTGCTGCTCGCTCAAAGGCTGGGCATCGACATGATCGTCACGGACCATCACCTCCCCGACGGCCAACTTCCCCCCGCCCACGCCGTTCTCAACCCCAATCGGCCCGATTCCACCTACCCGGAAAAGGTCCTCTGCGGCGTCGGCGTCACCTTCAAGCTCATCCAGGGCCTCCTTGCCCAATCCGGCTGGCCCCAAGCCAAGCGCGACCGCCTCCTCTACTCTCTCCTCAAGCTGGTAGCCATCGGCACCATCGCCGACGTCGTCCCGCTTACCGGCGAGAACCGCACTCTCGTCAGCCTGGGCCTGCGGGGCCTGCGCGAAACCAGCAGTCCCGGCCTTGCCGCTCTCATGCAAGTGGCCGGCTTTAAGCCCGGCGAACTGCCCAGCTCCGGCCAGGTCGCCTTTCGCCTTGCCCCCCGGATCAACGCCGCCGGGCGCATGGCCGATGCCGGCGAAGTGGTGGAGTTGTTCCTCACCCAGGACCCCTCGCGAGCCCGCGCCATCGCCGAAATGCTCGACCGCCTGAACGCGGAGCGCCAGGCCGCCGAAAAAGAGATCGTCAGCGCCATTCTCGACGAATGCCAACGGCAGCCACCCCGGGATTCCGATGCCGCCCTGGTCTTCTGCAAGCCCGAATGGCATCGCGGTGTCGTGGGCATTGTCGCCAGCCGCTTGGTGGAACGCTATTGCCGGCCTGTCTTCGTCCTTGGCGGCGACGGGGATTCCGGAATCGCCCAGGGTTCCGGCCGCAGCGTCCGCGCTTTCTCTCTGGTGGAGGCTCTGGAGACCATGCCCGAGCTCTTCGAACGCTTCGGCGGACACCACATGGCGGCAGGCGTCACGATGCCGTCTTCTCGGGTCGCCGAGTTCCGGGAACGCCTCAACGCCGTCGCCGCAAATCTCCTTAAGCCGGAGGATTTCGCCCCCACTCTGGGCATTGATGCCACCACCGAGGTGGCCGATGTGGGTGAAGTTCTCGCCAACGAAGTGGAGACCCTAGGCCCCTTTGGCCTCGGCAACCCCACCCCCGTCTTCGCTCTCCTCGAAGCTGAGATCGCCCCCGACCCCGCCATCTTCGCGGAGCGGCACCTGCGCCTGCGAGCCCGCAAAGACGGTCGTTTCCTTCGATTCACCGCCTGGCAGTTCGCCGAACGCAGCCAGGAGTTCGTTCCCGGTCGCCTGATGGATCTCGCCTTCACTGCCGAACTTGACCCTCGCAGCGCCGAGAAAGGTTACCCGGGCTGGGTGCTGAACTTGAAGGACGCGCGCACAGCGCGGCCCGAGGGCAGGCCCTAACGTTGGCCGCTGCCTCAACCGGCCCGGAAGCGCTCTCCCTCGCGGGCCGCTTCGGAGTTTCGGCCTAGAGCCCGAGGCCAGATACCTTAGGTACCCCTCGCACAGTCCCAAAAGCACTGATTTCACGAGTTTTAACGGTTAGACTCGAAATCGGGACGCAATGAATCCCAATCACACAATTCTGGTCGGAATCAGGAGAGCCACACCATGCGCAACGAGAGTCAACGCACTGCCGTCAACCCGAAGCCCGCGACGCGCCTCAAAGCGGAATCCCGCTTCAGCAATTCCCTCCTCAACATGTACCTGCAGATGCAGCTTCGGTCCACTCCCACGATAGATGGTGCCCGCCAGGGAAGCCAGGGATCGACAGGACGCAGTCAAGCTGCCTGAGTGGCAGCGCGATGTTTCGCGGCAATTGCGGGCGTTGGCGCGATCCATCCGGGGCGAGCCCGCTGGCGAAGCGTCACCCGGCAATTGGACGTTTCGGGCATGGACCGCAAGCCTCCCCCTCCAGAGGGGGAGAGCCGGAGACGACAAAGCGGACCGCAGCCTCAGCCGGTTGGGAGGCGAAGGCGGGCAGGGCAAGAAGACCGAGGCGCTGCAGCGCCTGCCGTTCCTCCTCGACAAAGGCGCCGGCAATCACGATCTGGCAATCAAGCATCTCGCGCAGCAGATCCGGCGGCAGGGCGCCCGTCGAAGGCTTTGCTGGGGCTGCGACGGAGACGAGGGACCTACCCGCATTCTCGATCCGTGTGAGTGCCGCTTTCGGGATCGACCAGCCGCCATCCAATGGGCTGCTCCGGTGTAACGCCACTTCGTTCCCGGAGACCTCGAATACCAGAATCCCGCGCGCGGCGGCGATGTTGGGGGCGACGATGGCGCCGTCAATGGAAGCAACTGCGATCTTCATCTTCGACGATCACCCTTAAACTTCGAGCATAGGATAGCAGATGTCGAGTGAGTCGCTTGGTGCGTGTCCATGGCCCCTCTTGCTGGCAAAACTGCCTGCGGCGAAGCATCGAAGTAAAGTAGCCAGGAGTGCGACGCGGGCACGGAAAGCAGGGGGAAATCGCTACGGCGCCACGGAAGGTCTCAACCCTCCCCCTCTTCGGGAAAGATCACCACTTTGAAGCGGTCTCCACCCTTGAAGAGCAGATCGCGCGGACGGCCGTGCACGGGGTCTTTGAGGATGACGGTGTTCACTTGGTCCGGTAACAGATCGAAGAAGATCGTGTTCTCCACGGCCAGATCCCGTAGCCCGGTGGAGGGGGCGGTGGCTTCCAGATAGGCGTAGACGTTGGCGACTTTCACCTCCATCCCCACCCAGCGCAGCGGGATCGCCTTCAGGTCAGGTCCCCGTAGCCGCAGCTTTTCGCCGAGATAACGGAAGCAAAGAGATTCGGCCTGAGGCGAGCGGTCGATCTCAATCGGTTTTCCGGCCATCCGCGTCAACACCGCTTCAATATCGTCGGCGAACAGCCGCACGGTGATCTCATACAACTTCGCAGCGGGGTTGTAATCGAGCATCGTGGAGGTGAAGTGAAACTTGTGGGCCACCAGCCGGGCAGCACCCCCGCCAGCCAGCGCCGCCAGCCCCCCGAGTATCGTCCGCCGGCCAATCCTACTGCTCAGATACCTTCTCCATTTCTTTCTGCAATTGCATGGGGTTCTTGGGCCGCTGGTCCTTGAAGATCTGGAAGCGCGTCTTCGCCGGTTGAGGAGGCCAATAGTTGTTGCCACGATCGGCATCCGCCGTTTCCAGACGCGGATCCACCTCGATTGTCGCGATTTCCTTTGGGGTGATCAGCAGCTTCGAAACTACCGCGGCATTGCGGCGCCAAATCTCGGTCGGGATGCGTATCTCCCGCTTCGCCCCGTCCTTGAAGGTGATCGCCAGAATCACTGGCATTGGCACGCCGCCAACGTTCTTGAACTTCATCACGTAGAAGTTATTCTTATTTGCCAAAATTGCCTTCTCGTCTTCTTCCAGATCCTTCAGGAACTTGTCATAATCCTGACGATCTTTTTCCCGTAATATCCAGCTTGTCGAAATTATTGTAGAAATCGAGTAGCTCAGGAAATTTATCCACGAACTTCGGCAATGGTTGATTGCGCTGCTTGGAAAGAGTAATCGGCTCCTGTTCACGTTCTTCCTTGAGCCGGGTCTTTTCAATCTCAGGGTTCTTCGTGTCGATGGTGAACCATTCGAGCGACTCCAGACTAATATCTACGTGGTCGGTTGAATAAAACCAGGAACGCCAGAACCAGTCGAGATCCACGCCCGAAGCATCCTCCATCGTGCGGAAGAAATCCGCCGGGATAGGCCGTTTGAACATCCACCGGCGCGAATACTCCCGGAAGGAGAAGTCGAATAGCTCCCGCCCCAGGATCGTTTCGCGGAGGATGTTCAACGCCGTGGCCGGCTTGGCATAGGCATTCGCCCCGAGCTCGAGCACGGAATCCGAATTCGTCATGATCGGGTTCTGCGTGTTGCTGGTCATATACTCGACGATCTCTTTGGGCTCGCCCCGCCGCGAGGGGTATTTTTCTTCCCACTCCTGCTCTGAAAGATATTGCAGGAAGGTATTCAGGCCCTCATCCATCCAGGTCCACTGCCGTTCATCGGAATTAACAATCATCGGGAAGAAGTTGTGTCCTACTTCGTGAATCACCACCGAGATCAAGCCGTACTTGGTTCGCTCCGAATAGGTGCCGTCTTTCTCCGGCCGCGGCCCGTTGAAGCAGATCATCGGGTATTCCATCCCGCCCACCGGGCCGTTTACTGAGATTGCCACCGGGTAGGGGTAGCGAAAGCTATATCGCGAATAGACGTTCAGCGTATGGATGATGGAGCGCGTGGAATACCTTTCCCAAAGTGGATTTCCTTCCTTGGGGTAATACGACATCGCCATCACCTGATTGCCTTCGACATCGTGCTGCTGGGCGTCCCAGATAAACTTGCGCGAGGTGGCAAACGCAAAATCGCGCACGTTCTCCGCGTGGAAGATCCAGGTCTTCGTTCCTTTCGGTTTGGAGGCTTCGTTCGCTCTTGCTTCCTCTGGCGTGACGATGAGTACCGGTTTGGCCGCGGTCCGCGCCTCGATCAGCCGCTGCCGTTGCACCGGGGTCAGGACGGCATTGGGGTTCTGCAGCACGCCAGTGGAGCCCACGATATGGTCGTCGGGCACGGTGATGGCCACCTTGTAATCGCCAAACTCCAGCGTGAATTCGCCGGAACCGAGAAACTGCTTGTGCTGCCATCCGGTGTAATCGGTATAGGCGGCCATGCGCGGAAACCATTGGGCAATCTCGTACAGGTAATTGCCATCTTCCTTGAAGAACTCGTAGCCTCCGCGGGCGCCGATCTTCTTCACGTCCACGATGTTGTATTTCCAATCCACCGCAAACACCAGTTGCTGCCCGCTGCGCAATGGCTGCGGCAGGTCCACGCGCATCATCGTGTCCTGGATCACGAAGGGCAGCGGCTTGCCCGCCGCATCTCTCACGCCGAGGATCTTGTGCCCACCGTCGAAATCCTGATCCAGCAGGCTTTCCATCAGGCGATAGCTTGGTTTCGATCTCAGATTAGGCGCGTTCTGGGTGAGTTTGGCGTGGGAATCCTGTTTGAATCGGTTCTGGTCCAGTTGCAGCCACAGATAGTGGAGAGGATCTGGCGACTGGTTGTGATAGGTGATCGTCTCGCTCGCCGTGATCGACTGGGTCGTGTCGTCCAGTTCCAGCTTGATGTCGTAATCCACCTTCTGCTGCCAGTAGCGGTGGCCCGGCGCGCCGGATGCGGTCCGGTATTCGTTGGGAGTAGGCAGCGTTTCGTCAAGCTGGCGAAACACGTCCTCAGCCGGTTTAGCGCGTTGGGCTAGGGAGGGAAGGGAGGCCAGCGCGATGGCGGCAAGAAAGAAAACCAGACGCTTCATGTGAGTTACCTGCCAGTGGTGAGCTGCCGTGCGGTCAGGGCCGCGATACCGGGAATTCGATCCTTGCAGGCAGCCAACGGACGTGGTGAATTGTTGCCTGGCGCGATTTCGCGACGGTGGGTGGCACAAGCCGGAACCAGTTCCGAACACTTCGGATAAGCTTCAGATTAGCACGAGGCCGCAGGATCTTCGCGGGGGAGGTGTTGCGCGCCACTTGTGCCATTCTCGCTTACGCAAGAAGTACGCAAATGGAAGCGACGAAGGTAGGAATTCGGGAATCCGGAGAAGACAACCGGAGGTATCCAACGAAGAGGGTTAGCGGCTCTCGCGTCGGCCATCGCCGCCTCAGCCCAACTGCAAATACCCCAACTGCGGCGCCTCCCGCCCGCGTGCCTGCTTCACCAATTCCCCCAGCGCTGCTGCCGCCTTCAGGCACTGCTCCCTGCTCACATCGAAATGCGTCACCGCCCGCATCCGGCGATCGTCTATTCCGTTCACGAGAATTCCTGCCTGCTTCAGCGCGCTGCTAATCTGCGCGGGAGCCATCCCCGTCTCCGCGACATCGAAGATCACGATGTTCGTCTGCACCTCATGCAGGATGCGAATGCCCGGCAATTCCCGAATCGCCTCGGCGAAATCCGCCGCGTTCCGATGATCTTCGCCCAGCCGCTTCGACATTTCCTCAAGCGCGATCAGCCCCGCCGCCGCCAGCACGCCCGCCTGCCGCATCCCCCCGCCCAGCCGCTTCCTGAGGCCGTGGGCGCGGGCGATGTCCTCGGCCGTTCCCACCAGCAGGCTTCCCACCGGTGCTCCCAGCCCTTTTGAGAGGCAGAACATCACGGTATCCACCGCTTTCACCAGTTGCCATACCGGTTTCCGCAACGCCGTGGCCGCATTGAACAGACGGGCTCCATCGAGATGCACTTTCAAGCCCAGCGCGCGCGCCTCCTCGCCAATCTCCTCCATCACTTCCAATGGCGAGACAATGCCCCCAGCCATGTTGTGCGTGTTCTCCAGGCAGACTAGCGAGGTCCGAGCGTTGTGCGGGGAAGCCCTGCGGATGGCAGGCTGAATGTGCTCCCACCGCAGCACTCCATCGGGAGCGGGGACATGCCGCGCGAAGACGCCGGAGAACCACGCCGACATCGAGAGCTCCCAATCGAGTACGTGCGCATGCGATTCGCAAACCACTTCCTCCCCGTGCTGGGTATTTAACTTCACGCCAATCGTGTTGCCCATCACGCCGGAAGGGACAAAGAGCGCCGCTTGCTTATCCAGCAACTCCGCCGCGCGCCATTCGAGCCTGCGGACGGTGGGGTCTTCGCCATAGACGTCGTCGCCCACCTCGGCCGCGGCCATAGCCTGCCGCATCGCGGGAGTGGGGCGGGTGACGGTATCGCTGCGAAGATCAATCCACGCTGTTGGCTCAGAGTTCGTGGATGCGCTGTCGAGGCTGGCTGCGGAAGAATCGCTCATTGCAAATACACCTTGGATTCCCAGCCTATCGCACAGTAGCGCCATGCCATGCCGCCACCCGTGCGAACCTGGATGCCATGGGATATGCGCTTTGGCTGGATGGTGAGGTGGCCTACGCGGAAGGAACCCATGAATATCGCGCGTGGGGCTCGGCGGTTGTGGGCGTACGCACCCAATTCCGTCTCAAGGATTTCCGTCTGCATGCCGGAAAGCGTCCTCGATTAGGAAAAGAATTCGTTGGATTATTCCCGTCGCTCGAAGAAGTGAACATCTATCTAAAGACAAATAAGCGAAATAAACCTTTCGTCGTCGCTCCAAGGCGGGACGCCGGCCGATTGCTGGCGATGCTTGGGGATGCCACCCCCAATGCTTCATCAAAACGCGAGCCGAAGAACACGCAAAAGGGCTTCAGCATCCGCTAGGAAACCGGACGCGCCGTGGTCAGGAGAACTTTGCCCCGAAGTTTGTTCTCCCGAAAAAAGGCCCCGAATGGCGCACTGTCTCATGGGGCTCCGCAAGGAGTTTCTGCTCAATCGCGACGACTTCCTGATCCCGCAGATACTGCCAGACCCGGGCTAGTTTCCGGTGCCCTTCGCCGGTGAGCTGCTCGAAGTAATCGTCGATCATTCTATCGATCAAGTACCTCGCTGCTTCGTAATAGGCTTGCCGTTCCATAAGTACCTGTAGGATACAAGACACTTCATCGAATGAGAAGGAGATTTTGATCGGGATTGCATGCCGCAAATGCAGTCTGTCAGCTTAGTTAATCAACTATTTGCCGGTCTTATGCCGTTCCATGCAGCGCAGCGCCATCCGCGGAAATGCGCATCCCCGCACATGCCCGGCGAATCTTCTTGGAAAGGGAGGCTGCGCTTCCCTCGAAGGAGAATGAACGATGAAACGATCTGCAACTGCCCGCTGGAGCGGCGATCTCAAGAGTGGTAATGGCGCAATGTCCACTGAGACAAAGACCCTCGATGGGGCGCCCTATTCGTTCCACACCAGGTTTGAGGAAGGCAAAGGCACCAACCCGGAAGAACTCCTGGCCGCCGCCCACGCCGGGTGCTTCTCGATGGCCCTCTCATTGACCCTGGCCGAAGAAGGGCTCACCGCGGAAGAAATTAACACCTCCTGCACGATCTCCCTAACCAAGGCCGAGGAAGGTTTCGAGATCTCTGAGAGCCACCTCGTGTTGCGGGCCCGCATTCCCGGCGCAGACCCTTCCGCCTTTGAACGTGCCGCTCAGGCCGCCAAGGGTGGCTGCCCCGTTTCCAAGCTTTACAAGACCAACATCACCCTGGACGCGGCCCTGGTGGATTAGCCTTGCGGCGTGCGCCCTGGGCTTCAACCTCCGGCGCACTCCTCTTCCACCGCTGCTACCTTGGCGAGCCGTCGGCGATGGCGCTCTCCCCCGGAAAAGCGCGCCTCCAGGAACGTCCGCAGCAGTGGCCAAACCACCTCTACTCCCATGGTGCGCCCGCCCATGCAAACCACATTCATGTCGTCGTCTTCTACGCCCTGCCGGGCGGAATAAGGGTCTTGGATGATGCTGGCCCGCACCCCCCTCACTTTGTTCACGGCCACACACGCGCCGATCCCGCTGCCGCAGAGTGCAATTCCGCGCTCGACGTCTCCGCGGGACACCGCCTTGGCCATGGGGATGACGAAGTCCGGGTAGTCGTCGGCAGGATCCAGCGAAGCCGCGCCGAAATCGACCACCTCATGGCCCAGCGCCGCCAACCGCTCGGCAATCTCCACCTTCAGCGCATATCCTCCGTGGTCAGCCGCGATGCCCAACTTCATTGGATCCTCCCTTGCGGTAGAGGCGTTCTCTCAACTTCCAGAATGCCACGGCTGCCGATCCGCGATGCGATGGGCGTTTGCCGCGATTCCGCTAAGTACCAAAATCCTTGCAAACTAGGTGGAAACCCCTGTAAAGTCATGGCAATACAAGAAACGCTCGACCTTTTGCGATTATGGCGACCACGCCTGCCGATATACCGATTGCCGTCTGGGCTCCCCCCACTTCGCCGCTACGCGTCGAGTATGCCGCGGAGGTGATGGAGGAGATTCGCCTGCGCGCTACCGAGGGCTTCTACAAGCTCACCCGGGGCGGCGTGGAGGTGGCTGGATTGCTGCTGGGCCGCGTGCAGACCGACACGGGATCGCTTGATACGGTTCGCATTCTCGCGCAGCTTCCCTTCGAAATCGAGTATGCGCACGGGCCGGTTTTCTCGCTCTCCGCGCTTGACCATGTCTATCTCGAGAAGTGGATGGAAGACCTTGCCGACCCGAGTTTTCTTGAGGGCACCGAAGCCAGCGGGCTCGCTCTGGTGGGCCTTTATGTCTCCCACTCGCGCAGCCCGATCTCGCTGAGCGAAACCGAAATCGCGTTGTTCGAGCGATGGTTGCCCCAGACCTGGCAGACAATTTTGACGCTGAAGCCAACGCGCTCCTCAGAGACCGAGGCCACCTTCCACGTGAGGGAACTCGACGGCGCCATCCGCCAGGATCAGTCCCATGAACGTTTCGTGCTAAGCCCGACGATGGCAGACCGCCGCCAGCGGCTCCCCGGAAAGACGATGTCGTCTTTGCAGGCCCTGGCCGAAGCCTCCCGGCATCCCCGTTATGCGGACCCGGCGGCATTGGAGGCAACGGCATTGGAGGCGATTGGAGAAGAGTCCGCTAACGCGAGGCCAAAACCATTGCGCCGGGCCGCTGCTGCAAGCGCGGTGCCCTCAGCCGCCCCGCCCCCGTCATCTGCCTCCACTGTTGTCCCGCCGCCCGCCATTGAGCACCGGAACGTCGAGGTACCGCCGAAGGCCAAGGCTGGGCCCGCAGCCCAGGAGCCGCCAGCCTCACCCGCCCCCCCACGCTCCGCTGCCGGCCGCCTGCTATGGACGGGCCAGTTAGAGCCGAACCAGACCCTCGAGATCACGGGTAGAGATGCCAGCCACGGCATCCTCACCGCTACGCTGCCAGGCCACCCGGTGAGCATCCGCGTTCAGCCAGGGGAACTGAGTCAAGAGGGCCTGATCGTGTATTCGTCCGAAATCCGTTACCGCAATGCGCGGCGCGCCGTAGAGGTGCCCAGTGCGGCGAATGAATTTAACCCGGCCCTTTATTGCTACGATCCGGACGGGGCGGGGGCGCTGGAAGTGACGGCGGCGCCCAGTGAATCGAATGGCTGGCAGAATTTTGCCGTGAAAAATAATGGCAAAGACATCTGCCTTCTTGCGATTGATTGGCAGACCCTGGAATCCTAGCGGGACAGCGCAGCGCCATCGAACCCTTCCATTCGCGCCCACAAGATACGCCACTCCGCGCTTCCCGCGCCACACTGCCCCACCCTATACAATGCGCAGCGCGCCGCCGATGGCGAGCTGCCGCTCGCGGGTGAAGGTCATTGGCGTAGTAACGCCCTCGCCCGTGGGCGTGGCGATGCTGAAGCTCAGGTAACCGGCACCGCCCGCGCCCAGAGCGGCGGAGCAGGCGGCATTGTGAACCAGCAGCGTGGTGTTCATCGCCCGAGCCATCTTCGTCACTGTCTCCACGTTGCGCGAATGGATGATGGCCGTGTGCCGGTAGCCATGCTCAGCCTTCACCGCGGCGGCGATGGCCGCATCGGCATCGGGGACGCGGACGATGGGAAGGAAGGGCATCATTTGCTCTTCCTGCACGAAGGCGTGGTCTTCCGCGGTTTCGCCGAACAGCAGCGCGGTACCGGCGGGAATCTGGACGCCGGCTGCGGCGGCCAGCACCGCCGTGTTCTTCGAACTAGATCTTTCTTCAGATGGCCGCGTCCGCATCCCACGCCGCCGCCGTCGAACTTGAAGGCGGCGCCAGCCAGACGTTCAATCGCGGCCGGATCCAACTGGACAGCTCCGGCGCGCTTCATGGCGGCGACGAAGGCATCGGCCACGCTGGCTACGACGAAGACTTCCTTCTCCCCGATACAAAGCAGGTTGTTGTCGAAGGAGGCACCGGCGACGATCGCGCGGGCTGCCGCATCGAGATCGGCGGTCTCATCGACGACAACGGGCGGATTACCCGGCCCCGCGGCGATCACTCGTTTGCCGTGCTTCATGGCCGCTTTAACGACGGAGGGCCCGCCAGTGACGCAGAGTAGCGCCACCCCAGGATGCTGGAAGAGTTCCTCCGCGTGGCGGAGGGTGGCTTCTGCCGTGGTGACAAGCGCATTGCGCACACCCAGCTCCCGTTCGATCTCGCGATTGAATGCCCTCAGGGCATGCTGGGCGCACTTCGCCCCGGAGGGGTGGGCGCCGAAAACGGCCGTATTGCCCGCGGCCAGCACGTTGATTGCGTTGCTGGCCATCGTGGGGATGGAGTGGGTGACGGGCAGCACCATGCCGATCACGCCCCAGGGTGCATGTTCAATCAGACAGAGGCCCGTGGAATCGCTGCGGGCTTCGGTCCGCATGGCCTCGACGCCAAGCACCTTGGGAATCGACAGAAGCTTTTCGACCTTGTGATCCACGCGGCCAAGCTTCGTCTCCGCCAGTTCCATCGCAGCCCATTCGCGGGCGTTTTCGACGCACAAGCGCCGGATGATGGCAATCATCTTGCCGCGGTCTTCAAGGCTCATTAGCGCCACGTGGCGCTGTGCTTCGCCGGCCGCCCGAACGGCTTCCTCGATCGTTGCGAAGACCCCTTCGCCAGTTTGCGGCGCGGGAGTCTGCGACGCTACGGCTGCATGGCCATTCTCGCGCCAGCGGGCGAGCACCGCATCCACCGTTTCAGCCACACTCATTTCCCGGCTTGCCATCGAAACTCCTATCTTCCGAAGCCTCCATTCTACAATCAGCCGCGGTTTGTCCGGCGGCCAGGCAACGGGTTGGCGCCAAACGGCCCTGGGCGGGAATGCAATTTTTTGTTACACGATGGGTGTTGGAAACAAAGGTCTTCTGCTATACTCCCCTCGATCTGTTTCGAGGAGGAGAGGGAGGCATATGCCAATTGGAAAACGTTGCGCGGCCGAGTTTTTCGGCACTTTCTGGCTTGTTTTTGGGGGGTGCGGCAGCGCGGTGCTCGCCGCGGGGTTTCCGGATCTCGGGATCGGCTTTGCAGGAGTGGCGCTGGCCTTCGGGCTCACCGTGCTGACAATGGCCTACGCTGTCGGCCATATCTCCGGGTGCCATTTGAATCCGGCGGTAACACTTGGCTTGGTGGCGGGCGGTAGATTCCCCGCCGGGGAAGTGCTGCCCTATTGGGTTTCGCAGGTTGTTGGCGGCATCGCCGGCGCGGCGGTGCTCTTCGTGATTGCTTCCGGGAAGGCGGATTTCAGCCTCGCCGGCGGCTTCGCATCCAACGGCTTCGCCGAGCATTCTCCCGGCGGCTACACGATGATGGCTGCTCTGGTGGCAGAGGTGGTGCTCACCTTCTTCTTCCTGCTCGTCATCATGGGGGCCACCGACAAACGCGCTCCCTCCGCCCTGGCTCCAGTGGCGATCGGCCTCTGCCTGACGCTGATCCACCTGATCGGCATTCCGGTCACCAACCTCTCCGTGAACCCGGCCCGCAGCACGGGTCCGGCGGTTTTCGTAGGCGGTTGGGCGTTGGGCCAATTGTGGCTCTTCTGGATCGCGCCGCTCATCGGCGGGGCGCTCGGCGGGCTGGTCTATTCCTGGCTTGGCCGGGAAGAGTAAACCTTACAATTCCAGCAGGAAACCGCGCCTGCCGGGGTTGCGCCCGGTGGTAAACCCGATCTGTGTCTGCACGCCCTCGGTCTCATGAATGTGGCCGCTGAAGAACCAGCGTGGCTGCACCGCATCAATGAATTCGCGGATGGCAGTGCTACCCGCATGCCCACCCGCCCGCATCTGGTCAAGACCGGTGCCGTAGGGCGGGCAGTGGCAGACCAGCACTTCAGGCGGAGCTTCGCGGAAGGCATTGAGATGCCGGGCGAACTCCGCCTCGCTGTATTCCCCCGGCGTGTCGAAGGGAGTGGGGTTCGAGTATCCCAGGAACGCAAACGCGAACCCGCCGATTTTCAACTGCTTCCCATGCACCGGCTGAAAGCCGAATCGCTCGCAGAAGGTGTCGATATCGGCGATGCTCTCATGATTGCCGGGCAGCACCAGCAGGCGCTCGCCCAGCGGCTGAAGAATCTCTCCGCAAGCGTCCAGACCCCGCCCCCAGCTCACCAGATCCCCGGCACAAACGACGTATTCGGCGTCTTGCACGAGGACGTTTTCCAGCGTCTTTTTGTCGTTGTGAACATCCGAAAAGAGAAAGATACGCATGGGCAAAATCTCCTTGTGGCGAAAGAGGGATCCCTGTTCCCGGGAGGGGATGGCGGCCCTTCTTCTATTCTCGCCAAGCCGCGGCCTTTGAAGGCGGTATCATGAAGAGAATCTGCCCCGCTCTGGACGGTACGAGAATCCATGTCAAAACAGCCGGATGCTCCCCCCAGCCTGAATAGTTGGCTGGAAGAGGAAATGTATAGCCAGTTCGTCAACGGCCAGGCCGCGATGGACGACGCTTGGGTGAAGGTCTTCCGGGATCCCGATTACGACGGGAAGCAGAACGGCGGTCACGCTACCGCTCCAGCCCCTTCCAGCACTTCCGCCAACGGCGGCGCGGGCGGCTCATCCGGCTCTGGAAGCTCTGGCTCCTCCTCGACAGGCCCCGCAGTGCCCGCCTATAAGCCCACTTCCTACGAAGAGATCGAGGCGATGCGCGGGGTGGCCGGCAAAATCGCGCTCAACATGGACCTCAGCCTCACCGTGCCCACCGCCACTTCCCAGCGAAGCGTGCCGGTGAAGGTGATCGATGAGAACCGCTACTTCATCAACCAGCACCAGACCACCCATGGGCGCGCGAAAGTCTCTTATACCCACTTGATCGCCTGGGCAATCGTGCAGGCGCTCAAGAAGGCGCCCTCTCTCAACGACGCCTATACCGTGGTGGATGGAGTGCCGCACCGGATCTTTCGCAAGCAGATCAACCTCGGCATCGCCGTGGACGTGGAAGGCAAGGACGGGAAGCGCTCCCTGCTGCCAACAGCTGAACGGCGATGGGATTTCACCGCGTGCTGGCGCTCTGGACATCGGTCAACGTTGCCGGCGTAAAGCCACCTGAGCAGCTCGCCCACGATACCTGCGCACCGGAACGCTGGGCCGATGGCTCCATCCCCGTCATGGTCGCAGACGATCATCATCCCGTCGGTGGTTGTTCCGGGGTGGCGAGCGCCGTGTTCATGAAGTAATCATCGCTTGGTCTTCGCGGAATAAGATGACGATCAGCCTGCACCTATGACCACCGGATCATCCAGGGCGCCGAATCGGGCATGTTCCTCGGGATGGTCCACGAGTTTCTGCCAGCCGGCACAAGGTTTCTACGACCAGATCTTCCGCGATCTGGGGCTAGCCACCAACCCGGTGCGCTGGGCACGGGACCGGCAATCGGCAGGCTCATCGCTACAGGCGAGCGGCGGACGCGAATCCGATATTGTCAAGCAGGCCGCTGTTTTGCAGCTCATCAACGCGTACCGGGTGCGTGGTCACTTGATTGCGGACCTTGATCCCCTTGGCGAAACTCCGGCCTATCATCCGGAACTGGAGCCCTCCACCTACGGCCTGACCATCTGGGACCTTGACCGCCAGTTTCTCACCGGCACTCTCGGCCGCTTGGAAGGGGAGACCCGGCAACTTCGCCTGCGCGAGAATTCTGGAAATGCTCGCCCGCGCCTATTGC
>JAXHKT010000034.1:0-83434 GCA_034522975.1 Bryobacterales bacterium
AATCCAAACTCCTCAACTACCAGCAACGCCGCAAAGGCATAGATCGCCTGAACGAACTCCGGACGCGGCCTTCAGTGCGTGTATCGCGGAGACGGCGCGAATTTGATATCGAAGGAATCGAAGTGCAAGATGACCGGCGGTCTTGTTTGCCCACGCGAACGCCCGCAAACGATGCCGGGACGTCGTCCATTTAGCCTAGAATAGAAGATTCGCTCCACATGAAGCTGTCCATCCTCATTCCGGTCTACAACGAGCGGATCGTCCTTGAAAGCAGCATCCAGCAAGTGCTGCGGGCGACACTGCCGGAGGAGATGGATCGGGAATTGATCATGGTGGATGATCGCTCCAACGATGGCACTTGGGAAATCCTGCAGGCCTTGGCCGCGGCACACCCTGAAATCCGCCTTTACCGCCACGAAAAGAATCAGGGTAAGGGTGCGGCCATCCGAACTGCCCTTGGCTACGCCACCGGAGATTTTTGCCTCGTTCAGGACGCCGATCTCGAATACGATCCCAACGAATACCCCTTGTTGCTCAAGCCCCTGTTGGACGGTCGCGCCGACGCGGTGTTTGGCAGCCGCTACCGTGGCAGCGAACGCACGCGAATTCTGCCATTCTGGCATTCGAAAATGAATGCGATGCTGACGCTCATTTCGAACATGTTCTCCAACCTGGACCTCACCGATATGGAGACCTGTTACAAAGTGTTTCGCACTGATCTCTTGAAGAGCATCCCCATCCGTTCCGACCGTTTTGGATTTGAGCCTGAGATTACCATGAAGGCTTCCAAACGGAAGCTTCGCATCTACGAAGTTCCCATTAGCTATCACGGGCGCAGCTATGAAGAGGGCAAGAAGATTAATTGGAAAGACGGCGTCCAGGCCCTCAGCACGATTTTCCGTTTCTGGCTGATCGACGACCTCTACACCCTGCCCTACGGTCGATTGCTCTTGAACAATCTCGCGGGCACCCCGCAGTATCTCAGATGGATCGGCGACCAGGTGATTCCTCATCTCGGCGACGCCGTACTGGAGTTGCGGGCGGGCACCGGCCACCTCAGTTCGCAGCTCATGGCCAAGCGTCTTCGCTACGTCGTATCGGACAAAGACCCGCTGATGCTGCACGCGTTGGAAAACCGCTTCATGCGGACTCCCAATGTACATGTCGCCGCCGTCGATCCCGGAGATCCTTCCTCCTTCGCGACCTTTTCCGGCGAGTTCGATTCCGTCGTCTGCCTCAATGTTCTGGAGTTCGAAACAGACCCCGCAAACACGCTGAAGGCGATCGCCAGCGTGTTGCATCCAGGCGCGAAAGTGGCGCTGCTGGTGCCCCACAAGAAAGCTCTCTTCGGCACGATCGACGGGCCCCTTGGTCACCTGCGCCGTTTCGAACGCGCGGAGCTGCTCGCAATGGTTGCCGATACTGGATTGAGCGTGGTCATGGCCCGCGATTTCAACCGCGTGGGGGCGCTATCCTGGCTGGTCTATGGAAAGCTTTTGCATCGAAAACGGATCTCGAAGATTACCCTGAAACTGTTCGACAAATCGGTTTGGCTCTGGCGAAGGCTGGATAGGCTCATGCCATGGCCGGGCTTGTCGTTGATCGTGGGCGGCGGAGACCAACCTTCGAATGCCGCTGGCCTGTTGGTCCGAGCTATCCGGGGCCCGGCGAGATAGGGAGTTTACGGCTTCGGCCGGGTAATGTGGGCTGGTTCCGCGGCCGCGTGAATCTGAGTTTCCGAATCGGTGGAACTCCCGTTGAGAGTTGAGGTTGGAGATTGGCGATATGAGTTTCAAATTACGGCATGCGATCTGCAATGAGGTGTATCAGGGCTGGGATTTCGCTGAGAGCTGCCGCTCCATGCGGAGCATCGGTTACGAGGGCATTGAGATTGCTCCTTTCACGCTCTCCGAATTTCCGGCGGAGATCTCCGCCGATGAGCGTCGCGAGTTCGGCAAGATCATCCGCGAGGAAGGGCTCACCTTCGTCGGGCTGCACTGGTTGATGGTCGCCCCCAAAGGGCTGCATGTCACCACGCCAGACCAGGCCCTCCGCCAACGCGGATGGCAACATATCCGGGATCTCGTCACCTTGTGCTCCGATATCGGCCCCAACGGCGTGATGATTTTCGGCTCCCCTGCGCAACGGACGACCACGGGTGGCATTTCTCGCGAGGAAGCGACAAAGCACTATCGTGAGTTGCTTGCCTGGGTGGCACCTTATGCCGAAGAGCGAGGCGTGCGCATCCTGGTAGAGGCGCTTCCCAAGGACCAGTGCGACGTGGTGCAATCTCTGGAAGAAGCGGTTTCCATCGTCGATTCCATCGCCAGCCCCGCGATTCGTACGATGTTCGATACGCACAACGCCGTGTTTGAAGAACGGCCCCATGCGGAGCTGGTGGATGAGTATTTCGATTTCATTGAGCACGTACATGTGAACGAGATGAATGGCGCGCATCCGGGCACAGCGGACTACGATTTCAAGCCGTTGCTGGCCACCCTCGCGGCGAAAAACTATACGGGATTTGTCAGCCTTGAAGCATTCGATTTCAAGCCGGGTGCCGAGACCATTGCCAGGGAATCCCTTCACTTTCTAAACGCGGAGTATGACAAGATCGCGAGCTGAGGAATAACCATGCCCAAATACGTAATCACGGGAGGCGCGGGCTTCATCGGATCGGCCACGGTCCGGGAGCTTTTGCGTGCAGCCGATGCCGAAGTGGTTGTCATCGACAACCTCTTTTCCGGCAAGCGTGCCAATCTCTCCGATGTGATTGAACGGATCTCGTTGGTGGTTGCCGATATCCGCGACTACGATACCGTGATGAAGCACGTGCGCGGCGCCGATGTCGTGTTTCACCTCGCCGCGATTCCTTCCGTGCCGAGGTCGATCAGCGATCCTGTTCCTTCTCACGACGTCAATGTGAACGGCACCTTCAGCGTCTTTCGCGCCGCTGCCGATGCGAAGGTGCGCCGGGTCGTCTATGCAGCGTCCTCGTCTGCCTATGGCGACACGGAGGTGCTGCCTAAGGTCGAGACGATGCGTCCGCTCCCGAAGTCTCCCTATGCGGCGCAAAAGTTGATGGGCGAATACTATGCCTCGGTCTTTCAATCCTGCTTCGGGCTCGAAGCGGTGGCCCTTCGCTACTTCAACGTCTACGGTCCCCGGCAGGACCCCAGCAGCCCTTATAGCGGCGTGATTTCCGTCTTCATGAAGTGTCTCTTAAGCGGCGAATCTCCCACGATCTTCGGCGATGGCCTTCAGACGCGGGACTTCACCTATGTGGAGGATGTAGCGGCGCTGAATGCCATCGCGGCCCGGGACGAGGCGGCCAGCGGCAAGCTGCTCAACGCCGGGAACGGCTACCGCTATACGCTCAACGATGTCTGGGAAGCGTTGCAACGGATCTCCGGTGTGACGATTCCCGCCCGCTATGCCGAAGCCCGCGTCGGCGATGTGAGAGACTCCCAGGCGGACGTTTCCGCGCTACGAGCGGCACTTTCGTATCGCCCACAGTTCGACCTGGAAGAAGGGCTGCGCCGCACATTCGAGTGGTATCGCGCCCATTCCTCCGAACGCTAGCACGCGGTTTTAAGGGTGTGGTGGATACAGCCGCACGTGCGGTTCGATCGCGCCAACCAGGGGCCGCGCATACTCCAGAAACGCTTCGGTAACATCGTTCCCGGCTGCGTTGATGTGTTCCGGGGTGAGCGCGGTATCTCCGCCAGAGCCACCGCGCTCAAATGAGTGCGGAACCCATGCGTCAACTCGGCCTGGTACGCGGCTGTCCATTCGTGTTGATCGGTCACCATGCCGCCCGCTCAGCCCCGGAAACGGTGCCCATCACCGCGTGGCGCCCGCACAGCCAGGAGGCTTGCCGGTCTACCGCGACAACGTCAAGAGCGCTCGAACGCCCCAGCAATCCCGGTTTCTCGCTGCGGGCGCGCACGCCCAAACGAGCCGTCAGCATCGATGCCACCTGATGCGCGAGGTTGGCAGCCAACTGGTCACGCGCACCCGGTGTAGCGTGGAAACGACGCCCCCGAAGGGCTCGCCCTTTTCGTTGAGCTGTCCTTCGCAGATGGCCACCACGCATCGGCCCAGCTTGCGGTAAACGCGCTCGACATCGCCGCAAACCTGATCTTCGCTAACGCGTCTTTCGGGGAGATAGATCAAATGGGGCGGGTCGTCCTCGCGCCACCGGGCCAGCGCCGTGGCGCCCACCACCCATCCCACGTTCCGTCCGATCACTTCCACCACGTTGATCGGTGTAGGCAATGAGCGATTGTCCTCCCCGATATCGCGAATCGCCTGCGCGAAGAAGCGCGCGGCGGTAGGGTAACCGGGGCTGAACAGCGTAAAGCCCAGGTCGTTATCGACGGTCTTGGGAATCCCCACTACTCG
Organism: Bryobacterales bacterium; assembly: GCA_034522975.1. Taxonomy (GTDB): domain Bacteria; phylum Acidobacteriota; class Terriglobia; order Bryobacterales; family Bryobacteraceae; genus JACTMJ01. The sequence continues at coordinate 4,405 of JAXHKT010000034.1, forward strand.
CAGTTCGTAGCCCCTCGCCTGGGCGGCCCTCTCCAGGCGCAGGCCGGTCTCCTGGGTGCCGTTGCCCCCGGCGAAAATGGCGAAGCGGACGTTCTTCTTCGCGAACACATCAAGGGCTTGCTGGAGGTGCTCGTCCTTCACATGCATTCGCGAAGAGCCAATCGCCGATCCCGGCGTGACGCGGAGTCCGTTCACGACATGGTTCGGTTGAGCAAGCAGATCCCAGAAGTCCTCTTTCAGCACGCCCTGCACGCCATGTTTCGCGCCGTAGAAGGCAGTGATCTGTCGCTGGTTTCGCGCCTCCAGAATCATCCCGCAAAGGCTCGCGTTCAACACGGGCGTCGGCCCGCCGCCATGAATCACTACCGCCGCGCCTCGCAAGATTCGATGCTCATTGTTAGCCCTTCTTTATCATCGCCGTGTCGGGCCGCCGCGGGACAAGTCGATCCTCATCCAAAACCCAGGCGCAGACAGAAAGACAGCCAATGCGCGTCCTGAGCCACATCTCTCTGAATCTTCTTTCGGAAAGGTTCTGTACGCTTCAGGAGAGCGACCAGTTCCTGGTGGCAGCGCTGAGCTCCGCCACACCGGCATGCAAGCGACCTCGGCAAGCCGCGGGGAGATGCGGCCCGTGCCCGCCAATGCCGAACGCCACCGGCTACGGCCACACGATTCGGGAGATGGCCCAGCAGCCCTTCGTGTGGGCAGACACCGCCAGCATAGCGATCGCCTTTGTCCAGATCGGAACTGGCGCCGATGCTAGCATCGGGCACTTCCGCTCCATCACCCTCGTTGGTTCGGGAAGCAGCCACTACGTTGGCGAGCTGGCTGCCCCCGCGCCTGCGCAGCGCACCTGGCGTTTCCCCGTCACCGCGGTCCCCGCTGGCAACATCTCTCACTCATGGCCGAGCCGCCTTGCCCTTCCGGGGCCTCACTGCTCTCGGTTTCCATCGCCCGTTCCGGTAATAGTCCGGAAAGTGTAGGCGCAGTTCGAGTAGCCGCGCGGGAAGCGCCGGATACACAGTTACTTCACATCACATGCAACTTGGAAGGGCGCCTTGCCCAGCCTGCCCCGGACGATCCGCCAGCTTACCGCCTGCTGCTGCACCCCCTCAGCAACGACCAAAGCCTGGTGATGACATCCAGCTTCACCAACCTTGCCCTGGCGGTTCTCGCCCTCGGCTATGCGAGGCCCCCGGCCGAGTATCTCCCATCAGGCCCAACGGCTCTGCCAGCGAGGACAGCCAAGACCTTCCGCAGCGCCTACACTTCGTCCCAGGCTGCATCGTTGCCCTACAGCACTTCGCGCCGAGCGGTCTTCCTGGGTAGCGGCTGCCAGTATGGCGCGGCCCGGGAGGCGGCGCTCAAGCTCACCGAGATGACCGCGGGCGGCGTGGTGGCGATGGCCGAAACGCACCTGGGGTTGCGGCATGGTCCGATGGCTGCGCGTTCATTCCGGATACCCTCATTGTCTCCTTTACGCCGCCCGCGCCTCCCGCCTCCTCGTTACGCCTAGGACCTTTTGGCGGAACTGGCGACGAAGGCATTGGGTTCCGCCACTGTTGTGCTACCTCCCGGGACAGAGGCTTCGGGTGCGGAGGAGGCCGCGATCCATCAACCCCGCCCTCACGCGATTGGCGAGCCCTTTGCCGCCATTGAGAACGTCGCCCTCGGCCAGACGATCGGCTTCCTCGCCTGCCGGAACCACGGCCTGCGGCCCGATGCGCCTTCTGCCCAAGGGGTGATCGCGCGCGTGGTGCCCGCCGTTTCCGATCTATGACTCAGCCCGCGCATCTGTCGCCCACATTTCGCCCGCATGAGGAGAGTGTTACGCCGATGACCCAATGGGAGTTCCTGCTACAGATCGTGTTGCTGCTGGGCCTTGCCATGCTCTTTGGCATCCTCGCTCAACGCCTCCGCCAGAATGCGGTGATTGGCTACCTTGTGGCGGGCATCGCCCTCGGCCCGCGCACTTTCGGATTCGTGGAAGATCCGGATTCCGTGGCTGTGCTGGCGGAGTTGGGCGTCGCGCTGCTGCTGTTCACCATCGGTCTCGAATTCTCCTGGCGGCGATTGCGCGAGTTCGGTTCCAGCGCCGCTCTACTGGGCATCCTGCAGATCACCGTCACGATTGTGGTGGGTGGCGGCCTCGCCACGCTCGCCGGCCTCACACCGCAGGCGGCATTCGTTTGTGCCGCGGCCTTGGCGATGAGCAGCACGGCGGTGGTGCTGCGCCTGCTCATCGAGCGCGCCGAACTCGATAGTCCGCATGGTCGCAACGCCCTCAGCATCCTGCTGATGCAGGATCTTGCGGTGGTGCCCCTGCTGATCATGGTGAGCGTGTTTGCCGATGGCGCCAGCGGTGCCGGCGCGCTGGCCGAACTCGGTCTCAGCCTGCTCAAGAGCATCGCTCTGATCGCGGCCTTCTTCGTCGTCATCCGCTACTTGCTGCCATTGATCATCACGCAGGCATCCACGGCGCAGAATCGCGATTTACCCGTTGTGCTTGCCATTGCCGTTTCCCTCGGCTGTTCGTGGAGCGCTCATGCCGTTGGCTTATCGCCCATCCTGGGCGCCTTTGCCGCTGGCATCCTGCTGGCTGACCTGGAATTCTCCGAACAGATCCGTGCCGATGTGATGCCTCTCCGCGCGGCATTCGTCACCCTCTTCTTCGCTTCCATCGGCATGCTCGCCGCCGTCCCCAGCGTATTGGGCATCGTCTATGCCGTCGCCTTGGCGCTGTTCATCTTTGTGCTCAAGGCCGCCATCATCACCGTGGTGGCGCTGCTGCTGCGAAAGCCGCTTACGATCGCGTTGCAGACCGGCATCGTTCTGGCCCAGATTGGCGAGTTCTCCTTCGTGCTCGCTCAGATTGCCGTCAACAAGGGCGTCCTCGATAGCGGGTTGTTCGATCTCCTGCTATCCTCCGCCGTTCTCATGCTGTTGCTCACGCCCTACATGATTCAATACGCCGAACCCATTGGCCACTGGATTGCCGGGATGATCATTCCCTCGCGGCGCAGGCGAATGGCTCTTGATCGCTTTGAGAAGCGTACGGAGGCCAAGCAGCAGAAAGGCCGGGTGATTGTCGTGGGTTTCGGCCCCGCCGGACAGGCCGTTTGTGCGGCGCTCAAGAGCCGGAACATCCCCTACTTCATTCTGGAAATGAACTACCGTACGGTCTCCTCCTGCCGTGTACACGAGCCCATCGAGATTGGCGACGCCACGCAGCCTGAGATTCTAGAGCACGCGGGTGTGCGTCTTGCCTCGGCGGTGGTGGTGAGTATTCCCGACCCCGGTATCGCGCGCACGGTGATCAGCCAGTGCCGAATGATCGCGCCGCAGGTGCCCGTGCTGGTGCGCGCTCGTTACAGCCTGTTTGCCAGCACCCTGCTCGATGCCGGTGCCGCCACCATTGTGGATGAGGAGCACGTCGTGGGCGAGACTCTCGCGGCTGAGACGTTACGGACCGTGGGCGAGATGGCGATGGCGCATTGAAAAGGGATTCCTTGGCGCCATTGTTAGACTGAAGGATCACCCCTCATGAGCAGCAGTAGCCCGCCCCTTGATCTTCCCGAGACGCCCGCCTCCAGCGCTACGCCCGCGGTTGCACCGGTGCTTCGCTTTAGCCAGTTCACCTTTCTGCTGCTCTGTCTGGGACACTTTTCAATCGATATCTCCTCAAGTTCGTTAAGCGGTTTGCAGCCCGTTCTGCGCGACCGGATGGGGCTTTCGCTCACTCAGGCAGGAGTGCTTGGCGGGCTCTTCGTATTCAGTTCCAGCCTCATGCAGCCGCTTTATGGCTGGCTCGCCGACCGCTTTGCCACCCGCCACTTCACCGTGCTCTCGCCGCTCTTCGCGTCGATTGCCGTTGCCCTCTTCCGCTTCGCCCCCGGTTTTGCCACGATGCTGCCGCTGGTGTTTCTGGCCGGTATCGGCATCGCCGCCTTTCACCCGCAAGGCACCGCGCTGGCCGTGCGCGGAGTCACTTCCAACCGTGGAAGACTGTTGGCAATCTTCATTAGCTCCGGCACCCTGGGCTTCGCCATCGGGCCGTCGTTCTTCGCCGCGCTGGTCACTTATTTCGGGTTCGAGTCGCTGGTGTGGAGCTTCATACCCGGGGCGGTGTTTTCGGCGCTGCTCTACGTCTATCTGCCCGCTGAGCGTTCCACCCGCCAAAGATCCGGTAACACAAACGATTGGGCGCAAATCCGCCGCGTCTGGAAGCCTATCGCCATCCTCTTCGCACTGGTGTTCATCCGCTCAACCATTCAGGTCACCTACGCGCAACTGCTGCCACTTTACCTCAATGTGGAGCGCGGGCTTTCGCTCATTATGGGCAACTATCTGGTAAGCGCCTATCTGATCTGCGGAGCGCTGGGCGGCTTCCTGGGCGGTACTCTAGCCGACCGCTTCGGCGGGCGTCAGGTGATCTTCGTTTCCATGCTGGGCACCGTGCCCTTCATGCTGCTCTTCTTCCTCGGCGAAGGGTGGCTCTCCGCGCTCGGCCTCTGCCTTGGCGGACTCGTGCTGCTGTTCACCATCCCCGTCAATGTGCTGATGGCGCAGGACCTCGTGCCCGATCAATCGGCCACCGTTTCGTCGCTGATGATGGGTTTTGCCTGGGGTGCCGCCGGGCTCGTCTTCGTTCCCGTAACCGGCTGGCTCTCCGATCTGCTGAGCCTTCAAACGGCGATGATGCTGCTGCTTGTCTTTCCCATCCTGGGCGTGTTCGTCACCACGATGCTGCCCCGCACCATCGAAGAACAGCGGCGGATGTAGCGTAATACGGAAAGCCGGCCAGGCGCAGCACCCGATCTCAGCCACTCACCTTGGCGTCGAACTCGATGTAATTGCCCCTATCCCTTGAGACCCGGTTGTTGGAGCGCACGATGTGCTTGAAGTTCAGCACGATGGGCGCCACCGCATCGTCGTATGGCTCGGGAAACAGGCGGAACGTGGCGAATTCCCCCGCCGCCAACGTCGCGGCCACCTGCTTAGTGACGCAGCCTAGAATCACCTGGTCCCCATTCGGCAACTTGTGCAGCTCAAAGCACTGGAATGTGCTCTTGTAGAACAGCGGCACCGGGTTTCCGAAACTGGGCGAGAAACTGTGCCCGTAGATCCCGTTGGCCACCGTTGACAACGGCTCCCCGGACTCTCCTTCCGTGATCAGCCGAACGCTGTTCTCCGCGCGAATCCGGGCCTTGAAGCCTTCCCAATCCACTTTCTCAATCGGCTCTTTGTAACCCTCTGGCCTGGCCGAGGCCACTGCCATCGCAGCTAGACCCGCAAAAGCCGCCACGCTTGTCATCGCGATCTTCGTCGCCGTCAGCCCGTCCATCAAGAAAAGTACGTCACCCATAGCTACTCCAGAACCCTATTATATCCGGGGAATTCGGAGTGCCCCCCAGCGGGAGATTCGCATCCCATTCGCTTTCATCGAAGCATGGTAACTCTCCGCGCCGCTCTCCGCGAAATCTCCGCATGGCAATCTCCTCAGGACAGGCGCCCGACACCGTGACGCCCGACACCGTGACGCCCGACACCGTGAGGCCTAACGCCATGCCGTTTGCTATCCTGAGGTCCGTAGCACCATGGAACGCGACCTTACGCCCCGGCCCGTCCGGGATTCTCAGGCCATCCTCGCCGAACTTGCCCTTCCCGGCGACGCCAACAATTGGGGCTTTCTGCTGGGTGGCAAAGTGATGCACCTGGTGGATATCTGCGGGGCGCTGGCCGCGATGAAGCACGCTCGCTGCCCGGTGGTGACGGCTTCGGCGGATTCCATCGACTTTCTGCACCCGGTGTATATGAACCGGCTGATTACGCTGCAATCGAGCGTCAACCGCGTCTTCAATACATCCATGGAAGTGGGCGTGAAGGTGACCGTTGAGGACGTGATGACAGGCGAGCGGAAGCACACCACCTCCGCCTACCTCACCTTTGTTGCGATCGACGAAAATGGCAAGCCAGTGCGTGCGGCGCCGGTGATTCCGGAAACGGACGAAGAACAGCGTCGCTTTGACGAGGCCGGGGCGCGGCGAGAATATCGCCTGGACCTTCGCAGGAAGGCGCTGGAAAAAGGGAAATCCTAAACAATCCCACCGCTTGGCAACCCGCGCGCGGCGGCGCTAGTCGCCGGCTTCGTCCTCTTTGTAGAGATACTTGATGTTGCGCTTGTAGATCAGCAGATTCGGCGCTTCGTTGCGGTTCAGCTTGATGCAGGTACGGTCGTACCATTCCACCACGCCGCGAATCTCCTCGCCGTCGGCCAGCACCACCACCATCGACGTCTTGGCCTGCATTTGCTTGACGTAGTAGTAGTTCTCGGCGTTGGTCTGCTCGTGCGGGACGCTTTTCTTGGCCGCTCCGCCGTTCCCCGATGCGGCGTGAGAGGTTTTTCCATTGGATTGCATGTGTTCTTTCACCTCAAGCAAAGAAGGGCGGATGAGTTTTCTATTGGCGGTAAGCAAGGCTTTCGATTCCCGTCCGATGAAGGTCTTTGAGTTTTCGCCGTCGTCTGAAGCGGCGCATCTCAGAGCGTCAGGTCTTATTCAGACGTTCTGGTGTTGTTTTTCCAGTTGTAGCATACGCCTCAGGCCCGGGCAAGGGCCGCCGCTTGCAGTTCCACTACATAATCGTCAAGAGCGATGCTCTTCTGTATGTTGCGGCGAAGAAAATGATCGATCCTGGCGGCACCTTCGGCGGCCTTGACGATCCACCCAAGGTCCGCCGCCTGGGCCATTGTCTCTAGCGATGCCCGGTACTCCGGATGGCGCAGCACCGGACCATTCCCGCGAAGATGCAGCAGATCCTGAAGCAGCGAAATGAGGATCTCCAGGTAATCCTCCAGCCGCTCCGACTTCTTTGAGACGCTTGCCTCCGACACTCGCATCCATTCGCCGAACGGCTTCCGATTCGCGGCCACCTCCAGCAGCGTCAGCATCGCATCGGCGCGCATCCGGTAGGCGTCGAGGTCCAGGGTGAGCGCTTTGCCCGGGCAGCCTACGGAGAGCCGCGCCCGGGCGTCTAATTCCTCAGCAGGGACGCCTTTCTCTTTGAGTACATCCTTCACCTCCTCGTCGCTGAGCCGGTTCAGGTAAAGCGCCACCGATCTTGAGCGGATGGTGGGGAGCAATTCGTAGGGATTGGTGCTCGTCCCGATGATGAGTAGGTAGGGCGGGGGCTCTTCGAGGATCTTCAGCAGCGAGTTCGCCGCTTGTTCATTGGCGCGGTCGATCTCATCGATCAAAAACACGCGCCGGGAGCCCTTGAGCGGGTTGAACTGGGCATGCTCCTTCATCCGGCGCATTTGCTGGATGGAAATCTGCCGCAGCGGCCCTTCCGGCGGGAAGGTGAGGAAATCCGGATGAGAAGCGAAAAAGAGCGGATCGTCGGCGCGCTTGTCGGAAGCCAGAGAGAGACGCTCCTCAATCCGTTCCCGGTTCACTTGCAGCGAGAGGTCGTCGGCTTCGATCTTCCCGGCATCGCCCATCAGTAGAGCCGCGAAACGCCGCGCCAGGGTCGCCTTGCCCACCCCTTCCGGACCGCAAAGCAGGATCGAATGCGGAATCCGCCCCGTCACCGCGATCCCTTCGAGCAATTCGCGCGTGGGCGCATTGCCGGCAAAGCCTTCGATTCTGCGGACGGGTTGCTTTCCGATCGTTGCCATAGTGCGAAGCAGCTTCACAAACCTGAGCCTCTATGTTCGCAAACCGGGCTCGCACATGGGGGAGGCACGACGGGAAGCCCGGCATCCAGTGCTGCCGCACGCGATGCGCCGGGCCGGGCTTACGGGGAGACGGACGCGTCTTCCGGAGCAGGCCGGTAGAGCGTGGTCTGCTTGAACACATCGAGCGGGCAAACGGTACCGATCAGCTTGCGCCGCTAGATCCTCCACCACCGGGAGCAACTCGACGTCGTTCCGCACCAGGCGAAGGGTGGCGGCAATGGCATTGTCGTCCGGAGTGGCCAGCGGCGGATCCTTCAGCATGAAGTCCGCGATGGGCGTCTCCATTGACATTCGGCGCTGCATGGCTTCGTAGAGTTCCGTGCGGCTGACGTAGCCGGTAAGGCAACCCGAGGCATCGACAATGTTGAAGCCCACGGTGTTCGGTTCGAACTGCGCAAGGACGGAGCCAAGGGTGCTCGAATCCGGGATCGCATAGCACTCCGGCGTCATGAAGCGCTCCACCCGGAAGTCAAATAGGCCCGGCTCGTTCAACAGCATCTCCATCACCTGGGTGGCGCTGCGGCGTTCCAGGTATTCGCGAGCCATACTCCGCCGGAGGACGGACATGGAGTCGGCAAGGCGCACGAAATCCTCGCGGCGCATACGAATCACGTCGACGGGAGAGATCGCCCGCACGGAGACGCTGCGGCGGGATCTCCCGTCGATGTTCAACAAGGCATTCTCCCCGAAGTGGTCGCCCGGTTCCAGCGTTCCGATAGGGCCTTCCGCTTCGCTGAAGTAAATCGCCGCCGTGCCCTTTTGGACGAGGAAGAGATGCTGAGCGGGGTCTCCCTTGCGATAAATCCAATCGCCCCCGGCGAAGTGGGCAAGGTCGGTCTTGCGCTCGCTCTGCGGCGAGAGCTCGACGGAATTTGGCGGGAAAAGAAGTTCCCAAGCCCAATCCACGGCAATCTGAAATTTGCGGGAGAGGCTGGGCATTTTGGAGAGATAGACGCCGCGCCAGAGGAACCACGCCAGAAACCCGGAGAGCTGCAAGCCGAAGACCTCCGCAACGGCGTTGCGATGGCCAATGGCGGCCATTAGTCCCAGAGGTTTGAAGTGGAACGCGCTGGTTGCTTTGCCCTCCAAGTGGCGGACGAGATTGCCGGCCAGTTGCTGGGCCTGGCGCAACGCAAACTGGGCGGTGGGCGGACTGCATTCTCCGGTGGCGGCGTTAGGCACAAACGCGCTGTCGCCAATCGCCCAGACGTTTTCGAGGCCGGTCACCCGCATGTCCGCTTCGGTGGGCAATCGCTTCTGCACAAGGGGAACGCCCACCGTTTCGATGAGCGGATTGGCCGATGTGCCGATGGTGCAGATCACCAGCCCGGCGGGGATGGATTCGCCGCTGCCAAGAATCACGCGCTCCCTGGTTACCTCGCGAGCGCTGGTGCCCAGCCGGACGTCCACGCCGCGCTCCTGCAGTTTCTTGTAAGCGAAGTCGGAGAGCGACTGGTAAGCGAGTTCCGGCAGCACCCTCTTGCCGCGCTGCAGCAGCGTAATGCGGGCGCGGAGGCCGCGCAGTTTGGGATAGTAGCGGTGTACGCGATCCACCAGATCGGCAATGTTCCCCGCGATTTCAACGCCCGAGAAACCGGCCCCCACCACCACCACGCTCAGTATTTTCGGACGTTCCGCCTCGCTGGCGACGCTGGCGTCTTCGCAGAGGCCAATCAAGGCATTACCCAGAGAAAATGCGTCCCCGATGCTCTTCAGCGGATAGGCGTGCGCCCCCATGCCCGGTATGGCATCGAGGTTCACCACCGCGCCACAGGCGATCACCAACTGGCCATAACGCATCCGATGTTCTTCGCCGCGATCGTCCTCGTAGGTCACTTCATTGGCGGAAGTGTTCACGCTGCTCACCCGGGCCTTCATCCACACGGTGCGCCGGGTCATCTCCCTCCCCGTCACCACGATATGCAGCGGGTTGAGCGTGCGCGCCGCCACCTCGGGCAACATCGGCGTAAACACCATGTGATTGTCGGCGCTGATGACGACGATCTCATTTTCCGCAGGCAGCTTCTTTTCAAGCCGCTTGGCCAGTTCGATGCCGGCGAAACCGCCGCCGATAATCACAATGCGGCCGGTCGCGTTCTGCGTCGTCTCCAGCCCGGTGGTGATGTCCATACTTTCTATGATGCGGTTTGCGGAGAATCGAATCAGATCTCATCCCCATGCTTCGCGCGGCGCCGCTACTCCCGCGTCGCTTCCGCCTGCACCACCAGGCTCGATGGCATGGAGGCGCTGCGGTAAATGCGCTGGGTGGCCTTGCGATACTCCGATTCGGGAGCGTTGAAGATGTTCGTGAACACCTGGGGATTGCGGTTGATGAGGGGGAACCAGGTGCTCTGCACTTGCACCATCACGCGGTGGCCGCGACGGAAGGTGTGCAGCGTGTCGTTGAGCTCGAAGCCCACATGTTCGGGCCTGCCGGGAACGAAGGGTTCCGCCTTTTCGAGCGAATTCCGGAACTTGCCCCGAATGACGTTGCCGCGCACCAGTTGCTGGTAGCCGCGCATCTCCACGTTTTCAGGGTTCGGCTTGGGGTTGGGATAATCCTCGGGATAGACGTCGATCAGCTTCACGATCCAATCGGAGTCTGTGCCAGTGGTGCTGAGGTACAAGTCCGCCGTCACGGGGCCGGCGATGGTGAAATCCTCGCTGAGCGGCTCGGTTTCGAAGACCAGGACGTCGGGGCGCGTGGAGGCGAAGCGCTGGTCCGCGGTCATGTGCTCGCGGGACATGCCAACCTCGATCTTCGCGACTGAGGGAACCGGCTTGGAGGGGTCGCTGACGTATTCGTCGAACGCTTCGCCGGCGGCGCTGGGAGCATCAAAGGCGAGGCGTCCGGAAGCGTGGAAATAGAGGCGCTGCGGGCTGCTGCCTTCCGGGGGCCAGCGGTCAAAACGCCGCCAGCGGTTGGTGCCCGTTTCGAACAACGAGGCTTCCGGCAACTCAGGGTCGGGCGCCCCCTTGAGAAAGTGCATAAAGAACGGAAATTCGATCTCGTTCCGGTAGTGCAGCGAGGTCTTTGCGGCGAAGCTGGCGTCGCCCAGTTTCTCCCCGTCGTCGCGGGCCCACTGGCCGTGATACCAGGGGCCCATCACGATCTTGTTCCACGCCCCCGGGGACTGGCGTTCCGCGCTGCGGTAGACTTCCAGCGCGCCGTAGAGATTCTCCGCATCGAACCAGCCGCCAACGGTGAGCGTGGGAGTCCGCACCCCCTTGAGGTGCGGGTTGATGTTGCGCGCTTTCCAGAATGCGTTGTAGCTTTCCTGCTCCATTAGCTCATTCCAGAAAGGAATTTCACTCTTGAAAAACTTCGCGTTCGCCTCGGGCATCGCGCCCATCCGCAAATAGAAGCGGTAGCCGTCGGCGCTTGGGAACTCGAAATCGGGCGCGGCTTTGGCGGTGGGCTCGGGGCGGGGACGCCCGAAGTTGGCGAGAAAGCGGAAGGCGTGCTGCAGCAGGAAGGCACCGTTGTGGTGCCAGTCGTCGCCCGCAAACCAATCGCTCACCGGGGCCTGCGGGGAGGCCGCGGCAAGGGCGGGATGGGGGTCGATCAGTCCCATGGCTGTGTAGAAACCGGGGTAGGAGACGCCGTAAAGCCCCACCTTGCCGTTGTTCGGCTGCACGTTCTTGATGAGCCACTCAATGCTGTCGTAGGTGTCGCTCGATTCGTCGATCTGCTTGCCCTGTTTGCCGGGGATGTGGGGGCGCACATGGACGAAATCCCCCTCGCTGAGGTAGCGCCCGCGCACGTCCTGGCAGGCGAAAATGAAACCCTCCTTGGCATAGATCTCAGGCGCCGGCCCCAGCCGTTCGCGGTAGTTATCGGCACCGTAAGGTGAACAGCTATAGGGCGTGCGAGTGAGCAAAATGGGATAGCTTTTTGAGGCGTCTTTCGGCACATAGACCGCAGTGAAGAGCCTGACCCCGTCGCGGACCGGCACCTGGTATTCGTACTTGGTATAGTGCTCGCGGTTCCAGGCGGCATCCTGGCCGAAGAGCGCCGTTGCCACCAGAAACAAAGCGGCCAGCAATCGCCAGCGGCAGGTTGTGGAAAGATGGGCCATCCGGTGCGGAGAAGGGAACTGCATAGCGCGATTGTCGCATGAGAGCGGGAGAAGGGCTGAGGGCGCTAAAGAGGACGTCTGCCCGGCCGATAGAGATGACGAGTGATGAAGAGATGACCGGGGACACCCGGTGTCGACGCCGTTAGGTCTGAAGCCCTCGACTTCCATGAACCGATTTCGCATCGCCCGCTTCCGGAGCCTTTTTTTGGAGGTGCTTTGCATTGCCGCGGTGACGGCGGCGCTGCTGGCGTATTTGCCGGCAACGCCGCAAGAGGAACTGACGGTGGCGCTGGACCCCATGCCTCCCTTCATGTACTGGAAAGCGGATGGGACAGCCGCTGGCGCGATGCCCGACCTATTGAACACGGCGGCCAAGCGCGCCGGCATCACGCTGAAATGGGTGGCGAACACCGATCATCCGGAGAAAGCCCTTGCGCCGGGCACGGGTATCGACGTCTGGCCGCTTCTTGAGGTGCGGGAGGCGCGCAGAAAGCAGTTCCACATCACCGAACCCTTCGCCCGCGCCGAAACGTTGCTGGTGCGTCTTCACCATCCATCCGGCCCGGTGAAAAGCGTGGGTGCGGGTGTAAAGTCCCATACCAGGGCTTGGGCGAAACGGGCCTTTCCGGAGGCGCGTATCGAATTGCCCGAAGACAGCTTAGGGCTGGCGAAACTATGTGAGGGAAAGCTGGATGCGACCCTTGTGGAAACGCCTACCTTCGATGCGCTTCTGATGAACCGGCCGCCCTCCTGCACCGGTGTGCAATTCGAAGTGGCCGTGATTCGCGACCTCGATACGGACTATGCCTTCGCCTCCACCTTCGCCGCCGCCGATTCCGCCGATGTTCTGCGGCAGGAACTGGGCCGAATGGCACGCGATGGAATGCTCGACAAGATCTTCCAGCGCTACTATCCGCTATCTCACTACCGCAGCGCGGGCACCTTTGCGGAAACGCAAACCGAAAGGGCGTCGCGGTTGTTCCAGTGGAGCGTCGCGGGACTATTCGGAGTGTGCGCCTTGCTGTGGATCGCGATGCACCGTTTTCGGCGCAAGGCCGATGAGGCCATCGCTCTGGCAAACATGCGCACGCAGTTTCTGGCCAGCATCAGCCACGAATTGCGTACACCGCTCAATGGCGTGCTGGGTATCGCGTCGGCGCTCTCATTGACTTCGCTCGACCGTACGCAAAAGGAGTACGTGGGGCTGATTCGGACCTCCGGCGAAATTCTACTGCGGACCGTGAACGAGGTTCTCGATTTCGCCCGCCTGGAAGCCGGTAAGCAGCCGATGCAATGCAAACCCGTCGCGCTGGATCGCGTGGTGGAGGGAGTGGTTTCGATTCTCGCGCCGGTGGCCCAGCAGAAGGGTCTCGAACTGGCCTGGGTGGTGGAACGCGGGGTACCCCCCATCATCGAATCCGACGAAGGCGCGCTCCGCCAGATCCTCATGAATCTGCTTGGCAACGGGCTGAAGTTCACTGAAGCGGGAATCGTCTCGCTGCGCATCACCGCCCAGGCGATCGACGATAAATTCGCCTACCTCCGGATTCTGGTCTCCGATAGCGGGCCGGGCATCCCCGCAGGTCAGGAAGAAGCGATCTTCAACCCGTTTGTGCGCAGTTCCGATTCCCGTACACAAGCGGTGGTAGGAACTGGCTTGGGGCTCAGCATCACCAAACAACTCGTCGTGATGCTGGCAGGGAGGATCTGGGCGAAAAACCACCGCGACGGCGGTTGCGTCTTCCACGTCGAAATCCCCGCCGCGCTACCATCCATAGCGCCCGCCGTGCAACCGGGATGCTACTCGGACTATCCTCTGCCCAAACACGCGTTGCTGCTCACCCGCAAAGCGATTAGCGGCGACATGCTTGCCTTGCGCCTGGCGGGCGTCGGATGCCAGGTGACCCGCCCGGCGAACCTGGAAGCGGCTTTCGCGGCGCAGCAGGCGGGGGCACGATGGGATTTGCTGGTGGTTGACGACGCGCTGGAGGGCGATTGTCTGGAGATCGCGCAGACCCTGCAGGCGGGGCAGCCGGACCTGCATGCGGCAACCATCCTGCTGGCTACCGGGCAACAGGCGTATGAAGCGCTGGCGGCGAGAATTCCAAAGGGGATGACCGTCTATCCCAAGCCGTTTCTCTCGGAACTTTTCTGCTCCGCGCTGGAGCGGCTGACCAGTTGCCCGAATGCCGCGGCATCGCCGGCCCGCTCGCAATTTGAATCATCTGGAGAGCGCCCGGAGGCTGTTGAGACTTCGGGGCTTTTCGAATTGCACAAAGCCACCGCCGGTGGGTCCATCTCTCCTCCCGGCTGCTATGGAGAGGGACAGGGCTGTGAGATCTGCATACGGGAGAAGCCCGGAATTCTCTCCGCCTGTCTTGCCGCGTCCCTTTCCGCCCACGGCGGGGGCAGCCCGGCGGAACAAGAACCCCTCGTCCTTGTGGCCGACGACAACCCGGTGAACCGCAAAGTGATCTCTTCGCTGCTGCGGACGATGGGCCTTGTCTGCGAAGCCGTGGAGAGCGGAGAAGAAGCGGTTCTCCGTTTCGCGGAGCGGCGCTTTGCCTGGGTGGTGATGGACTGGCATATGCCCGGCATGGATGGGCTCACCGCCATCGGACGTATCCGCGAGCTTGAGCGGGCAGTGTGGCGCGCGCGCACGCCCGTCATTCTGTGCTCGGCCACCAATGAACGCGAGTACTCGCTCGAAAAGGTCAGGGACGATGTCGACGGCATCCTGCCCAAACCCATTTCGATGAGAAGTCTCCGTGAAGCGATGATCCGCAGCTCGCAAAGGGCATCAAGCCGGGAACTCGCACCAAATCCGCACCGTAGCCCGGTCCGCTAGGCATGCTTTCGCTCCCATGCCCGCTCACTGTAGGATGAAAGGTTTGGGTTGCTCGTGCGCCTGTCGAAACGAGTTTCCCGGCATCTTAGGGAGGCCGGCCGCCCGGCGGAGGAGAAGCGGATGAAAATGGCAAAACCGGTCGTATCGTTTGGGGAGATCATGCTGCGGCTGACGCCACCCAACCTGGAGCGGTTGCTCCAGAGCCCTTGCTTCGACGCCAGCTTTGGCGGCGGCGAAGCGAATGTGGCGGTGCTGCTGGCCGGGCTGGGCCAGCCGGCGCGCTATGTCACAATGCTCCCTCCGCATCATCCCGTTGCCGATGCCTGTGTGGCCAGCTTGCGCAGCTTCGGCGTCGATACCTCTCACGTGGCGCGAGGAACCGGCAGGATGGGTGTTTACTATCTGGAGACCGGGGCCAACCAGCGCGCTTCAAAAGTCACTTACGACCGGGCGGCCTCCGCCATTGCCCTCGCCAAGCCGGGCGATATTGCCTGGGCGCTGGCGTTTGAGGGCGCAAGCTGGTTCCACATCACCGGGATTACGCCCGCGATTAGCGAATCCGCGGCAGCCTTGGCCATGGAAAGCGTGCAGACGGCGCGGGAACTCGGGCTCACCATCTCGATCGATCTCAACTTCCGGAAGAACCTCTGGAAGTGGGGCAAAGCGGCGCATGAGGTGATGCCCCAACTCGTCAAGTTCGCCGACGTCGTCATCGCCAACGAAGAGGATATCCAGAAGACGCTGGGAATCCAGAGCGAAGCGGACGTACATGCGGGCAAGCTGGACCCGGCGGCCTATTCGGCTTTGGCCAGCCGGGTGCTGGACGACTTTCCCAATTTGAAGACGGTAGCGATCACATTGCGGGAAAGCTATTCGGCCTCCCACAACGGCTGGAGCGCCTGTATGCACGACGGCGACAATTTCTTTGTCAGCCGGCGCTACGACATAACCCATATCGTCGACCGGGTGGGTGCGGGGGATAGTTTCGCGGGCGGCTTGATCTATGGGCTGCAGCACCTGCCCTCCCATGCCGAAGCGCTGGAATTCGCCGTGGCGGCCTCCTGCCTCAAGCATTCCATTCCCGGCGACTTCGCGCGGCTTAGCCTGGAGGATGTCACTGGGTTGCTGAAGAACGGGGGCAGCGGGCGCGTGCAGCGCTAGGCCGGCGCGAGATTCCGAGCCAGGCGAATGCGGGCTGGGCGAATGCGGGCTGGGCGAATTGCAGGGCAACCGGAAATGCGGGCGCCCCGTATAATAAAGGGCAAGGTACTCTCGCAGCATGATTTCCCCAGGTCTTGGCCCGATTGGGCGAACCGCTCTCGCTATGGCAGCCTTCGTTTGCCTGTGCGTCTTCGCGCTTCCCGCGCAACAACCGCCCGAGGCGAGCAGTTCGGAAACCGCTATCGTCCGCGCTCCGGGCGACACTCCGTTCCGCGCCGGGGTTAGCGAAGTGATCGTGCCGGTGACCGTCACCGACTTCCAGGACCGTTTTGTCGACGATCTCAATAAAGCCGACTTCAAGCTGTTTGACGAGAATGTCCCGCAATCGATCACCTTCTTTTCCCGGGACCGCAAGCAGCCGGTGGTTGTGGGCTTTCTGGTGGATATGTCCAACCGTAACGTCATCCATTGGAAGACCTTGCGGGAAGCCGTCGTGGAGCTTGTGCTTAACCTGCTTCCCCCGGATAAGCCGCAGTATGCGGGCTACCTGATCCCCTATTCCACCACCGCCGAACTGGCTGTCGATACCACCAGCGAAGCCGGCCAGCTTGTCGAGCGGCTGGAGCAATTGAAGCCCGGCGGGGGCTCCGCGCTCTATGACGCGATCTACATGGCATGCACGCGGCGAAGCCTGATGAAGGGGGAGCCCATTGAACCGCGGCGCGTGCTGATCATCGTTGGCGATGGCGTGGATACGGCATCCACGCATGCCCTTGAAGAGGTGCTCGAACTTGCCCAGCGGAATCTGGTGACGATCTACGGCGTCAGCACCCAGGCCTACGGGTTTGCGTCGGCGGGCGATAACAATCTGGTGCGGCTAGCCACGGAAACGGGCGGGCGCGTCGAATACCCGCTGGAAGGCGTCTACAAGGATGTCACCGGCTATCTCTCCAAGCCCCAGGACGCGGGCAATTTCGCCATGGTGGTGGGCACGGGCGGCTATGCCACGCAGATTGCCTCCAGCTTGTTCGAATCCGTAACGGCCATCGTTGGTGAGATCAACACGCAGTACATCATGCGCTATGTGCCTACCAACACGGATTCGCCGCGTATCTTCCGCCGGGTTCGCGTGGAGGTGAACTTGCCCAACGTGAAGATTCGCGCGCGCAGCGGCTACTACCCGTATAATCCGTAGAGGCGAGGCTGCGGCGCTGCCAGTGTGCGCGGGGCCGGCGCGAGAGCGGCCGTGGAACCAGGAGCGCAATCCCCGGGCCTCGCTCAGGGGTTTCCCCGATATCGGCGGGCTCGAACCGTACCGATAAAGATAGGGTGAGGCGACGGGCGGATGGAACCACACGGTTCAACACCTCAAGGCTGGGCAACAGAGCGCGCTCGCGAGCAATCCCCCGTCGAGACGACGCGGGCGGAGTTTGCCATCCTCGAACTGCACATTCCCGGTGAGCCCGGTATCCCCGCCGGTGTCCTGCTGCTCGACCCTTCGGAAAACCGACTCCACGTGAAGATGCTGGAGCGATGGCCCCCTTCCTTGGAACGCGAAGACCGGGTGGTGCTGCAGGCGATTGCCGAAGATTTTGCGTCGCGCGCGGCAAGCGAGCCGGGCGAACAATTGCTCCAGGAATTCGAGAGTTCGTTTTCTCACCTGTTGCGGCTTTCCGCCCGTGAAAGCGTCACGTTGCAGAAAGCGGACCGGGAATTGAAGCGTCTGTTTGAACGGCACGTCTCGGGCCGCGGCAGCGCGAAGAGCGAAGCTCCGGCAGCAATCGTTCCGTTTCGCACACACCTCCCCTTTTACCCCATGAAGATCGCCGCCGGCCTTTTCGACGGCGACACGGAAGTGGATGCTTCTGCATGGGTGCCGTTGCCCCAAGGCCTGCGTCCCGACGAAGGTCTGTTCGTGGCACAGATCACCGGCAAGTCGATGGAACCCCGCATCCCGGATGGCGCCTACTGCCTCTTTCGCATCCATCCACAGGGCTCACGGGAAGGGAAGCTGGTGCTGGTGCAACAGTTCGGCAGTTCCGATAGCGGTGGCGCCTTCACCATCAAGCGCTATCATTCTGAAAAGGCCCCGCAGCGCCCGCCAGGTGACGACGAGTTTGGCGACGCCGAGTGGCGGCACTCCCGCGTCCGTCTCATCTCGTTGAACCCCCTCTACCCTTCCTGGGATCTGGTGGAAGGCGAATGCCGGATCATCGCCGAACTGGTGCGGGTGCTCGATCCCGGCGAACTGCCCGGCGAGCTTCTGTAGCGTCCCCTCTGTTGGGCTTACCCCTCTTGCGTTCAAGAGCTTGCTGCGATAGCGTAGCGGCATTCTAGAAGCGCGTGCTTCGTGCGTGGAGGTACCTTCGGTATGTCGATCACCCGGCGATTGTTTTCTTCCCTGCCGCTTAGCTTTCCTTTTCTCGCGACCTCGCGCTCGACAGCGCAAAGCGCACCCGCGCCCGAGGCGCGCATCAAGATCGATACCGACCGCGTCATCGGCGAAGTGCATCCCCATGTATTCGGGAATTTCGCCGAGCATCTGGGGCGCTGTATCTATGGCGGTCTCTACGAAGAGGGCAGCGCTCTCGCAGATAGTGAAGGCTACCGCAAGGACGTCATGGAGGCGGTGAAGGGCTTGGGGGTCACTCTGCTGCGCTGGCCCGGGGGCAACTTCGTTTCCGGCTACAACTGGAAGGACGGCATCGGCCCCAAAGACCAGCGGCCAACACGGCCCGACCAGGCCTGGGGAGACCTCGATTCCAACCGCTTCGGCACCGATGAGTTCCTGCGCTATTGCGAAAAGCTTTCGATCGACCCCTACATCTGCATCAACGCCGGCCTGGGCAGCGTGAACGAAGCCCGGGAGTGGGTGGAATACTGCAACGAGCCGCGGCGCACGTCATGGTCGGACGCCCGCCGTAAGAACGGGCGCGAGAAGCCGTGGGGCGTGAAGATCTGGGGCTTGGGCAACGAAATCGACGGCCCTTGGCAGCTTGGCCATAAGAACGCCGAAGACTACGTGAAGTTCGCCCGTGAAGCCGGTAAGGCGATGCGCAGGGCCGACGAAAGCATCCAGTTGATCGCCAGCGGTTCCTCCGATTTCGGGGGCAATGCTGATTGGATCGGCTGGAACCGGTCCGTGCTGGAAGGGCTCAAGGGCGACATCGACTATATCTCGCTGCACACCTACATCGGCAACCGCGAGAACAACTTTGAACGATTCCTCGCCGTTTCCCGGGATATCGATTACCGCATCGAAGTCGTGGATGGGATGATCCAGGCGGCGAAGAGCGGGCGCCGCAGCCAGCGTCCCATCACCATCGCTTTCGACGAATGGAACGTCTGGTATCGGGCGCGCGGCGGCAACTCAGAGTTCGATACCGGGCGCACGCGTCTCGAAGAGAAGTACAACTTCGAGGATGCCCTCGCCATGGGGATGTTCCTCAATTCCTTCATCCGCCACGCGCACATCGTGAAGATGGCCAACCTGGCCCAGATCGTCAATGTGATCGCGCCGATCTTCACGAATGAGCAGGGACTCTACCTCCAAACGATCTACTTCCCGTTGGCCGAATACGCCAAGCAGAAGAACAACATCGCCCTCAACGCGCTGGTGGAAACGCCAAGCTACAAGATCGACAATCGCGAGCCGGTGGGCTATCTCGATGTCTCCGTAACGCACAACAGAAACGAAGGCACGCTCTACCTCAACGTACTCGACAAGAGCGAATCGAAGAATCCGTACACGGATTCATGAAGTGCGATGGCCGCCTCAGCGGAGAGGGTGAGATCTGGTTCCTCAACCATGGCGACTTCAAGACCATCCACACCTTCGGCGACGACAAGAACGTGCGACCCACCGTCGCTTCCATCAACGCGAAACTCGACGCCAACGGCTTCGCCCACACCTTCCCGGCGCATTCGCTGAGCATTGTGAAGTTGAAGCTGAAGGGCTAATTCTCCGCCCGGCCCTGCTTCTGTCTCGGACCCCTCAGAGGATCGATGCAGCCCGCATTGACAAACATTCTGTCACATATGAATTAATTTTAAGATACATTCAGATGCGAATATCTAAATAAGTCTTGTTTTGCGCATATGTTCGGCATAACATCATTGCGGCAGTCTCTGCCGTAACACCTGCTCTTACCGGTTACGACCGCCTCCGAGGCCGCGGCAATAATCCGCTTTCGCGCGGCGTCCACTCCGGTGGAGTTGCTTCAGTGAGGTCATAGAGCTATGTTGATTCGACTCCTCTTACTCCCCTTGATGCTGGCCGCCCTTGCCTTTGGACAAACCGGCTTGGGATCCATTAGCGGCACGGTTGTCGATCAATCCGATGCCCCCATTCCTGGCGTTGCTATCAAGGTGCGCCAACTGTCCACCAACTCCGAACGCACGACGGAAACCAATTCCGCCGGGCTCTTCACTGTGCCCTCGCTGGTGGCCAGCGACTATGAAATCTCCATCAGCGCCCAAGGTTTCCGCACCGCGACGGTGACGGATATGCGCCTGAACGCATTCCAAAACCTCTCCCTGGGCCGCGTAACCCTCGAAGTGGGTGGCGGACCGATCACCACGGTGGAAGTGAACGACGAGATTCCAAAAATTGTCACCGAGAACGCTGTCCGCGCGGAGACCATCCAATCCAAGCAGGTAACGGAAATGCCGTTGCAGGGCCGCAACTGGAGCACCCTGCTCAAAATCATTCCCGGCTCTTCCCCCCAAAGTACCAATGCCATCAATGGCCGCGAAGCCGGCTACGACGGCTACGCGGATTTCCGCATCAACGGCAAAGCGCCCAATCAAACTCAGGTGAATCTCGATGGCGGCAGCAACGTCGACCATGGCAGCGACGCCAAGACCACCGTTACGCCCAGTCTCGAATCCATCCAGGAAGTTTCGGTACTCACCAACAACTTCCAGGCCGAATACGGAAACCGCGCCGGAGTGGTGATCAACATCATCACCAAGTCCGGGACGAACAAGTGGAACGGAACGTTGTGGAATTACATGCGCAACGAAGTGCTGAATGCCCGCCCATGGGATCGCGCTTACTTTGGACAGGCTAAGCCCCGCTACCGCTACAACTACTTTGGCGGCAATATTGGCGGACCCATCAAAAAAGATAAGTTATTCTTCTTCGTCAACCATGAGAACCTGAAGCAGGATACGCCCACCCTCACCAACCAGATTCGCGTTCCCACCGAGCTTGAGCGCAACGGCGATTTCTCGCAAACTGTGAACGCCAATGGCACCCGGCCCACCATTTACATGCCTGGCACGCAGGCATCCGGAAAGCCGGTGTTGGTGCCGAACAACGTGATTCCGCAAAATCTCATCACGCCGCTTGGCCGCGCGATTATGAACATTTATCCGCTGCCGAATCTGCAGAACGAAACCAACAACAACTATCTGAATCAATACGCCAAGGAAGACAAGCGCTGGCTGAATGTCGGCAAAGTGGACTGGAACATCAGCGACTCCATGCGCGCCTATGTGCGCTTCTCTTACGACTACCAGTACTATCGCGATATGGTCACCTGGGCCGCGGGTAGCAACCTGCCCTTCGTCAACACCGGCTGGAACCGCCCAGACAAGGCGCTGGTTGGTAATTTCACCAAGACCTGGTCAGCCAACATGGTGAGCGAGACGATGTTCAACTGGCAGAAGGACTATGTGAATGCCGGCCTTGACGTGATGGACGACCCCTCCCTCATCGACCGCAACAACCGTGGCCTGGGCGATCTGCCTCTCGCCTTTTCAAATAGTTCGAATATTCTGCCGCGCGTGCGCAACACGGGCTACCAGGATTTCCAGTTCGACCGCTTCCCCTGGTACGCCAAGGCGCCCGAATATCAGATGACTCACACGATGAGCCTGCTCAAGGGCACCCATCTGTTCAAGTGGGGCGCGCAGTATATTCTTAACAAGAAGGACGAAATCAATGCCGCCATCAATAAGGGTGATTTCGATTTCGGATCGAATAACGCCAGCGAGTTCGACATGGGCTACAATCCCGCCAACATTCTCGTCGGCGCGGTAAGCCGTTTCCAGCAGGTAGACAATCAATCGAGGAAGTACTCAAAATATCAGGACTTCCACGCTTTTATTCAAGACACTTGGAAAGTGACGTCCACGTTCACTTTCGACTACGGTCTCCGCGTCTACCACATCCCTTCGGAGTTTAATACAGATAGCGAAATCTCCCGCGACGCGGTGTTCATCCCGAGTCTTTACGACCAGACGAAAGTACCTCGCTATTACATTGTGAATCCGAAGAACACGAAGACGCTGATCGATCCACCATTCCCAACAATCCGCTTCCCGCGAACCAGTTCTCCGCGTTGCTCTATTCATTGGTGCCCGGTTCGGGCGATCAACGGAATGGAGTCGTTCCTCTCGGCGGGAACTACGGCGGGGCGGGCATCCTTAACCCCAACTACATCCTGTTCGCTCCTCGCGGTGGCTTTGCCTGGAACTTCACTCAGAAGACCGTTCTGCGCGTCGGCTTCGGATGGTCCTACAACCGGCCTACCATCGGCCAATCTACGGGAACCTTCCAGAATGGGCAGGCCGAACAGATCGATTACCGCCAAACGAGCCTTGCTACGCTCAATAATCCAACGGTGAAGCGCCTTTCCCCGCTGGCTTTTGGAGCCCGCGACGAGACAAGCCGGTCAGTACCCACCATCTATGATTTCAGCGCCTCCATCCAGCGTGAACTGCCCATGAATCTGGTGCTTGACGTTGCCTACATCGGAAACCTGCAGCGGCACCAGACAATGCAATTCAACGTCAATCAGGTGCTTCCCGGAACAGCCTGGAATCCCGAGTATAACGATCCCCGGCTGGCCGGCAACAACTTCGCCGGGCCGGTATCGGCTTCGAACCCTGGAGCCTTGCCGGGAACGCAGAACGTCAGCCCCGACCTCATGCGGCCCTTCTACGGTTTCGGGAATCTGAATCTGATCACCAACGTCGGTAACAATCGCTACCATTCCCTGCAGTGGAGCCTGAACAAGCGCTATAGCCAGGGCCTCACCTTCCAGTTCGTCCACACCTGGAGCAAGCTGATTAGCGGCATCGAAAGCCCCGGGCACTTTTACTCCAACTGGAAGGAATACACCAATTTCGTGGCGAACGAGCATCGCGTGCATGTGGTGGGTATTAACTACACCTACGACGTGCCTTCGCTGGCCATGAAGCTGGGGTGGAAAAGCGGTGTTGCCAAGCAGGTCTTCGATGGGTGGAATGTCGCCCATCTGATGAACTTTTACAGCGGTCGCGCCCTAACGCCAACCTTCAATCTGCAATATGCCAACAACACGCAAGGCGTGCCGAATTTGAATGCGATCTTCACTGGCAGCCCCGACATTGCGCCGCGTATCGTGCCCTCGGCGAACGTCAATACCGGCACCGGCGATCTCACGCGCTTGTTCGATATCAGCCCCTTCGGCGTCCCTGGCCTCAATGACGGCACCGGTTCGCGCAACTACCTCTGGTCACCGGGCACCTTCTCGAACGACATCAATGTCAGCAAGACCTTCCCCATCCAGGAGAAGGTGGGTCTGGAATTACGGGCGAGCTTCTTTAACCCCTTCAACCAGGTCCGCCGCCAGGATCTCAACACCACTTTCACCTACAAGATGAAGGGTGCTACCCTGGCCGACGGATTCATGCTCAACAATTCGCCTGAGCAAAACGTCAACAATCTGCTGGCGGCAAAACCGGGCGCGACGGAACTCGAGAAATTCAATCAGTTCCGCGGCGGCGTTGGCCACGCCAACCTCACCAGCGTGATGGATATGCGCCGCGTGGAGATCGGGTTGCGTCTCCGCTTCTAGCTTGTTTCTATGGGGCCGGAGTGTCCGGGCCCAAACATCAACCCCAACCCGAGCGGCCTCCTTCGCGGGGCCGCTTTTTCTTTACCGGAACCCGATTCGGCGGCCGCCCGATTTCGGCTTCGCGTTCTCACGACGGCGAGGAACATCGGTGGCAGCGGGCTTGGAACCATGCAACGCCCGAAGCGGCGCGGCGGACACATATCCTCTGAAGGCGTTCCGCTTCGCCGTCGACCGTGGACTCTGCGTTTATGCCGGTAGAATCAACCCGCCCGTTCCCGGATCCAGCTCCAGGTCGTCCTCGTCGTTTGTCTGCCCTGGTTCCAGCAGGTTCCGCCGCAGCAAATCGAGGAAAGACCGGCTGAGCGGACGGCCGTTGTTTACTTGCAGCTCCATTCGCTGGAGAAAGACGAGCATGGCCAGAATCTGGCTATCGCGAGGGGGTGGCACATCTGTTTCTTCGCGCAATCGCCGCTCAAGAGTATGCAGCCGCTCACGAACTCCCCGGACAATGGCCGCGGCATAGCGATTGCCGGGCTTCGTTTCGTAAATCAAGCCACTCCGCATGGTGAGGTAGGTTCGGATGAGCGCCTCGAGCGCCTCGCGTATATCGGTATCCACCACCTCAGGCTGGGCGGATGCGGCAAGCCAAATCGATTCTTCCAGAAACGCGCCCAGTAGTCCGTTCTGTTCCAGAAACTCCCTGGAGAGCTTCACTTCGGGATGGGGCAGCGTCTGGGGATCCAGATCCGCCAGTTGCTCATGCTTTCGCGCTTCCCGGAGAAATTTGCAGGTGTACGGGCAGCGAATGCTCAGCTCCCGTTCCCGCCCGCAACAGAGGGGGCAGATCGATGCGCTCAAAGCGGGGCACCAGCGCTTGGGTTTGCGCAACTTGCAGAGGGGACACCGGGAGGCTTCCGAATCGGCCATTCTCCGATGGTATCGCCTCTTGGCTTTATGGCAAGATGGGTGCAAGGACGCCGCGCATCGAAATGGCGGCGCCAGCCTATTCCTCGCGAGCCCGCAAGAAGGGCGTTTCCCGATTCAGCCAGATTTCTTTTGCTCCTCAGGAGGACATGAATGACATTCGATAGACCGACGACGACGGCTGCCGCTGCCCGCATCCCCATGTGGTGCGGGAAGGTTGGGGCGCTCCGCAAAGGCTATGCGCTTTGCGCCGCGGTGGCGATGCTGGCCGGCAGTGCGCCGGCTGCTGAGCACATCGTCCCTCGCGCCACGCTACAAGGGGCCGTTGCTCAAGCGCAGGCCGCCAGCCGGGCGGATCGCTCGGAGTTGCTTCGGCTGCTGGAGACGACCCCCGCGCAAAAGGCGCTGACCTCGGCGGGCGTTGAGTACCGCCAGGTAGAGCAGGCCGTGGCCGCTTTGGACGATGCCACCGCTGCCCGTCTGGCAGATCGCGCTCGCCAGGTGAACCGCGATTTCGCGGCCGGCGCGCTGAGCAATGAGACGCTAACCTACATCGTGATCGCCCTTGCGACAGCGGTAATCGTGATTATCGCGGTTAGCTGAGGCCCATTGCATGCCGCTATACGTGGCAGTCGTTTTCATCCTCGCAGCCCTCGCTTCGCCTTGGCCTGGCCCCGCCCAAGCTACGGCGGAGCCGGGGCTGCGTCTGGATCTTCCGTTCACGGAGCAGGTGAAAGAAGGTTGCGGATCGGCAGCGATCTCGATGGTGATGAACTGGTGGAAGGCGCAGGGCCATCCCATTTCCGGCGATGATGTCGCGGCGATTCACAGAGCGGTCTATTCAAAGAAGGCCAAAGGGACACCGGCGATTGAGCTTGAGCGATACTTCGAGCGGCACGGCTTTCGCGCCTATGCCTTTGCGGGTGGCTGGGAAGATCTAACCGAACATCTCGGCAAAGGCCGCCCGCTATTGGTGGCGCTGCGGCCACCCGGCCAGCGGCAGTTGCACTACGTGGTGGTTAGCGGCGTGAGCCCAACCGGGGTGCTGTTGCACGATCCGGCAAGAAAGCCGTTTCGCTTCCTGGATCGCGCGGAGTTCGAGAAGCAATGGGCCGCTTCCCAGCATTGGACATTGCTCGCACTTCCAGCCCAATGAAGGTCGATTTTGTCCACCTCTGGCACTTCGTCATTCGGCTCTTCCTTGCTTGCTGGATGACCTTTGCGGCATGGGGACAGCCCGCCCCGCCTCTTCCCGATGCGACGGCCTCGAACACGCTGCGCCAAGCTCTCGATGCCGCAACCGCGGGCGACATCGGCAGCGCGAAGGCCTTGCTGGAATCCGGCGCTCAAGCCTATCCGGACGACCCTCGCTTTGCGGTCGAACTGGCCGGCATCGCCTTTCTTGAAAAGCGCCACAGCGAAGCGAAAGGTCTTCTGCACCGCGCGCGCCGGATGGGTTCGACGGACGACTATGTGAGCGAATTCCTCGGCACGCTGTATCTCCTCGAAGGAAACACGGAGGCCGCTCTGGCATTGTGGAACGGCATCGGTAAACCGTTGCTTGCCGAGGATGGACTGAATACCGGGTTCGAGGGCATCCTGCGACTGGCACTGGCCAGCGATGTCGTTCGGTTTTCGGCGGGCGGCGTGCTCACCCGCAACGAACTTCTGCGCGCCGAACGCAACACGGAACTCCTGGGGGTGTGCGGCAGCAAGCGGACGCTGCTCGAGGCCGCCAGCGACGGCCGTTACAAGGCAAGGCTGAGCTGCGTGGAGCGGCCTTCTTTCGGGGAGAATCGCGTTGCCTCCCTGCTGATGCTGGGGCGTGGTCTTGGATATCAGACGGTTCATTTACGGCTGCCCAACATCGATGGCCGGGCGTTTAGCTGGAACTCCATGCTGCGCTGGGACCCCCGCAAGCGGCGTGTCTGGACAGAGACCGCGATGCCTCTGGCAGGGCGGGCGGGATGGCGTTTGCGCCTGGATGCCGATGCCCGCCATGAGCATTGGCAGTTGCTCGCGCCAGCCTCCCGGGAAGTGCGGCAAGCGTTTCTCTATCGCCGCGCCGAAGCCGGCATTGCCGTGGCTGCCGTGCTTGGACCGCGAAGCACCTGGGAGAATCGCGTCTCTTTCGCCAACCGTTCTTTTGCCCGCGAGGCGGAACTCACGGCAACGAACGGCGTCGCCAATTCGCGGCTGTTCGAGGGCACTTCCATCCGCTATGCGCACTCGATTGAAAGCGATCTCTTCCGCAACCCGATGCGCCGCGTCTTTGTGACAGCCAGCGGGGAGGGCTCCTTCGAACGCTATCTGGCGCAAGGCTCGAACGTCTATCGAGGAGGGGGCGCGATGACGATCCGTTGGCTGCCCGCCGCCAGCGGAGACGATGGCCTCACGCAACTGCGGATAGCCGCAGGCGCCCTGCGAGGACCGTCCGCGTTGCCCGAACTGTTCACGATAGGCTTGGAGCGAGATGGCGGCATCCCGCTCCGCGGACACATTGGCACCAGCGGCGGACACAAGGGCAGCGCGCTTTATGGAGATCGCTATCTGTCCTCCAACCTTGAAGTTCAGAAGACGCTGCTTCGCCTTGGCGTGGTGACGTTCGCTCTTGCACCCTTCCTTGACGTCGCCTGGGTGAGAGACCCCGCTCGACTTTACGGCGCGCGCCGCACGCAATTCGACGCTGGCGTTCAATGGATCGCCGCGACCCCCGGAGGCACGCAGATCCGCCTCAGTTACGCCTGGGACCTCCGCAACCGCCGTCGCTCATTCTACGCATATAGCGAACCGTTTCCGTAGGCGCAGAGAAGGATCGGTGTCCCCACAATTTCGCTGCGCTTCTTCGTCTCAGAGCCAGCCGCGCCCGGCCACCCAAGCCATGCTGGCATATTGAAAGAGCACCCGCGGCAGGGCCATCAGCATGGGGGTGAGCAGCCACCAGCGGCGGTCCCGGACGCCCACCATGGCGAGGATAATGGCGGGTGGCGCGCCGGTCCTGGCGTAGCTATAGGCTTCCGCCCACATGTCGTCTTTCACAAAGAAGGCGATGCCAAGCGTATACACCAACGCACAGAACATGAGCATGGAACGCTCCCCGCGCACGAACAGAAGCACCACCAGGACGAAGGAGGCGGCAACGCCCCAGGACCCGATGTAGTCCGTGGCGGCGGCCACTTTGTGCCCCCACAACGAGACGTCGTAGATCACGGGGTTGAAGAGGCGCCGGACAACGGCGGAAAACGGCGCGCCCAGAAAGTAGTCTGAGCCGCGACCGAACTTCATCGCGACATAGATGATCCACGCGGCGAAGGGCAGCGCCGTCAGGCATCCCAGTAGCGCTGGCCGCCACTCCCGCCGCCATACCTGGTAGAGCACCCAGCCGCCGGTGAGCGCAAGGCCGGTCTCGCGCGCAAGGGGCGCAAGCACCAGCAAGGCATAAACCCAGCCCATTCTTCCCATTGCCGAGGCATAGGCTAAGCCGAGGAGCACGACGACGAACGCGAGATCGGTCATCATGCGGTCCAGGCTGATGAGGACAGCGGGGATGGCCAGGAAGCCGAGCCCGCCGGACGCTGGAAGCCCCCATAGCACGAAGAGGTTCGCGCTCAGCCAGAGGCCCAAAGCGCAGAGCAGCCAGGTGACGCCGATATAGGCGGGCAGCACCCATTCGGGATTGCCCATAGAAAGCGCGGCGACCAGGGCCGGGATGAGTGCGCGCAGCCAGCGCATCGGCGGGTAGTCGATGTAGGTGCTGGTGCCCCGGGCGTCGGTGAAGTCATGGGCGATGTAGAAATAAAACTGCCCGTCGAAGCCGTGGGAATTGGGGAACTGGTACATCTTGCCGGCAAGGTCCGGGGGTGGGGGATACTTGTCGCCGGAGCAAAACAGCAGCGTCCAGTTGCCACCGTGGCCTTGCACCACAAACCACTGAAAGAGGATGACACAGAGGATGCCAAGAATCGCGACGCGAACGGGAGAATTGCCCACTAGTGAAGGATACCGCCGAACGCAAAGGCCGCACCCATCTTTGAAAACCCATTTGGCGTGAGCCGCATCGCCCTGGAGGGATTGCACCCCGCTGGCCCCAAATTCCACACTTTCCACACGGAACGCGGGAAAGTGTGGAATTTTGAGGTGGCGCTTGCCGTGTGAAGCGGAACTCCCTCATAGCGGAGATCGTAGGCGAAAGCACCGATTCGATTGTCAAACAACATCGCGGGGCGCTCAATGGCGTGCCGCATCAGCCGCGCGAAACGACAGAGATCTTCCCCGCACGAAGATTATCCTTTTCGGAGCCCCGCAAACGAACCATGCATTTGCGCCCGGAGGCGCAGACGGGCGGCAAATAGCTGAAAGGAAAAAGAATCGCCGGGATGGAAAAATTCAGGGAAGCCGTGATAGATAAAGTTCCCACGGTGACATTCGTTCAAAAGGCCTTTCAGCCATTAGCCTCCCAGATTTCGGGCGCGGGGCCATTTTGCGGAACGAAGCCAAGCCGGTCTTCCGGATTGGGGTTCTGAACGTTAGCGAGCGGTAGTGGGACGCCTGATGCCGCCGGGAAGTCGCAGCGCCAAGAGGGGCGCTGCTGCGCAAGGCTTAACGACCCGTGCGTTGCTTTTTTGGGGGAGGTGTACTGACGGGCGCTGGGAGCGACGACGTCTTTCAAGGGATTGTTGGTTGGGAGTCGGACGTACGTTGGCGTCGCGCCGGCAAACGGGCCCTCGCGACATGGTCGAGCTTCGCTCGGCTGAATATCCCAGGCCTATCGACCTGGGCTGTAGGATACACGCCCTTCAGGCTCGGAGAGACTGGCGCTGGCGATTCCGGATCGCGCGCGGTTGCGGAACTGGCGCTTGGTCACAACATCTTGATTTGCGCCGGGTACAGCCGCAGCTCGGGGCTGATTGCGGATCGACGTTTGATTGTGGCGATCGCAGCCTTGGAAACAGAACGCTTCAGCGCGACTGGCTCGAAGGCCTGAGCGACCGCCATGTGATCGTACTGAACTCAGCTGCGTTAGCGGAACATCTGGCCTTCTTTGACAGTTGTGATGATGCCATGTCGAGCAGATCGTTCTTGGATCCAAGGGCCGGTCTAAAAGGCCAACTGCGGTCAATTGCCATCGGTGCTGGATCATATCGAAAGCAGCGTAAGTGGTTCTGGAGTAGTGGGTTACTAAATGGCAAAAGCCGCGCCCCGTTTTCAAATGGGTATTGAGTTGCCTGATGGTGACTCGGCGGCGATTTTAGATTGCCTGCACCGGCATGGATCCCCTTTACCACCCCCAACTTGAACTCCCGGTTGAAGCCCCCGGTTAATCCTCCGAGTTCATTCCTTCCTTGAAAACTGTCCCAGATTCTCACATCTTCCCGTGTCTCAGTTCAGGGGGCCCCTCCACAGGTGTATCCGGCACCAATTCCGTGTCGTAAGCGCCAAAGCAGGTCAGCGACCAATCCCGGACAATGCGTCGTCCAGTTTCTTTAGTTCCATTGGCGATATCGCGCGAGTTCGGTCAGTCTTCTCTTACCTTCGGCCGTCAAGCAAGCGAGCACGCAGCGTGCTCTCGTCCTGACCTGGGAAAGCTCGTCGATCGCCTTCACTCGGACGTAGGCACTCGGATCGTTCAGGCAATCCATACCAGTCGACAGCACCTCCTCACTTCGCTCTTTCGAGATGCCTTGAGAGTCACGAACCCGGAAGATCATCCAGAGCAGTCAGGCCCGGGTTGCTATCGATTTTGTGCACGCTGATGCGTATCAACTCAGGAAGTCTAGGTGGCTGGAAGTTGTTTGCGCCAGCACCAAACTCACTTCGGACTGAATGTTGTACGCACTCATCGTTAGTGTTTCAAAGTACTTAGGAAATCTAGTTGCTTGGTAAAGCTCAAGTGCATGCGAAAGCAAAGTGGTGTAATATGGATCCGAGTAGCCTTCAGAAAGACTCTGCTTTTCTAGATAGGCGTCTGCAATCAACTGATTCTCTGCGGATAACAACGTAAATATGTACTCCGCCTTATCGTTGATGACGAGTGCGCGTGACATCACTTCCTGCAAGCGTTCAAGCCTTTGGTCCCAACGTCTCGCTTCTTCGATGCCGGCTAGCAAGGGGTTCGCTGAGGTCAGACCCCTGGGAAAGAACGTACGTTGTAGCCATGACAGCAACGACCACTAAACGAGTAATAGTGTTGAACAGTTTCGCTCCCATCGTGTTACCTCCTTTAGGTGGACCATTGTGCTACCAGCCCGACGGGCAAGTCGCACGCCAGTCAAAGTGGACCCATGTTGGGGTGAGATGGATTGGCTCTCTGCAGGCACTACATTCATCCCTGATCGTATCTACATTCGTACGAAGCGTACTTTGGGCAGATGCCGCAAAGTCCACGGCATCTCCGTAGATATTGCGACTTTCCGTCGCACCGCCGACAGCTTGGTTTCTCGCGGGTGTTCGATATGCAGAATTGATCGTTAAGGCGACGTTCCCATTCTGTGTCCGGACGCACTCGACTCCAGTGCGGAGCGCCTGAGTAAAAATGCCATACGTTAAGTTGTTATTTACATTCAGCTCGTTAAACGTGAAGTTTGTTGTAGAAATGTTCGTTTCAATTACGGCACAAGTTGGGCGATACGATGTTCCATAAACGATATTTCTGTATTGATCGTAGACTTGACTTTGATGATTAATTGGGCAAGAGGGCTGTGCTTGAACAGTTCCCTGGTTACTCTGCGCCTGCGAACCCCCCCCGCCCCCGGGTGCCTGCTGGAAACCGCTTCCTGAAAAGCCGCTTGAGGTTACCCACACATTGTACTGACCGGGTGGAAAGCCAGGATTGTGTGTAAGTTGCACATTGATCTGATTAGGGCTGGAATACACGATCGTGCCCACGGTGATGCCTGCAGAAGCTTGTACCGAAGGGTTGGTTCCGAAGTTGAGACCCCAGATCTCGACAACTTCCGAGCCTCCTGCCGGGATCGTGTTCGGCACGATCGCGTTGATCACCGGGGTGGCGTCGTAGACATCGATGAGAGCGGACCCGAACTTCTCTCCTTCGTCGCCGTATTGATTTATTGGGCCTACGGCAGTTGAGTAGAGCGTCGCGAGCCCGGGCCGATGGGCTTGAATGGGCCTTGGCACCCATCCCATTGGCCATTGAGTCGATACGATGTCGGGATTAAACGAGCTTATTTGCCAGCCGTTCCAGTAGCAGTTACTGTAGTAGCAAGTCATCGTCTCTGCCTGTGAATGCTGGTTTACGACCATTTGTGGAGGATAATTCTGAATGTTGTGGCTGATAATGATATCCACCGACCCATAGTAGGGCGAAGCCACTTGCTTGCTTAAGCTGAAGATGTGCTCTTTCACCAGAATCTTCGCGCGGGGGTTCAGGGTCGCGGATGTGGAAGCCGCCGAAGTTGCGGGATTTTAGCGCGCTGAATTCCGCCGTGCGTTGGGTGAACTCCTGCCCCATGTTGATGTGGACGCTTCCCTTGGCGGGAAGTTGCACAGTTGCGCTGGATCTTAGACCCGCTATCGCGGGTGGCCCAGATGTTGACGCTCTCCGTCGTGTCGCTGAAATTCGTCACCGTCAGCAGCGGCGTGCGGAACCGTTGCCCACGGCTACGCAACCACTTTCTGCCATCAGAAGGACCGGGGATCTCTGTCTCCCCTTGACAAATACCTAACATGAACGTCCCGAAATTCTGCCCGTCCCCGAAATTCCCGAAATTTAAAACCTTAGGGTCTGAGGCGAGCTCCGCAACTGCCTTTCTATGGTCTACCCACCATGCGCGCCAGAACTCGAGATAGCGTGGCTCGTCCTTCCGAATGACATCCGGATCAGCAACGGAAAACTTAAACGTACTGTCGCTAGAGAACGGCCAAGCTCCCGGGGCAGGCCCGGCGCCTCCGATTGGGACGTTGTTTGCAAACATCGAGAAGGCTCCAATCGCGCGCCAACGGACCTCGAACTCGGGGTCGTATAGTGCCGGGCCCAAGACAACAATTGCGGCAGGGGTATGGATGCGGGCTAGCGCGCCGGCAGCTGCGGCGCGCACGCTGGGGTGGGCCGAGGGACGCAGCCACCTCGAAAGAATCTCGATGCCAGCCCTATCCTCGCTGGCATAAACGCGTTCCAACAGCTCAATGTTTCCCAAGGGATCTAACTGTCCGCGTGAAACGTCTTCGTCGAGTGCCCGCAGTCCGTCGAGGCCGCCAAACGCAACCAGGCCGGTGGTACCGTGCGTTCGCGCGGTCGTGGAAGCACTACCTCGAATAGCCCGAAACGCCTCCGTGAGATCGGATCTCGTTTGCTGCTGCCAAGCGAGCGACATGAGCATGGAAAGAGCAAGCGAGTCTTTCGAATCTGCTTGAATTGACGCTAGTGCCTTGATCACCTTCTGCAGAGGCGAGTCGCCGGGGTGTGACGGCAGCAGGGATGGCGGCTCGGCAGATTCGGCCAAAAAGAGCGACTGATCAAGAAGAACATCCGAACCGTGCGCGACCGGGACTAGGTGAAAGGCTCCATCTTCGTCACGAGCTAGGAACATGAGCACACGCCTGTTTTCTAGGCGGGCTGCATCGGCAACCCGGATAGCTTTGTACAAAACACGAATCGAACCGCTGGCTTCCCGACCCTTAATCGTCTCCTTCAGGAGCACGACGATTGAGCCCGAAGTAGGTCCCTCAGCATCAATCTTTGCAAGTTGGCCAATGACTATGGTGTCCGACAGGGCTAACAGGTCAGGTAGCGAGCGGTATCCCACGATGCCGGCTGGAAGAAAACTTGCTACCAGCGTCGTAAGGATAAACAGAGCCAGCAATCTCGAGTTCATTCTATTTCTCCTATTTAGCTAGTTCGTTGGTGACATGATGTTTGCATGGTCTCCATGGTCGATGAACCGTTGGAGTGTGTTGCGCTGCACAACGATGCCATCACCTGGGTTGGTCGAGCCGATCTGCCAAACTTGGCTCGCGGATTGGCGAACCGTAATGCTGGGTGGATTGCCGGGTACCGTGGGTGCCGGGTCGCAAGTCTGATTTTGAGTAGGACCGCAGAAGTTTCCAACCTGTGCGCTGATAGTATCTGCCCAAAGGTTAGAGGTCGAACTCAGCGCCAGTCCTTCCGCATTGAGCGGCCAATTCGTGCTGCCATTGTTGATGTTTGAAAAGCCCTCGCTGAGCATGTATCCCTGGAGAAATCCCTGACCGAGGCACAAACCTTGCGCCATGTAGCGACGAATGGTTACGTAGCCGCCACCAGGCAGAGGGGCGTCCTGGGGGTCCGCGAGTCCTGGCGGTTTGATCAGTAGCTTCGGTCGCTCGATCGCGACGAACAACGGCTCGGACTCAAATCCGCCGGAGCCTTGTCTTGACCTGGGCGTTGTAGACCAGGCAGCCGTCGCTTTCACGCAGAGCCGTCAAAGTCGGGCTCGCGCAACTCGTGCATGAGAGCGATGCATACGTCTGACCGCCGCCGGATTGGAGCAAAAGCCAGGCGGGCGTTCCGAAAGCGCCGTTCGCGGCTCCCGCTTGCAGTCCGACGCTATTGGCGAAGTTCGTGCCATTGTCAGTCCGGTAGCTGCCTGACTCGCCCGCCATGAAGGTGAGGTACCGATTCGATGAGATATAGTCCGGTCGAGCCGGTCGGTTGATCGTGGTGCTGGCCGAGTGCGTGGTCAAGGTCGGGGCAGGAACTTCCCAAACACGTTCCTGTGACGTCTCTCTGGGCTCGGAACTGCCCCGGGCCATGTGGCTGGATAGCCGCCGTGGCGCTCGTCATCCGTGTGCTCACGGGCCCAACCGGCGTCGATGTGGGCCATGAAAGGTCGTCTGGTTCTGCGCAATGATGGATTCGCCTCCGCCGGAGGCAGGTATAAACAGGATCTTGACACGCAACGTAACGGACCACGTCCCGCCCGGCACAGTAGAAGCTGGCCAAACCATCACTTCAGCTTTGACCTCATTGGAACTGATGCGTTGTATCGATGGTTCCCCCCACACCGAAAGGGTTCCGCACTACGCCTTCGCCGCGGGGTTAAGGATGGCAGCGACACAAGTATGACGACAATCACTGCCGCCCGGTACGGATAATGGTTCACTTTTTACCTCCGAGAATAAAATCGATGTCGTCGAAGATTTCACACTCGAGATGAAGCTTGCGCAAGGTTAGACCCTGCTGAGTGATTCGGCATTTAGAGGCCTTGTGGCTTTAGATTACCCGCCATCCCAAGCAGGAGTTCTCTACGATTTCACGGGGGAAAGGGGAAACCAGGAGGGATGCGACCATTGCCACGAAGACAGCATTCATCAACACGCTCCTGTCTGAGAATTCCCCCCCCCCCCGGGGCAAGTCAAGAGTTATTTGGTTCAAAATCAGAAAAATCGGGTTCCCTTCAACCTGTCACTCATAGGCCGTCAAGGGCTGTTGCGTCGCCTTTTCAAGCCCGGTGGACTTGGTTTCGAGGCTCGGTGGAACTCAGAGGCCACGGGGGAAGCGCGGGTTGGGATATCTTTTCGGGGTGAGCCGCCGCTGGGCTTGCTATTTCGAGGCGTGGCAACTGTCGCAGTCGTTGGGGGCGTTGTGTGCGCCGTGACAGGCCATGCACGATTGCATGGTGTGTTCTGACTTCTTTGGTGATCCACTTCACGCTGGGATACCGGCCCATGACAGGTTTCGCAGGTGGCGCCGGCCTGGGTGTGGACGCGATGGCTGAAGTATACGTAGTCCGGGATTTTATACACGCGGACCCACGGTAGGGGCTTCTTCTCTTTGGCGGCGGCGGCTAGCTTCTGGATGTGAGGGCTGTCGGCCTTCACGGTCCGGTGACAACCCATGCAGAACGATTTGGCGGGAAAGCGCATGAGCTCGCCGGGGTCTGGGTTGCTGTGGCACGACTTGCATTGCAGGCCCAGGGCAATGTGGGCTTTATGGCTGTAAGGGAGCGGCTGCTGCTGCTCGCCAAGCGCCGGCTGCGTGCCGAACGCGATGGAGAGCGGCGGCCGATCCAGAAGTTTGGAGCCCCGGCGTTAACATTTGGGCGTGATGTGGATGAGCGCGCCGGGATTGGCGTCTTCGAGCAACCAGAGCGTGCCATCCGGTGCTTGGGCTACGTCGCGGAGGCGCTTGCCAAGGTCCCAACGCTCGACGGCTTTGGCTTCACCCTTGCCATCGAATTCAATGCGTACGAAGCGCACGGCTGGCCAAGCCGCTCAACGAAGCCGCTGCCGTCCCACTGCGGGAAGGCCTTCTTGCCGCGATAGAACATCGGGGTCCCGGAAGCGATGACGGGTACCCAATTCGAGCGCCGGTTTTTTGAACTCGGGCCGTGTATCGTGGCTGGGAATACCCACTTGGTTGTAATTCATGCCGTCAAGAGACCACCGGCCAGCCATCGTTGGCGCCCTTCTCGATGAGGTTGCGATCGTCGCCACCGCGCGGGCCATGCTCCCAGCTTCCCACAATTCCCGGGTCGGCGAAAACGCCAAGCCGTAGGGCACACGGAACCGGAGGCCGGGCTTGGGGACGGCATCGGGTCGGGGCCGGTGGACGTATCCGTGCTAACGGGCTTTGCGTTCCTCAGCCGCATCCGTATCGCGGGGCGGATCGACGATCAACTGGATGGTGGAAGCGCCGATTTCTTGCCGTAGTTGGGATTGCCAGGAGCCGGCTTGCCGTCGAGGGTTAGGCGGAGGATCTTGCCGACGGGCTGGTTGGGGTCTTGGGCGGGCGTAAGGGGTCACCACCGAAAACGGAATTGTAAAAACCCTGGCCGTGGCGGGTTGTTTGGCGGCCGGATTTCTTGCCGGGGCCCTGGGCGTTTCCCGCCGAATGACCTTCGAAGTTCTTTCTCCAATCTGGGCACTCGGCCGAGGTTGAGTTTGGCGCGGGCGAGGGCTTGGCTTCCGCCAGATCTCGCCGGGCTCAATGTTGGTGATATAGATGCTTTGGTCAGTGGCGTAGCGGGGCGAGACGTCTACCCCGAGCATGCCGTTTTGCCCCTGCCAATAGACACGGGGCATGTTGCCCAAGGGGGCGATCTTCTCCCCCTCGGCCGACACCAGCCAAATGGGGCCAATCTTCTCCGTGACCAGCATGCGACCATCGGGGAGGAAGGCAATTCGCCAAGGAAGGGCGAAGTCCGATACCGCGGTGACGTTAAAGGGAAGCGTCGCTTCCGGTTTCTGGTCGCCGACGTTCACTTCAACCAAGGCAGACGCCGCGGCAAGGATCAACAGGAAGGAAGCAATCACCGATTTCATGCGCATTGACTGTAGGATAACATCCGGCTGGGGGCGACTTTTCCGGCATCGGAGGATGGACTGTGCGCTGTAGCTGGGAGCGATCCCGGCGCGCTGCACTCGCGTCGGGCGCTGTTCAAGGGCAGGCCCGCACCGGAGGATAGAAATACGTGGTTCGAATGGGGTGATCGCACTCGAGCCGATAGAACAGCCGCGGATTGAGATCGATCTGGCGCAGTCGCATGGAGAATACGCCGCTGGCCGTCGCGTGGTGCCGATGCCAGAGTATCGACGTTACGTGGACGACTTCCGAAAGCTGGCGGCCGCCGTGAGCGGGGAAGCTGCGCTGCCAACGTCGCTCGATCACGAATTGGCGGTGCAGGAAACGTTGTTGCGGGCATCCGGGATGATGACCTAGGGCCTACTTAAGAAAAGGGCGGCCCGGATTCACCGGACCGCCCTTGTTGTGATCGCCGCGAGAATAGCGGACACGATGCTAGACCGTGCTGGCCACCTGCACGTCGGCTTTATTCTTGCGAATGGAGGCCTGCGCCGCCGCGAGGCGAGCGATGGGCACGCGGTAAGGCGAGCAGGAGACGTAATCCATGCCCACGTTGTAACAGAAGGCCACGCTGGAGGGTCTTCACCGCCATGCTCGCCGCAGATGCCCAGGTTCCAGATCGGGGCGGGCTTCGCGGCCAAGTTTCACGGCCTGCTCAATGAGAAGGCCGACGCCGCCCTGGTCAAGCACGGCAAAGGGGTCGGCCGCGAAGATCTTGAGGTCTTCGTAGTGCTTGGAAAACTTCATGTAATCGTCGCGCGAAATGCCTAGCGTGGTCTGGGTGAGGTCGTTGGTTCCGAAGCTGAAGAACTCGGCTTCCTTGGCCACCTTGATCCGCGGTGAGCGCGGCGCGAGGAATTTCGATCATCGTACCCACCAGGTACTTGAGCTTGCCGGTGAGCCCGGCCTTGCCGATCACTTCCTCGGCAACGGCAACCACAAGCGCCTTCTGGTGCTCGAGTTCCTTCACGTTGCCCACCAGCGGGATCATCACTTCCGGAATGACAACCTTGCCCTTCTGGTGAACCTTCACGGCCGCCTCAAAGATCGCGCGAGCCTGCATCTCGGTGATCTCCGGGTAGGTGATCCCCAGACGGCAGCCGCGATGGCCAAGCATCGGATTGAACTCGTGCAGATCTTCCACCCGGTGCAGCAGCTTGGGCAGATAGCTCTTCAGCTCTTTCACTTCGATGCCGTAGGTCTTGGCCATTTCACGCTTTTCTTTGAGATCGGCGTGGGGCAATCTGGTGAGGTCCACCATTAACTGCTCGCGCTTGGGAAGGAATTCATGCAGCGGCGGATCGAGTGTACGGATCACCACCGGGTAACCGGCCATGGTGTTGAACAACTGCTCGAAATCCTTGCGCTGCATGGGCAGCAACTTGGCGAGGGCCTTGCGGCGGCTCTTCTCATCGTCGGCGAGGATCATCGCCTGGACGTGCTCCACGCGGCCTTCTTCAAAGAACATGTGCTCGCGTGCGGCAAAGGCCTGATGCCTTCAGCGCCGAACTCGCGGGCCTTCTTGGCGTCGCGCGGCGTTTCCGCGTTGGTGCGGACGTTGAAGCCGCCGCGGGATTCGTCCACCCACACCATGAACTTGGCGAGGAAGCCCGACTTGGTATCGGGGTCCACGGTTGAAGCCTGGCCAAGGAAAACTTCGCCGGTGGTGCCGTCGATGGAGAGCCAGTCGCCCTCTTTCACGGTAACCGTCTTGCCGTTCGCAGTCGTGGTGAGAACGCCCTTCTTCTCATCCACCTTCAGCGTGCTGGCGCCGACGATGCAAGGCTTGCCCATGCCGCGTGCGACGACGGCGGCGTGGCTGGTGAGGCCGCCCACCATGGTGACGATGCCCTTTGAAACGTCCATGCCATGGATGTCGTCGGGCGAGGTCTCTTTGCGAACCAGGATCAGCGGGAACTTTCCGGCCAGATTCACGGCATGGTCCGAATCGAATACCACCTTGCCCACCGCCGCGCCAGGCGAAGCGGCAAGGCCCTTGCCGATGAGGGTGAGGCTCTTGAGCGAGCTCTTCTCAAGCAGCGGGTGCAGAAGCTGATCGAGTTGATCGGGGTCGACGCGCATCACCGCTTCTTCCTTCGTGATCATGCCCTCTGCGCACATCTCCACCGCAATGCGGACCGCCGCCGGGCCGGTGCGCTTGCCGCTGCGGGTTTGCAGCATGTAAAGCGTGCCTTCCTGCACGGTGAACTCAAAATCCTGCATGTCGCGGTAATACTTTTCGAGGCGGGTGGTGATCTCCACCAACTCGTCGTAAGCCTGCGGCAGAATTTCGCGAAGTTGCGCGATGGGCTGCGGGGTGCGGATGCCGGCCACCACGTCTTCGCCCTGCGCGTTGATCAGGAATTCGCCGTAGAACTTGTTCTCGCCGGTGGCCGGGTTGCGCGTGAAGCCGACGCCCGTGCCCGAGGTGTCGCCCATGTTGCCGAACACCATCGCCTGGATGTTCACGGCGGTGCCCATATCGTCGGGCAGCTTGTTCATCTTGCGGTAGTAGATCGCCTTGGGCGTGAAGAAGCTTTCAAAAACAGCGTCGCGGGAGCGGGTGAGCTGCTCCATCGGATCCTGCGGAAACTCGCGGCCGATTTCTTTCTTGAAAAGCTTCTTGTAGTTCTCGACAACCTGCTTGAGGTCGGCTTCGGTGAGGTCGGTATCGAGCTTGGTCTTGGCCTTCTTCTTCTGTTCGTCGAAGATATGGTCGAACTTTTCCATATCGATATGGAAGGCCACTTCTCCGAACATCTGGATAAAGCGGCGGTAGCAATCGTAAGCGAAACGGCCGTTGCCGGTTTTCGCGGCGAGGCCTGCGGTGGTTTCGTCGTTGAGGCCGAGGTTGAGGATGGTGTTCATCATGCCGGGCATGGAGAACTTGCGCGCCCGAGCGGACACTCACCAGCAGCGGGTTCTCCTTATCGCCCAGCTTCTGCCCGATCTCGTTTTCGAGCACCTTCAACTTCGCCACCATCTGCTTGTCGACGTCGGCGGGGACTTTCCTGTCGTTCTGAAAATAGATGTTGCAGACATCGGCGACCACGGTGAATCCGGGCGGCACCGGCACTCCGGCGAGCGCCATTTCGGCCAGCCCCGCTCCCCTTGCCACCAAGGGTGTTTTTCATCTTGCCGTCGCCGTCGGCGGTCGCAGCCGAAGGAATAGACGTATTGCTTCATCGCGTATAAATCTTCGTACTCGAAACGAGCGAACATCTGTCGGTCTACCGACCGAAGTCACCTGTAACTCGATCTCGGAGAAGCCGGCGATGGCCGAAAGCTCCGTGAGCAACTGATGTAACAAACCAAGCCGGTTCCGCCTGACGTTTTCGTCGCCGGCGTTGACAAGAACCTGGTCAAAAAACGCGTCCACGGCGGGGCGCAGACTGGCGATTGCCTCTAGCGCCCCCCGGTAATCTCCCTCTTCCCGCATGCGCTGGACGCCATCCCGCACGCGCAAAAACTCTTTGTGGAGCGTGCGTTCGGCTTCCTCCACCAGCAGACCGGAATCCACGCCTTCGCCGCCGGCTAACCCGGCCTGCTTCAAGGATATTCTGGATCCGCTTGAAGTTCGCCGCAATGGGCTCGAAGTTCTTCGTGGGCCGCACCTCGCGCAGGGCCTGCAGCCGGCTGCCGGTATCTTTCAGATCATGGAAGCCCGCCGCCATCGCGGCGCTCACTTCGTCGTAGGAATAGCCGCGCACGTCGCGGTAGTAATACCGCACGCGGTCCTTGAAAAACTCCAGGAGAGAAGCGTCCTCTCCATAGAACGCCTCCAAGGAGAGGGCGGCCTCGCCCTCAGCCAGAATCCGCACAATGCCCTGCGCGGCGCGGCGCAAGGCAAAGGGGTCGCTCGACCCTTTGGGAATCAGGCCGATGGAAAAACAGCTTGCCAGTGTATCCGCCTTGTCGGCAAGAGACAGCAACTGCCCCAGTAGCGTAGCGGGCAGTTCGCCCTCCATGCTCGCGGGTTTGTATTCATCCGTAAATAGCCCTGGCAACCTCTTCCTCTTCGCCTTGATGGCGGGCGTAGAGGCCGCCCACCACACCCTGCAGTTCGGTGAACTCCTTGACGAGTTCAGTGGTGAGGTCGCACTTGGCAAGCAGCGCCGCGCGATCCGCCGCGGCGGCATCCGCTCCGGCCAAGGGCGCCAGCGCGGCAATGCGTTCCCGGTTGCGGTTGGTCTTCTCCAGATAGTTGCCCAGTTTGGCGTGGAAGGTAACGTGACAGAGCGATTCCACGCGGTCGGCCAACGTCGCTTTTTGATCGAAATCCCAGAAAAAGCGCGCGTCGTTGAAGCGGGCGCGCAGGACGCGCTCGTTGCCGCTCACCACCATACCGTCGGGGTCGGCGGCAGTGTTCATCACGGCGGCAAAGTGCGGGGCTAGCGTGCCGTCTTCCCGATGCACGGCGAAATACTTCTGGTGATAGCGCATCACCGTGATCAACACTTCCTCGGGCAACGAGAGATACTCTTTGGCGAAACTGCCCAGGATCGGCGTGGGGAACTCGGTGATGTAGACGAGCGTTTCAAGAAGGCGCGGATCGAGCGAGACCTGCACGCCTTGCTTAGCGGATAGCGCTTCGGCGCCCTCGACAATCCGCCGGCGGCGCTCGGCGGCGGAGAGCACGACGCCATTCTCATGCAGCACGCTCTCATAATTGCCGAAGGTTACGGCAAGGTTGGGCTTGCCAAGGCGGCGGTGGCCTTCCGTGCGGTTGCCGCTCTCAACGCCTTCGATGGCGAAGGGCAACACGGCATCGCCCAGAATCGCCACCAGCCAGCGGATGGGCCGGATGAAACGGCTGGTGCCTTTTCCCGCCCACACCATGGTCTTGGGGAAGGGAATGGAGAGAATCAAGGAAGGCAGGGCTTCGGCCAGGATCTTTGCCGCTGGCGCGCCTTCGATGCGTTGGGTGAAGGCCAGATATTCGCCCTTGGGTGTGGTCTCGCGCCGCAGCGACGCCACCTCCGTCTGCATCTTCTTCGCGAAGGCGTGGGCGGCGGGGGTGGGCTCGCCATTCTTGAAAGCCGCGCTTACGGGGGGGCCGGTCACCACGCTCTCGGTGGTCTCCTGCGCCTCCTGGATGCCCGCGCAACGCAGCACCAGACGGCGGGGAGTGGCATCCAGTTGGAGCGCCTCGTGCGCCAGCCGCTCTTTGGCCAGCAGTTCCTCGAAGAGTTTTTCCAAGTGTTCCAGCGCACCTGGAATCATCCAGTCGGGGATTTCTTCGGTTCCGATTTCCAGCAGGAAGGGCAGCATCAGGCGGCCACCTCATTCTGGCTTCCTTCGGGGTTCTTGCTTCCTTCGGGCTCGCCGTATTGCTGTTCCATCCAGAGTCTTGCTACCCCTACCGCGATCTTCCGCACACGGCCAATCACCGCTACTCGTTCCGTGACGCTGATCGCCCCCCGGGCATCCAGCAGGTTGAAGAGGTTCGAGCACTTCAGCACCTGCTCATAGGCGCTCAGCACCGGGAAGCGCTTGCGCTCCGGGTAATCGGGGAAGGCGTCGATCAACCGCTGTGCCTCGCTCTCGTGAATCTCAAACAGCTTCCAGAGCGCCCCGATATCGGCCAGCTCGAAGTTGTAGACCGAACTTGGCAGTTCGTCGGCGTGGCGCACCGCGCGATAGCTGAAGCCAGGCGTCCAGGTGATGTCGTAGACGCTTTCCACGCCCTGCAGAAAGGCCGTCAACCGTTCAAGGCCGTAGGTCAATTCCGCCGGAATCAGATCGAGATCGAAGCCGCCGCACTGCTGAAAATAAGTGAACTGGGTGATCTCGAGCCCGTCCAGCATCACCTGCCAGCCGATGCCCCAGGCGCCCAGCGTGGGCGACTCCCAGTTGTCTTCCTCAAACTCAACATCGTGCTTGGACAGGTAGATCCCAATCGCTTCGAGGCTCTGGAGGTACAACTCCGACGATGTCCGCCGGAGTGGGCTTCAGGATCACCTGAAACTGCATGTGTTTGTAGAGGCGGTTGGGGTTGTCTCCATAGCGCCCGTCGGCGGGCCGGCGGCTGGGCTGGACGTAGGCTACGTTGTAACGGTCGGGCCCCAGCACGCGCAGGAAGGTCTCGGGACACATCGTTCCGGCGCCCACTTCCAGGTCGTAGGGTTCCTGGATGATGCAGCCTTTGCCGGCCCAGAATGTCTTCAGGCGAAAAATCAGATCCTGGTAAGAAAGGGTTGGTGATGAAGCCATGATGAGGAACGCGTAGCGCAGTCTAACCGAAGCTAAAGCGCTTCAATCAGAGGCGCTGTATACAGCCTTTTCTCCGCGTGCAATTCAATCTCGCGGATTAGGAAGCGACGCAGATCCGCGTTCGCCGCCTTCTCCCAGGGCCCTGGCCGCACTGCCTCAACGGGCCGCGTGGCAAACTCCCGCGCCAGCAGGAGCGAATCCTCGGAAACCTGCAAATTGGGAATGAAGCCCGAGAGCTTCACCGCCCAAAAGGCAAAGTAGCTGATTGACCGCCAAACAGCTTCTTCTTTCCGCTGTTCCAGGTGGCTGCTAACCGAGAGAATCAGCCTGTAAAAACGGTCGTCGGCAGCGGCGGGGGGCAGCAGGTGCTCTGAGACTTCAGCAATGAAATCCAGCACAAGTGCCGCGGCATAATTGCCAGCCAGCGAGAACGGCGAGTGAACAATTTCACACCCGCTCAACGTAACCAGTTCCCGATTTTCACTCTGATAGTAAGAGAGACGAGAGCAGCATAGCCGCTCCAGCCCGGCGCCAAACGGACTCTTCGGTTTGCGGGCGCGTTTGGCCACTCCCCGAAGCTTTCCCTTGTCGCGCGCGAGAAAGCTCACCACCAGATCCGCTTCACCAAACGGGTACGTCCGAAGCGTAATGGATTCACTGACAATGGCCGCCATAACGGCTTTGGACGCAATTCCCAGCGTAACACAGCGAAGGCCCAAAAAGACGTTGGAAACGCTGCCTTTCCGGCGGGGATAGGGAAGATTTCATCCGAGTGAATGCGAAGTAGCAGGTGTGGATGGATTGTCCTTGCCAAAGAGGGTCTGCAACGGAGACAGCTTATTACCCGCCTATACTAAGATCGAAGGATACGGATACAAGGCATACACTTGCCGCTTTTGCGCGCCCGTTCCATGAATCCGCTACGGAAACAACGACGACGTACCGGCCGAAGCGCGACGGCGGCTGATGCTTCGTTCTGGCTGCCTGGGGCGGCTGGCGATAGCGCGTCCACCGCCAAAGAGCCGCTTCCGCAGGTGAACGCCTAGTTCCTTCCTCCCGCGATTGGTCAGCAGATCGGCGATGCACTGCTCGCGGCAGAGAGAATCCGTACGACGCCGATATCGTCGGGCGTCTGGGTATGTTCTCCACGCGTGCCAGCAGTACGTGGCGGCGGAGAGCGCTTATAAGCGTGCCGAAGCGCTTGCCCCCCAAGTGTTCGCTTGGCCCTATTACCTCGCCATGGTGCAGCAGACCAGGGGCGAAGCCGATGCCGCGCTCGTCAGCGTCGCCCGCGCGCTTTCGATCCATGCGAACCACGCCCCCGCTCTGCACCTCAAGGTGGAGCCTGTTCTATTGCGAAAACGCGTTGGGACGAACGCCAAGCCGCTGGTCGAAAGCATCCTCGCAGCGAACCCTGTCCAGGCCCGCGCCCACTACACGATGGGCCTGGTCCAGCAGGGGCTTGCCCAGCCGGAAGCGGCGATTGAGAGCTTTGATAAAGCCTGCGAATTCTTCCCCGAACTTTGGCGCCGCCCACTTTGCGGCGGCCGGAGTTTACGGCCAGCGGGGAGGCCGCAATCAGGTAGCCCGGCACCTGCGCGCCTACGAGCTTTACAAGGGCTTCGAC
Organism: Bryobacterales bacterium; assembly: GCA_034522975.1. Taxonomy (GTDB): domain Bacteria; phylum Acidobacteriota; class Terriglobia; order Bryobacterales; family Bryobacteraceae; genus JACTMJ01. The sequence continues at coordinate 49,137 of JAXHKT010000034.1, forward strand.
GCGCCGGTCGAAGATCCTCTTTGGGAGAAGGTGGCCGATCTGAATATGGGTCCGTTGGCGCACTTGCGCCGGGCGATCTATTTTGAGTCGACGGGCGATCTGGCCAGCGCCGCCGCGGCCAATGAGAAGGCTTTGGAACTGGACCCCGCGCTGGTGCAGGCGCATGTGAATCTCGTCTCACTCTACGGGCGCATGGGCGCATGCGGCCAAGGCCGAGCAGCACTTTCGTGACGGGCTCGCGCTCAACCCGAATCGCGACGATCTCTATCACAACCACGGCGTGCTTTCGTTTGAGCTGCGCCGGGTGAAGCCGCGAAGATCGCCTTCGAACGGGCGCTGGCGATCAATCCGTACAACGGCAAAGCGCAGACCAACGTGGGCTACATCCTGCAAACGGAGGGTCGCCTGCAGGAATCGAAAGCGATGCTCGAAAAGGCCGTGCAGAACGTGCCCAACTCTCGTGTGGCGCACTTTCATCTGGCGCGCGTGCTGATCCATTTCAATCGCCTGGCTGAAGGCATCCAGCACCTTGAAAAAACGCTCAGCCCGGGAAGACGGGTAGACCCCCACCATCCTCTATGCGCTGGCCGCCGCCTACGCGCGCGCCCTGCGGACCGACCAGGCTCTTCGCTACGCCCACCGCGCCCGCCATCTGGCTTCGGCCCACAAGCAATCGCAACTGCTGGTTTCCATTGGGCGGGATATCCGCAAGATGGAGCAGGCCCGGCGATGACGCTGTACCGTCAATTCTTGCTCCCTTCGCTGGCTGTGGCCGGTATAGGTTTGAGCTGCATCGTGTCAGGCGGGTGCCGCTCAACGGAGCAGCCCACAGCGGAAGAAAGCATTGGGACGACGGTGCCGGAGGAGCGTGCCTTGTTTCGCGAAGCCGCCGAAGCCACGGGCTTGCGCTTCCGCCATTTCACCGGGTCAACCGGCAGGTTCTATATGCCCGAGATCATGGGGGCGGGCGTCGCCGTATTCGACTACGATAACGACGGCGATCTGGATGTCTCTTTGCCGCAAGGCGCGATGCTCGACCGAAGTGTTCCGCCGGCCTCTTCGGCTTTCCCGCCGGAACCTGGCCAGAAGCGCGGCCACCGGTTCTTTCGCAATGAGTTGCTTCCTTCCGGAGCGTTGCGCTTTACCGACGTCACCGAACAGGCCGGGCTGGGGCAAGGGGGCTACGGCATGGGGGCGGCCGTGGGCCATTACGATAACGATGGCTTCCTCGATCTCTACGTCACGCAGTTCGGCTCGAACATCTCTATCGCAATCTCGGCGATGGCCTGCTTCGAAGATGTCACCCGGCGCGCTGGCGTCGACCAACTTCGCTCGTCCACGAGCGCCACCTTCGCCGACTACGACCGCGACGGCCGCTACCTCGCCACCTCTTCGTGCTCAACGATCTGAACTTCACCGTCCGCGGTCACAAGAACTGCCAGGCGCCCACGGGCCAGCCCGACTACTGTACTCCCGAATGGGTACGAGCCGGTGACGGCAACCCTTTTCCGGATGAAGGGGATGGGCGCTTCCGGTGGATGTCACTGCCGTGGCGGGCCTTGACCGCACACGCGGCCCCGGCCTGGGCGTCACCGCTACGGACCTCAACGGTGACGGTTGGCTGGATTTCTATGTCGCCAACGATGGCATGGCCAACCTGCTGTGGATCAACCAGAAGAATGGCCGGTTTATCGAAGCCGGCCTGGAATATGGCGCTGCCCATAGTGAGGACGGCATTGCGCGCGCCGGGATGGGCGTCGCCGCTGGCGATATGGATCGCGACGGAGACGACGACCTCTTTGTGGTGAACCTTGCCTTGGAGGGATCCACGCTGTATCGTAACGACGGCGAGCGCGGCTTTGTGGATATCACCCGCAAGGTGGAACTTGCCGAAATCACCTATCCAGTTACGGGCTTTGGCACCGACTGGTTTGATGCCGACAACGATGGCGACCTTGACCTGTTTATCGCCAACGGTGCGGTGACACGCGAAGAAGCGCAGCGCGGCCAGCCTTACCCATTCCTCCAGCGCAATCTGCTCATCCGCAATGAGTGGCACGGGCAGCGCTTTGTGAACGCCACGCCGGAAGGCGGCGAAGCGCTGGCCCTGAATGAAGTGAGCCGAGGCGCGGCGTTCGGCGACATGGATCTCGACGGCGACGTCGATATCGCGGTCTCGAACAACTACGGCCCGGTACGGCTGCTGCTCAATCAATACAGTGGAGCTTGGCGGACCCGAAAGGTGTCGGCACTGCGCTTGCGAGGCAGCGTCGAGAACCGTTTCGGCCTGGGCGCCTCTCTCCCGCGTGGAACGAAATGGCGAACTGCTGCTGGCCCGCACGCTGCACACAGGCATTCTCTCATGGCAGCGCTTCGGACGCTGCCCTCTGGCCTGCCCCTATCCTTCTTCCAGGACGGCCCCATTCAGGTGAACGTCGAATGGCTGCGAGGCCAAGCCAATACGTTCGTCATCGAGCGCCCAGGCACCAGCGGTGCAACGGTGCAACCGATCCATCCTCACCCAAGGCAACCGGCAATTGAAGCGACAGAGCGACGCGATCAAGCGGCCTCGTCGCCCGCGCACGCCACGCTGGAAGGACTTGGGCCCGTAGCTCAGTTGCATAGAGCATCTGCCTTCTAAGCAGAGGTTCGCGTGTTCGAGTCACGCCGGGCCTACCAGACCTCTCCTATTCGCCTCCCAATCCTCCTTTGGCCGGCCAACACCATGCGTGCTGCCAGATGATCCGGGCTGCTCTCGACGGCTTTGGTGAAGGCTGCCTTGGCCTCTGCTCTTCCGGTCCAATCCAAGCTGCGCCAGGCCCGTCGAAGGTAGTAGGCGCTAGCGGTACGTAGGCGCGGGCTCACGCGTTCTTCGCGACGGGCTGCCGCGCTTCGCCGGGGCGGCGGCGGGGGTCTTCAGCGATTCTTGCCCGAATGCCAGCAGTGCTTCGAACTTCTGCTTGGCTTCGGTGTCTTTTCCCAACTTCCTTAGCGCGAGCGCCTGTAGGTAGGCTTGGTTGTTCAGCCGGGTTGCGACATCGTTCTGCCCGGCCCGGCGTCTCCCTCTCGCCTCGGGCGTCAAAGAGGCGCGCTCAAAGGCCGCCTTCGCTTCTTGCGATCTGCCCAGGCCTTCGAGCGCCATTCCCGTCCAGTAGTCCAGTTCCGCCGCGCGAGATCCGGCGGCTTCAAGGCTGCCTACGGGAAGATTATCAGGGGTTGTTCCGGCGGCGCGCAGGTCGACGAGCGCTTCCGTAAAGCGCTTCGCCGCCAGGTGCTGTCGGGCTCGCATCACGTGGGCGTTGGCCCAGTGTTCCACCACGTTCAGGTTTGCCCCTTCAGCCACCGCGAAGGTGCGATTGCTCATTGTGCGGATCGCTTCGTCAAAGCGGCCGCTGGCCACTTGCAGCGCGATCATCCGGTTCATTGCGTCGTCTCGTTGGGCCACCACCGCCTCGTTCTTTTCAAATAGCGGCAGGCGTTTCTCAATGGGTGTTCCGGCCAGTTCGTAGAGCTCGTCCAACTCGGCGAAGTGCAGCGGATAGGCTGGCTTTGCGGCCACCGCCCTTTCGAGCGATCCAATCGCTTTAGCGAGATCCGGACCGGACGGCAGGTGCATGTAGGCTACGGCGAGATTGCGATGGGCAATCGCGAAGCCGGGGTCGAGCGCGGCGGAAGCTTCCCATTGCCGAATGGCTTCGGCGGGCTGCCAGTCATAGAGCACATTGCCCAGGTAGTAGTGGGCTCGCGCATCGCGTGGATTGGCGCGAGTGGCCTGCCGCAGAACCTCGATGGCCTCAGGCTGGAAAGGGAATACATAGTCCGCGGGCATCGCCATCGCTGCGTTGTAGTGCCTGGCGGCGTTCTCTTTTTGACCCAGCTTACCGGCGAAATAGCCAAGGTAATAGTGGACCATCGGATGCACGCGCGCTTTCTCCGGGGCGGCATCCAAGGCGAGCGTCAGCACCGCGATGCCATCCTGCCATCGGCCTTCCCGCAGATACTCGGCAGCCGTTGCCTGCGCCGTCGCCGGATGCTCGATCATCGCCGTCGTGAGCGCTTTCGCCGAAGAGGCATCCTTCAGATTCAGATACCGCTCCGCCATCGCCCTCACGTCCAAGGGGTCCGCCTTCAGGGAAGCGGAGAGCGCCTGCAGCGCTTCTTCGCGCTGCCCAAGTTGCCGCAGCAACGCCGCTTTCAGATTCTGCGCGCGCAGGTGCAGCGCGTTGTTCTCGATCGCCTGTTGCACGTGCCCCAACGCTTCGTTCCAATTTCCGCGAGTGCTGGAAATCTGTGCGAGAGCGTAGTGCGCGGCGCCTTTCCATGCCTGGTTCCACGTCGCTTTGTTCAGAAGCTTCGCTGCTTCCTCCGGCTTGCCCGCCGCCTGCAACGTCACACCGAGATAGTAGATCGCTTCCCCATCTTTCGGGCTGGTGTGGTCTTTCGTCACGCGCTCGACGGCCTTACGCAGATATTGTTCGGCTTCCGCATAGCGCGCCTGTGAGAAAGCCACCACGCCCATTGCCGTGTTCACTCTGGCATCGGCCGGGTCGCGCCGTAACGCTTCGTTCCAATAGTCCAGCGGATTTACGTCGGGGCTGTGGAACTGCCGCGCCCGTTGCCCGATCAGAAAAAGCTCTTCCACCGTCTTCACCTCCGCCGGCGCCGGTGGAGGCGTCACCACTGGCGGCCTCTCCGGCTTTTGCAAGCGAATCGGGCTGTATGAAATCAGCTCTTTCTCCTCCACCCGCAACGAGGCCACCACGTCGTGTTCATCCGTCCCCGCGGGCAGGGCCACCGTTTCGACAAAGGGCTTGCCAGGGTTGATGGCCACCGTCTTTTCAAACAGCGTGGCCGCCCCGGCTTTGACCAGCACTTTCGCCGAAGAATGGGCGGAAGTGGTGTAGAAGCCCACCTTGGCACGCCCTTCGCGAATCTCCAGATTCACCGCCGCATCCACGTTGGCGTTCTTTACCCCGCCGATCTCGCGGAAGGGATACCAATTGGTGGAAAACGAGCGTGTCTCATAGGGCGCCAGCCAACTGTAATCCGGCTGATTGTCGGAATAGGCGCCCACCATCAGTTCGATGTAGGGTCCATCGTCGTCGGTGAGGATGCCGTCCCATCGCCTTCCGCTGGGTCCGTTTCCCCAGGTCCAGAACTTCTTGCCGGGTACGATGTGGTGGTCGGCCACGCTCATCGTTCCCGCCTCTTTGCCGTGGTCGTAGCCGGCTACGAAATCGTCCTCGTAATTCCAGGCAAAAACGGAGTTGGCGGAGATGTGGTTCTTGTACCAGCTGATGTCCACGCCTTTTGAGAAGTCCGCACCGCCGTAGTTGCCTCGGGCGATCGGCCAATCCACAAACTCGCGCTTGGCGTGGTGAACGCCAAACTGCGTGCTGGGCGGAAAGATTACCTGGTAATTCTCATTTGCGTGGACCGCGGCGTTGGCAAAGGCTAGCATCGTATTCGCTTCCGGCGTGCGGTTAACGATGCGGAAGGAGGTTTCGAGTACAGAGGAACCAGGCCGCAGCGTATAACCTACCGCCCATCGCATACGATCGCGCAATTCCAGTTCTCCCACCCATACCGTCTTCGCCCCGTCGCTGCCTTCCTCCAGCTTGTATTGCACGGGAATGAAGGTGCTGGCGCGGTGATGGTGCGGGATGTTCCATTCGATGCCGCCTGAAATCCACGCGCCGATCAGCCCGATCAGCGCCGGCTTGATGACGTGCTGGCGGTAAATGAAGTGGTAATTGTTGGTCTTGTCGATGCCTTCAAACAGACGCCCGCCAATTTCCGGCAGCACCGCGATCCGCAGATACTCGTTCTCCAGATAGATAATGATGTAGCTCTTCTCCACCTTTTTGCCGGTGAGCGTGTCGTACATCGGGTAAGGGTATACCGGCCCCTGCGCGCCTTGGGACTGACGCCCGTGGAAGAACATCGGGTTGCGCTCCGGCTCGCCCGCCAGATAGGTGGGCAGCACGATTTGCGTCTCCCGCATGGTTACCGCCACAGCCTCCGCGGCTGCGGCTTCGCGGGCGACTCCCGCCAACAAACAGACCCAAACGAGAATGCAAGCAAGGCTACGCATCGCCATCCACTTCCTCCGTACCCGGCATTTGCCGAATTTCACACCAGCATATCGATTTTGAACGCCGAAGGGCTACTTTGCGGAGTGCTGCCGGGAAGGTGGGAAACGGTGGTTCGTACGGCGGAACTCCATAGGGGCGACAATGGAAGGTAGCCAAAGCAACCTGAATGAAACCAAGAAAATCCCAACCCAACCGGTCGCGCAACAATAAGGCCCGCCCGAAGCCATCCGATGCGGCTCCACGCAGAGCGTCCGCGGGGGGCACGCCCAATGCCGGAGACCAGCCGCGGCAGAAGCCGGCGGGAGGCGCACGCTTTGGCCAAACCGGGCCGCGACCCAATGGCGCCAAACCTCCCCGCAAAGCCAAGCCGGCGCCCAGAACCGGCGCTCCCGATCGCGCTGGTGCCGAGCAGCCCCCGCGTTCGCAGGGCTATCGAAAAGGCCCCGGCGAAGGCAGAACCTATGCGGAGAACCGCCCCTCAAGGTCTCGCGACGGAGGCAACGAACGCTCCGGGGAACGCGGTGATCAGCGTGGCGGCCAGCGCGGCGGCGAGCGCAGCAACGAACGAGGCGGGTATCGCGGCGGCCCGGACGGGCCACGGAGCGACGAATCGCGCGGCGGCCGCGCTCCTCGTCCTTACTCCACCTCCAACCCCCGGCAAGGCGCCAGATCGTACGGAGTGGAAAAGCCCCGTGACGGCGCGCGTCGAGAGGGCCGCCCCAATGACGGCGAATCCCGCGCCCCGCGCGGCGCATCCGGCACTCGATCAAGCGATGCGCCCCGCCCCGCAAGCGGAAGAAAGCCGTTCGGTCCCGGTGAGAAAGTTCCATTCAAACCGCACACGCCGGCCGGCGGCCCGCGCAAGAGTTACTTCAAGCCCGGAGCGGACAAGGGGAGGCCGGAGGCCGGCGCGCCCCGCGCCGAGGGCGGCGATCGCGGTGCCGCGCGTAGGCCCTATGGCGCGGCTGCGCCTCCCGGCAGGAGCGATTCCCGTTCTTATTCGAAATCCCCGGAACGCCGCCCGCAAGGCCCGCCGCCGACCGGTTCGAAAACCGTGCAACGCGACGAGGATAGCGAAGGGGCCACGCGCAAGACGCTTGACCGCGTGCTCTCCCGCGCGGGTGTTGGCTCTCGTACCGTGGCTGCCGAGTGGATCCGCGAAGGGCGCGTGCGCCTCAACGGCAAACCTGTCCGCGACCCCGATGTCTGGGTGGACCCCGAGAACGATCGCGTCACCCTCGACGGGCGATTGCTTCGGCCCCGGGACCGTCTCTATATGCTTCTCTACAAGCCTCGCGGCTATCTCTGCACCCGCGAGGATCCCGAAGGCCGCCCCACCATCTACGATCTGATCATCGACGTGAAATCGTGGATGTTCAATGTCGGCCGCCTTGACCAGGATACGAGCGGATTGCTGATTCTCACCAACGATACGGATCTTGGCGAGTTGCTCACCAACCCGGTCTACAAGATCTCCAAGACCTACCTGGTGAAGTCCTCCACGCGTCTGGACGACGAGCAGTTGCAGCGCCTGCGCGACGGAGTCGAGTTGAGCGACGGCCCCACGCAGCCGGCGGAAGTCATCCGTTTGCGGGATAGCGAGAAGTACACCCATCTCGCTATCACGATTCGCGAAGGCCGCAACCGTCAGGTGCGGCGCATGCTGGAAGCGGTGGATTCCAAAGTACTGAAGCTGGTGCGCACGCACATCGGACCCATCTCCATCGGCAGCCTGCAAATCGGCCAATACCGCCCGCTCGATGCCGACGAAGTGAAGAACCTCAAGACGCTGGCCGAAGGGGCCGCCGCGGCGAATGAGAGTGCCGAAGGCGCGCCGCCAAAGCCGTCCGGCGGCAAGACCAGTTCGGCCAAACAGCGGATGTATCAGACCAGGGAGGAATCGAGCGAGCGCTGGTCCGATCGCGAAGACGATTAGACCCCGGTAATTGGCCGTGGCGGCGGTGAAGATCGTAACTCAAGCGCGCAGGACTTTGAGCAGAGCCCCGACAAGTTCCGCTTGGCTTTCGTCGTCGAGTTCGGTGCCGTTCTTCTGGACGTAGAGTGTGTCGAAGGCCCGGTGGGCGCGGGTTTCCACGATCAGCACATCGATGTTCGCACCTTGTTCGGCAACGGTGCGGGCCACGTCGTAGAGAAGGCCCTGACGGTCTGGCGCGCCGATCTCCACCATCGTCAGGGTAGGGGATACATCGTTGCGCGTGTAAACATACGGCTCCACCCGCCGTGGACCTCGCGGGCTGCGCGGGGCGCCGCGGCGAGGCACGACATCGGCGGCCTTCGCGCCATTGCGAAGCACGCGGTCCATACGCTCGACCAGCGCATCCTGGTCAGACGGGTTCAACGTCAGAGACCGGCTGGGATCTTCGAATTGAAAGCGAAGCACGGCGGCGCCTTGCGTGTTGCGAAAGGCGTCGGCCAGCAGGATGTTCTGGCCCATGCCGGCCAGCACGCCAGTGGCCTCGGCAAACAGACCTGGACCGTCGGCTCCGACAGCGATCAGCTCAAACGCACGCTCCTGGGTCCGTAAGCGGAGCGAAGGCTCGCCTCGCAATCGCGCCAGATAAAGTTCATAGTGTTCGCGAATCTGCGCAGCCAGAAAGATGCGCAGGTAGCGGGTAGAGAAACCCTCCAGGAACTCACGCTGCTGCTGCGTGAAATCGTCGGTGGGGTGGACGCGTTCGCGAGCCACGCGGTCTTCAAGCGTCACTTGGGCCACGCGGTAGGCACTCCACAATTGATCCATCCGCCAGGGCGTCAGCGCGCCGGGATAAACGCCGCGAATGTCCGCGTAGGTCACCAGCGTGAGGCGCCGCAGCATGGGCAGGGTATCCATGATCGAGGCGATCTCCTGGCCCGTGGTGGGGTCCGATAGATCGCGGGTACGCATCGCCGAGGAGAGCAGCAGATGATGGCCGATCAACTTCTCAATCGCTTCGGCGTCGCGCGGGTCAGCGCCAATGCCACGCAGTGCCCGGGCGGCGAGTTTTCGCGACCGTTCCGCGTGCCCCTCCACGCCATCCTTCTTGCCGATATCGTGGAAGATAAGCGCGAAGATCAGCAGCGCCTGCGATTGGGTTTGCTCGGCGAGATCCAGCATGCGCGGGTCAAGGTCCTTTTTTCCGCGTGCCAGTTCACACAGGCCATCAATGCAAACGAGGGTGTGCTCATCCACGGTATAGCGGTGGTAGAAATCGCGCACCAGCAGCGAATCGATATCCTTCCAATCTGGAAAGAGCGCCGCCAGGAAGCCCGTGCGTTCCATCGCTCGCACGGCCACATTGGCGAACGGTCCTTCGAGAATCTCCCAGAGCGCGGGGCGGATTTCGGTGTTTGCGCCGAGCGAGAGACCAGGCTGCGCCAGAAAGCGCCCCACCCGTTCCGCGGTATCGGCGCCCAGTTCCAGGCCATGCCGCCCGACGAAGGCGAAGAGCCTCCAAACCAGCGCTTCCTCGCGTTCGAGAGTGTTCGGCAACTTGGCAAAGACGCGGTTGCGGTTGACGGAGAATTCGCTGTTGCTGAGCCGGTTCCGCCAGCTCTCGATGCCTGTCATCAGAGCGGAGGTGCTGGCGCTGAAACGCTCCATCCATCGTTCGATTTCGCGGTAGATCGTCCGCGAGATGCGGTAGTGCTTACTACTCCACTGGGCGGCGTCGTGGCCGTGGCGGCCAATCAATTCCAGCCACTCCTCCTGGGGGTCAAATCGCAGGGTGTTCTGATTGCGCTGTTCTTCAAAATGCAGAAAGCAGCGGATGGCGGAGAAATGGGCCATCGCTTCCCGCTCAAACTGCAGCCAGCGCCCCGGCTCGCTCCAGAAAGGGATTTCGTTCTTAAGGAGCGAAAGCCAGCGGATGGAATGGAGGTCTCGCAACCCGCCGGGGCCATCCTTCAGGTCGGGCTCCAGATGGTGGATGGTGTGCTGAAAGAGCCGCCAGCGGCCATCGATGAGATCGAAAAGCCGCGCCGCGATGCGGTCCCGCTTCTCGCGAAGCAATTGCGCCCGGGCCTTCTCAAACTCCGCGACAAGGGCTTGCCCGCCCGAGAGGGGGCGGGCATCGATGAGGCTCAAATAAAGCTCGGTGTTGTCGGCCTGAAAACGGGCTACCTCGCGCAGACTGCGAACCGAGTGGGAGGGTTCCAGGCCCAGATCCCAAAGCGTTTGCGTCACCGGGCGGACGACAGCACGCAGCGCCTCAGGGCTGGCCTCCGGCGGATGCACGAAGACCAGATCGATATCGGAAAAGGGGAACAGTTCCGCGCGCCCAAACCCGCCGCAGGAGAGCAGCGCGACGGGGGACGAAACTCCGCCTTCCAAGGCGGACGCTTCCGGGCTGGCCTCTCGATAGACATCAATGACTTGCTCTTCGACGAGGCGGGAGATCTCCCGGATGCAGATCTCCCCGTCCAGAGTTTCGTAAAACCTGTCGCGAGCGGCCAGCCAGGCACAAATCTGCATCCCCGGAGATCCTCCGCCTTGTCGAAGAGGAAGTCATTGATGTCTATCGAGAGGCCAGCCCGGAAGCGTCCGCCTTGGAAGGCGGGGTTTCGTCCCCCGTTCGCGGGCTGCTCTCCTGCGGTGGGTTTGGGGCGCGCGGAACTGTTCCCCTTTTCCGATATCGATCTGGTCTTCGTGCATCCGCCGGAGGCCAGCCCTGAGGCGCTGCGTGCTGTCGTCCGCCCGGTGACGCAAACGCTTTGGGATCTGGGCCTGGAACCCTTCTACTTGTTTTCGCAGTCTGCGCGAGGTAACCCGTTTTTGAGCCGATAGCATTAGCTCATTCGAGCCTCATCGATGCCCGCCCCCTCTCGGGCGGGCAAGCCCTTGTCGCGGAGTTTGAGAAGGCCCGGGCCAATTGCTTCGCGAGAAGCGGGACCGCATCGCGGGCGCGGCTTTTCTATCTCATCGAGCGCTGCTGGCGGCTCTTTCAGCATACTATCAGACCATCTGGAGCCCGACCTGAAGGATGGCCCCTGCGGGTCGCGGCAGACCTCCATTCCATCCGCTGGCTTTTCGCTCAAAAAGAACGAAATCCCTTTCTGGAGCCAGCCGGGGCGCTGGCTGCAGTTTGAGCGGGAAGCGATGGCCCATTTCTTCCGCCATCCGCTGCTTTCTGCATTTTGAAGAACAGCGCAATCAGAACACCCTGCCATCGGACCCCCAGGAGGAGTGGCTGGAATTGATTGGCCGCCACGGCCACGACGCCGCCCAGTGGAGAGTAAGTACGATCTCATCTTGCGGGTCATCAAGTCTGGTGAAATCTAATCATGGATGGAGCGTTTCAGCGCCAGCACCTCCGCTCTGATGAACAGGAATCGTAGAGCCGGCGGAACCTGCTCAGCAACAGCGAATTCCCCGTCAACCGCAAACCGGCGTCTTTGGCCAAGTTGCCAACACTCTCAAACGCGAGGAAGCGCTGGTTCCTGGCTCTTCGCCTTCGTCGGCGGCATGGCCTGCAACTGGTGCGAAGATACCGGCGGAACGGGTGGTGTCCTTCTCGTGCAGCCTGGTCCCTGCTCGGCGCAAGCACCAAATCCGCCCGCGCTCTGGGAGACTCTCAAAGGACCGTTCGCCGCAATGTGGCCGTGCGAGCGATGGAACGAACGGGCTTCCTGGCGGCGCTCTTTCCAGATCCGGAAGGATATCCAATATCGCTGCTGGTGTGCGTATTCTACCACCGAGGAATACCGTGGACGAAGAGCATTCTCGTCCGGATCGGGACGGCCTGTGTGAACTCGCACGCGGGAAAAAGGACCTGCGACCCGCGCATGCTGGATCTCGCTGAACAAACCCAATCGCAGGCGCTGCTGATCTTCGCGCTTATCTTCCACGATATCGGCAAGAAGGATGGCGTGGAGGGGCACGCGGAACGGTCGCGAAAACTCCGCCGCCCGGGCACTGCGTGGCATTGGCGACCCCCGCGCGACGCCAAGCGATTGAGAAGTTATCGGCCATCATCTGCTGCTCTCCTCGGCGCCGGCGTACCCGCGATCGATCGGACCCCACCACGGGCCAGGAGATCGCCTCGATCATGGATACCCTGCCGATGCTGCGGCGCCTCACGCTGGTGACCTACGCGGAACATTCGCGGCGTTTATCCCGAGCGCTGACGCCCTGGCGGATGGATCAATTGTGGAGTGCCTACCGCGTGGCCCAAGTGACGCTTGAAGTACGTGCTGGCTCGCAACGCGTCCACCCCACCGACGATTTCACGCAGCAGCAGCGTGAGTTCCTGGAGGGCTCTGGTTTGCCTACCTGCGCATCTTTCTGGCTTGCCGTAGATTCGCGAACACTATGAACTTTATCTGGCGCGATTGCGAGGCGAGCCTTCGCTCCGCTTACGGACCCAGGAGCGTGCGTTTGAGCTGATCGCTGTCGGAGCCACGGTCCAGGTCGGTCTGCGCAGGCCACTGGCGCGTGCTGGCCGGCATGGGCGAGAACATCCTGCTGGCCGACGCCTTTCGCAACACACGCAAGGCGCCGCCGTGCTTCGCTTTCAATTCGAAGATCCCAACCGGCTCCTATGTTCGACCTTTCGACCAGGGACGGCGCCGTCGACGAAATGACCGCGCGCTCTGTAATGGCGCGAAGGCCGCGAATCGGTGCCTCGCCCGCGGCGCCCGCGAGCCCGCAGGCCACGCGGGGCACGAACACGCGCAACGAATCCTACCCCACGAGGGAGATGGCGCGCAACCGTCAGGGCCTTGACCACGGTGGCCCGCACCGTTGCCGAACAAGGTGCGAACATCGACGTGCGCCGATCCGCGGGAACCCGCGCCCACCGGGCCTTCGAAACGCCGGCGTCCAAAAAACGGCACCAACTCACGACGAAAGCCAAGTGGATCCGGTCGGGGCTCTGCTCAAAGTCCTGCGCGCTTGAGTTACGATCTTCACCGCCTGCTATGGCCAATTACCGGGTCAAGCTCGCGATCACCACGCCTCGCCGACCTCCCGGCTGAACATCCGCTGGCCAACGGGGACGGCGCGGCGCGTCGGCATCATTCGCGCGGCGGCCCTTCGGCCAGCGCTTGAGGTTCTTCATATCGTCGGCATCGAGCGGGCGGTATTGGCCGATTTGCAGGCTGCCGATGAAGATGGGTCCCATGTGCGTGCGCACCAGCTTAGCACCTTCAATTCCACCGCTTCCAGCATGCGCCGCACCTAACCGCTGGGCATCGCAACAGACCGGGATCCGCATCCCCACGATTCCGCCGGCGCGGGGGCGCAAATCCGTCGCGCAGGCGCTGCAACTCCTCGTCGTCCAACGCGTGGAGGACTTCACCAGGAGGCCTAACAACCGGGGACCACCGCCAGATCCGATCGTTGTAAAATCACAATCCGCTCGTATCCCGGTCAAGGCGGCCGACATTAACATCCACGATTTCACGTCGATGATCAGATCGTAGATGGTGGCGGTGCCTTCGGGATCCTCGCGGGTGCAGAGATAGCCGCGAGGCTTGTAGAGAAGCATATAGAGACGGTCCCGGGGCCGAAGCAATCGCCCGTCGAGGGTGACGCGATCGTTCTCGGGGTCCACCCAGACATCGGGGTCGCGGACAGGTTTGCCGTTGAGGCGCACGCGCCCTTCGCGGATCGACTCGGCAGCCACGGAACGTAGAGCCAACATCCGCGCGGGAGAGCACGCGGTCAAGCGTCTCCGCGTGGCCCCTTCGCTATCCTCGTCGCGTTGCACGGTTTTCGAACCCGGTCGGCGGCGGGCCTTGCGGGCGGCGTTCCGGGGATTTCGAATAAGAACGGGAATCGCTCCTGCCGGGAGGCGCAGCCCGCGCCATAGGGCCTACGCGCGGCACCGCGATCGCCGCCCTCGGCGCGGGGCGCGCCGGCCTGCCGGCCTCCCCTTGTCCGCTCCGGGCTTGAAGTAACTCTTGCGCGGGCCGCCGGCCGGCGTGTGCGGTTTGAATGGAACTTTCTCACCGGGACCGAACGGCTTTCTTCCGCTTGCGGGGCGGGGCGCATCGCTTGATCGAGGGCCGGATGCGCCGCGCGGGGCGCGGGATTCGCCGTCATTTGGGCGGCCCTCTTGACGCGCGTCGTCACGGGGCTTTCCCACTCCGTACCATCTGGCGCCTTGCCGGGGGTTGGAGGTGGAGTAAGGACGAGGAGCGCGGCCCGCTGCGCGATGCTCGTCGCTCCGTGGCCCGTCCGGCTGCCGCGATACCCGCCTCGTTCGTCGCCGCGCCTCGCCGCCGCGCTGGCCGCCACGCCGCCCACCGCGTTCCCCGCATCGTTCGTTGCCTCCGTCGCGAGACCTTGAGGGGCGGCTTTCCGCAGTAGGTCCTGCCTTCGCCGGGGCCTTTTCGATAGCCCTGCGAATGCGGGGGCCGCTCGGCACCAGCGCGATCGGCAGCGCCGGTCCTGGGCGCCGGCTTGGCTTTGCCGGGAGGTTTGGCGCCATCGGGTCGCGGCCCGGTTTGGCCAACGTGTGCGCCTCCCGCCGGCTCCTGCCGCGGCTGGTCTCCGGCATTGGGCGCGCCCCCCGCGGACGCTCTGCGTGGAGCTTCATCGGCATGGCTTCGGGCTGGGCTGATTGTCGGCGTACCGGTCGGGTCGGCCAGTCTCGGTTTCATTCAGGTTGCTTTGGCTACCTTCCATTGTCGCCCCTATTGGAGTTCCGCCGTACGAACCACCGTTTCTCACCTTCCCGGCAGCATCGCGGCAAAGTAGCCCTTCGGCGTTCAAAATCACCACGCCGGGGTGTGAAATTCGGCAAATGCCGGGTACGGAGGAAGTGGATGGCGATGCGTAGTCCTTGCTTGCATTTTCTCGTTCGGGTCTGTTTCTGTTGGCGGGAGTCGCCCGCGAAGCCGCAGCCGCGGAGGCTGTGGCGGTAACCATGCGGGATAACGGTAATGGCGCCGTCATCACATCGGGTGGTGGAGCCGGAGCTAATTCTGATGTTCTTCCACGGGCGTCAGTCCCAAGGCGCGCAGGGGCCGGTATACCCTTACCCGATGTACGACACGCTCACCGGCAAAAAAGGTGGAGAAGAGCTACATCATTATTTATCTGGAGAACGAGTATCTGCGGATCGCGGTGCTGCCGGAAATTGGCGGGCGTCTGGTTCAGGGCATCAGCAAGACCAACAATTACCACTTCATTTACCGCCGCCAGCACGTCATCAAGCCGGCGCTGATCGGGCTGATCGGCGCGTGGATTTCAGGCGGCATCGAATGGAACATCCCGCACCATCACCGCGCCAGCACCTTCATTCCCGTGCAGGACAAGCCGGAGGAAGGCAGCGACGGGGCGAAGACGGTATGGGTCGAGAACTGGCAATTGCGCGATCAAGCGATGGGCGGTAGGTTATACGCTGCGGCCTGGTTCCTTCTTGTACTCTCTAAACCTCCTTCCGCATCGTTAACCGCACGCCGGAAGCGATACGATGCTAGCCTTTGCCAACCGCTGCGGTCCACGCAACGGGTAGAGTTACCAGGGTAATCTTTCGCCCAGCACGCAGTTCGGCGTTTCATGATGCGAAGTGCGAGTTTGGGATTCGCCGATCGCCGAGGCAACGACGGCTGTGCGGACTTTTAAAAAGGCGTAGACATTAGCTGGTACAGGAACTCACATCTCCGCCAACTCCGTTTTTGCCTGGAATTACGAGGACGCTCTTGCAGGCCGGTGATGACCAACGGCAAAAAGGCGGGAACGATGAAGCGGGGCCACGATTACATCGGCAACCCGGCAGAAGTCCTGGACCTGGGGAAACGGACCCAGCGGAAGGCGATAGGACGGCATCCTCACCGACGACGATGGACCCTACATCGAACTATGGTGGGCGCCTATTCCGACAATCAGCCGGATTACAGTTGGCTGGCGCCTGATGAAGACACGCTCGTTTTCCACCAATTGGTATCCCTTCCGCGAGATCGGCGGGGTAAAGAACGCTAACGTGGATGCGGCCGTGAATCCCCAATTCGGCGGCGCGCCAAGGTGGGCTTCTACACCACTTCCGCCCACTTCGGCGAAAGTGCTGGTCAAAGCCGGGCGGCCACGCCGTTTGAAAAACGGTGGCCATCAGCCCTGGCAAGCCCTTTGTCGAAACGGTGGCCCTGCCCGCGGGGACGGATGAACACGACGTGGTGGCCTTGTTGCGGGTGGAGGAGAAAGAGCTGATTTCATACAGCCCGATTCGCTTGCAAAAGCCGGAAAAGAGGCCGCCAAGTGGCGCCGCCTCCACCGGCGCCGGCGGAGGTTTTTTTTGTTTTTTTTATCTTCCTATCGGCAAACGGGCGCGGCAGTTCCACAGCCCCAACGTAAATTCGTTAAACGGTCGGAACGAAGCGTTAACGGCGCGACCCCGGCCGATGCCAGTGAAGATGGCACGGGGCGTCGCGGCTTGCTCGCAGCGCGCTAGGCGTGGTAGCCGAAGCAATATCGGCGAGAAGGCCGTCGAGCGCGCGACGAAAGACCACACCAGCCCGAAAGATGGGGAAGCGATCTACGATCTCGGCGTGACGTTACAGGCGGCGGGCAAGCCGGAGGAAGCAGCCGCGAAGCTTCTGAACAAAGCGACGTGGAACCAGGGCCGGAAAGGCGCGGCGCACTACGCTCTCGCACAGATTTCCAGCACTCGCGGAAATCCCGCAACGGAGCGTCGGGGCACGTGCCAACAGGCGATCGAGAAGAACGCGCTGCACCTCGCGCGCGCAGAATCTGAAAGCGGCGTTGCTGCGGCAACTTGGGCAGCGCGAAGAAGCGCTGCAGGCGCTCTCCGCTTCCCTGAAGGCGGACCCCTTGGACGTGAGGGCGATGGCGGAGCGGTATCTGAATCTCAAGGATGCCTCTTCGGCGAAAGCGCTCACGACGGCGATGATCGAGCATCCGGCGACGGCGCAGGCAACGGCTGACGATATCTGCGGGAAGGCCGATGGCAGCATGGCATTGCGGTGCTGACGCTTCGCCTTGGATGCCGCCCCGGAGAAACCGCGCGTGCATCCGATAGCTCCACTACTGACCTTGGCTATTTCGCCGGTAAGCTGGGTCAAAAAGAGAACGCCGCCAGGCACTACAACGCAGCGAATGGCGATCCCGCGGAGCTATGCTGTCCCTTTCCAGCCTGAGGCCATCGAGGTTCTGCGGCAGGCCACTCGCGCCAATCCACGCGATGCGCGAGCCCACTACTACCTGGGTAATGTGCTCTATGACTCACAGCCCGCCGAAGCCATTCGGCAATGGGAAGGTTCGGCCGCGCTCGTTCCCGGCTTCGCGATTTGCCATCGCAATCTCGCCGTAGCCTGCATGCACCTGCCGTTCGGTTCGGATCTCGCTAAAGCGATTGGATCGCTCGAAAGGGCGGTGGCCGCAAAGCCAGCCTATCCGCTGCACTTCGCCGAGTTGGACGAGCTCTACGAACTGGCCGGAACACCCCATTGGAAACGCCTGCCGCCATTTGAAAAGAACTAGGCGGTGGTGGCCCAACGAGACGACGCAATGAACCGGATGATCGCGTTGCAAGTGGCCAGCGGCCGCTTTGACGAAGCGATCCGCGCAATCGAGCAGATCGCACCTTCGCGGTGGCTGAAGGGGGAAACCTGAACGTGGTGGAACACTGGGCCAACGCCCACGTGATGCGAGCCCAACAGCATCCTGGCGGCGAAGCGCTTAACGGAAGCGCTCGTCGACCTGCGCGCCGCCGGAACAACCCTGGATAATCTTCCCGTAGGCAGCCTTGAAGCCGCCGATCAGCGCGGCGGAACTCGACTACTGGACGGGAATCGCGCTCCAAGGCCTGGGCAGATCGCAAGAAGCAAAGAGCGGCCTTTGAGCGCGCCTCTTGACGCCCGAGGCGAGAGGGAGACGCCGGGCCGGGCAGAACGATGTCGCAACCAGGCTGAACGACCAAGCCTACTACCAGGCGCTCGCGCTAAGGAAGTTGGGAAAAGACACCGAAGCCAAGCAGAAATTCGAAGCACTGCTGGCATTCGGGCAACAATCGCTGAAGACCCCCGCCGCCGCCCCGGCGAACGCGGCAGCCCGTCGCGAAGAACGCGTGAGCCCGCGCCTACGTACCGCTAGCGCCTACTACCTAACGGGCCTCGCGCGGCTTGGATTGGACCGGAAAGCGGAGGCCAAGGCAGCCTTCACCAAAGCCGTCGAGAGCAGCCCGGATCATCTGGCAGCACGCATGGCATTGGCGGCCAAAGGAGGATTGGGAGGCGAATAGGAGAGGTCTGGTAGGCCCGGCGTGACTCGAACACGCGACCCTCTGCTTAGAAGGCAGATGCTCTATCCAACTGAGCTACGGGCCCAAGTGCTTCCAGCGTAGCATGCGCGGGCGACGAGGCCGCTTGATCGCGTCCGCTATCGCTTCAATTGCCGGTTGCCTTGGGTGAGGATGATCGGTTGCACCGTTGCACCGCTGGTGCCTGGGCGCTCAATGACGAACGTATCCGCTTCGCCTCGCAGCCATTCGACGTTCACCTGAATGGGGCCGTCCTCGAAGAAGGAGAGGGGCAGCCAGAGGGCAGCGTCCGAAGCGCTGCAATAAGAAGAATCCGTGTGCATCGTGCGGGCCAGCAGCAGTTCGCCATTGCGTTCCACGCGGAGACGGGCGCCCAGGCCGAAACGGTTCTCGACGCTGCCTCAGCAAGCGCAGTGCCGGACGGCTTTCGGTCCGCCAAGCTCCACTGTCTGATTGAGCAGCAGCCGTGCCGGGCCGTTGTTGTTCGAGACCACGATATCGACGTCGCCGTCGAGATCCATGTCGCCGAACGCCGCGCCTCGGCTCACTTCATTCAGGGCCAGCGCTTCGCCGCCTTCCGGCGTGGCGTTCACAAAGCGCTGCCCGTGCCACTCATTGCGGATGAGCAGATTGCGCTGGAGGAATGGGTAAGGCTGGCCGCGCTGCGCTTCTTCGCGTGTCACCGCACCGTTGGCGATAAACAGGTCAAGGTCGCCATCGTTGTCGGCATCAAACCAGTCGGTGCCAAAGCCCGTAACTGGATAGGTGATTTCGGCAAGTTCCACCTTGCGGGTGATATCCACAAAGCCGCGCTCGCCGTCGTTACGATACAGCGTGGATCCCTCCAAGGCGAGGTTCACCACAAAGAGGTCGTCGTCTCCGTCGCGATCCATATCGCCAGCGGCGACGCCCATCCCGGCGCGCGCAATGCCGTCCTCACTATAGGCAGCGCCATATTCCAGGCCGGCTTCGATAAACCGGCCATTCTTCTGGTTGATCCACAGCAGGTTGGCCATGCCATCGTTGGCGACATAGAAATCCAGCCAACCGTCGCCGTTGAGGTCCGTAGCGGTGACGCCCAGGCCGGGGCCGCGTGTGCGGTCAAGGCCCGCCACGGCAGTGACATCCACAAAGCGCCCATCCCCTTCATTGCGGAAAAGGGTTGCCGTCACCGGCTCGTACGCTTTGGGAGTACAGTAGTCGGGCTCGCCCGTGGGCGCCTGGCAGTTCTTGTGACCGCGGACGGTGAAGTTCAGATAGTTGAGCACGAAGAGGTCGAGGTCGCCGTCGCGGTCGTAGTCGGCGAAGGTAGCGCTCGTCGACCAGCGAGGGTCGTCGACGCCAGCGCGCCGGGTGACGTCTTCGAAGCGGCCATCGCCGAGATTGCGATAGAGAATGTTCGAGCCGAACTGCGTGACGTAGAGATCGAGGAAGCCATCGTTATCGTAATCGCCCACGGCCGCCCCCATGCCGTAGCCCCCTTGCCCCAGCCCGGCCTGTTCGGTGACGTCGGTAAAGCGCAACGCTCCGGAAGGAAGCAACTCATTGCGAAAGAACCGGTGGCCGCGCTTCTGGCCAGGTTCCGGCGGGAAAGCCGAAGAGGCCGGCGGAACACTTGCGTCGAGCATCGCGCCTTGCGGCAAAAAGACATCCAGATCGCCGTCGTTATCGTAGTCGAATACGGCGACGCCCGCCCCCATGATCTCGGGCATATAGAACCTGCCGGTTGACCCGGTGAAATGGCGGAAGCGCAAGCCCGTGGCTTCGGCGGCTTCGCGAAACAAGGCACGCTCCTCCGGCACCGTCGTCCCAATGCTTTCTTCCGCTGTGGGCTGCTCCGTTGAGCGGCACCCGCCTGACACGATGCAGCTCAAACCTATACCGGCCACAGCCAGCGAAGGGAGCAAGAATTTACGGTACAGCGTCATCGCCGGGCCTGCTCCATCTTGCGGATATCCCGCCCAATCGAAACCAGCAGTTGCGATTGCTTGTGGGCCGAAGCCAGATCGCGGGCGCGGTAGGCGTAACGAAGAGCCTGGTCAGTCCGCCGGGCGCGCGCATAGGCGGCGGCCAGCGCATAGAGATAGGTGGGGGTCTCCCCGTCTTCCGGGCTGAGCGTTTTTTCAAGGTGCTGGATGCCTTCAGCCAGGCGATTGAAATGGATCAGCACGCGCGCCAGATGAAAGTGCGCCACACGAGAGTCGGGCACGTTCTGCACGGCCTTTTCGAGCATCGCTTTCGATTCCTGCAGGCGACCCTCCGTTTGCAGGATGTAGCCCACGTTGGTCTGCGCTTTGCCGTTGTACGGATTGATCGCCAGCGCCCGTTCGAAGGCGATCTTCGCGGCTCTCACCCGGCGCAGCTCAAACAAAAGCACGCCGTGGTTGTAATAGAGATCGTCGCGATTCGGGTTGAGCGCGAGCCCGTCGCGAAAGTGCTGCTCGGCCTTGGCCGCATCGCCCATGCGCCCGTAGAGTGAGACGAGATTCACATGCGCCTGCACCAGCGCGGGGTCCAGTTCCAAAGCCTTCTCATTGGCCGCGGCGGCGCTGGCCAGATCGCCCGTCGACTCAAAATAGATCGCCCGGCGCAAGTGCGCCAACCAACCCATGTTCAGATCGGCCACCTTCTCCCAAAGAGGATCTTCGACCGGCGCGTCGAAGCCCTTGTAAAGCTCGTAGGCGCGCAGGTGCCGGGCTACCTGATTGCGGTCTCCCCGCTGGCGGTAAACTCCGGCCGCGGCAAAGTGGGCGGCGCCAAAGTTCGGGGAAGAATTCGCAGGCTTTCTCAAAGCTCTCAATCGCCGCTTCCGGCTGGGCAAGCCCCTGCTGGACCAGCCCCATCGTGTAGTGAGCGCGGGCCTGCACGGGGTTCGCTGCGAGGATGCTTTCGACCAGCGGCTTGGCGTCGTCCCAACGCGTTTTCGCAATCAACAGCTCCGCCTTGAGGTGCAGAGCGGGGGCGTGGTTCGCATCGATCGAAAGCGCGCGGGCGACGCTGACGAGCGCGGCATCGGCTTCGCCCCTGGTCTGCTGCACCATGGCGAGGTAATAGGGCCAAGCGAACACTTGGGGGGCAAGCGCTTCGGCACGCTTATAAGCGCTCTCCGCCGCCACGTATTGCTCGTGCGCGTGGAGAGACATACCCAGACGCCCGACGATATCGGCGTCATCCGGATTCTCTCTCGCCGCAAGCAGTGCATCGCCGATCTGCTGACGAATCGCGGGGAGGAAGGAACTGACGTTCACCTCCGGAAGCGGCTCTTTGGCAGTGGACGCGCGATCGCAGCCGCCCCAGGCAGCCAGAACGAAGAGCATCGCCGCCGTCGCGCTTCGGCCGGTACGTCGTCGTTGTTTCCGTAGCGGATTCATGGAACGGGCGCGCAAAAGCGGCAATTGTATCCCTTCCCCATCCCTATCCTTCGATCTTAGTATAGGCGGGTAATAAGCTGTCTCCGTTGCAGACCCTCTTTGGCAAGGACAAACCATCCACACCTGCTACTTCGGAGTCACTCGGATGAAATCTTCCCTATCCCCGGCCGGAAAGGAGGCGTTTCCAACGTCTTTTGGGGCCTTCGCTGTGTTACGCTGGGAATTGCGTGCAAAGCCGTTATGGCGGCCATTGTCAGGGATGCCATTACGCTTCGGACGTACCCGTTTGGTGAAGCGGATCTGGTGGTGAGCTTTCTCACGCGCGACAAGGGAAAGCTTCGGGGAGTGGCCAAACGCGCCCGCAAACCGAAGAGTCCGTTTGGCGCCGGGCTGGAGCGGCTATGCTGCTCTCGTCTTGGTCTATCAGAGTGAAAATCGGGAACTGGTTACGTTGAGCGGGTGTGAAAATTGTTCACTCGCCGTTCTCGCTGGCTGGCAATTATGCCGCGGCACTTGTGCTGGATTTCATTGCTGAAGTCTCAGAAGACCTGCTGCCCCCCGCCGCTGCCGACGACCGTTTTTGCAGGCTGGATTCTCTCGGTTGACAGCCACCTGGAACAGCGGAAAGAAGAAGCTGTTTGGCGGTCAATCAGCTACTTTGCCTTTCTCCCGGGCGGTGAAGCTCTCGGGCTTCATTCCCAATTCCCAGGTTTCCGAGGAATTCGCTCCTGCTGGCGCGGGAGTTTGCCACGCGGCCCGGTGAGGCAGTGCGGCCAGGGCCCTGGGAGAAGGCGGCGAACGCGGATCTGCGTCCCTTCCTAATCCGCGAGATTCAATTGCACGTGCAGAAAAGGCTGTAATACAGGCGCCTCTGATTGAAGGCGCTTTAGCTTTGGGGTAGACTGCGCTACGCGTACCTCATCATGGCTTCATCACCAACCCTTTTCTTACCAGGATCTGATTTTCGGCCTGAAGACATTCTGGGCCGGCAAAGGCTCCATCATCCAGGTAACCTACGACCTGGAAGTGGGCGCGGGAACGATGTGTCCCGAGACCTTCCTGCGCGTGCTGGGGCCCGACCGTTACAACGTAGCCTACGTCCAGCCCAGCCGCCGGCCCGCCGACGGGCGCTATGGCGACAACCCCAACCGCCTCTACAAACACATGCAGTTTCAGGTGATCCTGAAGCCCACTCCGGCGGACATCATGGAGTTGTACCTCCAGAGCCTCGAAGCGATTGGGATCGACCTCTCCAAGCACGATATTAAGTTTGAGGAAGACAACTGGGAATCGCCCACCCTGGGCGCCTGGGGCATCGGCTGGCAGGTGATGCTGGATGGCCTGGAGATCACCCAGTTCACTTATTTTCAGCAGTGCGGCGGCTTCGATCTCGATCTGATTCCGGCGGAATTGACCTACGGCCTTGAACGGTTGACGGCCTTTCTGCAGGGCGTGGAAAGCGTCTACGACATCACCTGGACGCCTGGCTTCAGCTATCGCGCGGTGCGCCACGCCGACGAATTGCAGAGTTCGGTCTACAACTTCGAGATGGCCGATATCGGGGCGCTCTGGAAGCTGTTTGAGATTCACGAGAGCGAGGCACAGCGGTTGATCGACGCCTTCCCCGATTACCCGGAGCGCAAGCGCTTCCCGGTGCTGAGCGCCTATGAGCAGGTGCTGAAGTGCTCGAACCTCTTCAACCTGCTGGATGCCCGGGGGCGATCACCGTCACGGAACCAGTAGCGGTGATTCGCCGTGTGCGGAAGATCGCGGTAGGGGTAGCAAGACGTTGGATGGAGCAGGATCAGATGAGAGCCCAGAAGGAAGCCAAGAACCCCGAAGGAAGCCAGAATGAGGTGGCCGCCTGATCCTGCCCTTCCTGCTGGAAATCGGAACCGAAGAAATCCCCGACTGGATGATTCCAGGTGCGCTGGAACACTTGGAAAAACTCTTCGAGGAACTGCTGGCCAAAGAGCGGCTGGCACACGCAGCGCTCCAACTGGATGCCACTCCCCGCCGTCTGGTGCTCGTTGCGCGGGCATCCAGGAGGCGCAGGAGACCACCGAGAGCGTGGTGACTCCGGCCTCCGTAAGCGCGGCTTTCAGCGAGATGGCGAGCCCACCCCCGCCGCCCACGCCTTCGCGAAGAAGATGCAGACGGAGGTGGCGTCGCTGCGGCGCGAGACCACACCCGAGGGCGAATATCTGGCCTTCACCCAACGCATCGAAGGCGCGCCAGCGGCAAAGATCCTGGCCGAAGCCCTGCCTTCCTTGATTCTCTCCATTCCCTTCCCCAAGACCATGGTGTCGGCCAGGCAAAGGCACCAGCCGTTTCATCCGGCCCATCCGCTGGCTGGTGGCGATTCTGGGCGATGCCGTGTTGCCCTTCGCCATCGAAGGCGTTGTAGAGCGGGCAACCGCACGGAAGGCCACCGCCGCCTTGGCAATTCCAACCTTGCCGTAACCTTCGGCGACCATGAGAGCGTGCTGCGTGAGAGTGAAATCGTGGTCTCCGCCGACGACCGCCGCCGGCGGATCGTCGAGGGCGCCGAAGCGCTATCCGCTAAGCAAGGCGTGCAGGTCTCGCTCGATCCGCGCCTTCTTGAAACGCTCGTCTACATCACCGAGTTCCCCACGCCGATCCTGGGCAGTTTCGCCAAAGAGTATCTCTCGTTGCCCGAGGAAGTGTTCATCACGGTGATGCGCTATCACCAGAAGTATTTCGCCGTGCATCGGGAAGACGGCACGCTAGCCCCGGCACTTTGCCGCCGTGATGAACACTGCCGCCGACCCCGACGGTATGGTGGTGAGCGGCAACGAGCGCGTCCTGCGCGCCCGCTTCAACGACGCGCGCTTTTTCTGGGATTTCGATCAAAAGGCGACGTTGGCCGACCGCGTGGAATCGCTCTCTCACGTTACCTTCCACGCCAAACTGGGCAACTATCTGGAGAAGACCAACCGCAACCGGGAACGCATTGCCGCGCTGGCGCCCTTGGCCGGAGCGGATGCCGCCGCGGCGGATCGCGCGGCGCTGCTTGCCAAGTGCGACCTCCACCACTGAACTCGTCAAGGAGTTCACCGAACTGCAGGGTGTGGTGGGCGGCCTCTACGCCCGCCATCAAGGCGAAGAGGAAGAGGTTGCCAGGGCTATTTACGATCAATACAAACCCACGAGCATGGAGGGCGAACTGCCCGCTACGCTTCTGGGGCAGTTGCTGTCTCTTGCCGACAAGGCGGATACACTGGCAAGCTGTTTTTCCATCGGCCTGATTCCCAAAGGGTCAAGCGACCCCTTTGCCTTGCGCCGCGCCGCGCAGGGCATTGTGCGGATTCTGGCTGAGGGCGAGGCTACCCTCTCCTTGGAGGCGTTCTATGGAGAGGACGCTTCTCTCCTGGAGTTTTTCAAGGACCGCGTGCGGTATTACTACCGCGACGTGCGCGGCTATTCCTACGACGAAGTGAGCGCCGCGATGGCGGCGGGCTTCCATGATCTGAAAGATACCGGCAGCCGGCTGCAGGCACTGCACGAGGTGCGGCCCACGGAGAACTTCGAACCCATTGCGGCCAGCTTCAAGCGGATCAAGAATATCCTGAAGCAGGCCGGGTTCGCCGGCGGCGAAGGCGTGGATTCCGGTCTGCTGGTGGAGGAAGCCGAACGCACGCTCCACAAAGAGTTTTTGCGCGTGCGGGATGGCGTCCAGCGCATGCGGGAAGAGGGAGATTACCGGGGGGCGCTCGAGGCAATCGCCAGTCTGCGCCCCCCCGTGGACGCGTTTTTGACCACGTTCTTGTCAACGCCGGCGACGAAAACGTCAGGCGGAACCGGCTTGATTTGTTACATCAGTTGCTCACGGAGCTTTCGGCCATCGCCGACTTCTCCGAGATCGTTACCCGGTGACTTCGGTCGGTAGACCGACAGATGTTCGCTCGTTTCAAGTAAGGAGATTTATACGCGATGAAGCAATACGTCTATTCCTTCGGTAAGACCACCGACGGCGACGGCAAGATGAAGAACACCCTTGGTGGCAAGGGAGCGGGGCTGGCCGAAATGGCGCTCGCCGGAATGCCGGTGCCGCCCGGATTCACCGTGGTCACCGATGTCTGCAACCTCTATTTTCAGAACGACAAGAAAGTCCCCGCCGACGTCGACAAGCAGATGGTGGCGAAGTTGAAGGTGCTCGAAAACGAGATCGGGCAGAAGCTGGGCGATAAGAAGAATCCGCTGCTGTTGAGCGTCCGCTCCGGCGCGCGCGTCTCCATGCCCGGCATGATGAACACCATTCTCAACCTCGGCCTCAACGACGAAACCACCGCAGGCCTCGCCGCGAAAACCGGCAACGGCCGTTTCGCTTACGATTGCTACCGCCGCTTTATCCAGATGTTCGGAGAAGTGGCCTTCCATATCGATATGGAAAAGTTCGACCATATCTTCGACGAACAGAAGAAGAAGGCCAAGACCAAGCTCGATACCGACCTCACCGAAGCCGACCTCAAGCAGGTTGTCGAGAACTACAAGAAGCTTTTCAAGAAAGAAATCGGCCGCGAGTTTCCGCAGGATCCGATGGAGCAGCTCACCCGCTCCCGCGACGCTGTTTTTGAAAGCTTCTTCACGCCCAAGGCGATCTACTACCGCAAGATGAACAAGCTGCCCGACGATATGGGCACCGCCGTGAACATCCAGGCGATGGTGTTCGGCAACATGGGCGACACCTCCGGCACGGGCGTCGGCTTCACGCGCAACCCGGCCACCGGCGAGCACAAGTTCTACGGCGAATTTCTGATGAACGCGCAGGGCGAAGACGTGGTGGCGGGCATCCGCACCCCGCAGCCCATCGCGCAACTTCGCGAAATTCTGCCGCAGGCTTACGACGAGCTTGCGTGAGATCACCACCCGCCTCGAAAAGTATTACCGCGACATGCAGGATTTTGAGTTCACCGTGCAGGAAGGCACGCTTTACATGCTGCAAACCCGCAGCGGCAAGCGCACCGGCCCGGCGGCGGTCCGCATTGCGGTGGAGATGTGCGCAGAGGGGATGATCACCAAGGAAGAAGCGGTGATGCGCGTCGACCCCGATCAACTCGATCAGCTTCTGCACCCGCTGCTTGAGAAGAGCTCGCTCAAGAAGCCTCACCCTCATCGGCAAGGGCCTTGCCGCTTCGCCTGGCGCGGCGGTGGGCAAGGTGGTATTCGATTCGGACCATGCCGTGGATCTGGCCGGAAGTTCCCGCTGATCCTGGTTCGCAAGAAGACCTCGCTCGACGACATCCATGGCATGGACGTTTCAAAGGGCATCGTCACCAGTGGTGCGGCGGCCTCACCAGCCACGCCGCCGTCGTCGCACGCGGCATCGGGCAAGCCTTGCATCGTCGGCGCCAGCACGCTGAAGGTGGATGAGAAGAAGGGCGTTCTCACCACGACTGCGAACGGCAAGACGGTTACCGTGAAAGAGGGCGACTGGCTCTCCATCGACGGCAACACCGGCGAGGTTTTCCTTGGCCAGGGCTTCAACCGTGGACCCCGATACCAAGTCGGGCTTCCTCGCCAAGTTCATGGTGTGGGTGGGCCGAACCCCGCAGCGGCTTCAACGTCCGCACCAACGCGGAAACGCCGCGCGACGCCAAGAAGGCCCGCGAGTTCGGCGCCGAAGGCATCGGCCTTTGCCGCACGGAGCACATGTTCTTTGAAGAAGGCCGCGTGGAGCACGTCCAGGCGATGATCCTCGCCGACGATGAGAAGAGCCGCCGCAAGGCCCTCGCCAAGTTGCTGCCCATGCAGCGCAAGGATTTCGAGCAGTTGTTCAACACCATGGCCGGTTACCCGGTGGTGATCCGTACACTCGATCCGCCGCTGCATGAATTCTCTTCCCAAGCGCGAGCAGTTAATGGTGGACCTCGACCAGATTGCCCCACGCCGATCTCAAAGAAAAGCGTGAAATGGCCAAGACCTACGGCATCGAAGTGAAAGAGCTGAAGAGCTATCTGCCCAAGCTGCTGCACCGGGTGGAAGATCTGCACGAGTTCAATCCGATGCTTGGCCATCGCGGCTGCCGTCTGGGGATCACCTACCCGGAGATCACCGAGATGCAGGCTCGCGCGATCTTTGAGGCGGCCGTGAAGGTTCACCAGAAGGGCAAGGTTGTCATTCCGGAAGTGATGATCCCGCTGGTGGGCAACGTGAAGGAACTCGAGCACCAGAAGGCGCTTGTGGTTGCCGTTGCCGAGGAAGTGATCGGCAAGGCCGGGCTCACCGGCAAGCTCAAGTACCTGGTGGGTACGATGATCGAAATTCCTCGCGCCGCGCTCACCGCGGATCAGGTGGCCAAGGAAGCCGAGTTCTTCAGCTTCGGAACCAACGACCTCACCCAGACCACGCTAGGCATTTCGCGCGACGATTACATGAAGTTTTCCAAGCACTACGAAGACCTCAAGATTTTCGCCGCCGACCCCTTTGCCGTGCTTGACCAGGGCGGCGTCGGCCTTCTCATTGAGCAGGCCGTGAAGCTTGGCCGCGAAGCCCGCCCCGATCTGGAAGTGG
Source organism: Bryobacterales bacterium (assembly GCA_034522975.1). Taxonomy (GTDB): domain Bacteria; phylum Acidobacteriota; class Terriglobia; order Bryobacterales; family Bryobacteraceae; genus JACTMJ01. The sequence goes on from JAXHKT010000034.1 coordinate 77,355, forward strand.
GCATCTGCGGCGAGCATGGCGGTGAACCCTCCAGCGTGGCCTTCTGTTACAACGTGGGCATGGATTACGTCTCCTGCTCGCCTTACCGCGTGCCCATCGCTCGCCTCGCCGCGGCGCAGGCCTCCATTCGCAAGAACAAAGCCGACGTGCAGGTGGCCAGCACGGTCTAGCATCGTGTCCGCTATCTCGCGGCGATCACAACAAGGGCGGTCCGGTGAATCCGGGCCGCCCTTTTCTTAAGTAGGCCCTAGGTCATCATCCCGGATGCCCGCAACAACGTTTCCTGCACCGCCAATTCGTGATCGAGCGACGTTGGCAGCGCAGCTTCTCCGCGCACGGCGGCCGCCAACTTACGGAAGTCGTCCACGTAACGTTGATACTGCGGCATCGGCACAACGCGACGGCCAGCGGAGTATTCTCCATGCGACTGCGCCAGATCGATCTCAATCCGCGGCTGTTCTATCGGCTCGAGTGCGATCACCCCATTCGAACCACGTATTTCTATCCTCCGGTGCGGGCCTGCCCTTGAACAGCGCCCACGCGAGTGCAGCGCGCCGGGATCGCTCCCAGCTACAGCGCACAGTCCATCCTCCGATGCCGGAAAAGCCGCCCCCAGCCGGATGTTATCCTACAGTCAATGCGCATGAAATCGGTGATTGCTTCCTTCCTGTTGATCCTTGCCGCGGTGTCTGCCCCGGCTCAAGTGAACGTCGGCGACCAGAAACCGGAAGCGACGCTTCCCTTTAACGTCACTGCGGTATCGGACTTCGCCCTTCCTTGGCGAATTGCCTTCCTCCCCGATGGTCGCATGCTGGTCACGGAGAAGATTGGCCCCATTTGGCTGGTGTCGGCCGAGGGGGAGAAGATCGCCCCCTTGGGCAACACGCCCCCTGTCTATTGGCAGGGGCAAAACGGCATGCTCGGGGTATACGTCTCGCCCCGCTACGCCACTGACCAAAGCATCTACATCACCTACATTGAGCCCGGCGAATACGGCGGAAGCCAAGCCCTCGCCCGCGCCAAACTCAACCTCGGCCGAGTGCCCAGATTGGAGAACTTCGAAGTCATTTGGCGGCAAATGCCCAGGGGCAAAGGCGGGCAAGCCGGCGGCCAGATTGCCTTCTCCCCCGACGGCGAGTATCTGTTCATGTCCGTGGGCGATCGTCAGCGCATGACGCCCGCCCAAGACCCCAACCAGCCCGTCGGCAAGATCCTCCGCCTAACCCTTGACGGCAAGCCGGCTCCTGGCAATCCCAACTACGGCAAGAATGGCGCTTCCACCATCCAGTTGATTGATCCGCCCCGCGATACGGATGCGGCCAAGGACGCAAAGCCCGTTAGCACGTATACGTTCACCGGCCCCAATCTGACGCCGTCCGAAACCTGGGCCTCCGGTGTCCGCGCGCCCTACGGCTTGGCGTTTTCGCCTACCGGGGAATTGTGGGAAGTGGAGCATGGCCCGCGCGGTGGCGACGAACTCAACCTCATCCAGAAGGGCGCCAACTATGGCTGGCCGGTGGTTTCCTACGGCATGAATTACAACCAAGTGGGTATTCCCAGCCACGATACACGGCCCGAGTTCAAAAAACCGGTGCTTTATTGGGTACCCGTCATCGCTCCCGGCAATCTGATGTTCTATCGCGGCAGCAAGGCCTTCCCGCAGTGGGACGGCAGCGGCTTCGTGAGCGGCTTGGCCAGCCGTGCGCTCGTACGCATTGAATTCGATGGCAAGGGCGGAGCCAAAGCCGTCGAGCGTTGGGACCTCGGCAAGCGCCTTCGCGACGTAGCCCAAGCACCGGATGGCACGCTCTGGTTGCTCGAAGACGCCAATCCCGGCGCGCTCATCCACATCACGCCCAAATGAAAACCGGGGTCTTCACTCTTGCGGGATTGCTGCTGCTCTCCATCGCGTTCGGCACGCAGCCGGCGCTTGGCGAGCAGCAGCAGCCGCTCCCTTACAGCCATAAAGCCCACATTGCCCTGGGCCTGCAATGCAAGTCGTGCCACAGCAACCCAGACCCCGGCGAGCTCATGCGCTTTCCCGCCGAATCGTTCTGCATGGGTTGTCACCGGACCGTGAAGGCCGACAGCCCTCACATCCAGAAGCTAGCCGCCGCCGCCAAAGAGAAGAAGCCCCTACCGTGGGTCCGCGTGTATAAAATCCCGGACTACGTATACTTCAGCCATCGCGTCCACACCCAGGCCGGCGCCACCTGCGAAACCTGTCATGGGCCGGTATCCCAGCGTGAAGTGATCACCAAAGAAGTAGAACACACCATGCAATCGTGCATGGCCTGTCACGGCGCACACAACGCCCCCAACGACTGCGACAGTTGCCACGCCTCGAAATAGCAAGCCCAGCGGCGGCTCACCCCGAAAAGATATCCCAACCCGCGCTTCCCCCGTGGCCTCTGAGTTCCACCGAGCCTCGAAACGAAGTCCACCGGGCTTGAAAGGCCACGCAACAGCCCTTGACGGCCTATGAGTGGCAGGCTCAAGGGAACCCGATTTTTCTGATTTTGAACCAAATAACTCTTGACTTGCCCTGGGGGGGGGGGGTATTCTCAGACAGGAGCGTGTTGATGAATGCTGTCTTTGTGGCAATGGTCGTATTTTTTCTTGGTTTCCCTTCCCCCCGTGAAATCTGAGAGAACTCCTGCTTGGGATGGCGGGTAATCTAAAGCCACAAGGCCTCTAAATGCCGAATCACTCAGCAGGGTCTAACCTTGCGCAAGCTTCATCTCTAGTGTGAAATTTTCGACGACATCGATTTTATTCTCGGAGGTAAAAAGTGAACGATTATCCGTACCGGGCGGCAGTGATTGTTGTCATACTCTGTGTCGCTGCCATCCTTAACCCCGCGGCGAAGGCGCAGTGCGGCACCCTTTCGGTGTGGGGGGAACCATCGATACAACGCATCAGTTCCAATGAGGTCAAAGCTGAAGCGACGGTTTGGCCAGCTTCTGCTGTGCCGGGCGGGACGTGGTCCGTTACGTTGCGTGTCAAGATCCTGTTTATACCTGCCTCCGGCGGAGGCGAATCCATCATTGCGCAGAACCAGACGACCTTTTCATGGCCCACATCGACGCCGGTTGGGCCCGTGAGCACACGGATGACGAGCGCCACGGCGGCTATCCAGCCACATGGCCCGGGGCATTCCGAGCCCAGAGACGTCACAGGAACGTGTTTGGAATTCCCGCCCCGACCTTGACCACGCACTCGGCCAGCACCACGATCAACCGACCGGCTCGACCCGGACTATATCTCATCGAATCGGTACCTCACCTTCATGGCGGGCGAGTCAGGCAGCTACCGGACTGACAATGGCACGAACTTCGCCAATAGCGTCGGACTGCAGCGGGAGCCGCGAACGGCGCTTTCGGAACGCCCGCCTGGCTTTTGCTCCAATCCGGCGGCGGTCAGACGTATGCATCGCTCTCATGCACGAGTTGCGCGAGCCCGACTTTGACGGCTCTGCGTGAAAGCGACGGCTGCCTGGTCTACAACGCCCAGGTCAAGACAAGCTACGGCGGATTTGAGTCCGAGCCGTTGTTCGTCGCGATCGAGCGACCGAAGCTACTGATCAAACCGCCAGGACTCGCGGACCCCCAGGACGCCCCTCTGCCTGGTGGCGGCTACGTAACCATTCGTCGCTACATGGCGCAAGGTTCTGTGCCTCGGTCAGGGATTTCTCCAGGGATACACGCTCAGCGAGGGCTCTTCAAACATCAACAATGGCAGCACGAATTGGCCACTCAATGCGGAAGGACTGGCGCTAGTTCGACCTCTAACCTTTGGGCAGATACTATCAGCGCACAGGTTGGAAACTTCTGCGGTCCTACTCAAAATCAGACTTGCGACCCGGCACCCACGGTACCCGGCAATCCACCCAGCATTACTGTTCGCCAATCCGCGAGCCAAGTTCTGGCAAGATCGGCTCGACCAACCCAGGCGGTGATGGCATCGTTGTGCAGCGCACGCACTCCGAACGGTTCATCGACCATGGAGACCATGCAAACATCATGTCACCAACGAAGTAGCTAAATAGGAGTAAATAGAATGAATTCGAGATTGCTGGCTCCTGTTTATCCTTACGACGCTGGTAGCAAGTTTTCTTCCAGCCGGCATCGCGGGATAATCCCCGCTCGCTACCTGACCCTGTTAGCCCTGTCGGTACACCATAGTCATTGGCCAACTGCAAAGATTGCACGCTGAGGGACCTACTTCGGGCTCAATCGTCGTGCTCCTGAAGGAGACGATTAAAGGTCGGGAAGCCAGCGGTTCGATTCGTGTTTTGTACAAAGCTATCCGGGTTGCCGATGCAGCCTGCCGCAGAAAACAGGCGTGTGCTCATGTTCCTAGCTCGTGACGAAGAGGAGCCTTTCACCTAGTCCCGGTCGCGCACGGTTCAGATGTTCGTTCCCCATCAGTTGCTCTTTTTGGCCGAATCCGCCGAGCCGCCATCCCTGCTGCCGTCACACCCCGGCGACTCGCCTCTGCAGAAGGTGATCAAGGCACTAGCGTCAATTCAAGCAGATTCGAAATACTCGCTGGCTCTTTCCACGCCCACGTCGCTCGCTCGGCAGCAGCAAACGAGATCCGATCTCACGGAGGCGTTTCCGGGCTATTCGAGGAGTGCTTCCACGACCGCGCGAACGCACGGTACCACCGGCCTGGTTGCGTTTGGTGGTTCTCACCGTACTGCGGCACTCGACGAAGACGTTTCACGCGGACAGTTAGATCCCTTGGGAAACATTGAGCTGTTGGAACGGGTTCATCCCAGCGAGGATAGGGCTGGCATCCAGATATCTTTTCAGGTGGCTGCGTCCCTCGGCCCACCCCAGCGTGCGCGCCGCAGCTGCCGGCGCGCTAGCCCGCATCCATACCCCTGCCGCAATTGTTGTCTTGGTCCCGGCACTATACCACCCCGAGTTCGAGGTCCGTTGGCGCGCTATTGGAGCCTCTCGATGTTTGCAAACAACGTCCCAATCGGACGCGCCGGGCCTGCCCTCGGAGCTTGGCCTGTTCTATGAAGCGACAGTACGTTCAAGTTTTCCGTTGCTGATCCGGATGTCATTCGGAAGGACGAGTAGCCACGACTATCTCGAGTTCTGGCGTGCATGGTGGGTAGACCAGTAGAAAGGCAGTTGGCTGCAGCTTGCCTCAGTACCCGTAGGGTTTTGGGGGCGTCGCACGGGTTTCAGTTCCGTGCCATCAGTTTCTCCAATCTTAGGATTGGGACGCTCCGCCGAACGCAGCTGGGCCTGAGATTCGGGACCCGTCCCGTGAACCCATCTGTTCTGGGGTCGCTGCCGGTAGGACAATGGTCATCGCAGAGCCAAACGAGAAGGAGTATCCTAACTGAACGCAATCATAGCAGACTATTGTCAATGTCGATGTCTTTTTCTAGCCACTGCCATTCTAGTTGGCTTCGCTTGGGGGCAAGGGCTTTCTCCAGATGGTCATGTTCCAAGGACTCAAAAATATGGCGAGCTTCGTCTAATATGTCCGCCCCTTGGAAGCAGTTACGAAAACGTTGTCCAAGGAATACAATCTACTGATCACTTTCGAGGAGGCACCGCTCATTATATAGTGGTGACCGCGTTGACGTAGCAACGGAACAAGCTGACCGAGGTCGCTTTTTTCATCCACGCGGAGGTAAATTGGACGTCGAATTGGAAACGGTCGAAAACGGCCGCACTTCCCCAGGTCGCCAGTTCAGGCTCTAACACAGGTTGTAGACGCATATAATCGATCGAGTTATCCGGGGGAGGTACAAGCTCGAAACAAACGGCAACCACTTACACATCGTTCCGTCGTCCGTGCAAGTGCTCAAAGGAGACATCCAAGCCGTGCAGAGCCCTCTGGATACTAAATGTTACCATTAAAGCAGCTGGGCGGTCTCGACTCCGTTCTTCGGGAACTGGTAGAGGCCATTTCAGCTTAAGTCCGGCTATGACGTGCGCATTGGCTAAAGCCCGATTTCTGTCCGGTGACCAGCCAACGGTCCAGAACGACTTCTCCGAAGTGTCGGCCCGATCCATTCTGCGCGAGTTGAGTGAAGCGAGCCAAAGAACGCG
>JAXHKT010000035.1:0-83818 GCA_034522975.1 Bryobacterales bacterium
CATCGTTACCTTCACGCCTTTATTCGCCAGCACCCGCGCGACGGTGCCACCACCGGCGCCAGAACCAATTACCACCACGTCGTGTACTTCCGGACCGCGCTTCGCTTGAAACATGACTCGTATTGAATCACAAGATCCAATCTCAAAGGGTGCAGTTTCCTTCTCAAATGAAAAAGAAAAAGGGGGGAGATCCTTCCGAAGTAGGATCCCCCCCAAATGCATCGCGAGGATGCCAGTCATTCCCAAACACCCCATTCCCTAACACCCAAGTCATGCCGAAACAACAATGAACCGCAAACGAGGCATGGGTTTGCGCAAAGAAGCGAGCCAGCAGCGCCCATACCGCCACTGCCAGGCACTCTCCGGCTCTCGCCGGAACTTGTTGGTACACGGCCAGGCCCAACAAGAGCTGCCAGACTCATCAGGCTGCCAGCGTAGTGAAGATTCCCAGACGGTTGAACACCGCAACCACACGTCCGATGATTCCCACCACCAGCCGCGTGACGCTCTCCCGCGCGAAATCCTCTCTCAGGCCATCGGCGATCGATTCGTAGGCCTCTTCGACCACACCCGTAACGAGCGCCAGTTTTTCTAACCCCGATCCCGGCAGTGTGATGTGCATCTCGGCCGCCTTCAGTGGCGCGGCAAAGCAAAATCGCCTGGAACAACTGCAACGCAAGAATGAAAAAATACTTCATGCCATCTCCTTTTCTGTCCTTGGGCGAAAGCGCTTCCGGATGCGGCCCGCCGGACATGGAGTCCAGACAAAACGGCAGACCGAAGCCCATCGCGCGAGCCGGCAACCCTCTCCCGAACGCGCCGGCTCAATAAGCTAGCCGCACGCCCTGGCGACTCACTTCGCTCCAAGAATCAGAGGGGAACTCCCGCCGATTTGAGGTCAAGATTGCGTAAGTCATTGATAAAATCGGAGATGAAATTGTTGCAACATCCGTGAATGGCCCATTTTGCCCGCCCAAGAATCCCAGTTTTCGCTTGCAACCGAGGGAAGAGCGTACCCACTTTGGCCCTCAGAGGAAGGGTTCGGAGAAGTTGCAAAACCGCGCGCGGCATGAGGCGCGGCCAACGGGAAGCCAGGGCTAACTGGAGACTGCCGCTACACAACAGCAAGAGCGGGAGGTTTCTGCAGAGCGGAGTGCAAGGTCTGCCGTTGCGCGATGGGCCAGGGGCGCCCGGTAGCCTGGTAGCGCAAGGCGCGGAAATCAACGCGCCCGGAACTGCTGGAACGCGAGGTTGGGCTTCGGGCGCTGGCGGCTCTAGCGGTTGAACGCGGGGAGCTTCGGCCAGCGCCATTCTGCAGTTCGCCTGCCAGTTGTCGTTCTTCGTGCTCTCACTTTTCCGTCTTCTCTTCTCCATTTGGAAGGTGCGCCGGATGGGCTTTCCTGCCTGAGTGCCGCTAACGGTCAAGGTGGCGGTTTCGCCAGGCCGGCCTCGGAGGCTACTTCCACCTGGATGCCCTGCGGTTCCTCTTCCTGCATCATCTTCACAAACTTCGCTCTGGTGCAGAGACCCTCGAAGTCCTGCGGGTACCGCGCGAGCTTTTTAATGGTGGCCATGTCGGCGGTCCGGATGGCTTGCCGCATGGCGAGATACACCTTCACCGGCTCCAGATTCCGCCGCCGCCGCTCCCTGCTTCATTTCCGCCTTAGGCGTCGAAGGCAAATCCTTGAGCAGCGCCGAAAACCCGGTGTTAAAGTTCGAACTTGAGCCCGGTTAACCGTATTGGCGCAGGTTCTTCACCTGGCCGGCGATTATGGGGCTGGAGTTTGGGCGGTTAGCTCCAGTTCGTCCATGGTGCCGGACATGCTTATCATCGTGGAATGGTCCGAGCTCCAGTAGGTCCAGTCGAAACGTAGCTCCGCTCATCTCCGATTTCGAAGGTAACGCCGTGGAAGCCGCCTTTGCTCTTCAGAAGAAAGCCACGCCCAAGTTGCTCGCGCAACTGCTCTTCTGTCACGGGAAGATCGCTCAAAGAAAGCCTTGTGGAAGACTGTTCCGGTCGAAGTGTATTTGGCACGCGGATCGCCGTGATGTACTTCATCTCGTACTCGGAATCTCCGATCTTGAGGTAGCCATTCACGGACGTCTGGGCGCTGGCAGGAAGAGCGAAAAGCGCAAGAAGGAGCGCTGCGGGAAGCAGCCGCTGGAGAATCAGTTGGTTGTGCATAGGATTGCGGACTATGACACTTTCAGCGTAAGTGGCGGAAAAGCCGGCTCACTTCTTGTGCCGTTTCCGGAATGCCAGTACCGGATGAAAGGAAACGACGCGATTCCAGATGCCGCGACAGTTCAGAGCGATCACTGATGAAGATCCGCCCAGTCTGGCCGTCGAAGCACGTCGCGCGGACGGGGACCGTCAGGAGGGCCGATAATGCCGTCCCGTTGCATCTGGTCGAGGATGCGGGCAGCCCGTCCGTAGCCGAGGCGCAAGCGCCGCTGCAGGATGGAGGTGGATGCCTTGCCCATCTCCAGAACGACATTGACGGCGTCGCGGTACATGGGGTCTTCCTCACCGCCTTCCGCTTCCTCTTCCTGCTCGGCGTCTGGCGCCACCAGGAAGGAGGCGTCATATTCGGGGGTTGCCTGGTTCTTCCAGAAGCTCACCAGACTGTTGATCTCCTGCTCTTCCACGAAGGCGCCATGCATTCGCACCAGACGCGAGGAACCCGGAGGCAAAAAGAGCATGTCGCCTTTCCCCAGGAGATGCTCTGCGCCCATCACGTCGAGAATGGTGCGGCTGTCGACGCGAGTGGCCACGCGGAAACTCATTCTGGCGGGGAAGTTGGCCTTGATCAATCCGGTAATCACATCGACGCTGGGCCGCTGGGTGGCCACCACCAAGTGGATGCCCACCGCGCGCGCCATCTGCGCCAGCCGCGTAATGGAAGCCTCGACGTTGCGGCCTTCCAGCATCATCAGGTCAGCCAGTTCGTCGATGATCAGCAGCACATAGGGCAGGGATTCCGGAGTTTCCTCCTCTTCCTCGAAAAGGTTGATGGAGCGCGAGGATTCCTCCCGCAGCTTCTCCATCTTCTTATTGAACTGCTCAATGTTTCGCACGCCGTAGGAAGCGAGCAGCCGCAGCCGCCGCTCCATCTCAATCACCGCGTTGCCCAGCGCCACGCTGGCCTTCTTCGGGTCGGTAATCACGGGAGTCAGCAGATGGGGAACGCCCTCATAGATTCCCAGTTCCACCTGCTTGGGATCCACCATGATCAGCCGCACCTGGTCTGGCGTGGACTTGTAGAGAACGGAAACGATCAACGCGTTCAGCATCACCGACTTGCCCGCGCCCGTCGATCCGGCAATCAGGAGGTGAGGCATCTGCTCCATGCTGGCCACCTTGATGCGGCCACGGATATCCTTACCCAAACAAAAGGTGAGCCGGGAGGGGGAACTGCGGAACTCATCCGATTCGAGGATCTGCCGCAGCACGATGGTATCGCGGCGGGTATTGGGCACTTCAATGCCCACGGTGGGTTTGCCGGGAATGCGCTCAATCATCACAGATTCCGCTTGGAGCCCCAGGCAGAGATCCTCCGTGAGATTGGTCATCTTGCTGTACTTGATGCCCGCTTCCGGCTTGAATTCGAAGGTGGTAACCACCGGGCCGGGATTAATCTGCACCACATTGCCGAGTACGTTAAACTCTTCAAACTTGCTCTTGATGCGGACCGCGGTTTCTTTGAGTTCCTGCTCGTCGAGGGCGCTGCGCGGGGCCGGTTCCCGCAACAATTCGGTGGAGGGCGCCCGCCAAACGATCTTGCGTGCCGGGGCTTCGGCGGGCTGCAGCGCAGCGCGCGCCGAGATGGGGGGTAACTCCCAAGCTTCCCGGGGTGCGGCGGCTGCTTCGTCGTCCTCCAGGAGTTCAATCGGGATCTCCTCATCTTCCGGCTCCGCATCGGGAGCGAAGTCCGTGTCCGGGGGCGAGAGGGGTTCGGTTGCTCGTCCGGGAGCTGCCGTCTCCCACGGGGGCGTTTGGTCGATCCCCGCATCTTCGCGCGCGATGGCATCCTGCCGCATCGCTTCGAGATCCGCGCGCAGACCGGGCGCATCGGCAGGGAAGCCAGATTCCAGAGGAACAATGGGAATCTGCTGCACCCGGTCGAACGGCCCTTCGTCGGCAGGACCCTTGGGGGCCGCCGCCTCTTGCTCCGCGTTCGCTCGTGCCCGCGCCGCTTTGGTTGCCTCTCTAGAATTTAGCTTCTGCAGGCGCTCTTCTTCCCGCCGGATGCGCCGGGTGTTGGCAGCCTCGGCACGTAGCCGGCGCCGGTCGGCCAGCCATCCGAACAGACCCTGTTTCCGCTCTGAATCCTGCGCCTGGGTGATTCTGGAATCGAGCCAATCCGCCGCGCCCACCACCGAGAATCGCGAACAAAGGAAGAGGCCCATCAGGAGCATCGTGGCCACGACGACCAGGGTGCCAATGGGGTTTAGATAGAACACCAGCGCATCGCGAACAAGTAGCCCTAGCACGCCACCGGCGTGGATGGCGCCCTGAAACCAATCCCAGCGGCTGAGGAACGAAAGACCCGTACATACAGCGACAAGAACCAGCAGCGCGCCAACCAGCCTTGCCGGGATGGAGCCAATCTCTCGCGAGCGAATCCACCGCAGACTTAGCAGCAGCAGAAAGAGGGGCAGAGTGAAAGCGGCGAGCCCAAAGGTCTGCAACGTGATGTCGGCGACGTGTGAGCCGAAAAGGCCGATCCAATTGTGCGGGTTGCTTCGTGTAGCGGCCGCATTCCAGGAGGGATCCTGGACGTTATAAGAGAGCAGACTCAGCCACACCAGCACGCTGAAGGCAAAGAGAAGAAAGCCCGCCCCTTCGGATATCCGTGAGCGTCGCACTGGTGCTGCTGTTCTCATCCCGCCGGCGGCCGGAATACGGCCAGAAGTATCACTATTATGCCAAAAGCAATGCGATAAAGAACAAAAATGCGCAGAGTGTTTTGGCGGAGGAAGCGCAGAAAGAAGCCGATGACCAGGAAACCGCTGAGCGCGCTCAGGCTGATTCCCACGACGAAGGGTATCGCCATTCCGGGTTCAACCCCGCCCGATTTCGCCAAATCGAGAAAAGCCTTGGCAGCCGCGCCGCCAATCGCCGGCGTGGAAAGCAGAAAAGAAAACCGCGCCGCCGCCGCACGGTCCAGATTCCGCAACAGGGCCGTGGCGATGGTGATGCCACTCCTCGATGTGCCCGGCACCACCGCCAGCGCCTGGGCGAAGCCAACGATAAGCACATCCGCGAAGCTCATCGCCCCTAGTTGTTTGTCGCGCTTCCCCCGGGTATCGGCGTAGCCGATTAGCAGCCCCACCAGAATCAGCATCGTTCCAATCGAATAAGGGCTGCGCAGAGTGGTTTCCACAATGTCCCTCAGGAAGAAGCCCACAACACCGACAGGAAACGTCGCCAAGGCCAGCCACCAAAGCAGGCGGGGGTTCTCCTTCACATAATCCGGCGCGCCGGCAAGCTGAATCCCAAAGCCTTTGGCGATCAGGTGCAGCCAATCCTTGGCAAAGAAAACCAGCACGGCCAACAGGGTTCCCGCGTGCAGGGCGATATCAAACGTGAGCCCTTGGTCTGGCCACCCGAAGAGCCAGGGGAAGAGCGCCAGATGTGCCGAACTGCTAACGGGAAGAAACTCGGTGAGCCCTTGTAATAAGGCAAGCAGAATGGCTTGGTACAGTGACATAAAGAAGTGCAATTACTGGAAACGCAGGCTGGAAGCGCGAAGAATAAGTTCCGGCACAAGGAGATATCGTAGCGCATGCGCCAAACAAAGATCGTCGCCACACTCGGCCCGGCTTCGGAAAGCCCGGAACTCATCGAAGAGATGATCACGGCCGGCGTGAATGTATTTCGCTTCAACGCTTCGCACGGCACCCACGAAGAACATTACCGGCGATTGACGCTGGTGCGCCAAGTGGCCGCCGACATCGGGCGTAACATTGCCTGCCTGCTGGACCTTCAGGGACCCAAGATCCGCCTCGGCAAGTTCGCCAACCGGAGTGAGACCCTTTTAGCGGGCGAGGAGTTCACGATTTCAGTGGACGAAGTGCTGGGGGACCGCAACCGCGCTTCCACCAATTTCACGAACCTGGTGACCGATGTGGGGCCAGGCGAGCGTATTCTGTTGAACGACGGCGCCGTGGAGCTTCGGGTGATCGACGTAGCCGGACCGAACGTGCGTTGCCAGGTAATCAAGGGCGGGCTCGTCGGCGATAACAAAGGCATCAATTTGCCCAACGTGGCGGTGAGCGCGCCATCCCTTACGGAGAAGGATCTTAACGATCTCAGCTTCGCCGTCAACCGCGGTTTCGATTTCGTCGCGCTCTCCTTCGTGCGCAGCCCCGAGGATGTACGCGAACTTCGCGAGGAGTTGCGTAAACGCGATTCCCGCATCCCGATCGTTTCGAAGATCGAGAAGCCGCAGGCCTGGGACAACCTCGAGGGGATTCTCACTGAAACGGATGGTGTGATGGTGGCCCGGGGAGACCTTGGCGTCGAGATGGATCTGGCACGCGTGCCCCATATCCAGAAGTCGATCATTGAGCGCGCCCGCTGGCACAACCGCTTCGTGATTACTGCCACGCAAATGCTCGAATCGATGATCGAATCCTCGACGCCGACTCGCGCGGAAGTGAGCGACGTGGCAAACGCAATCTTCGACGGCTCCGACGCCGTGATGCTCTCCGCCGAGACCTCGGTGGGAAAGTTCCCCGTCGATGCCGTCCGCATCATGGCGAAGATTTCCCTGGAGGTCGAAGCGTCCTCGCGCTTCGACCTGTTGCGCAAGCCGCCCCACCGCCCCAACCCCAGCTACGCGGAGATCATCGCCGACATGGCCTTTCATGCCGCTCGCGCCGCCCGCACTCAGGCGATTGTCGTATTCACTTCCAGCGGTTATAGCGCCCGTCTGGTGGCGCGCTACCGCCCCAGTGAGCCGATCTACGCCTTCACGCACAACGAGGAGACCGCCCGCTGCCTGGGGCCGGTCTTTGGCGTCCACCCCGTCCTTGTGCATCATGCCGGCACCACCGATGAAATGTTGCCCCTGATGGAACAGACTTTGGTGGATCGCGGTCTGCTCAAGAAGGGAGACGGCGTGGTGTTTGTGGCTGCCCACCCCATCCGGCGGCCTGGCAGCACCAACCTGCTTAAGCTCCACCGGATTGGCGATGGAGAGTAGATTTCATCGTATATTTGCGCCGGAAACGGGCTTTTGCCGGCCTCCGGCGCCCGATTCCAACACGGTTGGAGAACCTTTTTTGCACCCCCATGCGCCAATTCGCCGTGGATTCCGCTATATTGTGATGTCATGCACTAAAGCGGAGAAGGTGTGCAATCGACACCTTTTTGCCTTGGACCGGAACTAATGCCGTCGTTTGAAGCTTGGGGAAATACTGACCCGGGAAACATCCGAAAGAACAACGAAGACGCATGGCTGATTGACCCTGCCTTGTCACTCGCCGTCGTCGCCGATGGCATGGGCGGTGCCGCCTGTGGGGAAGTTGCCTCAGCCATCACCGCGGAGACCATTTCGGAGTACCTGCGTGAAAACGATGTGGAGGAGAAGGATCCTCCCACGACCATCGCGGAAGCCATTGGTTTGGCCAACCGCCGCGTCCTCGACAAGGCTCGCGTGAGCACGGATTGCAAGGGCATGGGCTCCACCGTGGTGCTCGCTCTGCTCCGCAATCCACTCATTTTCATCGCGAACGTGGGGGACAGCCGCGCTTACCTCTTGCGGGACGGGATCCTCACGCAGCTTTCCTACGACCAAACCCTTCTTAATGAGCTTTGCTCCACCACGCCAATGACCGCCGAGGAGATTGAGCGCTTCCCGCACAAACACGTCCTCACCATGGCGGTGGGCACGACGGAGCGAATCAAGATCCAGAACTATGAGGGTGAGGTTGAGGTGGGAGATCAAATCCTGCTTTGCTCGGACGGTCTCACCGGCCCCGTTCCAGACACCGACATCAAGGGCATCTTGGAAGAGCCAATCACCGTGGAACAGAAGGTGGATAAGCTCATCGATCTCGCTAAGGAAAGAGGCGGTCCCGATAACGTGACCGCCGTCATTCTGCACTGTTTGCCGTAGCTGGCTGGATCGCTTTTCAACCTGCCCGCACGCTCTATTTAGAGCCGCACCACATTTTCACCCGGATGGGCCTTCAACGCATTGCGGGTATCCACAACCAGCTTTGCCGTGCGGCTCACTTTGCCGTAATCCACGTTGCGGTGGTCCGTCACGATTACCACACAGTCCGCGATTCCCAAAGCAGCGTCTTCATCCATCCGGTCGATCACGATTCCTTCATGGCTGACATCGCGGAGGATATAGGGGTCACTGAAGGTTACTTTGGCGCCCTTATGTTGCAGGAGGTGCGCGATATCGAGGGCAGGGGATTCGCGCAGGTCGTCGATATCCCGCTTGTAAGAAATTCCCAGCAAATGGACGTGGCTACCCTTCAACGGCTTCACATGATCGTTGAGCGAGTTGGCTACCTTGTCGACGACGAACTGAGGCATCTGGCCATTGATGTAGCCGGCCAACTCAATGAAGCGCGCCTCGATTCCCGCTTGCTTCGTCTTCCAGGATAGATAGAAGGGATCGATGGGGATGCAGTGCCCACCCAGCCCCGGGCCGGGAAAAAATGGCATGAATCCGAAGGGCTTGGTGGCCGCCGCTTCAATCACCTCCCAGACATTGATTCCCATCCGGTCGCACATCATTGCCAACTCGTTCACCAGCCCAATGTTGATCATCCGGAAAGTGTTTTCGAGAAGCTTCACCATCTCGGCAACGCTGGTGGAGCCCACGGGTACCACGGTGTCGAGGGCTTGGCGGTAAAAAAGGGTGCCAGCCTCGGTGCAGGCTGGCGTCGTGCCACCCACAACCTTGGGGATGTTCTTGGTCTGGTACTGCGGATTGCCGGGGTCCACGCGCTCGGGAGAGAAACAAAGGAAGAAGTCCTCGCCCACTTTCAAGCCACTTTTTTCGAGGGTGGGCAGCAAGAGTTCTTCAGTGGTTCCCGGATAGGTGGTGGATTCCAGAATCACCAGCGTTCCGGCCCTCAAATACTTCGCCAGTTCTTCCGTACAAGCCACGATGTAGCTCATGTCCGGGTCTTTGGTCTTGCGAAGCGGCGTCGGGACGCAGATATTCACCGTGTCGAAGCCGGCGATCTCGGCAAAATCTGTTGTCGCGCGAAGCAACCCGGCCTTCACCAGTGGCTTCAGTTCTTCAGAGGGCACGTCCAAGACGTAGGATTCGCCGCGATTAAGCTGCTCGACTTTCTCCGCCGAGACATCAATGCCGGTGACCCGGAAGCCGGCCTTGGCGAACTCTACCGCCAAGGGCAACCCCACGTACCCAAGCCCCAGTACCCCGACATGCGCGGTCTTCTCCACGATTCCTTGCTTCAATTGCTCCAAATTGTTCATCACTTCGCCTCTACTTACCTTTACCTTCGGGTTCCGCCTGCGGCCAATAAAATAGCCCCTCGCCCACCAGTTTGGCCCAACCGTCCAGCAACAATCCGGCACCTTCGTTTCGAAACTCGAGGTCGCCCGCTTCGGTGACCACCGTCACCGGCAGATCCACCAGGCCCTCGGCGAGTGAGGCCGCAACCACCCCGGTGGAGCCCGTTCCAGAACTCAACGTGGCCCCGGCGCCACGCTCAAAAAAGCGGGCCTCTACACGGTGGCGATCAAGAGCACGATAAAAAGAGATATTGCTGCGCTGAGGAAAGGCATCGTGGCTTTCAAGCTGCGCGCCGCGTTCCTTCCAGGGAAAATCGAGCCCATCCACGCGCACCGCGAATTGCGGATTTCCCACATCGACCCGACGTCCTTTCACTCGGATCGGGATCGGCCCGGCGATAGCCAGTTCTTCCTCTGGAAAGACTTCCGGGTGGCCCATCGTCATCGAAAAGAGATATTCGTTTCCGCGTACTTCCAGCAAAGTGAGCATGCGCAGGCCCGCACCCGTCTGCATTCGAAATTGAGTGCGCCCGGGCCATTTCGAAGCCAGCCAGGCCGCCACAGCGCGGGTTCCGTTTCCAGAGATCTCGGCCTCGCTGCCATCGGAGTTGTAGAGGTGAATGGAGGCATCCCACTGGTCCTCCGAGGCACCCGGCGTCACCACATACCAGCCATCCGCGCCTATACCGTGATTCCGGTCGCAGATCGCCTTCGCCAAGAGGCTCCGGTTCTGGGGGGGAACGTCCGCCGCCCAACTGAGCAGGAAGTCGTTACCCGCGCCAACCGCTTTAACGAAGAGTATTGCCATCCGCCTCCTCCTCTCCGCTTCCGTCGCCGGGAGCGGCGTCGGCTTCCAAGCTTGCCGCCGCCCTCTCCCAACCCGGCAGGTCAAGCCCAGCCAAGGGAGATGGGCGCCGTTTCGGCAGGGAAAGATCCTCACCGGCGAATTCACTTCGTCGCCGCCAGATCTCCACCGGCGCCGCATTCCCCACGCGAATCTGTTTCACCATCGCCACCGGCATGCCCGCGCGTTTCGCCCGCACCATCGCTTGTGCCACGTCATCGCCAGCATGGCACAAAGCCCACTCTTCGCGAAAGAAATACTGCGGCTTGTTGGTGGCACCACGGAACCAGGGGTGGTTTCCTTCATGCAAACTTTCCCGCAGCGGAATGCCCGCAAGCTGCAACACCCCCGTGAGATCGCCAAAGCTCAGCAGGATGCCGCTCCCGGGCAAGTACATCCGCTTCATGTAGGTGGCGGCGTCCCCCAACCATTGGCGACGCGCCACGCTATTCACAGCGCCCTCTTTCCAGCAGATCCAACTTTCAGGACCCGCGGCAAGCATCCAAGGCAACGAAGCGGCCAGCAGGCCCGCCATCACGCTCCAGGGCCGCCAGAGAGGGCGCGTCGCTTTCACTACCGTGGCCAACCCTAAAGCGAGCACAGGCAGCAATGCGAGCCCGTAGCGGGTGTTGTAGTGCGCATAGGGCCAAAGCTCCGGAACGAAGATCGGCGTTCCGCCGTTGTGCATGCTGAGCATGTAGAACAGGGATGGGGCAAGAAGCAGAGCAAGCATCCAACGAGGCCCGCGCACGGCGGCAAGCACGGCTCCCAATAAGCCGATCGCGAAGAGGGGCCACCCGGCCACCAGTCGCGCCGCGGTGAAGTAGTATTGCGCGGTGATCAGCCAATTTCCATCGGCGGGAAACGGCTCCATTCCCGCAGTCAGTTGCCGTTGATAGATCGCTTTCGCGGAGTAAGGGCCGCGGTAGAACTCCAGCGCGTCGCCCCAAAACCACCAATTGTGGCCCAGCCACCAGAGCGGGCCCGCCCCTGCGACCACGCAGAACGCCGTTGCGTAGAACCAGCGTCGCCGCTGCCCCTTCCAGACCAGGAAGAGAGCAACGAAAGGCAACACGAACCACCCGTCGTAGCGAGTGAGCGCGCCGGCGAGCGCAAAGAGCCCGGCGAAGAGGCTCCAACCGAGCCCTGGATTCTCCGCAAATCGCACGCAACCATAGAAAAGGCCGCCAATTGCCGCAAGGAATATGGCTTCCGTCATTGGCGTCGCCTGCAGATAAAGCAGGTTCGGGTTGAGCGCCAGCGCCGCCACTCCCGCCAGGGCAGCCCAATGGCTTTCGAGCAGACGCGCCATCGCCAGATAAAAGAGCATCGCCCCCAGCCAGAAGCAAACGCTTACCGGGATGGCTCCCGCCAAACCGCTTGCCCATAGGGCGTCGTCCCCGGCCAAAGGCATCATGATCAGATGAGGCAATGGCAGCCATACCGTGCCGATCTGCAACATGCCCGGCGTGCGGCTATCCAGCACACGCCGGGCGATGTTCAGATGCGCCTGGGCGTCTCCGTTGTACAGGGTGTAACCCTGGTAGTTCACCCACCAGGTGGCCGCGGCAGCCAGCCCGGCCAGCACAAAGGCTACCAGCAGGGTGACCACCCAGGATTGCGTGGAATTCTTTTCCGTTGGGGAAGCCATTAGAACGAAGTGAAGCGTTGGAACTCCTCAAACCGGGCGTCCACATGGTCCCGGGTAAGCGTTTCGAAGCGCTCCGGCCCGAACTTTTCGCAGCAGAAACTGCCCATTACGGAGCCATAGATCACAGCCCGCCGCAATACTTCGGGATCAATTGGACCATCGCTAAGCGACTCATGCTGGCTGGCCAGGTAGCCAAAGAAACCGCCCGCGAAGCAATCCCCGGCGCCTGTTGGGTCAAACACCTCGTCCAGAAGATACCCAGGTGCCACAAAATGGCCCTGGCCTTGGTGGAACAGGAGCGCGCCATACTCGCCGCGCTTGATAATTACCCACTTGGGACCTAGCCCATGGATGCGTTGCGCGGCCACCTTCAGGTTCGACTCTCCGGAAATGGCCCGGGCTTCGCTGTCGTTGATCAGCAGAAAATCCCAATCGCGAATGGTGGCGAACAACTCGTCGCGGTAGTCGTTGATCCAATAGTCCATCGTGTCTCCGCCCACCGTGCGCAGCGCGGTCATCTGCCGCTGCACTCCGGCTTGCAACGATGGCTGGATGTTGCCCAGCATCAAGTAGGGCGAGTTCCGGTAGCTTTCGGGCACCTTTGGGTCGAAGCCCGCAAAGACGTTTAGGTCGGTTCGCAGTGTCTGGCGGGAATTCATGTCCTGAGAGTAGACACCCTGCCAGAAAAAGCACTTTCCGGGCACCCGCTCCAAACCTTCGAGATCCACCTCGCGGGATTTCAGAAACGCTTCGTCGCGAGCGTCGAAATCGTCGCCAACCACCGCCACGATCCGGGGCTTGGTGAAAAAGCTGGCCGAAAGCGCGATATACGTTGCCGCACCGCCCAGAATCCGCTCCACTTTCCCGTGGGGAGTTTCAATGCCGTCGTAGGCCACCGAACCAACTACAAGAAGAGACATAAGCTTCGATTGTAGCGTCGATCTGAATACGGGCAGCGCGGCTCTCGCCGGATCCTAAAGCCGTCCCCCCGAAAAGCGGAGGCAGCGCAGGAAAATCTCGCGGAAGGCGGGGTTCTCATGGGCCTGGCGATCGTGGCCTAGCTGCAGAACGACAACGCGCGATTTCGGGTATGGGCTGAGCCAGGCTACATGGCCGTCGGCAGTGCCGGCATCGGAACGCAAGAGCACTTTTAGGCCCGGTTCATACTGCATGTTTCCGTAGGTTTCATCAACCAACGGGAACGGTTTGAGTCCCTTGACAATGGGATGATCTCCCTCCGGCGCGATGGTCATGGAGACGTCGTGTTCGTAATTGCTTTTGGCGCGGCCCGGTTCGTCCTGCAACAGATACCGCGCTCCAACCAGTTCTTTCGAATACCAATCCCATTTCTGGTAGCTCACCAGCGCGTGGTGGATGACGAAGATACCCTTGCCCGCTTCGGCGAACGCTTTCAGTTTTAGCCGCTGCGCTTCCGGCACGTCCTCCACCTGCACCATGTCGTAAAGCGCAATCACGTCGAAATCGCGAATGAGGTTCTTAGTGAAGGCCTTGGGATGCGGCTCCACGGAGGCCGCGATTCCCGGCTGCCCGGCGAACAGAGAGTAGAACTCGGGGTCGTGGATATGCCCCCCGGTCACCAACAGCACGCGCAACGGCTGGGCGGACGCGGGCGCTTGGGCGGGCGCGGCGGAGCCCAACCCCAGCAGCAGCGCCGCTACTAGGATCGACGCCACGCCGAAGGGCGTCCGTCCCCAATCCACTCTGTATTGCATGTCGCTACTCCTCTTCAAATGGAAGCATATCGCTGTGCGGGCTTCGCGGGGGATGCCGCTCCGAAAATCGTCATCTCCATTCCGTATACTGATGGCATCACGATACCAGCACACCTCGAAGCGGCCCGCGAGGGCCCGCGTCCAGGCCCGGACTACACCCGAATATCAAGGAAGTTCCTATGAATTTCGCTCTTCTTCCGCCCGCCCTCCTGGCTCTCGCAATCGTCTCCACTGGTCTTGGAGGGTTTGCGCAAATTCCGGCCGGGCCCGGCGCTCCCCGCCAAGCCGCCTCCGGCCCCGAGACGACAGCGCAGGCTCCGCGACTGCTGAAGGTTTCCTCCGGCCCCTCCGGCAAGACGGTGGGCGACCGCTTCGTGCTGAACGAAGAGCGCAACCGGTTCGTCATTCCACAAGACAAATCTCTCATTGTCTACATGGAGTTCGAGGGCAGCCCTGGCGACCACAAGATCTCGGGCATTTGGAAGCGGCCTGACGCCTCCACCGGCTTCGTATCTTCCGATATCGAAATGATTTCAGAAGGGCCGCGCTTCAACTCCTATTGGACCTTTTATCTCAATCCCGGAATGGAGGGCGGTATCTGGCAGTTTGAAGCGCTGGTGGATGGCACGCCCGTAAGCGCATATTCGTTTGAGATCGTGGTGCCGGAGGCCCCCGCAAGCCCCGTGGTGGAAGCCAAAGTGGCCGCCAAGGCGCCCACCCTAGACGACCTCTACCGGCTTCGCACGTCGCTCGTCTGGGTGCATCGCCTGGACGAACTGGGCCATCGCCTCGATACCAAGTCCGGCTTCGTGGTGATGGAAGGCGTGGTGGCCACTTCGTTTCAGGCGATCGACGTGGCCGATGGCATCGAAGTGGAGTTTGCCAACGAGCGCCGCGCCGTTGTCGCTGAAGTAGTGGCCTACAGCGCCACCGACGATTGGGCGCTACTCAAGGTCAACACCGATATTGTGGACGCTTTCCTCATGCTCGATTCCCCAGCGGTCTCCGTGGGCGACCGCCTGGTGGCATTCAATGCCGAAGCGCAGGCCACGCGTGTGATCGGCGGTCTCGATTACACCGGCCGCCGTAGCTCGGCGAAGCTTGAGCGCTACGTCTTCAGCCCCGGCCTCTCCGACCATGCGATGGGCGGGCCGCTGCTCGATACAAAAGGAAACGTGATTGGTCTGCTTTCCGGCTGCGTTGCGCCCGGCACGCGGATAGGTGCGGACCGTCACTTCTTGAGCGGTGTCGGTGCTCGTCTTTGCACCAACAACACCGCGCTGCCTATTTCCGCGGTCGTTGCGCAACTCGGCGCGAAGCCAGTGGCCTTTGCGGCGCTCAAGAAGAGTGGCGTCATCACCGCCCCGGTGCGAAAACTGGCTGCCTTCCTGCACGGAGGCACCCGTCGGCCCGAAGACGCCCAGGCTCAAAAGAGACACGTGGGGCGTTTGGGCCTGGACGATAAGGCTGAGTTTGTCCAAGCCGATGGCCAAGTGGCCGTCTATTCCTGGTGGCAGCACCCTGAAAATGTGAAGAAGCATCCGCCGGTCGCGATTTCCGCGCAGGTCTACGATGCGGAGAACCGCGTCCGCGTGGACGTCCCGGCTAAGCAATTGAAGCTGCCCAAAGGCACACCAGCAGAGTATGTTTTCTCCTTCCCCCTCACGGGAATGCAGCCCGGCATCTACCGCATCGACACCCTTGCCGATGGCGTATGTGTCTGGCGGACTTTTATCGAGCTACAGCCCTAACACGGGGATTGGGAAGGGAGCGCAATCAGCGATAGAATCGGCCAGTAGAGGTGCCCATTATGCCGACCATCACTCGCCGAGCTGCACTATCCTCCGCGCTTGCCATGGCGCCCATCGCCGCATCTGCCGCGCAAGCTCCCTCCGCCGCGGGCAATCAGTCCATCCGCCTGGGTGCTCCCATCTATCTCAAGAGCGAAGATCCCGCCGAACTCGCCCGTGAGCACCGCCGCCTGGGATACAGCGCCGCTTACGTGCCTGCGGCCAAAGCAGCCGATACGGCTCGATGCAAAGCCATCGAAGCCGCGTTCAAAGAAGCCGATGTCGTTCTTGCCGAAGTGGGCGCCTGGAAGAACATGCTGGCCGAAGACGCGGTGGAGAGGCAGCAGAACTTCGACTATATTCTGGAACGTATGGCTCTGGCCGAAGCTGTGGGCGCGCGATGCTGCGTCACGATTGCGGGCAGCTACAACCCCAAGGTCTGGTATGGTCCGCACCCCAAGAACTTCTCATTTGAATTTTTCGACGAAACCGTGGAAAATTGCCGCAAGATCATCGATACGGTGAAGCCCACCCGCAGCAAGTTCGCCATCGAGATGATGGGCTGGTGCGTGCCCAGCGGCTACGAGGAATACCACCGTCTGGTGCAGGCCGTGAACCGCCCGGCCTTCGGAGTCCACATCGACATCTGCAACGGCATCAACAGTCCGGAGCGGTACTACAACAATGCCGCCTTCACCCGCGCCTGTTTCCGGACTCTAGGCAAGTGGGTAGTTTCCTGCCATGCCAAGGATCTCAGTTGGTTGCCCGAAATGAACGTCCATTTCGTGGAGGTGGTTCCGGGCCGTGGCGACCTCGATTACCGCCCCTACCTTACTGAGCTATCCAAGCTACCGCAGCAGCCCCCGCTGATGCTCGAGCACCTCAAGACCGCCGAGGAATACACCGAAGGCGCCGAACACATCCGCAAAGTAGCCGAAGGCCTGGGTTTGAATTTCGCGTAAGGCTGCGGCGATGCCGGGCTTCCGCGCGCGTCAAGCGGGAGCACGATACGGCCAAGCGGGAGCACGATAGGCCTAGATGTCGTGCGCCAAAAGCTGGCGCACGGAGAAACCTGCGAAACCAGAGCCAGGCGGTCTTGACCCAGATCTCTCCGGTATCCGCATCCATTCGCTACGCCGGACGCGGTTCGGCATGAGCAGAGCGTCTCCGCTATGGCAGCAACAGAATCCCCCGCGCCAGAGCGATGAGGGCGATCACGACGCCGAAGGCGACCGCCAGCCCCACCAGATCGACACGAAAGCGGCGGTAGAAGCGGCCCAGCCCTTCTCCCAGGCGCAGGTCGCCCAGCTTGACGATCAGCAGCTCGTGGCCTTCTTCGAACAGAGTCTTCTCTTCACCGCTTGCTTCGTCCAGGTAGCTGGGCGTATCGAGGTTCTCATAGAACGGCGCGGTGAGGCTTGCCGGTTCACGCGCGGTCAGCAGGCTCACCGCGATCAGCGCCGTGAAGCCCACGACGAGGGCGATCAGGCAGTTCCAGGCATCCCACCTAAGCAACTCGCCAAACTCCCTTTGAGTCATCGTGAAGAACACCAGCGACGAAGCCAGCAGGCTGGCCATCGCCCCCCAGCGGTTGGCCCGCTTCCAGCACATAGCTCCGAACATGCTGATGCCCATGAAAGCGGCGATCGTTTCCGTAAATAGGAACGCTTCGAGCACACTATCCACATAGAATCCAAAGACGATGCCGAGCGCCGTCACGGCTAGCCCGGAATAGCGGCCGGCCATCAGGTAATGGCGGTCCGTGGCATCCTTGCGCACGTAGCGCCGGTACAGATTCTGGGTGAAGAGCGCGCCGCCATCCACCATCATCGCGGAGCACGTGCTCATGTTCGCCGCCAGCACGCAGGCAATCATCAAGCCCACGAAACCCGGTGCCAACAACGCGCGGGTGGCAAAGCCGAATGCCAACTCAGGATCCGTCAGCGTTTCGCCGCGTTGCATCACCATCACCACCACAATCAGCCCCGTAAGCGCCCAGCCAATCGTGCAGAAGCGTTTGGTGAAGTTGCCATAGGCCATGCCCACGCGGCAGGTACGCTCGTCTTTGCCCGTGCCCACGGCGGCCAACTGGTGCGGCTGCGCCATGATGCCCACCAGCCCGTTGATCGTCAACACCACAATCATGAAGACGCCGATATCCCCCGGTGCCACCATGGAGAGCATTTGCTCAGGCAGCGTCTGGCGGATGGCCGTGAAGCCGCCAATCTCCGCCAGGCCCAACGGCACCAGCATGAAGGAGAGCCCGATGATGAAGAAGCTCTGCGCGAAATCCGTGTAGGCCGCGGCATAGAGCCCGCCCACGAAACTATAGATGAGGAACGTGAAGGTCATCACGAACACCACCGTGTTCGGTTCGATGCTGCCCCCCGCTGCCGCGCTCACCAGTTTGCCCGCGCCCTTCATCATCGCCCCCAGGTTGAAGATGAAGTAGCTCAACGCGAATACGCTGTAGACCCCGCCCATCCAGTGCCCGTAGCGGTTTTCATAGAACTCGCCGATCGTGGTGCAGCGGCAGCGCCGGAAGATGGGTGCCAGAATCCAATAAAAGGGCGTGATGAAGAGGTTCTTCCATTGGTACCAGATGGCCGCGTAACCGCTGCGAAAGGCCGCCCCGGTGAGCGACACCGGCATCTCCGCGTGGGTGCCCACGCCGAAGGATTGGGCAATCAGGATCCAAACGTTGAATGAGCGTCCGCCCAGGAAGTAGTCGTGCGTATCTTTTACGCGGCGCGCCGCCACGAAACCGATGATAAGGATGAGTACGAAGTAGCCGAAAATGACGGCCCAGTCGAGAGGGTGCAAGTCGATTGCCATGAACTAGCCAAGGTATCATCGATTCCCCTTCGGTCGCGCTTTTGCGAAACGAACCCGGAAACAGCGCCCATCAAAGTATCAGAGGAAGAAATTTCGCATCTGAAGAATTAGAGTCAGAGAGAGGGGTTGTCATGAGGGAGTCATCTGGATTTTCGCCAAGCAGGAGATATATTCTATTCGGCAGTCTTTTTGGTGCAGGTTTATTGAACTGTGCCGCCACGCCAACCCAAGCCGCCAAGAAAGAGCAGGCGGGTCCCGTGAAGATCGCTGTTTTTGATCAACGCGGCCGCAGAACTGGAGTAGAGACCGTGGAGAAGATCGTCAAGACCGACGCCGAGTGGAAGAAGCAGCTCACTCCCATGCAATACGAGGTTGCCCGCCATCACGGCACTGAGCGCGCCTTCAGCGGGAAATACAACGCACACAAGGAGGAGGGGATCTACACCTGCGTTTGCTGCGGCACCGCCCTCTTTGATTCGAGGGCGAAGTACGAATCAGGTTCAGGTTGGCCCAGCTATTATCAGCCCATCGCGAAAGAAAACGTTACCGAGAAGGTAGATACGTCGCTTGGCATGCGGCGAGTCGAGGTGCTTTGCGCCCGTTGCGATGCTCACCTTGGCCATGTGTTCGACGATGGCCCGCGCCCCACCGGCCTGCGCTATTGCATGAACTCGGCCTCACTCGATTTCGAGCCGCGCGGCAAAGCAACGGAGTAGCACCACCACTCGAACCTGATATCGCCTGGGGGTTTACCATAGCCCCATGTCGACCTATCCGCTCATCGAATACGAAGACGCCTCACCGGAGGTGCGAGCCGTCTATGACGACATCATGGCCACCCGCCAGATCGACTTCGTCAACAATTTCTGGAAGGCTCTCGCCAGCCACCCGCCGACGCTCCTCAGAACCTGGGAGAAGATCAAGGCCGTGATGGCGCCCGGAGCATTGGACCCCTTCACTAAAGAACTCCTATACGTCGCCGTCAGCGTCACCAACGCCTGTGAATACTGTGTCGCCACCCACACCGCCGCGGCGAAACAAAAAGGCATGACGGAAGCCCAGTTCGGCGAATTGATGGCTGTCGTTGGCATGGCGAATGAGAACAACCGTCTAGTTGCCGGTTATCAAGTGGAGCTGGATGAACGGTTTCGCGGCTGAGCGGTGCGGGCGCTTCGCAAGCGGCGCAGCGGATAGCGGCTTCTCAGTCTGTAATCCGGGCCAAAGCGGAGCACTCCCTCGAAACGGCTAGAGTAGGTTAAATGCCCACCATCCCCATAGCGCATCGTCCATGGCCCCTTCCCGCGCGCCCTTGGGTGATGTCGATGGTCTGGCGGGATTTGGCTTTTCTCCATTGGCCCGTTTCTGTCGCCACTCTCCGCCCTCTCATTCCCGAAGGTCTTGCCATAGACACCTGGGACGGCACGGCGTGGCTGGGAGTGGTGCCGTTCGCCATGGAATCTGTGTGCCCGCGCTTCACGCCGCGTATCCCGCCCATTTCAGATTTTCCTGAATTGAACGTGCGCACCTATGTCACGGCAGGCGGAAAGCCGGGTGTCTGGTTTTTCAGCCTGGATGCCGCTAGCGCCCTTGCCGTTCGGACCGCTCGTGCTGTCTTCCATCTGCCTTACTTCGACGCCCGCATCCGCTGCGAGGCTGAGGAGGAATCCGTCGATTACGATAGCTTGCGCACCCATCGGGGAGCCCTCGCCGGCGAGTTCCGCGCGCGTTATCGGCCTACCGCGGGGCCGCAGTCTGGATGTCC
Organism: Bryobacterales bacterium; assembly: GCA_034522975.1. Taxonomy (GTDB): domain Bacteria; phylum Acidobacteriota; class Terriglobia; order Bryobacterales; family Bryobacteraceae; genus JACTMJ01. Next base: position 20,127 of record JAXHKT010000035.1, read on the forward strand.
CGGCACTATTGAGCATTGGCTCACGGAACGCTATTGCCTCTATTCCGCCCATCGCGGCAAGCTTTTTCGCGGCGAGATCCACCATGAGCCTTGGCCGCTACAAAGCGCGGAAGTGGAGATCCAAACCAATTCAGTTGGCGAGATCGCGGGCTGCCCCCTCATCGGCTCGCCCGCACTGGCCCACTATGCAAAACGCCTCTTTGTGCAAGCCTGGCTCATTCAGCCAACCGTGTAGCGCGAAATGCGGTGCTCTCCCCAGCGTCGCGCGGCCCCAGCAACTATAAGGTGCGGGTAACGCAATTCCGGCACCACCAGTCCTATAGAATAAGCACGTCGGCCCGTTGAGAGCCTGCTCTATTGCTTTGCACGTCCTTTTTCCCGTTTGCAACCAAACGGGACCTTCGATAGACTCAACGTTACGCCAGACCGCGTCCATCTTTGTTTGAGAGGGTAGTGTTCTATGCCTGAAAAGTCCCCAGTTTCCCGGCGCACCTTTGTACAGGCCGCCGGTGTGGCAACCGCTGCCGCGGTGGCATCGAAATATGTCGCCGCGCCCGCCATCCAAAAAGTCAAAGCTGCCGGTGCTGAAGTGAAGTACGGCTTCATCGGACCGGGCAGCCGCGGCGCCCGCTTGATGGAGCGGCACCTTACCAAAATCGATGCCGGCCGTTGCGTCGCCGTCTGCGACGTCTATCAGCCGAATCTCGATTCCGCCGCCAAGGTGATCGGCACCAATCCGGATAAGTACAACGATTATCGGGAACTGCTGGCTCGCAAGGACGTGGAAGCGGTGTTTATCACCGTACCTCTCTACCTGCACTACCCGATCATGCGCGACGCCCTTCTGGCCGGCAAACACGTCTTCTGCGAGAAGAGCCTTGTGTTCACGCCGGAAGAGTATCACGGTCTCAAGAAACTGCATGAGGACAATCCCAACCTGATGATTCAGGTGGGACTGCAGCGCCGTTACAGTCTTTTCTACCAACTTGCCGAGGAGATGGTCCGCAAGGGCACCATTGGCGAGATCACCCACATCTTCGGCCAATGGCACCGCAATACTAATTGGCGCCGTCCGCTCACCGACGAATCGCTCGAAAAGCAGATCAACTGGCGCATGTATCGGGAGTTTTCCGGTGGCCTCACCGCCGAGTTGGCGTCGCACCAGATCGATATCGCTGACCGTATGATGGGTGAAACCCCGCTCTACGTGCAGGGCATCGGCGGTCTCGATTACTTCAAGGATGGCCGCGACATCTACGACAACATCCTGCTCGATTTCGTCTACCCCAGCGGCAAAAAGTTCCAGTACAGTTCCATCACCACCAATGCGCACCTCCCCTATGGCGGTCTCAAAGGAATGGCCGAGTTCGGCGAGGTGATTAAGGGAACCGAGGGCTCCATCGAGATCACTCTCGGCAAATCCATGTGGTTCCGTGAACCTGTGGTGGCGGCGAAGAAAGAAGAAGCTGGCAAAGCGAAAGAGAACTGGGTAGCAGGCTCCACCGTTTCCTCCGTAAAGGCTGGCGACGGTTTCCCGCTGCTGCTCCCCGAGGATGAACTGAGTGAAAACGACTCGTTCCTGCAGCGCGAACTGAAGTACGCGCGCCGCTGGCTGTATTCGAAGGGCGTGATGGTTCCCGAGGAAGAAGTGGATCCCGAGTACGCCGAACTGCGCAGCTTCCTCGAAGCCGTCCGCGACAAGAAACCGGAGAGCATCAAGGCCAACATTGAAGTGGGCCTTCTTGATTCGCTGGGCGTCATGCTTTCGAACAAGGCAATGGACGAGGGCCGTCGCGTTTACTACTCGGAAATCGATAAAATGGGTGTTACCTCCTAAGGGTCTGTCCAATAGACCTTCATTCCATAGGGAGCCTTCCGGGGCTCCCTTTTTTCATTGCCGGATTTGTGCAGCGCAGCGTCAGTCGAACTTCTGTTGCTTGTAGAACTTGGTGTAGCAGTTCTTGCAGATGTAAGGATAAGCCCCGCTTAGGGCCGTGGCCAGCTTCTCAAGCGACGAGCGATGCAGGCGGAAGACGGCACGGCTGTGGCACTGCGGACAGGGGATCGGGGAGCGCTCCTGAAGGTAGGTCTCTTCGGATGCATGGCGGGGGCCGGACGTTGGATGCACAGGGTGCATTTCGTCCGTTAAGGATGCGCGCAAGATAGAACAAAGCACCCGATTCGAACCGGAAATTGCCTGAGGCTGCTTGGCACTCCCCGCGCATTCCAGCGGCTGGCGGGCCTTTGCCACTCTCAGCAAAAATCTGGCGGAGGAAGAGGGATTCGAACCCCCGGACGAGTCACCCCGTCAACGGTTTTCAAGACCGCCGCTTTAAACCGCTCAGCCATTCCTCCACATCCAAACTAGCGTTAATCCGGGCTTCCGCGCAAACTCCCCGCGCAAACTCAGCGCGCAAAACTCCCCGAGAGGCTCCAAAGGCGAGGGTCGTATAATAGAAGCAATATTCCCATTTCCTCGAATCTCGCTACTGTGACGCAACCTATTCTTGTCGTCGGTGCCGGGCTCGCCGGCTGTGAAGCTGCATGGCAGCTGGCCCATGCGGGCCTGCCCGTGATCCTCTTCGAAATGAGGCCCATCAAGCAGACGCCCGCCCATCAGACCGGCGACTTCGGGGAACTGGTGTGCAGCAACTCGCTCAAGAGCGATTCCCCCAATGCCGCCCCCTGGCAACTGAAGCAGGAGATGCGCCGCGTGGGCAGTCTGCTAATGCGCGCCGCCGAAGCTGCCCGCGTCCCCGGCGGCAATGCCCTCACGGTGGATAGAGAGCGCTTTAGCGTGGAGATCGGCGCCGCGCTCGAAGCGCACCCGCTCATTGAGATCCGCCGCGAAGAGGTCACTGCCGTTCCTTCGAAAGGCCTCGTGATCCTGGCCTCCGGGCCTCTCACCAGCGACTCACTGGCCGAATCCATCGCGCGCCTCACTGGCAACGAACGGCTTTTCTTCTACGACTCGATCAGCCCCATTGTCTGGGCCGATTCCATCAATATGGAAGTCGCCTTCCGTGCCAACCGCTATGACAAGGGCCTCGACGGCAGCGCCGACTACATCAACTGCCCCTTTGACCGCCCGCAGTATGAAGCCTTTCTCGATGCCCTCAAGGAAGCGCAGCAGTACAGCCCGCACATTTCCGAAGATGTTCCCTACTTTGAGAGTTGCCTGCCCATTGAAGAGATCGCCCGGCGGGGCCGCGATACCCTGCGCTTCGGCCCCATGAAGCCGGTGGGTCTAACGGATCCTCGAACCGGGCGCTGGCCCTACGCCGCTCTCCAGCTTCGACAGGAGAATGCCCGGGCCGATAGCTACAACCTGGTGGGCTTCCAGAACTACCTGCGCTTTGGCGAGCAGCAACGGGTCTTCCGCATGATCCCTGGGATGGAGAACGCCGAATTTGTCCGTTTTGGCCAGATCCACCGGAACACCTACATCAACGCGCCTGCTCTGCTGAACGAAACCCTGCAGTTACGAAATGAGCCCAGAATTCTGTTTGCCGGGCAGATTTGCGGTGTGGAGGGCTACGTGGAATCCATCGCCACGGGCCTGATGGCCGGTTTGCATGCCGCCGCAATTGCCAATGGCCATTCCCCCCGGCCCTTTCCGCGCGCAACCGCACTCGGCTCCCTCTGCCACTACATGACCCATGCGGACCCCGGGCGCTATCAACCAGCCAACATCACCTTCGATCTGTTGCCCCCGCTCGACGAGGAGCGCCGCCAGCGCTTTCGGCGCGACCGCAAGGCGCGTCACGCGGAGGTGTGCCGTGAGGCGAGCCTCGCTTTGGAAGATTACCTCGGTCTGCCAGCCCCCCGCCCGGCAGCGGAGGTGGAAGCGTGAGCGAACACCCAATAGGCAGCCCGGTTCGCCGCCCCTATCTGGAGAAGCCGGACTACACGAAAGCGCTTCTCAGCATCCCCGAGCAAGCGCGTGACCGCCTGATTGCCACGCTGGGTACCCTCTACGGCGAAGAAAAGGCGCAGCGATGTGTCCCGGAGGTGGAGCGTATCCTGCAGGTGCATGCAGCCCATAAGCCGGAAGAGCTTCTCGAAACAGAGCGGCATTTCGACGGGATTGACCGTTTCACCCAGCGCGACGTCGTCGCCATTACTTACGGCGACCTCATCCATAGCCCGGGGACGCCGCCGCTGGCCACCCTGCGGCAGATTTTTGAGGAGGTGTTTGAAGGCACCTTTAGCGTAGTCCACCTTCTGCCGTTTTACCCCTATTCCTCTGATCGCGGCTTCAGTGTCATCGATTACAAGGTGGTCGACCCAAGGCTAGGCACTTGGTCTGACATCCGCCGCCTGGGAGAGACGCACCGGCTGATGTTCGACGGCGTGGTAAACCATGTCTCCTCGCAGAGCCACTGGTTTCGCGAGTTCCTCAACGGCAACCCGGAGTACGAAAGTTTCTTCGTCAGCTTTTCCACGAAGGAAGCGATCAGCCCGGATCATTTGCGCCTCATCCTCCGCCCGCGCACATCCAGTTTATTAACCGCCTTCCCCACCCTGCGTGGTGTGAAGCATGTCTGGACGACGTTCAGCCCAGACCAAGTGGACCTCAACTACCAGAATGAGAATGTCCTCTTTCGCGTCCTCGAAGTGCTGCTCTACTATGTGCGACAGGGGGCCGACATCCTTCGGCTGGATGCCGCCACTTACCTTTGGCGGGAACTGGGAACCAGTTGCGCCCATCTCAAGCAGACTCACGCGCTGATTCAGTTCTTCCGGACGGTAATGGACGTGGTGGCGCCCACCGTGGGACTGATCACGGAGACGAATGTGCCGCACGAAGACAACGTCAGCTATTTTGGCGATGGCTACAACGAAGCGCACATGGTCTACAACTTTGCGCTTCCTCCCCTAGTGCTGTGGACTCTGCATTCGGGCGATTGCACTTACCTCTCGCGGTGGGCGGCCGCCCTGCGCACTCCCTCCCTCACCACCACCTACTTCAATTTCCTCGATTCCCACGATGGAATCGGGCTCCTGCCCGTGCGCAACATCCTCACTCCCCAGGAGGTACAGCAGTTGGTGGACCGCACCGTTGCCCATGGTGGCATGGTTTCCATGCGATCCAACTCCGATGGCACCACCACTCCCTACGAACTGAATATCCCCTGGTACAACGCCATCAACCCGGACGACCATGGGGAGAACCCAGACACCAAGATCGACCGTTTTCTGGCCTCCCGGGCCATTGCGTTGGCGATGAAGGGAGTGGCCGCGGTCTATCTGCCCAGCATCATCGGGGCCCATGTGACAGCCGATACTCCTGTGGACACGAAAGATCCCCGCAGCATCAACCGCAATACGATCAACGCTCCCGCTCTCTTTGAACAATTGCAGGATTCCAACTCCGCCGCTTCGCGGATTTCCCAGCGCTTCACCCACATGATTAGCGCGCGTGTGAACTGCCCCGCGTTTCATCCGTCGGCTAGCCAGCGTGTGCTCTTCTCAACCCCGAGGGTCTTCTCGGTTTTCCGGGAGAGCCTGGATTCGAAGCAACTTGTTCTCTGTCTCACCAACATTACGCCCGTTGCCCAGCATTTCGAGGCGACCGTGGAGAAGCTGCACTGCGACGTCCGGACATGGACCGATTTGCTGACCGAAGAGCGGATCGCCGCGCCAGGCGGATTTCTGAAGATCGATCTAAACGGATATCAGGTGCGCTGGCTCCGGGCAACGGAGGAATAGCCTTTCCGCGAGCGCCCCTTTGGAAAGGCACGGGGAGGCTCACGCTGCCAGAATCGGTAGAGCGGAGCGGATTGGTTTGTGCGGTTAAATGGCCGTCTGCGACGGGGCCGGGCAGATGGAGGCAACGCTCAAAATCCGCCGCGCTCGCGAAGGGAGGAACAGTCCACAAGAGCAGCTCTGCTGGAGTTCCTCAATGGCACCTTCTACTGATTGATCGCCCTTTTGGACACGTCCAATCACCTCGTGCGCCTGCTGTTCGGAAATCAATCCGTGGTTGCACATGCCACGCAACCGTTCGGCATGTCCAAGTAGGGGAGCGACCCCAGAATCCGATGTCATACTACGATTCGGTTTCACTTTAGGCATTTTCTACGGCACCCCGCCACCTTGCGGATCGCCTGTAGAATACGGGGTCTCGCGGGGAGATTGCAAGTCGATTCTGGCCTTCTTGACCTCAAATCGCGAAAAATAGTACAGATTCAATGCGAAGCGAGCGTTTCTTCCCCCTCTGTGCCCCATTTTATGCGCTTGGCGCTCATTGGAACCTCGTAAATGGTTGATATATCAATAAGATAAACGTATCTTAAACTACCCGCGCAGTCCCGAAGCGAACCGGCTCCGGAAGCCCGTTCACGCCCGCCCAGATCTCTCCACGGGGCATAATGGAGAATTGGCATTATGGTAGAAACCGTTCAATGGACAGAGGAGGGGGTTCTCCTCATTGATCAAACCCGGTTGCCGCAGGAGAGCGTATATGTCACCTGCGGGAACTACGAAGAGGTGGCTGTAGCGATCACCGGCATGGTCGTCCGGGGCGCTCCTGCGATTGGGGTGACGGCGGCGATGGGCGTCGCCCTTGGGGTGCTTCAAACGGATGCGGCGGAGTTGCCTGTGGCCTTCCCGAAGATCCTGGATCGCCTCGCCAATACCCGGCCCACCGCGGTGAACCTTTTCTGGGCGCTGGATCGGATGCGCGGGGTTTACGATTCCGTCGCTGGCCAGCCAATTGAAGCCGTCCGGGCACGTCTGGTAGCCGAAGCCCAGCAGATCAAGCTTGAAGATATTGCCATCAACCAGGCAATGGGGCGTTTCGGTGCCGATCTCATCCCGGACAATAGCACCGTCCTCACCCATTGCAATGCCGGGGCGCTGGCAACCGCCGGCTACGGAACGGCGCTTGGCGTGATCCGCGCTGCCGTTTCGGCGGGCAAGAAAGTGAACGTCTTCGCTGACGAAACTCGCCCTTTTCTGCAGGGCGCCCGCCTCACTGCCTGGGAATTGCAGCAGGATGGCATCCCGGTTACCCTAATCACCGACAACATGGCGGGCCACTTCATGAAGGCCGGTCGCATTGGGTGTGTGGTGGTGGGAGCGGACCGCATCGCGGCAAACGGCGATGTGGCCAACAAGATCGGCACTTACTCCGTCGCGGTCCTGGCCAAAGAGAACGGGATTCCGTTCTACGTCGCCGCGCCGATCTCCACCATCGATCTCTCCCTCGCCACTGGCGAACAGATTCCCATTGAGGAGCGTCCGGGCCGGGAAGTCACCCACATCGGCGGTGTCGAGCTGGCCCCCGCGGGCATCGCCGTCGCCAACCCGGCTTTCGACGTGACACCCAATCGCTACGTCGCCGCCATCATTACCGAGCGCGGGGTGGCGCGGAATCCTTATAACCAAAGCCTCCGCTCGTTCGTCGAAGGAAAAGCATGATGAATCGATTTTCATTCCTGATCGTTTTGCTCGCATGTCTGTTGGTGGCCCCTGTTTCCGCCATTAACAAGAATTCGAACCGTCGCGCTCCCGGCTGGGCTCTGCCCGATGCCAATTACAAGTTCTTCGACCTGATGGATTTCCGCGGAAAGGTGGTCCTGATTGAGTTCATGCAGACCGCTTGTCCTCACTGCCAGGAATCCACCGCCCACCTCAAGGGACTGGTAAGCCGCTATGGGTCCAGCGTCGTCATGATTCACATCGTCAATCCGCCTTCGACGATGCAGGATGTGCAGAAGTACATTTCGAAGAATTTGCTTACCTCGCCTGTTCTGTTTGACTCTGGCCAAGTGGCGGCTTCTTACCTCCAGCTTTCTCCCACTAACCCGGGTTTCGATGTCCCGCACCTCTTCGTGATCGATGCCCAGGGCAAGATTGTCAACGATTTCGAGTGGTCTAACCAAACGAAGCCAATCTTTTCAGGCAACGGGCTCGTTCCCATTCTGGACAATCTAGTAAAGGGTGCTGCGAAGACGAAGTAGTTCGAAGCCAGGCGATCTTGCTTCCACAAAGGAAGTGTCGGCGGCGCCGTACTTCCAAGTGAGGGGCTGAAACCTTGCCTGAGACCAACTCATCTATCAGTGTGTAGCATTCCCCCCTTCTGAGGGCCGGAGTGGCGCCGGGCCGGTGAGGTTTCGGACAAGCCACGTCTCTGCCGGCGTTGAGTACCGATTGACAACAGGAACTACTGGCCCGGCGGAAGCGTCGCGCCAGAGCCCATGTTGCGGCCCGAGGTTGCGGTTTAGGAGAGATTTGCAAATGAACCACGTTAAGTCCGCCATGCTGCTCGCCACGCTTACTGCGCTGCTGCTATTTCTGGGGCAGATGATTGCCGGCCAATCCGGGCTGGCGATTGCCATCGTGATGGCGCTGGTGATGAATTTCGGCAGCTTCTGGTTCTCAGACAAAATCGTTCTCAGCATGTATGGCGCGCGCGAGGTGAGCGAGCGTGATGCTCCGGAGCTGCATAGTCTCACCCGGCAGTTGGCGATGCGGGCCAACCTGCCCATGCCGAAAGTGTATTTGATCAACGAGGAGGCGCCCAATGCCTTCGCGACAGGACGCAGCCCCGCCAAAGGGGCGGTTGCCGTCAGCGCGGGGCTGATGCGCATGCTCAGCCGGGAAGAACTCGCCGGAGTGATCGCCCACGAGCTGGCGCACATCCAGAACCGCGACACCCTGATTATGACCATCGCGGGCACGCTGGCCGGAGCGCTCAGTTACCTTAGCCAGATGGCCATGTGGGGCATGATGTTTCGTGGCAATGACGATGAGGACGGGCCCAACCCGATCGCCGCGATCCTGGGCATCCTGATCGCGCCTATCGCTGCCAGCATCATCCAGATGGCCATCTCCCGCTCGCGAGAGTACATCGCCGATGCCAACGGCGCGCAGATCAGTGGAGCTCCGATGGGCCTGGCCAATGCGCTGAAAAAGATCGAAGCGTATTCGCAGCGAATTCCAATGCACCATGGCTCTCCCGCCACGGCGCATCTGTTTATCGTGAATCCTTTCAAGGGCGGCTTGGCCGGTCTCTTTCGCACCCATCCGCCGACGGAAGAGCGCATCGCCCGGCTGGAACAGATGGTTTATAGCGGCGAGTATCGGGCCTGATCTCGCAGGGCCTCAGGCGACACCTCGCCGGCTCATCCCTCGCTGGAATTCTTGCCGCGCATCCCGGTAACCCCGGCTCGACTGCCCTATCATAGAGAAACGTGCTACCGCCGAACGTATACCTCTTTCCCGTCGCGTGAATATTGGCCCTTTCTTTTGGGCTTCCTCGGCTTCGTGATCATCCTGCTAACGCTGGATTTGACGGTTTTTCACCGCAAGGCCCACGCGGTCTCGATGCGCGAGGCGGGGCTGTGGGTGGTGTTTTGGGTGTCACTGGCCGTCGTCTTCAACATCGGTCTCTACTTCTATTGCGCTTGGTGGTTCCCCCAGGACGCCCGCCTGATGGATATTCCTGGCTTTGACCCTGCGCGGGCCGCGCGCCAGGTATCACTCGAATTCCTCACGGGCTACGTGATTGAGGAATCGCTCTCCGTCGACAATATCTTCGTTTTCGTCGTGGTGATGAGCTACTTCGCCATCCCGGCAAAGTACCAGCACCGCGTTCTGTTTCTTGGCATCCTTGGCGCCATCGTTTTCAGGGGGATTTTTATCGCTTTGGGCGCTCTGCTGATGACCATCCACTGGGTGATCTACGTCTTTGGCGCCTTCCTGATCATCACGGGCATCCGCATGGCCTTCTCCGACGAAAAGCCACCCGAGCCGGAGAAGAACCCGCTCATCCGGCTCTTCCGCAAGTTCATGCCGGTAACACCCGTCTTCCACGACCAGCAGTTCTTCGTCCGGCTTGGCGGGCGTCCTGCATGCTACGCCGTTGTTCATTGTGGTGCTGTTTCTCGAAGCCACCGACATCGTGTTCGCCGTCGATTCAGTACCCGCCATTTTCGCCGTCACCCGTGAGCCGCTGATCGTCTTCACCTCCAACATCTTCGCCATTTTGGGCCTGCGAGCGATGTATTTCCTCCTGGCCGGGGCGATGGACAAGTTCTATCTGCTGCGCTTCGGCCTGGCGGCCATTCTGGTTTTCGTGGGCCTCAAGATGGTGTGGCTCGACCACCTGGCCGGCGGCAAGTTCCCCATCGGCTGGTCGTTGGGAATCATTGGCCTTATCCTGGGCCTCTCCGTAGTGTTTTCGCTGCTCCGTCCTTCTCACCCTCACGACCGCCCTCCCGGAGAGGGGGGGCACCGGGTGACGAAACGAACCCATAGCACTCACTCGCGACGATTACCGAGAAAGGCCCTCGACCGATCAGCGGAGGCGCTTGGTGAGCCTCTTACTGCAAGCACGACGCCGCGTTCAGTGAGCAGCGTGCCCGTGAGGCGAAGCATGTTCAGGCGGTTCCGGTTGTAGTTGATCCGCTCGGTTACCAGCCTCTGGTCCGCAGTAATCAGATCTGTTTGGGCCGATTGCAGAAAGAAAAGGGTGATCGTGCCCAGGTCGTATTTCTTCTGTTCGGCATCCAGGCGCTTTTGGGCGAACTCCCGGGCGATGGAAGCGAGGCGCACGCTTTCCCGGCTGGCTTCGAGATTGTTGATGGCGTTGAGCACATCGAGGCGGGCGGTTTGTTCGAGATCGCGAACGCGAAGCATGGTGGATTTCTTCCGCACCATCGAATCGGCATAATCGGCTGCCGCGCGGCGGTCCCGTAGAGGCAACTGAAGCTGGATTGCAAAGCTGTAGGTGGGAAAATCGAAGGCCAAGGTATCTCCGTAAGCTGACCACAAGCCCACCGAACGATTCACCAAGCCGGTCACCCGGTCCAGTTGGTCGCCGCCTCGTCCCGCACCCGAGTAGCGCAGGTTCAATGAGAGATTGGGCCGGAGCGAGTTCGAAGTTTGGCGGATGGAGAATTCATCTCCCACCAGTTGCTGCCGCTGCTGGAGCAAATCTGGCCGTGAGCGCAGGGCAAGTTCCACCATCGCTTCCCGATCAATCTCCTCGGCGCGCGTAGGCGGGGCAATGACGTCGGTGAACTCAATCGGCAATGTGCGAAAAACCGGATGAAGATCGATTCCCATCTGCTGACGCAGCACATCCTCCGTGCGGGCAAGCCGAAACCGCGCTTGTGTATAGTTCACTTCCGCCTGAGCAAAATCTGCCTGGGGTTGAAATACATCCAACTCCGGAATGGCGCCCAGTTCCAACTCTCTCTGGGCGCGTTGCAGCGACGCACGTCTCAAGCTGAGTGCCGCTTCCTGCACGCGAAGGTTTTCGCGCGCTTCCAGAAAATCCCAATAGGCGGTCTCGGCTTGGCTGAGTAACTGGATCACCTGGTTCTCGAATTGAAACTGGTTCGTCTTGAAGGCGTTTCGGGCGATGAGAATCGGCAGCCGGTTCACGGCAATGCCCCGGTCACGGAGGAGCGGTTGGGTAACGTCGATCTGGAACGCCGTATTTAAGCCGGGATTGAAGTTCAGAAACTGGTTGTTACTGCTGGTCCGGTTGGCATTGGTTCCCACCGATACCTGGGTGCCGGGAATGAAAGTCTGTTGATAGTTGAGGCTGGTAGGTTGGTTAAGAGTGCTCACGACGCCGGCGCCTTCCAACTGGCTGGTTGCCGGAGTACTGCTGCGGGTGGCGCGGAAATTCCCATTGATGGTGGGATCCAGAAAAGCCATTGACCGCTGAATGGCATTCTTTGGGGTTTCCAGAAGGACTTTCTGTAACGCAATGCCCGTGTTGTTGGCCAGCACCAAGTCGAGATAGGCGGGCAGCGTCAAGCGCAGCGTCTTCTCCACAACATAGTCCTCGTAGCCACGCGTGGGCTGCAACTCCACGCGCATTTCATGACGGCCCAGGATGCGCTGAAAGTAGGCAGGGGTCCCAAAAATCGGGGCTTGGCGTGCTTCGTCAAAAGAGAAGCCCGGGCTCACCATGGTGTTCCCCAGCGAAACCACCGGCTCCACGCGATTCGCCACCTTCACCGGCGCGGGCACCACCGTCTCTACGTCACCCGGGGCAGACACCGCGGGCATCGCATCGGGGGACTTCACGGCTGGCGATGCCGGGGCCGGCACCTGTTCCACGGGGGCCGGAGGTGTCTGCTGGCCCAGCGCGGGAAGCGCAATGGCCAGGCAGAGCGCGATACCGAAAACGACTTTGGAAGAATAGCTTTTTCGTTGCATGAAAATTACTCGTAGCGAATCGCCTCGATGGGGTCGAGTTTCGCGGCCTGTACGGCGGGATAGATTCCAAAAAGCAGTCCAATGAATACCGAGACGCCGAAGGCGACGGCGATGGAAGCGAACGTCACCACTGTACTCCAGCCCGCCGCGGCGGCGATCACCCAACTAAGAGTGAAGCCAAAGGCGATGCCGATGAGGCCGCCGACAATCGAGATCAGCACGGCTTCGGTGAGGAACTGCCGGACGATATCGGCCTGCTTGGCGCCGATGGCGCGGCGGATACCGATTTCGCGGGTTCGCTCAAGCACCGTCGCCAGCATAATGTTCATGATGCCGATACCACCCACCAACAGCGAAATGCCGGCGATACAGATCATCACCACGCTGAAGATAAAGCTGGTCTGGCGGCGCTGTTCGAGCAACTGCGCGGGAATGACCACCGTAAAGTCGCCCGCGTCTTTGTGTGTGGCGCTGAGAATCGCCTGCACCACGTTAGCAGCTTCCACGGAATCCACATTGTCCTTCACGCGAATGTAGATGCCGTCGATTTCATCCTTCAGATAGCTGTTGTTGTCCTCAAAGCGCCGCAGCACGGTGTTGAGAGGCGCGATGATCAGGTTATTGCGGTTGGTGACTTCCAGGCCCTCCACGTCGGCGGTGGCCTGCTGGTTCAGCACGCCGATCACCTGCAGCCACTGGCTGTTCACCTTCACCCACTTGCCCACCGCGTCATCGTAACCCAACAGGTTCACTTTCGCCGATTCCCCCAGTACGCACACCGGCGCTGAAGCGACATTCTCCCCTTCCGTGAAGAAGCGCCCGGCGATGATTTGCAAACTATTGATCTGGGCAAAATTCGGCAGCACGCCAATGAGCAGCGGCGTCTCCTCCTGGGTCTTGGGGAAGGTGGAGGTGGGCTTGAAGCGTTTGCGCGGAGTCAGTTCGTCAATGCCGCTCACGTTTTCCTGGATGGCCCGGAAATCGCGGAAACTCAGGCCGGGGGAAATCGCGCGACGCACCTGCAACTCGTCGCGGTCCACCGATTCTTTGGCCTCAATGATGATGTTGTTCACGCCCAGCATGTCGATGTAACGCAACATCTCCGCCTGGGCGCCTTCGGTGATCGAAAGCATCGCCACCACGGCGCCCACGCCGAAGATCATGCCGAGCATGGTCAGAAGAGTTCTGAGTTTATGCACGAAGAGGCTGGCCAGCCCCATCTGCAAATCGGGGATAAAGCTGCCAAACACTAGCGGGCACCTCCAGGCAATCCCGCGGGTGCCGACTGCTGCTTCTCTGGCGCAGCCGCTGTTTTCTTCACCGCGAACGGGTCGGCCAACGCCAGTATTTCGCCGGGCTTGAGCCCAGAGGCAATTACCATCGTGCTTTCCGTGCGGCGCGTCGCGGTCACTTCGCGCGCTTCAAATCCACTGGGGGTCTTGACGAACACAATCGCCTTACCCTCGCGGTCAAATACGGCCTGCATGGGAATCGTCACTGCTTCCTTGATTTCGTCCACAATAATCTCGACGTCGGCCAGCAGCCCCGGCCTCAGAAGGATTTCGATGCTGGACCCCTTGCCAGGCGGGGATGGCGGCAGCGCCGCTTTCAGCTCTTCGATGGTGAAGCCATAGGAGTTCTTCGTCGGCCCCGCTTCAAGCGCGGCATCGCTATTGGCCCCGCCCTGGCCGCGTCCGCGAGCGCCCGCCGGCATCTGCCCCTGCAGCTGGGAGAAGATCTGCCGGCGTTCTTCCTGCGATAGATCCTGGATGTTGCGGCCATTCAGCGCGCGCTGCATCGCGGCCTGGATCCGCTGCCGGTCTTCCGCGGAGACGGAACCGAAAGCGCCACCGCCCGCGCCGGGCGCTGCTCCGCCTGGTCGAGCGCCAGCGGTTTGTCCCGCAGCGGGAGTCTGGCCCCCTTGGCCGGCGGGGCGCGTTCTGGCCCCTCCGGCCGCGCCGCTTTCAGCATTTCGGCCCCTCGACCCGCTGGCTTGAGAGCCGGAGGGAGTAGGATTCCCGCCTTCGGAAGCACCGCCAGCAAAGCCGCCTCCTCCTCCAAAGCCTCCCCCGCCACCAGGCTCGGCGACCACAGCGGCGCCACCACCTGCCATCAGCATCCTTCCGCCACCACCGCCTCCGCCTCCAGGAAAGCCTCCACGGCCGCCTCCGCCTCCTCCAGCGAGTCCAGGCTGGCTGGAGGATTTCTCCCGGTTCCGGCGCGCCGTCTCGGCTATCTGGCTGATCTGCTCTGGCGTGGCGCCGCAGGCCTTCAGCAGTGCCTGCATATCGATACTAAACAGCACATCGAATTTCTTGGAAGGGTCGCCCGACATCACGTTCGTGCTTGCCGTGGAACTCATCGTCTTGATCTTGCCGTTGAAGACTTCGCCAGGCAGAGCGTCCAGGCGGATCTTCACATCCTGCCCCTCGCGCAGATTGGCCCGGTCCACTTCGCTCACCTTGGCAACCACTTCTAGCTCGCTCAGATCCAGCACTTCTACCACCGGGGAACCCGGCGAAATCTCATCGCCTTCGCGCAGGTCGGGCACTTCGGAACCGAAGCGGCCCCCGGCGCCATAATTCTGCTTCACTGCCATCAACCCGCTAATCGGGGCCAGGCTTCGTGCTTCCAGCACCCGGGCTTTGTCGCGGTTGAGCTCGATGAGCGCCTTGCGCCGCTGTTCCTGCAGCACGCGAATCTGCGCTTCGGCCTGCTCACGCTTGCTTTGCACGTCGCTTTGCAGGCGCTCCAGGCGGCGCTTGGCCTCTTCCATGGTGAGTTCGTTCTTGCGTGCGTCGATGGTCGAGATCAGTTCGTTCCGCTTCATCTGCAACTCGGCCCGGCGGACGCCATACTTCGCTTCAAGCAGATCCACTTCATCCTTGTTGGCGGAAAGCTGTAGGTCGGCGCGGGCCTTGCGAAGCTGCTGCTGGATCTTGTCGAGCTCAATCTGGCTCTCCACCACCCGGCTGAGCACCGCCGTATCGTCAAACGAGGCGATTAGATCTTTCTCTCTGGCGAAGGCGCCCAACGGGGCCAGATAGGTGATCTGCGTTTGGCCGCTGAGGTTTGGCGCGGTGAGCGTGGCGCTCCGCACCACCCGCAGTTCGCCGCGGGTGAATGCGCGAATGACGAAATCGCCCTTGCGCACCGTGGTGGTGGCCATCGCTTCTTTGTCTTTGGGAAGCTGGTCATAGATCTTGAAGCCCCCGTAGACGAGGCCCAAAACCAGCAATAGGGCGATCCCTACCTGAATCACGATCCGCTTCATGGGCGTTGTCCTTCTCTCTCTCGTCGCATCCTCAAGTTAGGGAAAAATCCAGCCCCTAAAGCTTCCGCGCGCGCTTGGCCGCTTCGACCGGGTCCTCCAGGGCGATCACGTCACCCTCGGCGATACCCTCCAGCACCACCAGGTCAGTCTCATTGCGATCCCCGGCAACCACGGTGGTTAAGACAAACTGCCCGCCCCGTTGCAGCCACACCGCCGGCTTGCCTTCCTTGGTGAAGCTGGCGGTAATCGGGATCAGCAGCGCATTCGCTTGGCTCTCCACCACCACCTCGGCGTTGGCGGTCATCCCCGGACGCAACCGGTCGTCCAGGTTTTTCAACACGGCCCTGGCCGGGAACTGCTTTTCCAGATTCCGAAAGCCCCGGAAGATGACCTCGGCGATCGGGCTGATCCAGGTGACTTCCGCGCGGAAGTCCTTGTCCGGTACCGCATCTACGCGAACACGTACTTCCTGGCCAAGTTGGATCTTGCCGCGATCCACCTCATCCAGGGTCAAGAACACATACATTTCCGAAAGATCGGGGATTTCCGCGATGCTCGCGCCGGACCACACCCGGTCGCCTTCTTTGAACGGCGGCGGGGTACGCCCGAAGCCGCCAGAACGGAAGTTGGGCAGCAGGTTCACAATCCCGTCCACCGGGGCGTAGAGCTTCACTCGCTGCAGGTATCCCTGGGTGCGTTCCACATCGCGCTGGGCCTTGGTCTTGCGCCGTTCCAGCCTCTGCAGGTCGGCATTCTGCGACGCTTTCGCGGATTCAATGACGGTCTCCACACCCTTCTGCTCGCCCTCTGAGACCGTCACATTGATCCGATTCTTTGCCCCCTCGATTTCCGAAAGGATCTCTGCCTTGCTGGCATCAAGCTTGGCCCTCTCCACGTTGTATTCAGCCTGCATCAACTGCAATTCATTCGCTTCCGATTGGATCCGGTGCGTGGCCTTCAACTGCACCATTTCGCTGTCAACCGTACGCGCTTCGGTCGTGCGAGTGAGCATCGTCTGCTCGAGGCTGGCGGCGTCCAGCTCCACTACCACTTCACCCTTACGAATCAACTTCCCCGCCGGGGCCAGCCGGACAATGGACGGATTGGGAATGCTGCCCACGCTAAGAATCACGGAGCGGCTGCTCTTGATGTCGCCGGTATCCTTGACGCTGATCAGAAACTCGCCCCGGCGCACCCGGGCAGTCTTCACGTCCACCGCGGTTGGCTGGGTGTAGCGCCAAGCCGCATAGCCCGCGCCGATCAGCGCGAGAATCGCTACCAGTGTAAAGAGCCTCGTCAGTATCGTGCGGCTGCCGCTGGGCTTCTTCGTCGCTTTGGATTTGCTATCGGATGACATAGTGATTTCGGCGAAGTAACGGCCGGAGGACGCCCACAATCAGGGATCGGGATCATCCAGTTGGCTTTACTTCAGGTGTTAAGACGCCCTGCGTCCCGCTGGGGTTATCCTGCCGTCGAATTTCCTCCAGCGTTCGCCGTTTCACAGGGATAGCTGCCTTAAAGTCAACCACTTAACGGTGATACAATCCACCCTTGGACGTCTCGCCAAGCACTTTGGCGGCAGGAGGACCGCGTAGTCCGAAGCCGCAGCCGCCCCTGAGATTCTTTGACGAAAGGCACGCCATGCAAGCCACCAGACGCACCTGGATCACCGCCGCGGCGATGAGCGCGGCATCCTACCAGCGAGTGCTTGGAGCCAATGATCGCATCCGCATCGGGCTGATCGGAACGGGCAGCCGTGGCACTTACGTCACAAAGCTTTTTAAGGAAACCGGACAGTGCGAGATCGCCGCCCTCTGCGACGTCTACACCCCCAACCTGGAGCGCGCCCGCGCCGAACTCAATCCGGATGCCCCCAGCTTCCTCGACTACCGCGAACTCCTTGCGCAAAAAGACATCCAGGCCGTGGTGATTGGTTCGCCGGACCACTGGCATGTCCCCATGACCATGGACGCCATGAAGGCCGGCAAGGATGTGTACGTGGAGAAGCCCCTCACCCACACCGTGGAAGAGGGCCGGCGTCTGGCGGAGTTTGTGAACGGCCGCAAGGAACTCGTCCAGGTGGGTTACCAGCAGCGCAACACACCCACTTTTGAGCGGGTGAGGGAGTTGGTCAACGAAGGTAAACTCGGCGACATCACCCTGGTTCAAGCCTACTGGCACAGCGGCCAATACGGAGCCGTCGAGCGCATCAACGAATTTGATTTCAAACCCGACAACCTCGATTGGAAGCGCTGGCTGGGCCCGGCGCCGGAACGCCCCGTCGACAAGCTGCGGTTTCGTGTCTGGCGCTATTTCTGGGATTACGGCGGAGGTTCGGTCACAGACCTGATGTCCCACTGGATCGACGCCCTGCATTGGATCATGGCGGACGATACGCCCACCCACATCGCCGCCTTCGGCGAAAACACAGTGACCCCGGAACTCGAATGCCCGGATAGCATTGTGGCGAGCATGCACTACCCCAAGCGCTTCCTGCTCACCTTTCGCAACACGGTGTATGGGGGCCGGGAACCTTACGGCATCACCATCCATGGCTCAAAGGGTTGGGTTCGTTTCAGCCGCCAGTCCCTGGAGCTTTGGTATAGCAGACAGGAGAGCCGCAACCAGGCCGCCATGCTGATTAACGACATCGACGGCACGCCCTACCACGTGCTCGACTTTCTGAACTGCGTGCGCACCCGCAAACAGCCGCGTTCGGACGTGCAAAGCGCCGTTAAATCAGCGGAAGTGGGCCACCGCACCAACCAGGCGATCCGCTCCATGCAGGTTTCTGCAGTCTGGAACGGTGCCGCTTCGCAGGAAAAAGAAAGGTCTACCTGCGTGAAGTAGCCAGCCCGCGCACGGACCTCCGCTTTGCGATTCTCGCGTGCCGCCTCCCCGACGAGCTTCACCTGAATCTTCCGGTAGCTTCCCGCAGCGGCATCGGCCGGGGGCTTGAAGTAAAGGGAATATCGCGTCCGGATGCGCCCCAGAATCTCAGCAAGGCCGCTGTCTTTCTTGAGGTCCGTGAAGATGTCCCCGCCCGTATCGGCCGCAAGGCGAAAGACGTTGGCGGGCGAAAAGTCCAGTTGCTCCGCCACGTCGTCGTCCGCCGATCCCCATTCCCCTTTCGGCTTCTGCACGCGGCCCACCACAATCGCGTGCAATGAAATGTTCTCCTCGTGGAGTCTGCGCAACACCAGCCTATCGGGCATCTTGTAGTTCAGGCCCCAGTTGTCGGTGAGGATAAGGATGGCCCGGCGATGGCGCGCATTGTATTTCCCCGCTGCGGCGTCGGCTTGGAATGCCTCCACGGCGTCGATGATGGAAGCGTTGATCCCCGTCCCCGCCGCCATATCGGGCAGCCGCGTCAGTGAACGCAGGGTGGTGAGTACGTCAGGCCGGTTGTTGGTGAGGTCATTCAGCAGTTTCCCCTTCTTGCTGAAAATCATCACGCCCACCCGGTCTTCTTGCCCCAGTTGATCGAGCGCGAGGCCCGCCGCCCGCGATACTTCATATAGGTAGGAGGTCATGCTGCCGCTCACATCCAGAAGCATCATCAGGTCCACGGGATCCGATTCCTCGCCGAAATCGGTGATTGGCGTTGGAATCCCATTGTCAAGCAGCGTAAAATCGGAACGCGAGAGGCCGCGCACCACCCGATCTTTTTCGGCCACCTGCACGTCTACGCGAACCAGTCGCACGTCCTGCCGGATGACGAAATCGGTCTCCGCGGCCTCGGGCGAAACCTCCTGGGCCAGGGGGGCGGTTTTTTGGGGGACGCCTTCCACCTGGCCCCAGCCGGTGCCAGGTGTTCTCCCGGCTGGCTCTTTCGCGGGCTCCGGCACTGGCCGGTTTCCCGGATCGGCGGGCGGCGGAGGAACCCGCCGGAACTGAGCCGCGTGCAGATCGGAGACTTGCAGCGCCATCGCGAATGCCAGCAATGCCATGCCCAAAACCCACTTTATAGCCGGAACAGCGGGACACATCGACCACGGCAAGACCGCCTTGGTGCGAGCGCTTACCGGAGTGGACACAGACCGCTTGAAGGAGGAAAAGGAGCGGGGCATTACAATCGACCTCGGCTTCGCATCCAGCACGTTTCCCAACGATATCACCCTCTCCTGGATAGACGTGCCCGGGCACGAACGGTTTATAGGAAACATGCTTGCCGGGGCTGCCGGTATTGACCTCGTGGTACTGGTGGTGGCCGCCACCGAAGGCGTGATGCCGCAAACCCGGGAGCATTTCGACATTTGCCGTATGCTGGGTGTCCGCCACGGCCTGATCGCCCTCACCAAAGCCGACCTCGTCGACGACGATGGCCTGGACCTCGCCCGGGCCGATGTCCAGGCCTTAGTGCATGGGAGTTTCCTCGCCGACGCCCCGGTCGTTCCCGTCAGCAGCCGCACTGGCGACGGCGTTTCCCGCTTGCGCGATGCGTTGCTCTCGTTACTTAGCGGCATGGAGCGCCGCCCAGCCTCCGGCAGTTTCCGCTTGCCAATCGATCGGGCCTTCGTGATGAAGGGCTTTGGCACCGTGGTCACCGGCACCGTCTTCGATGGCCAGGTGGCCCCCGATCAAACCGTTGCTCTGTTGCCCGGCGGGAAGCCCGTCCGTATCCGAGGCATTCAGGTTCACGGAGAAAGCGTCCCGCAGGCAAGCCGGGGCCAGCGCGCTGCGATAAACCTCGCTGGAGTGGATGTCGCCGATGTCCAGCGCGGAGATACCCTTGTCGCTTCAGGCGCCTTTCGAATGACCCGCGAGTTCGACGTTCAGTTGGAGATGCTGCCCTCCGCGCCGGAGCTCCCGCCCCTGCACCCGGTCCATTTCCATTTGGCCACGACCGCGACGGTAGCCAAAGTCCGCTTTCATGACCGCCTCCGCGTTGCCAAACCGGGAAGCCGTAGCTTCGCCCGCGTCCTCACCGAGGCCCCACTGGTCGCACTACCCGGCGACCATTTCATTCTTCGCCGCTTCTCTCCGCTCGAAACCATCGGTGGCGGCATCATCCTCGACAATCTCCCACCCCGCATTCGCAGGAAGCAATTCGAGGGCGAAAAGCTCGCCATCCTGGCCAGCGGCAGTGCGGCCGCTTCCCTCAATGTGTTCGTCAATGAAACCGCCGCGGGCTGTTCGATCGAGGATCTGGTTCCCAGGCTGGGCCTGCCGGAAGCCGCGATGCGCGCTTTAGCCGAACGTTGCGGCCCGCGATTGGCAGGGCCGCAAAAAGATTGGCTGCTCTCCGCGGAGCAGGCTGAAAATCTCGCCGAACGCCTGCAAGCCGTTCTCGCGGCTTTTCATAAACAGAATCCGATGCTGCCCGGCATGCCTAAAGAACAGTTGCGCATCGCTTTGAACGCGCCTTGGCCCGATGGCATCTTCGATTGGTTCCTGGGGCAGGATGCCCGATTCGTTCGTAATGCGGAAGTCGTCCGCCTAAGCGTTCATCAGCCCGCTCTCAGCGGTCCGGAGGCCGAAGCGTCCCGGAGAATCGAGAGCGTCTTTCTGCTCTCAAAGCTACAGGTTCCTTCCGTTGAAGAGGCGCTGGCCCAGAGCGGCATCGATGCCAAACTGGCTTTCACGATTCTCCAAAGCCTCATCCGCCAAGGCCGTCTGGTGAAGGTGGGCAACGAACTCGTCTTCCACAAACAGAATCTGGTTGCCACCATCGGCGTCCTGCAGCAACGCCGCGGGCAACGTTTCTCCGTCGCCGAATTCAAAGATTGGACCGGTGTTTCCCGCAAGTACGCCATACCCCTGCTGGAGTTCCTTGACCGCCAACGCATCACCCGTCGCGACGGCGACGCCAGGATCGATCCTCTAGCAACCTGGTCTTCATCATGCAGTCCAGTATATGAAGTCGATTTTAACCTTCGATTTCGGATTTTCCACGGCCGCATACGGTCCGATATACACGGACGTCGTCATGCGCTTCTATCCGCTGGGATCTTTACGTCCAAGGTGTCCTGTTGCTGTTGCTCTGTGCCGCAACCGCGTTTGCATTATCCCGGAGTGCGACTCGCCATCGGTAAGCGGGGCGATCTCCGATACGGTTGCGGGCTCGGCCATCGCCGGCGCCACGGTGACGGCATCGAATGCAGCCACAGGCCTCAACAAAACCACCCAAACCAACGAAACCGGCTACTATTCGCTGCGCGATCTTCCCATCGGCAGCTACAAGATCACCGTCGAACAGCAGGGCTTTCGCACGCATTCAGCTCAGCAGCCTGGTACTAAGCACTGGCCAAGCGATGTCGATGAACGTCAGCATGGAGATCGGCGCCGTGACGGAAACCGTCGTCGTCACCGATCAGGCACCACTCCTCGAAACGCGCACTTCCGACACCTCGCAACTGGTGGAAGCCCGCAACGTGCAGGATATGCCACTGGGCGACCGTCGCACGATGAACATCATCCAGATGACCGGCGCCGCTGTTTTCGTGAACTACGATTCGGGCGGAAAACCGAACTTTTCCTTGGCCGGAGGACGCACCCAGAGCCAGAGTTTCTACATGGATGGCGGCACCATCCAGAACATGCGGCTGGGTATTGGACAGGTGGATACAGACCCCCCCGTGGAAACGGTGGCCGAAGTGAAGGTTCTTTCAAACAACTACGCGGCGGAGTTCGGCGGGTCGGCGGGCGGCGTGATTGTGGCCACCACCAAGAGCGGCACCAATCAGCTTCGGGGTTCCGCCTACGAATATCTCCGCAACGAACAAACTGGAACGCCGCCAACTTCTTCGCGCCCTTTCAAAATGGCCAGAAGGTGCGGCCTCCCCTCCGCTACAACATCTTCGGCGCCACCGTCGGGGGGCCGGTCTTCATTCCCAAGTTCTACGATGGCCGCAACAAAGCGTTCTTCTTTTTTTCCTACGAAGGCTCTCGCCGTATTGAGGGCTTCAGTGACCAGTTCACCGTTCCCCAAGTGGAGCAGCGCACGGGCGATTTCAGCAAGACGCTCACCGCTGCGGCCCGCGCCTCATCGCGCGTATATGATCCGGCTTTCCAATCGAATCGTCGCACGGAAGGGTGCAGCGCACACAGTACGCAAATAACATCATTCCCACGACGCGAATCGAGCCCAGTGGGAGCCGCCTTCGTTCCGCTTCTACCCGCTTGCCCAACTAAGCGCTCCGGCAAATGCTCCTCGGCGCGCGAACAACTTTAGCAACGAACTACTCCCAGCGAGTTCTAAGCCGGCGAACGCCTTCCTCGTCAAGGGCGATTACAACCTCACCGACAAAGATCGCCTGAGCTTCCGCTACATGTACAACTCCGACAACCTGGATTTCAGCACCGTGATGACTAACATCGGCGCAGAGAACCGTATCCCGGCCCTGCGTCACCAGAACTTCTACTACGGCACCTATACCCGAACGATCACGCCCACCGTCGTCAACGAGTTCCGCTTTACCTTTGGAGACCGGATCAATTGGACGCGGGCGTGATGGCATCGGCGGCAACTGGCCTTCCACGCTTGGCCTTCGCGGCGTTCCCGACGACTCCTTCCCCACCATGGCCGTCGCCGGTCTTCGCACAATGGGTGCCGGCAACCATGAGCGGCGCCAGTTCCCCATTCGCCAATTCCAATTTATCGACAACCTCTCCTGGATTCGCGGCCGCCACAGCCTCAAGTTCGGCTATGAGTTCCGCCGCTCCATCAACTATGAGATCAATCGCCCGAGCGTCTCCGGCAGCTTCAACTTCAGCCCGCTCACTACGGGGAACCCCGGCACCAATGGAACCGGCTTCGGCCTGGCTTCTCTCCTCACGGGTGCTCCGCTGACCTTTGCCTCCCGCGAGACTCAGATTTTGGATCGCTACAGCGACTACATTTCCTGGTTCGCCCAGGATGAGTGGACCGTGAACCAAAACCTCACCTTCAACCTTGGCGTCCGTTGGGAGACAGATACCCCCATCATCGACAAGAACGACCGTATGAATGGCTTCGATCCTACGGCGATCAATCCCGTCTCGGGCACGCCCGGTGTCATCAAGTTCATGGGAGTAAACGGCTTCCAGACCCGGCCCTACGAAACAGACATGAACAACTTCGGGCCTCGTGTCGGCTTCGCCTGGCGCCCCTTCGGCAGTGAGAAAACAGTTATCCGCGGCGGCCTCGGCGCCTTCTTCGCACACCCGTTTGACGCCGGTGCTCCCACCGCCGCCAGCCTCGGCTTTGAAAACAGCGCCAACATCAATTCGCCCGATAACGGAACCACCATCCCCTTCTTCCTGCGCAACGGCGTTCCCACATTCACCTTGACGGCGCCAGTCCTGGACGATAGCTTCGGTGCCGTCAGATTCGGCACCAACCCCAATACGGCGGTTAGCTTCTTCGAGCCTAACCGGCGCACTGGCTACTCCATGCAGTGGAACTTCACCGTTCAGCGTCAGCTCCCTGGCAACACCATGGTGGAGGCAGCCTACATCGCCAACGCCTCCCGTAAATTGCCCAGTTCCAATATGTCCATCAATCAGGTGCTTCCTCAGAACCTCACGGCAACTTCCCGGCAGACGGACCGGCCTTACCCGCAATTTACAAATGTCACCATCAACCTGCCCTCCCTGGGTGTCTCCAACTACCACGCGATGATGCTGCGCGCGGAGAAGCGCTTTTCGAGCGGCTGGAACTTCCTTAGCACCTACACCTGGTCAAAGTTCCTCAACAACACCAACGAGGGTGGGGCTTCCGTCGGCAACCAGGGCGGCAACTATTCTAACTACTACAACCGTCGCGCCGACTACGGGCCAAGCGAGAACGACATCCCGCACCGGGCCACATTCAGCAGCGTCTACGAACTTCCCTTCGGAAAGGGGAAGAAGTTCCTCTCAGACAATCCGGCCCGTTACATTCTGGGCAATTGGAGCCTCGGAGGCATCCTCAATTGGCAGGGTGGCGCGCCGTTTACCGTGGGCACCCAGGTGAACACGGTGTTTTCGGCCATCGGCGGCCTGCGCGCCGACGTTTCCGGCGACCCGAACCTGAGCGCGTCCGAGCGATCGCTAGCCCGCTGGTTCAACACCGAAGCGTTCAGCCAGCCAGCCCCGGCGCAGTTTGGTAACCAGGGCGTAAACCTCCTCCGTTCCGATAGCTTCTTCGGCCTCAACCTGAGCGTGCTGCGGAACTTCCCGCTGCCCGGCGACGGCCGTGTGATTCAACTCCGCGGCGAGTTCTTCAACCTGCCTAACCACGCCAATTTTGGCACTCCTGGCCGTGTGTTTGGCGCGCCGGGTTTCGGGGTCGTAAATAGCGCTGCCGCGGCTCGAAGCGTACAAGTGGGTTTGCGTATGACGTTTTAATTTTTGCTTCGTTCATCCGCCGCCGGTAACCTTCGGGCCGCCGGCGGCGTTTTCTTTCCATGCCGGCCCGCGCGATGTGCCTTGGCAAGGATATAATCCAACGCATCCCCGCCTTGTGCGACTTCGCCGGGAAGGCGGAAATCCCTGGGATCGGAACCTTTCAAAACGATGACCAAAGCTCTTTCCTTCGCATCCGCCTGCGCTCTTGGCGTGGCGTTCGCCTTCGTGGTGGCCCCTGGCCGCCTTGTTTCGCAGGAAGCGCCGCCCACCGACGCCCCCCAGAAAAGCCCTTGGGTGGAAGCGTCAGATGCCCGCCCCGCCGAACAGGCCTATAAAAACATCAAGGTCTTCACCGGCCTCCCCGCCAACCGCCTCGAACGGGTGATGAAGACCTGGAAGAACGTGCTGGGAGTCGAATGCACTTTCTGCCATATCAAGGGCGAGTGGGAGAAGGACGATGTCGAAGAGAAAGAAGCTGCCCGCTTCATGAAGAAGATGACCGATACCATCGCCACCACCCACTTCGATGGCAAGTACGAGGTCACCTGCTACACCTGCCACCGCGGCGATAAGCATCCCGCCAAGAATCTGCCTGTGAAACCACGTTAAAGCGGCAAGCCGCGCCCGGTGGCCGCGCCCAGTGGCGGAATCTGAAAAGACCGCGCCGGATGCCGTGTCACTGAGTTGCGAAAAGGCCCCTGCCGCGATGCTCGTGCGGAAGGGGCCTTTTCCGCTAAGATTCGTGGCTAGTATTCATCGCGCCAGCCTTCGTTGCCCTGGAAGATCTTCCGTCGGCGCTGGCTTCCCTCACCATGCTGGCGATGCCCAGCTTCTCAAGAAGCTTGATCTGCATCCAGGTCATATCCACTTCCCACCAAACCAGCCCGTGGCGGGCCGAGGTGGGGTGCGCGTGGTGGTTGTTGTGCCAGCCTTCGCCGAAGGTGAGCAGCGCCACCCACCAGCTATTTGTGGAGAGATCTTTCGTTTCAAAGCGGCGCGTCCCGAACATGTGGGCGGCCAGTCCACTAGCCAGGTGGCATGCAGTCCGAAGACAATCCGGAAACACAGCGCCCACAGCAGCATGGAGCAAGCCGCCGAAGACAAGCAGTACCACGCCCAGAATCACCGTGGGCATGTAGTGGTAGGTATACAGCCGAGCGGTGAGAAAGGAATCTCGGGAGATGGGAGCGTACCGGGGCATCCGCCGGGTCTCGTTATCGCCCAGCTTCGCCCAAGCACGAATCCAGCCCACGTGCAGCCCACCAGGCACCGTCGTTGGGCGAATGCGGATCGCCGTGTTTATCGGAAAACTGGTGGTGCAGCCGGTGCGTAGCCACCCAAAAGATCGGTCCGCCTTCGAGCGTCATCGTCCCCAGCACCGCGAAGAAATACTCCAGCAGCCGAGGCACCTTGTAAGAGCGGTGCGTGTGGAGCAGGTGGTAACACCGTTGCCCACGCCCCAACCCAGTGCACATCCAGTGCAGATACCACCGTCATCAGCAGCGCCTCCCAGCTAAAGGAAAACAATGCCGCGCATGGCGCGCCGGCGTGAAAAATGCACCAGGCGCCACCGTGGTGATCCAGTTGATCTTGTGCGGATCTCGCAATTCAATGGCTTCGGTAGACAAACAACATCTCCTCGAGGTAAGCCGGGATCTTTCTTCACCTTAGCGGACTGTAGCCTATAGCGGATTGTAATCTTTGTGTAAGTGCGAAGGCACCGCGTTCGGGCGCCGAGGCGCTCAGGCTGCTTCGCCCGGGATAGCGGCCCTTCGCACAGCCAGGTGGTAAGCCGCCGCCCCTGCCGCGATGGTCAGGATCGCCGCCGCCGAAACCACCGGCTGCAGCATCACGCCATAGACGATCATCCACACGCCCACCAGCACAAAGACCGCCGGTATCAGTGGCCAGCCGAAGCTCACCACGGGCAACTTCTCCCAATTCGGCCTACGCCGGAACAGGAACAGTGAGCCCACCGCCATCACCGTGCGAGGAAGTAAGGCTGAAGCCGATGTAAACCACAAGCTGCGGGAAGGGAGTCATCGTCATCAGAATCGCGCAGGCGCCCTGGCAAAGAATGGCCGGGATGGGCGTATGAAAGCGGGGGTTCACCTTGCGGGCGAAGCTGAAGAACGCCCCGTTGCGTGCCATCGCGAAATACACACGCGGACCGATCGTCACCATCGCGTTCACCGTGGAAAGAATCGAAATCGCCATCAGCGCACTGAATATGCCGGAGATCTCCGGCCCGAACAGCTTCGATGCGGCCAGGGAGCCCACGGCGAACACACCTTTCATTGACTCCACGCCCGTGCCATACATGAACGTCACGTTCAGCCCCACCAAAGCAGGGCCACGATGGCTGTGCCCGATAGCCAGGGCGAAGAGGAAGGGTGCTTGCGCCGGCATGGCGAAGTTCTTCTTCGGCCACATACGTCGCGGCGTTCCAGCCGCTATAGCCGAAATAAACCCAGAAGAGGCTGATCGCAAACTGCGAAGCCAGCGGCGTCGTCGAAGTGCGCACGGCGGGCTGGGCAAAATTGCTCCAATCCCCCGTCCCCACCAGGATCCCCAGAAAGATGAATGCGATCACCACGGCCAACTTGGTGCCCGTCAGCACATTCTGCACCTTGGCCGCCCGCGTCACCCCCACGCAATTCAGAATCGTGAACACCAGGATGATGCCCGCCGCCATATACTGCGCCCCGCCCACTCGCAGGGTCAAGAACGAAGATTCCCAGATCACCCCCGCCTGCTCCTGTTGCAACTGCGGGTAGAAGTAGCCGAGATATTCCGAGAACGCCAGCGCCGCCGCGGCGATGGGCGCCGAGAAGCCCGCGAAGAACGAAACCCACCCCGACATAAAGCCCCAGGTGAGCCCATACGCCCGGCTCAGGTAAACATACACGTCCGCCCGACAAGCTCGGGAAGCCTTGCCCAGTTGGGAGTAGCAAAAGGCCCCGCGAAAGTGCGGCACGACCGCCACTCACCAGCCAGATCCAAGGAATGAGGTAGGGGTCGCCCCAATCGCCCTGCCGAAAAAGCCGGTGGTGGTGGAGATGCCGCGTGCCGATCATATTTGAGACCACCAGCGCCGTCGCGCTCACCACCCCCAGCTGTCGAACCAGTGTGGGTGTAGCGTGGGGCCGCCCCGGTCTTCGGAGAGCTGCAGGTCCATATTCGCTTTAGTGTACAGCCCTCGCCGCGAAACCCGTTACACTTCTGCTGGAAGCGGGCGCGTCTCTGATTGGAAGGGGTTGAGGCGACGGAGATGCAGTCAGGAGCACGCTTCATTCAGGCAGTAGTCGTACGCCTGATACACGCCCTCGAATACCTTATCCCAGGTCGCTTCGAGAGCCTGGGCGCGGGCGGCGCGCTTCATCTCGGCTAGCCGCTCACGGTCTCGCATCAGCATCCGGATATGCCCGGCGAACTCCGCCGCATCGTGCGCGACGAAGCCCGTCTCATTCTCCCGGATGATGAACTTGGGGCCGCCGTTCGGGGTAACCACCGCGGGCACGCCGGAGGCAAAGGCTTCCTGCACCACATTGCCGAAGGTGTCCGTGGTGGAGGTGAAGGCAAACACGTCCATGTTGGCGTAGGCCTCGGCCAACGCATCGCCTCGAAGGATACCGGGCAGTTCAAGATTCTGGATATTCTCCGCCAGCCAAGTCTGCTCGCCCCCGCTTCCCACGATGGAAAAACGGAAATTGCTCTCCCCCGCCTCCAGCAGAATCTTCTCGATCTCGGCAAACGTGCGCACGTTCTTTTCGGGCTGCAGACGGCCCACGAAGCCGATCACAAAAGCGTCGTCGGTGCGTGTGCGCTTGGCCGGGTCGAACTGCACCGTATCCACGCCCCGCGTCATCACGAAAGAGCGCTTACCGCTTGCCTTTTCGAGTAACTCCGTATACTCGCGGTTCGGCGCCAGCGACGCGCAAGCCAATTTGTAAAGCTGCAGCAGCAGGCTAAGCGAATGGTCTTCCGCCGCCTTGCCCGCGGATTCCACAAAGCGTTGCGGCAGGAATGAGAGCGCCTTCTCCAATCGGTGCCGGGCAAACTCGTGCAGGTTGGTATGGTAGCCGAGGATGATCGGCAGCTTGCGCCGGCGGGCAATCACGATGGAGAGCAGCCCTAAATCCCCGGGGCTCACCACATGCATGATGTCGGGCTGAAACTTATCCAGCTCCTTCTCAATCAGCGACTTGTAGCGCCACATCAGCGTATCGAAGCCAAAGTCGGTTTCGACGGG
Organism: Bryobacterales bacterium; assembly: GCA_034522975.1. GTDB lineage: Bacteria > Acidobacteriota > Terriglobia > Bryobacterales > Bryobacteraceae > JACTMJ01. Next base: position 49,145 of record JAXHKT010000035.1, read on the forward strand.
CACCGTGGCCAGGCTGCGCTGCAACTCCACATAGCGCGCCGACCCTTCGTCGAACAGGCGCGTCTCCGTATGCGGGTGCAGCGTGAGTACCGGATAGCCATTGCGCTTGCCGAACTCGACGAATTCGCGGCTGGTGAGCGCCGCTCCATTCACTTCGTAGAAAATGTCTGAAAAAAAGGCAACGCGGGGCTTATCACTCAAGACGGAAGACCCTCTCCATCCGATAATGCCACACGCAGCGCCGGACGGAGTTGGGGACTTTCAAGCAATCGTACAGCCCACAGCACCTTTTCCAGCAACGCCGGCGTGCCGTTGGTGAACAGCGAAGCCAGTGTGGCATGCTCGCCGCTCTCCCGGATCAGGTAGCTGCGGTCCAGGCAACTCACCTTTCCAAACGGATGCTCAGGATGTTCGCGGATCATATCCCAGGCTGTCTGAAAGCAGCGTAGTTTACGATTCTCCCTGTATTGCGGCATCACCACTACATGGCTCTCGCCGCCGCGTACTTCTTCCGCAAAGCCCGCGAAACTATCCGCACGGGAGACGTTCAGCAGCGCGTTCGGCTCATGTCCGTGGCGGTCTCCGCCGGAAATCGCGGGCATGCCCAAGGATTCTCCAAGCTCAAGGACGCGGAGATTCTCTTTCCACGTTCGCAAGCCATTCAGCTCCAGTGCGTGTATCATTTCCGGTGTCCCGCTCAGCAGCCGCGCAAGCACGCCCTCGTGCTCCGTCTGGCCAATCCCCGCCTCGTCCCAGAGTGGGTGATTCAGCACGATCAGCACATCGGGATGCGCCACCAGCGCCGCCAAAATCTCGCGCAGATCCTCTGGCGATGGCGTCCCCCGGAACTGCTGCATCTTCGCGTGGAAAACGTCCGCCAGCGGCTTCGGCAGATTGTGTACGCCGAAGTGAAAGAAGGTGTTCTCCACGGGCACCGTCCATTCGGTGGAGATGGGAATCTCCTCCCCGCCCTCAATCACCTGAAGCAGCAAGTTGGCCTCAATGTCGTCATGATCGGTGATGGAGACAAACGGCCGCAGCCCCAACGTGTCTTCAATTTGGCGGCACTCCAAACGGTAGGCCTCCTGCGGGGTCACTGGCGATGTCCAATAAACCCGGCTGAAATCCAGAGGCTTTCCGCAACGCTGGAAATAGCGTTCTCGCTCCCGCTCAAGTAGCCAGGCGACCAATGAATTACGGGCGCCATGCTCAAACAGAATTCCTACGCTCTCCCTGGAAACGGAAGTATGGCTATGCAGCGATACTCCCAGCTCGCGCCGCTTGGTCCACGCCTTTCAGTGGAAGCGTCCACTGGTAGCTAAGCCGGAAAGACATGCTTCCTATGCTCCTCGTTTGCTCCGCCGCGTCGGCAGTCTCAAGATCAGAGACGGGCCAGCAGCCTCGCCTGTGTCGCCTTACGTAAACAAGATACCGTCGATATGTTTACAATCCAGTTCGCGGACGATGAATCTTTGGCGACGCGGCAGCGGTTTAGTACCACTGTCAGCCCCCCGCCAGTGCTCGTCCTCCAGAAAGCCAGTGCTCGTCCCCCAGATAGAAGATGCGATTCCAGAGCTGTTCTGCAACGGCACAATGAAAAGAGCAAGACAATCCGGTTAACCCCGCCGGATCGCCGTTCCCACGTCGCCGCCGCCCAGCGATTCCAAGAGCACACCGGCACGAAAGCCCGGAAGAATCCGGACGGTGTCCACGCCTTCATCCAGCGTCCGGCACGCGGCCTCGAGTTTGGCCTGCATCCCGCCCGCCGCCACGCCACCGGCAATCAGTTGGCGGCAGTCGGCGATGCTTAGCGCCCGCACCGGCCGCTTCTCCGCATCCAGCACGCCTTCCACATCGGTCAGGAACAGCAGTTGGTCCACCGGAAAGCCCGCCGCGCAAATGCAGGCCATTTGGTCCGCGTTCACGTTGTAAACGTTGCCCCGCGAATCGCCGCCCACGCACGCCACCACAGGCGTAAAGCCGCCCGCCAGCAGCACATGCAGCAGATGGGTTCGCGCCAGCACCGGATGCCCCACCGCACCCAGTTCTTCGCTCAATGGCTCCGCTTCCACCAAGCCGCCGTCCACGCCAGAAAGCCCCACCGCCGCAAGCCCTGCCGCCCGCAGCGCCGCCACAAGCTGCTTATTCACCGAGCCCGCCACCACTTTTAACAGGGCGTCAATCACTTCGGGCGAAGAGACGCGCAGCCCGTTCACAAAGCTGCTCCGGATTCCCTGCGCCTCCAGGAAGCGCGTCATCTGCTTCCCGCCGCCGTGAACCACAATCACCTGATGCCCTGACTTGGCTAGATCGTGAATCTCCCCAGCCAGCCGTGCTCGCGATTGGGGCGCATCCAAGAGCGTCCCGCCCAGCTTCACCAGCAGCGTCACAGCAGCCCCTCCGTTTCGTCGAAGCCAAACATCAGATTCATGTTCTGCACGGCCTGCCCGGCGGCTCCTTTCACCAGATTGTCGATCACCGCCACCACCATCAGCACCCGGCTCTCCGCCGCCACCTGAAAGCCGATATCGCAAAAGTTGGTGTGCTGCACCGCGTGCAAATCCGGGTACTGTCCAGGATCGTAAAGCCGCACGAATGGCTCTTCACGATAGGCCGCATCGTAGGCTGCCAGCAGGTCTTCCGTGCCCTTTCCCTCCCGCAGGCGCAAATAGATCGTTTCCAAAATGCCGCGCGAGGTGGGCAGCAACTGCGCCACAAAGTGAAATTCGCTCTCTGCCAGATCGCAGTTTTGCAGCACCTCCGGCACGTGACGGTGGCTAAATGCGGAGTAGACATTGAAGTTGTCGCCCGCCTCGCAAAAGCTCGTCTTCAAGCTCGCCTTGCGCCCCGCCCCGCTCACTCCAGATTTCGCATCGCAAATGATGGGTGCCGCCCGATCCACCAGCCCCCCCCGCATCAGCGGACCCAACGCGAGGTTCGCCGCCGTCGGATAGCAGCCCGGGTTCGAGACAAACTTCGCCCCCCGAACCCGCTCCCGATAGAACTCCGGCAATCCATACACGGCCGTCCGAAGCAATTCCACCGCCTGATGTTCGTCGCCATACCAGCGCCGGTGGATCTCTCGTTCCCGCAGCCGGAAAGCCCCGCTCAAATCCACTACGCGGAGCCCCACCTCCAGCAGAGCCAGCAGCCAGTTCCATCGACACTTCATGAGGCGTGGCCAGGAACACCACATCCAGGCCCGCTTCCACAGCCGCCTCGGGAGTCGCCGCCAGGCTACCCCTCCCCTTCTGATGTCGGGGCTGCGGTTCCGCCGCCACGTCGGCCCGATGCTCCATCCGCCACGGATTCACCTGCGGATGCCGTTCCAGAATCCGTAACAACTCAACGCCGCTATAGCCGCGAAAACCAACGATTCCTGCTTGGATCATGTCTTTCCCTAGGGCCGACACCCGGCCCGTGCTTAATTCTTCAAGCTAGCATGGCCCTTCCCGTGATTCGAAGGTAGGGCTTCGAAGATAGGGCTTGCATCCCAGCAATTCCTGCGTACACTGGTAGGAACCCCGTCGTCCCCAAGCAAGCCCGGCCTGTCTTGCATCGCGCCTCGGCTGTGCCCCTCACAGCCCGGTATCTCCAGGCCAGTGCTCAACTGCATCCGCCCACAGGAATGGAAACATCATGAATAGACGTAATCTGCTTTCGCTTGGCGCTGCCACCTACGCCACTCTCCAAACCGGCTCGCTCTCCCAGGTGCAGGCCGCCAGCAAGGCCCTGGGCGCCACAACGGCCGAAGAAGCCGCCCGCGATGAGGACTTCTGGTTTCAGGTCCGCCACGCCTTTACGGTGGACCGCACCTTCATCAATCTGAACAACGGTGGTGTTTGCCCCAGCCCGCGCCCCGTCCAGGAGGCCGCCCGCCACTACCAGGAATTCGGCGACATGGGGCCCTCCCACCACATGTGGAGGACGCTTACTCCCAACCTCGAACCCGTCCGCCGCGAACTCGCCCGCACCTTTGGCTGCGATCCCGAGGAAATTGCCATCACCCGCAACGCCAGTGAGGCTCTCGAAATCGCCATCCTCGGCGTGAACCTCAAGCCCGGCGACGAAGTGGTCACCACCAACCAGGATTATCCCCGCATGCTCACCGCCTGGGACCAGCGTGTCCGCCGGGAAGGCATCGTCCTCAAGAAGGCAAAGTTCCCCGTGCCCCCGCCAAGCATGGATCACCTCTTCAAGATCGTCGAAGAGCAGATCACCCCCCGCACCAAGGTGATCTCGCTTTGCCACATCACCAACCGCACCGGGCAGATCTTCCCCATCCAGCGCATCTGCTCCCTTGCTCGCCAGCGAGGCATCTTTACCATCATCGACGGTGCCCATGCCTTCGCCCATTGGCCCTACCGCGGCGACGAACTTGGTTGCGACGCCTACGGTTCCTCCCTCCACAAGTGGATGACCGCACCCATCGGCACTGGTCTTTCTCTGATGTCAAGCGGGAACCGCATCAAGGACATCCTGGCCGCTCGACGACCACCGCTAACCGCCAGGTCCGGAGAACATCCGCAAGTTTGAAGAAATCGGCACCCACCCCGCCGCCAACCGCAATGCCGTGGCTGAGGCCATCGTCTTCCATCACAGCATCGGCGGCGAACGCAAAGCGGCCCGCCTGCGCTATCTCCGCGCCCGCTGGACAGACCGTATCCGCAAGTATCCGCAGGTGAAGCTGCTCACCTCCGACGACCGCGCACAATCCTGCGGCATCGGCGTCTTTGAAGTGGAAGGGATGGAAGCGTTGAAAATCTCGGCCCGACTCTACGAAAGCTGGCGCATCGTCAACCACCGCTCATCGGGCTGCGAGAACGAGTACAGCGGCCTGCGCATCACGCCCAACGTCTACTCCACGCTCCATATCGCCTGCCAGTTTGCCGACGCCATGGAAGAAATCCTCACCCGGGCTTTTCGCCGACAGCATCAGCGCACCGGCCCCGCGGCGCACCCCGCACGGCGCCGAGAATCGGGTGCCGAACAGCACCGCTACGAAGATCACCCGGTTACAGAAAGGCAGGCGCCAAGCTAGTGCGCGGGCGCGCTCCTCATCGATCCGGTGACGGCGAGTTTCAGGAAGAGCCAGGACAGATCGCGCCAAGAAAAACAAGATACCACGACGGATACGTAGAGCGCCAGATTCCAATCGTTGTTTCAGATAGATCAAGAATCAACCGACCCGCCAACGGGAGCCGAGCCCGCCCGCAAGGTTGCCCATCATGTTCATCGAACCCGAAACGGTTCCGGCGAAACGCCCCCCGATATCCATGCAGGCTGACCACGCCGCGAGGGCACGGTGAGCGTCATTCGCCGCGGAAGCTCGACACTCCCATCGCGATCATCGCGTCAGATCAGGGGTCCCCCAGCCAGCGCGGCCGCCATCAAGAAGCCCGGCCGCGGCCGTGGCCAGCGAAATTGAGCATATCCATTTTCGCGCCAAGCTCAAATCGCCGGTCACCCGCGCTACATATGCCACCAGATAGCTGCTTGCTGAGACAGCCCGACGCCTTCCAGAAGTAGCGGCAGCCCCGCGAGCAGGCGCGCTGGAGCTCAATTCCATGCCTCGGCGTTCTCGAGACAGGTCCGGCAGCCCAGGTGATGTAGAAATACCAGCCCCACAGGACGACAGAAATAGCTGCGCCCAGAGGAGCCACACATCCTTGTTGGCCGACACCTGGCCACTCCAGGGAACATGGGCATTGCCAACGGCATTCTCTTCAGCCTCGCGAAGCATCTCCAACTCCGCAGCGTTGATGGAAGGATGCTGGCTTGGTTTATCGCGGTACCACCAGAAGAACGCCACCGCCCACACAATTCCGATCACCGCGAAGAGATAGAAGGTCTGGTGCCACGTCATGTAGAGCAGGGTCCAGGCCACCAGTTGCGGCGTCACCGCCCCGCCCCATCGCGCGCTCATCCACATAATGCTCTGCGCCCGGGCCCGTTCATCCTGCGGCAGCCAGGCACTGAACATCTTTGTCAGATTAGGAAAGCAGCCCGCCTCGCCGACGCGCCGAACAAGAAAGCGAATCGACCACGAAGCGAAAGCCGTGGCTCCAGGCCAATCCGGTGAAGGCCGTGAAGGCGCTCCACCAGATGACGATCCGCGTGAGCACCTTGCGCGCCCCCAGCCAGTCTCCCAGCCAACCGCCCGGCACCTCAAACAGAGCATAGCCCCACGCAAACGCGGAGAATGCCGCGCCCATCTGGGTGGCCGTCAATCCCAGATCCCGCGTGATCAGCGGTGCTGCCTGCGAGATGGCGACGCGGTCGATATACGTAATGATTCCGAGCGTTACCGCCGCGAACAGAACACCGTGGCGGACCCGGGTCGGTTTCTGGCCGGCAAAGCCCGCCGGATCGGAGTGTGTGATAACGGGCGCGGACATGTCCGTCTACTCCATCACGCCGCATCCTTCCAGCGCAACAGCATCCCTTCGCAAATCACCAAACACCCCTATTGATCCCCGGTCGAAGCGCCGATCCACTCCATATAGGGTCCATGGCCCGCCGAGAGCGGCACCGCCACCACTTCCGGCACCTCATAGGGGTGGAGCGCAACAATTCGGGCGCGCAATTCCTCGAACAGCGGTGCGCGTGTCTTGATCAGCAACAACACTTCCTCGGCGGATTCCACAGCCCCAGCCCGGCGGTACGAACAGCCTGAGTAGAGCCGGGAATACACGTTCGCGCAGCAGCGAGGCCTTCATCAACCAGCGCCCGCGCCATCGTTTCCGCCGCTACTTTCAGCGACAGAAGCGTCCTGGAACTCCCCAGAATTTTGTTCGACATACGCTTGCAGCTTTCCGGATTTAGTGAAATAAATAAGTATTGTCCGAAATGCGTGACGGCTTTCCAAATTCGCTTCCTGAAGCCCATGGTGCCTCGCCGTCGCCCCGTCCGGTGCGGATTTCAGGCCGGATTCGTAGTCGCCTTGCCATCATTAGCCTTGCTCTCGGAGCGGCTGCGGTTCTCGCGCTTGGCATGCATCTGCCACAAGAATTGATTGCATTAAGCCAGAATCGAGACCAAATTCGTGCGCTTCAGGTGGAAAACAACGACCTTAAGAAGCGCCTCGACGAACGCCGGCAAACGCCTCGAGGAGAACTTGAAAGAAAATCTTCAACGACCAGAACCGAATCACGTCACCGACCCATCGTCTTTACAAACCAGGCGACACCATCTTCATCATCCCCCCCAAAACCGAGTCGCAGACCCCATCCCCCGAACCTTCGGGCAACTAGCTTCCTTGCATGTCGCCGGGCTTGCCGGCCTGCTTAGCGTTCGCCTGAGTGCAGGCTGGGGTGGAAGTGCGTTTACGCCGGCTTCTCGCTCAGAGTCTGGCGCGCTGTTTCGGCCAAGTGAAGGAATCTCTGGCGGTCGATGGGTGAGGCTATGCTTCTTTCGGCGGTCTCAACTACGGCCTCGGCGTGAGCGAGTAGCACAAGACGGCGCGAGGCGAGCGCCGTTCTTTCACCGACGGTGGAGAGGACTCGAATGAGCCGTTGGAGAATGACCGGGTTGCCTTCGGCGCATTGGCGGATTTGCGTGAGGGCGTCATCGACGAAGGATTGAAAGGTGGGCCCGTTTGTGAAGAAGCGCCGTTCGCCGTCCTCGGCGGCGAAGCTGCAGTCAATTCCCCTCTCGCTCAGCTTGAGGAGAATGGCACTCAGGTAATCGAGACACATCACGGCGGTGGTGGTGTCATTGATGCCAGGTGACAACGCCTTGAGAGCGACATCGACGATCTGTCGAATGCCGAAGGCGGCGTCTTGCTCAATCGTTCGATGACGTCCGATGGTGTAGTAAGTATGAAGACGCGCACGGACAGCTTCATCGGCCACATTGATACCTTGAAGCGAGAGGAGCGGAACTCCTTCAATGGCAAATTCGCCCATTACTTTTTCAACCCGCACGGCCGTTCCGTATTCTGCGGCGAGGCGGAGAAAGCCCCCGATCCATGATCTGAAGATAGCCCGTCGCCTTTGAAGGGAGATTTTGCCAGAGCCGCTGGCTGGGAAGGGGCTGAGGGGGGATATCGTCTTCTTGTGCGACAAGGGGATATAGACGTTCTACGGTCGCTACCGTCTCCCGAGCGACGCCGGCAAGGATTTCAGCGGCCTGGATGGAGGTGGAGATGTGGTCGATGAAATAGATGAGCGCGCCGATGCCCACGAAGGCCAGCAGCAAACCCGCAATCACTGCAACGGAGGGAACGAACGACCCCTCATCGCCTCCGCGGATGGTTCGGAGCACAACGATACAGTAAGCGAACACTCCCACCATGATGCCGAGTACCGATTGGTTCACGCGATCTCGCATGAAATTCCGCAGGACGCGGGAGGTATATTGGCTGGACGCAAGCGCTAAGGCGACGACGGTGATGGAAAACACAACGCCAACAATCGTGATCATGCTACCCGCGATGGTGGTGAGCAAACCGCGGGACCCATCTGCCCCCGCGCCGAACAGGAGGGGCCATCGCGCCAGCATCTCCCGGTCAACGTAGCCGTCCGCCTCGACCAGGCCCATTGCAAGAACTACTGCGAAGGCCACCGACATCGCGGGAAAGAACCAGAGACTAGAACTCAACGATTGCCAGATTTGGATTAATTTATTCACGATGATGCCAGTGGCGCGAAAGCCGGATGACCGGATCCCATATCGGAACGACCCGTAAGGGCGATTGTTTCACTTTCTGGCGGCATGCCGACGTGCCGCCAGAAAGCCCCTATGAGAAAGAATCGGGGCGGCTCCCGATGAAGGAGAGCCGCCCCAAGGAGGACGAACGAGGAGTTCGCACAATCGAATCTAGTTATTCCGATTCTGTTGCAGGTACTCAAGAGGAATCTGCGAATCGCGAGCGACGGTGCCGGATTTGGCTTCGTCGATGTTGATGTCGTTGCGTTCAAGGGTGAGGCCCATTGTTGCCTCGAGATTGTTCTTGGCCTTCACATATGTGCCAAGCGCACCCACTTCCGCCGAACGGGCCTGAGCTAGGTCGCGTTGGGCTTGAATTACGAAGAAGAGGGTGGACGCCCCCAATGCAAACTTTTTCTGTTCCGCGTCGAGAGTCTGCTCCTGGAGGATCCGCGATTTCTGGGCAGTACGAACGCCGGCATCGGCCTGCTGAAGGGCGATGATCGCGTTCTGCACCGTTACTTTCAGTTGGTTCAGTTGCTGCTGCTGGCGAATCTGCTGCTGGCGGAGGCTGATCTCTTCAATGATCATGTCCGCGCGGGCCGCCCGGTTGCGAAGGGGCACATTCAATTGAAAACCAATGGTGTAATCGGGGAAGTTCCGGCGGAAGATCTGGCCAAGTGCATCCCCCCGTCCACCAACCACGAAGGCATCGGGACTTCGAAAGGTCAGTGTGCCGTCCGGACGAAGCTCACGGCGAAAGATGGGGTTGACGAGACCGGCCAAACCGTTATTGGTCAGACCAACCTGCAAATCCAGCGACGGAAGAAGCTGACTGCGATTTCCGGCGATACCGATCTTGCTGTTTTGAATGTTGATATCGGTTTGCTCAATTTCGGGTCTATTTGAAAGAGCAAGATCATAAAGGCGGTTAAGATCCAGATCTTCTTTCGTTGCCGGCAGTTGGATTGAATCGGTTGGAATAATCCGCGCGTTCTTCACTAGATCGCTGGTAAGCCCATTTCTGCTTAGCACATTCTTGATGATCGCTTCCTGCTGAAGCAACTGGGTTTCCGATACTGTCAGCGCCTGTTGTGTTCTGGCGAGTTCCGCCTCGGCCCGGACGACCTCGATCGGAGCGAGTGTACCGATATCCACCTGCTTCTGATTGTCCGCGAACAATTTCGCGGCAAGTTCAACGCTCTGTTTGTTGACGGCATAGTCGGCGTTGGCGGAAACCAAGTCCCAATAAAGACCAATGATGTTGCTGACGGTAGCAATCACCTGTTGCCGGAAGGTGAGATCCGCGACCTTGATATTATTCTTGGCAATACGAATGTTGCGATTATTCACAGCAAACCCAAAACCTTGCAGCAATCGCTGGGTTATGTTCAGAGATAAGTTCCCTTGGTTGATGCTGTTGAGATCGCTGCGGACGTTATTGTTGTCCGTCAAGCTTTGGCTGTAGACAACGCCAACCGTGGTGCCGGTGATGAAGCCTTGCTGCAGGTTGGCAAACGCGACCGCGATATCGATCACCAAACTCGTGGTGCCGGTTCCGACGGTGTTCGCCTGGGGTCTGGAGAGGTGATTGTACTGAAAGCCGGCTTGAAAGACAGGGTCGAGATTGATGATTGCAACGCCGGTTTGGGTGATTACGGTACCTCCGGCGGTCGTTCCTAGGTCGCCTCCGCCGCCCTGTCCACCGCCGCCACCGGACCCTGTGGAGAGCCCGCCTGTTGACTGCGCGACGGCGGAACTGGGGCCCTGCTGGACTGAGGTGCTGATGCCGCGGAGCAAGCCGCCCGCCTCCACGCGCATCAGGTTCGCCTGCGCCTGTTGGGGGCCGAAGCGCTGCAACTCGATGTCGAGATTGTTCTCCATTGCGCGAGGACGATGGCGTCTTGCAGGCGAAAGATACAGATTGCCTGCACGCGATCGAGAATCTTCCAGACGGGCAGAATTCGAGAAACGCGTGGCTGGCATGCTAATCGGAAGATAGTTCCGGATCAGCCAGGGACGCTCCTTGTTCTGCATGTAGCTGTAGGTTTGGGAAAACGCGCTAAGGGGGGCCAGAATCAGGGCCACGCAGAGTAGCGCTAGGAGTTGTCGGGTAGTTTTCATGAATGCCGTTCCTCGGTCCTCACAAGTCAGTGCGGAAGGCGCAGCCAGAGGCCGCATCTTCTTCATAGTACGAACGAAGCGATCCGGTGTTCCCCAGATTCGCAAATCCTTGCCGTTTGAGAAATCTGCGATCGCAGTTCCAAGCAGCCTTCCGGACCCGCTAGCCCTGGGGCAATGGGGGCTGGGGGCGATGCTATCCTAGCCACGTGCCTATCACTCCTCACGACGTTCAATCTCTATTTGAGCAAGCCGGAGCCTTCCTGAGTGGACATTTTTTGCTCACTAGCGGTTTGCACAGCCCGAACTACCTGCAATGCGCCTTGGTCTTGATGGATCCGGCACGTGCGGAGCGGCTGGGACAGGCCCTTGCTCAATCTCTCGAAGAAACCGCGAAAACGCGCCCGGACCTGGTGATTTCCCCGGCTCTGGGCGGCGTCGTCATCGGCCATGAAGTGGCGCGCGCACTTGGCGTACCATTCCTCTTCACAGAGAGAGACGCGAATAGGGTAATGACTTTACGTCGCGGATTCATGTTACAGCCTGGCCAGAAAGTCTACGTAGTGGAAGACGTGATCACCACCGGGGGCAGCACCCGCGAGGTGGTGGAGGTGGTGGAAGCCGCGGGGGCTGTAGCGCTAGCCGCCGGGTCCATCGTTGATCGCAGCGCTGGAAAGGCGGATGTGGGAGCGCCGCGCGTCGCCCTATGGCAGTTGTCCGTGGAGAGTTTCCCGCCCGAGTTCTGTCCTCTTTGCGATAAGAGCATCCCGGTGGTGAAGCCGGGGTCGAGGCTCGCGCCAAGCCTCGACCCCGGGGCTTCCGGCTCCCGGCTTCCGGCTTCCCGCGGCTAGTTTCGGAGCCCGGGGGGGGCTTTCTATCCTCCCCCTTTTCTTCCCCCCTCCCCCCCCCCTTGCTGGAATCCTGGTACGGAAGGGGTCAGTGGGTACATGGGAGACGTGAAGTGCTATCGGGATTTACGAATGCCATCCAAAGGCTCATCAATCGGTTGGAGCGGGATAGCCGGTGAGGGCCGCCACTCCAGCTAATCCTTCCCGTCTCGGCTAGCCGCCGGAAGCCGGATCTCGCGAGTCCTCACCTTGGGGCGATGGGTTTCTCCCAACCGTAACTTCCCGAAGATGAGGTCCAAGTCCGATAAGCCTCGCGAAATCCTCCTCAGGCAGCGATCCGTCGGCGATCCCATGGACGAAATCGTTGGGATCGATTCTTTCAGCGCCGTCGGCGTGATGGAGTGTGACGCCTTTCACGAGATCGAAACGCATCTGCCAGCCGCGGGCGAGGAGGTTCTTGATCAGAAAGCCGGAAAGGGAGTTGGGCATGGAGGCGAGACGGTTTTCAAACTGGGGGGGCAGAAAAGGCATGTGGACCTCCTCATAGACCATGTGGGAGGCCTCTTCCACGATGGTGGGGAAATCCTGGAATTGGCGGCCTTCGAAGAGCTCGGCTTCTTCGTGGAGCATGTCGTCGATCTCGCCCAGGATGACGGTAGCGGGGTAATCCGCCCAGGAAATGGGCTCCAGCACTTCATCGTCGCTCAGCCCCATCGTGCGGCGAATGACCTTCTCCTCTGCTCCTCCTTCGGCCAGCACCAGGGCGGCGGGGCGGGTATCGTAAACGGTGGCGGTGAGTTCTTCGGCGGCGTCAAGCGCCAGCAAGCGCATACGATGGGGCTGCCAGCGGGCGATTTCGCCCAGTTCGTATTTCGATTTCAGATTCACCGGGCGGTCCGCGTCAGTATCCATCAACCACTCTCCGCCGGTTTCCTCATGCAGGCGGCGGAAGCCCTCCATGGTCGGGGGCAAGTAGCCGCGCTGCCAGGCGGGTTCCAGCCAGATCTGCTGATAGACCGGGAACACCCATTCCGCGAACCAGCTTTTTTCGATCCAGGAGGCGACACAGCGCTTGCCGTGGATGCTAGCCAGCTCGCGATCCGTTTCCATTTCCGCGAAGAGCCGCCATGTGCGCAGCGCATTCAATTCCCATTCGCGGATCTGGCTTACCCATTGCCACCGGCGAATCGGGGCGATTCCCCAAGGCCCTTTCTCCATGCGCTCGGCAAGCAGGTCTACTTGCGTGAGAACCCTCCGGGAAAGCCAGCGAGCCATGCGCGGCTGAAGGATGGTCTTGGCCAGATCGCATCGGAACTCAAAAACGGAGCAGACCGCCGCGCGGGAAAGATCGACGCGCAGAGTGCGGCTGCCCAATTCGCGGTCGTCCGGATCCTCGGGGGCACCCCAATGGCGGAATATCGGGCTCAGCCGGAACAGAACGCGGGTGGGCGGCTGCTTGCCCAACTCGGCCGCTGTCTGTTCGGCAATTTGCTTGAGGGCGGGATAGAGATCCAACGATTCGCGAGCGGCTGGAGCGATACGCTGGCGCTCGGGGATCGCGCGTGGGCGGAGCAGCCACAAAGGAGCGGTTGCGAAAATGAGAAAGACAGTCCCGGCGACCCATTCGGTGTAAGCGTAGCCGAGGGATTCCGCCACCACCAGGCCCGCAAAACACACTGCGGCCAAAACCGGAAGCCAGAAGTGGAGAACGACCACGCCCCCCAGCAGGTAAAGGTACATCCGGGCTTCTACCATCAATCTTGTTAGTCTCGTGGACATTGAGAAATGCCGCGTTCCTGCGATGAGGTATCGCGGACTCTTGCATCATATAACCGTGCGGGAGCATTGCAAGAAGAAAGCGCTGAGAAGTCACTCTTCTCTCGCCAGCGACGCCAGTAGCGCAGTAAACGACGAATGCCTTGCCGGTTGAATCCACCGTACCCGAGCCAAATATGCGACGCGGACCTTGGCGCGGCTGCGTGCAATAAGATATAACGGCCCTATGCCGGAAATCCGCTATTTGAACCGTCGTGCCTATGCTCTGGAGAATGAGTTTCTGCGGGTGATCGTCACCGTGGAGGGCGGTCACATCGCTGCTTTGGTCGACAAGGCATCTGGGGTGAATCCGCTTTGGACACCGCCCTGGCCATCGATTGAGCCCTCTGCCTATGATCCTGACGAGCACGCATCCGTTTACGGAAACGATGCGGAAAGCCGATTGCTGGCGGGCATTCTGGGGCACAATCTGTGTCTCGACCGTTTTGGCCCGCCGTCGGAAAGCGAGGCGGCAGCCGGGCTGGTGGTGCATGGCGAAGCCCCCGTGGCTGTGCATAGCTTTAGGGAAATCGACGACACGCTTGTGGCCACCGCCACGTTTCCGGTATCGCAAATCGCTTTTGAGCGCCGCCTGCACCTGCCGGCTGCTTCCCATGCCGTCACCATTACGGAAAGCGTGACAAACATCAACGCAGCCGACCGGGCCGTTGGCTGGACACAGCACGTCACTCTGGGTGCGCCTTTCGTCGAACCCGGGAAAACCGTCTTTCGTAGTAGCGCCACAAGTTCGAAGGTGGTGGAATCCGATTTCACCGGCGGCAAGGGCTATATGCGGATTGGCGCCGAGTTTGACTGGCCCCACGTGCCCACTCTCGACGGGGGCACGCGAGATATGCAAGTCTACCCGGATCTGCCCGTTTCGGCCGCCTACAGCGCGCATCTGATGGACCAGGCGAAGAGGCCCGCGTGGTTTGCCGCCTGGCATCCGGATATGCGCATTGGCTGTGGATACCGCTGGGATCCGAAGGATTTTCCCTGGCTTGGAATCTGGGAAGAGAACCGCGCCCGCACGCAGCCGCCGTGGAACGGAAAGACGATCACCCGCGGGATGGAGTTTGGCGTTTCGCCCTTCCCGGAGAATCGCAGGGCGATGCTGGAGCGCGGGCCGCTCTTCGGCACGCCCACCTGCAAATGGATTCCCGCCCGCCAGACGGTAACGGTGGCTTATGAGGCCTGGTGCGGACCTATGGACGCACCGCCGACGAAACTAACCCCCCTAAGATAAATCAGGGCGGGAAGCTTCGCCCGAATCTAGCGGAGGATATCGATCTCCACTTTGTGAGGGATGAGCCCGGCCTCATAGCCCAGGTTCAGCAGCAACTGCGCCGCTTTGGGCACATCCTCGCCGCAATCCACCGTATGGTGGTTCACATACATACCGACGAACTTGTCGGCGAGGCTGGGTTCCATGTCGCGGGCGAACTGCAGGGCGTAGTTGAGCGCTTCCTCGCGATGGTCGAGAGCGTATTGGATGCTCTCGCGCATCATGCGCACGCACTCGCTTTTCACGTCGGCGGGCAGGTCGCGGCGAAGGCCGTTCGCGCCCAGGGGGAGCGGCAGATCGTACTTCGCACGCCACCACTTGCCAAGATCGAGCACCGCTTGCAGGCCAAGATTGCCGTAAGTGAGCTGGCCTTCGTGAATCACCAGGCCAAGGTCGACGCTCTTGGAGACCACGGCTTCGAGAATCTGGTCGAAGGGCATCACCACTTCTTCGAAATCGGGCTCATAGATCTTGAGCGCCAAATAGGAAGTGGTGAGTTTGCCGGGGATGGCCACGCGCTTGCCTTTGATCTCGCCGGAAGGGATGGGGCGGAGGGATGCAAGGATGGGTCCGTAGCCGTCGCCGACACTCGAACCGCTGGCGAGGATCTGATACTTGTCCGCGACGTAAGGGTATGCGTGGTAGGAGATGGCGGAGAGTTCGTACTCGCCTGCAAGGGCCTTCTGGTTGAGGGTCTGGATGTCGGAGAGAACGTGCCGGAAGGTGGCGAGTGCGAGCGGATCCTTCCAATCGGTGGCGAGGGCGTAGAACATAAACGCGTCGTCGGAATCCGGCGAGTGCGCGCAGACAATTTCTCGGACGGGGGCAAGAGTACTCATACGGTTCGAGGGGAGTTTCCTCCTCAAGAATAGCAGACCAGCCCCGGAAAGCCCGCCAGTGTATTCGCTTGAGAAAGGCGATGGCGCGCGACAGCGCGGAGGGGCGAGAAGAGGGCGCGATCAGGCCAAAATAGGGCCAAAATTCCGGTTTAACAGAAACTTGCACACTTTGACTGGAATTTGAATCTATCCATAATAGAGAAAGGCCCGTGGCCTCACCTGAAATTTGGGGCTTACCCGACTGGCTGAAATCCCGTCCATGCACGCTGTTTCCATCCATCGCCTCACCGCTTTGCTTGCATTTGCCACTCTGTCGCTGCTGTTGATCAGCGGCTTTATGGTGAGTGAGAGCAGCGGGCTTCCCGTGCCCGGCTGGGCGCAGGGCGGGCAGATGGCGCATCGCGGAGCGGCTGGAATCGTAGCCCTTGGGGCGATTGTGTTGCTATTCGCATCCTGGCGGTTTCGGCCAGTATCCTGGTTGAAGAAAGTTGCGGTTTTTGTCGTCGCGATCGTGCTGGCCCAGGCGGGCATCGGCATGGGGCTGGCACGGTTGGGAGCTTTCGCGCCGGTGAGCGTGCTGCAGGCAATGCTGATGCATGGGCTGGTGGCACTAGTGGTGGTGCTCTTCCTTGGCTCCTCCAAAGCTTTTGCCGAGCCGGTGGAACGCGTCCCGGACGAATTAAGCCCGCCGTTGCGGTCGATCGCCTGGTGGCCGGTGGCGGTGGTTGTCCTTCAGATTCTGCTGGGCTCAGCCTATCGGCATGGGTTGATGGGAGTGATACCCCATCTCTCCGGAGCGTTCATCGCCAGCGGGGCTCTGGCCTTTTTGGCGATTCTGGTGGCCACCACTTACCCGAAACATCGTCCGCTGAAGCGGGTGGCGTTCATCGTCGTTTGGTTCTCCGCGGTACAGATCGTGCTAGGCTTAATCGCGCTGTTTTACCGCGCCCAAGCGGGTGGAGCGGCGGCTGGCGAGGGCCTTGCGCCCTGGTGGGTGCTCTTCACGGTGGGCCATGTCGTGCTTGGTTCGCTCACCCTTGCTGCCACCATTTGGATGGCTGTACAGATTCGCAAGTATGTGCTTCCCGGAGAGCCGGAACCCGCGGGATCGCTTCGGCGTTCTTCCACCGCGGCTGAATTGGAGACAAAGCTAAGCTAAATGCCACCAATCATGCGGCCCTATATCGAACTCACCAAGCCGAGGATCACCTGGCTCATCCTGATGAGCACGGCGATCGGCTATTTTTTTGGGGTTGACGGAAGTTGGAACTGGCTCACGTTGCTCCACACCATCCTCGGAACCGGGCTGATCGCCTCTGGAACGGCGGCCCTGAACCAGTGGATGGAGTACAAATACGACGCCCGCATGAAGCGAACCAGAACCGCCCGCTGGTGACCGGGCAATTGAGGCCGCTGCCTGCAGCGCTCTTCGCGGTGTCGCTTTCTCTGGCCGGCTACCTGCAATTGGGCTTCGGCGCCAACTGGCTTACCGCCAACCTGGGCCTTGCCACCCTGGCCAGCTATCTCTTTCTTTACACGCCGCTCAAGCGAAAGACCTGGTGGGCAACGACGATCGGCGCATTTCCCGGAGCGATGCCGCCCTTGATGGGCTTTGCCGCCTCCCATGGCGAACTCAATGCCCAAGCCTGGGCGCTCTACGCAATTCTCTTCCTTTGGCAGTTTCCGCATTTCTACGCCATTGCCTGGATGTATCGCGAAGACTATGCCCGCGCCGGGATGCAGATGCTTCCAGTGATCGATCCCGAAGGCGAACGCACGGCTTGGCACATTCTGTTTACCGCCGCGCTGCTGCTGCCGGTGAGCCTGCTGCCCAGTTTTCTTTCGATGACCGGCACGGTCTACCTTGTGGGTGCGGCGCTACTCGGCCTGATGTACGCCTGGGCGGGTTTGCGGGTGGCCAGGGAGCGCACCGTTTTGCGAGCACGCAAGGTGCTGCTGGCAAGTGTGGCCTATCTGCCGCTACTATATGTCTTGATGTTGATCGACGGGCCAGGGTTGTGATCGTAGAGACAGACCACCTTCGTTTCCGGTATCAGACAGCGGGCAGGCGCGATAGCCACAAGCGGGCTTCCGGTCCCTCGGCTGCCGCTACAGGGACGGATCGGGCGGAAGGGGCTTTCGCTCTCGACGATTTGAGTTTCGCGCTCGATCAGGCTGGCCTAATTGCTCTTCTCGGCCCAAACGGTTCCGGCAAGTCGACGCTCTTCCGCATCCTCACCACGATGGTGGCTCCCGGAGCCGGTCGCGCTGCCGTTTGCGGCTTCGATACAGTCCGGGAAGCGCTGCAAGTGCGTCGGCAGATCGGTGTGGTGTTCCAGGAATCCAGCCTGGACCGCAAGCTTAGCGTCCGCGAGAACCTACGATTTCAGGGTAATCTGTTCGGACTTTCGGGTGCGAAGCTCGATGAGCGTATCGTCGAAGCGGTGGCCCGGCTGGATCTCGAAGATCGTCTCGACGCCCCGGTACACGCCCTTTCGGGAGGGTTGCGCCGTCGTGCGGAAATCGCCAAGGCGTTGCTGCATCGCCCCAAGTTGCTCCTGCTGGACGAACCCTCCACCGGCCTCGACCCCCATGCCCGCCGCGATCTCTGGAAGTACCTGCGGGAACTCCACGACGAATCGGGCACTTCCGTGGTGGCGGCCACCCACTATCTTGAAGAAGCGGAGCGCTGCCACCGCGTGCTGATCCTGCACGAGGGGCGGTTGGTGGCGGACGGCGAACCCATTGCGCTAAAGCGGCAGGTGGGCGGGGACGTGCTGGTGGTGGAATCGGACCATCCCCAGGAGATTCTCACCGCTCTCGGGCGCCGTTCCGGCATGGAGGCTACGGTCGTCGATGGCTCTCTCCGCATGGAAACCCCCGATGGCGCTGGCCTGGTGACGGAGTTGATGGCTTCCCATTCCGCGCGCATCCGCGAACTGCGCATGCACCCTCCGACTCTCGAAGATGTCTATTTCCGTGCAACCGGCAAGGAGTTCAAGGCATGACCGGCTTTTGGCTTCCCGCTTCCATGCTTTTCCGCCGCGAACTGCTCCGCTTTTGGCGGGAACGCACGCGAGTAGCGGCGTTTGTGGGCACGCCCTTTCTGTTCTGGATTGTTGTTGGCTCCGGCTACAGCGATTTCGGCAAATTTCTCCCCGGCGCGCTTTTGCTGACGCTGATGTTCTCAGCCATTTTTTCCGCGATGACGTTGATCGAAGATCGCCGCGAAGGCTTTCTGCTTTCCGCCCTGGCCTCCCCCGCTCCCAGATCGGCGATCGTTCTAGGCAAGGTGACCGGAAGCGCTCTGATCGCGGCCATCCAGGGTCTGCTTTTTTATTTGCTGGCCTCTCTTGGCGGCACGCTCTATGGGGAGGTTTTTTGGCCTGGCCTGATCGGGCTGATCGCACTTTCGTCGCTGGGCTTCACTGCTGCCGGGTTTCTGATCGCCTGGCGCATCAACTCCACCCAGGGCTTTCACGCGATGATCAACCTGATCTTCGTGCCGCTTTGGATGGTTTCTGGAGCGCTTTTCAGCTTTGGCGACGCCAACTGGTGGATCGGCTGGCTGATGCGCTTCAACCCGCTCACGTACGCGCTGCAGGCGTTAGAGGTGGCGATGGGTTTTCCGTCGGAAGCACCGCCGCTGGTGGCTGAAATTGCGGCCGCTGTGGTGGCGATCACCGTCGCCGTTTTATTGATTGCGGCCACGATGGAGATCAACCGCCCTTCCGAAAGGAGTCTTTCGTGATTTTCCCGCTGCGTATCGCCGCGATTGTCTTCCTCGCGCTACTCTCGTTATCCTGTTCGCGCGATGTCAAGGAAGAAGCGTTTCCCATCCAAGGGACGGTGGCTCCCTTCACGCTCACCAATCAGGACGGCCAGCCCTTTGGCACCGATCAATTGAAGGGACGGGTTTGGATCGCCGATTTCTTTTTCGTCAACTGCCCCGGCCCCTGCCCCCGCATGAGCACCCTGATGGGCGATATCCAACGGCAAACCGAAGATATTGAGGAATTGCGGATCGTTTCCATCACCGTGGATCCTGACCGCGACACCCCGGAAGCCATGAAGGCCTACGGCAAACGCTACGGCGCCATCGACGGGCGATGGCACTTTTTGACCGGACCTCGCGAACTGCTGCATCGCCTGGCCCGCGAGGATTTCAAGCTCTTCGATGTCGACGGCAGCCTGCAGCACTCCACGCGCTTCGCCCTGGTAGACGCCAGGGCCGCATCCGTTCCTTCTACACCACTGGCCTCGATGGCAGCTACGCCCGGCTGCCCGAAGATGTCCGGAAACTCATCGCGCAAAGCGATGCGGACGGCTCGTCCGGCAGCTGATCGCTACTTGTTGGCGCCACCTAATCGAAGACCACCGTCTTCTTTCCATAAAGCAGGATGCGGTGCTCCAGGTGCCAGCGGACGGCGCGGGATAGCACGGCGCGTTCGAGGTCGCGGCCTTTTTGGATGAGGTCTTTCAACTGGTCCCGGTGCGAGATGCGAACCACATCCTGCTCAATGATCGGACCCTCATCGAGTTCCTCAGTCACATAGTGGCTGGTTGCGCCAATCAGCTTCACACCCCGTTCAAAGGCCGCGTGATAGGGCTTGGCCCCCACAAATGCCGGCAGAAACGAGTGGTGTACGTTGATCACCCGCTGCGGGTAGCGCCGGACAAATTCCGGGGAGAGCACCTGCATGTAGCGGGCAAGCACAAGGAGGTCGACTCCGTGAACAGCTAGCAGTTCCCACTGCCGCGCTTCGGCCTCTTCCTTGCGGCCCACCTCTACCGGCACATACTCAAAGGCCGCCCCATAGAACCGGGCGATCTCCCGCGCGCTCTGGTGGTTGGAAATCACCAGCGGGATCTCACAGCGCAGCTCCCCGCTCCGCTGGCGGTGCAGCAGATCGAGCAGGCAATGGTCGTAGTGCGAAACGAACAAGGCCACCCGCGGCGTCCGCCGCGAGTCCTCCAGCCGCCACTGCATCGAATGGGGTTCCGCCACCTCACGCCCAAATGCCTCGGCGAAAGCCATGCCATCGAGAGCGACGCCATCGAGAGACCATTCCACCCGCATAAAGAACAGGCCTTGCTCGTTATCCTGATGCTGATCCGCATGGAGGATATTGGCGTCCATTCGATAGAGAAAGCCCGAGACGGCGGCAACAAGGCCGCGGCGGTCTGGCGAGTTGATGAGAAGGGTAGCGGTATCGGGCATGCGGCGTGGGTGGAAATTCGTTAGAAAGGAAAGAGTAGCACGGGCCGCGGATCGGGAAGGTTGAGAAGCCGGTAAAGGAGGGCATCCCATGGAAAAACTCAGCAAGGCGCAGAAACGCTACTTCAAAACGTTGGTGGCGCTCGCCTGGGAGCGGGAATTGAACGTCACGCTCGAAGTCCTCTTGCAACGCTTTCAGGAATGGAAGGCCGGCACGCTCGACGCCTTCGAACTGGAGCAGGAGATCCACCGCTTCCATGAGGGGCCGGCACGCGAAGCCTGGAAGCGCTACAGCGTCGCCCCCGGGCAAACCGACATCGCAGTGGCCACTGCGGTGACGCGCGGGATTCTGGAAATTGAGGAAGTCGAAAGCCCGTTTCGCTCCCGGATTGAACCTTACCTCCGGTTTGCCACCAGCGAGGAATATTGTCGGAGCAACGTGAGAAGTTCCCACAGCTTTGAATCGTGATCGCCTTGTGGGGCAAGTGGCAGAACGGGCGAGACCGCGAGTTGGTCACGACCGGCCCAGAAGAGAGATTCGAATAGCCCGTCGGGCGTCATAGGCCAGCCATGTGCGTCAGCGCGCGGAAACAAGCAAATCGAAGCTCCGAAAGCGGCGGCAGAAGCCGCGGCATTTTCCCATCCTTTTCCATAAGAAGTGGAAGAATAACATGATTAGTTATTCTAGCTATCTCTGTCAATGTGAGTTAGGGAAAATGGCGGGTATTCTGGATCACCCAGTGGGCCGCTCATCGGTCGATACAGTGAAATCAGACGTCCAAATTTATCGACAAAGAGAAAATAAAGAAAATTATCTCCTGGGCGGATCAGATTGGAAACTCTTTTAACTGGTATCGAGTAATAGTCAGCCACATCCTTACACAGATCATCGAGAGAGGCATCAAATCTCTCCACCTTGAACTCCAGTCTAGTTTCACGCCAGTGTTTCGCAGCGACTCTTTCCGAAAATAGCAGTGTCGATTCTTTCGTTATGATTCTTGCCAATATTACCGGATTGAAAAGGGGACCGTCGAAATACTTCTGTATACCTACACTGATTCCATCGCAGGAACATTCAAATATATCTTTTAAGAAATGTCCCTCGGTTTTCATGAGGTACACTTCCGCAACCGGCAGTTTTGCTACAGACTCCCGAATAAGTAGCTCAAGCTGACGCTCACTAACTTTCCGAAGGCGAAAGGTCTCGACCGTATACTAGACAATTACCAAGAGAGTGGCAATTTGGCTCGACGCAACGACCGCTTCCGAGGTGCTGTTAGGGACAACAAAAACTAGAGAAACGAGCGAAATAGCTACCAAAACTAGCAACAATGCAAGCCCATACCTACGGAACCACATTCTGGGTTAACTCCTCCTTGGCCCAATCGTCGAGGACAGACACGATCATAAGCGGAAGTATACCAATATGGGTCTCAGAAATGGGTCGCCAACTTGATAGCGAGGCATCCTTCATCTAATTTACGTTCTATCAAGAACTGGGGGCGCGACCGGCTTCCGTGTAGCCGGAACCGAGGTGGCCGCGCGGTTCGGCGGGATCGCACCCCGGCGATAGACTGTCCTACCTTCGGTGGCGCTTCCGCGCCGTTGCTCGGTGCTTTGCAATCGGGATTGACTCGTACGGTCTTACCGTACATACTGAAAGCAGTAGAGACCGAGATGCAGCTTACCCAGTTCCGCCACAAAGGGCTGAGGCAGCTCTACGCGGAGGACAGCGTAAAAGGGATTCCGCCCACGATGGCGGACAAGCTGCGCAAGATTCTGTTCACGCTGGAGACGGCTGACGATCTCGAACCAGGGCGCTCAAATGCCAATGAAGAACCCGCCGCATCCCGGCGACCTGATTAGAACCGAAATCATTGATGCTTTAGAACTTAGCGTATCGAAGGCGGCGGAGGTTTTGAAGGTGCGGCGGGCAACGCTCTCTGACCTTCTGCGTGGCAAGGCTGCGTTGACGCCGGAAATGGCGCTGCGCCTGGAAATGGCGTTCGGTCCCGACATGAACCATCTGCTCAGGATGCAACTCGCTTATGACGTGGCAAGAACGCGGCAGCACGCCCACGAGATCGACGTCCAACGATATATTCCGGCCTGAGAAAGCCTCCAACCGCACCGGGCAATGTGACAATCCAGTTACAATACGGATTGACCCCCCGCTACACAGAATTGGCGCCGCTGGCTCTGGGATGTCTGCTGGCGCTTTGGTTGCCGGTGTTCCTGCGCGCGCAGGTGGAAACGCAACACGTGTTCAATTTCCCCTGGCAGGTTGGCGAAGCCACTGAGATCACGTTGCATGGGCGCTTTCGCACGCGCCCTGGGGGCGAGGGGATCTACCAGGGCCGCACCGGCGCAATTCTTCAACACGATGTGGGCTCCCACGTGGGTCTGATTGCCGGATACTACTTCGCCGAACAGGAAAGCGGTCTCGCCGACTCCGAAGCCTGGAACCGTTACTTTGGCGGCTTTGATCACAAACTCTTTCGTTGGAAGGGCAGTTGGCAGGCCCGCCACGTCGCTGAGTTCTTCGATGCGCCCGGCGCGGTGAACTACTATCGCGTCCGCCATCGCGCCGGTTGGGCCGCGCCCACTCGCGTTGCCCCCTTCCTCAATGCCGAGTTTCTCTGGGACCGCTCCGGCTGGCGTAGCACCCGTTGGCAGGCGGGAACCGCGTGGCGCATCTCGCCAAGAGTCTCCGTCGATGTCCACTACTTTTATGAGCCTCGTCGCCTCGATGTCGGGCCGGCCCCCCGCCACATGTGGGGAACAACGTTGCGCATCCCCATCGGAAAAACCCCCTAGTGTCCCGTTTCCACCGCCACTGGCTTTTCCTTGGTAGTCACAAACGCAATCTTTCTCTCAGACAGGTTGGGATGCTTCTTCAGGCACGCACCATCGCTTGCCAAGAATACCGCCATCGATCTTCCCTTCGCCCGATGACGGTTGTCGCGCGGCTTTCCGGGCTCGTCCCAATCCTCCTCGGCGGTATCCAGCACGCGCACCCACTTGATCTCCGGCCAGGGCTTCGGCAGCGTGAACACAACGTCTTCATGGTGGGCGTTGAAGATCAGAAACAAGGTGTCCCCCATCACCGCATTGCCTTCTTCATCCGATTCCGGGATCTCGCGTCCATTCAACAACACGCCCAGCGATTTCACAAAATGCTCGTCCCACGCGCGGTCGTTCATCTCCTTTCCGCGGGCGTTGTACCAACTGATATCCTTCACACCTTCGCCGCGAATGGAGCGCCCCTGGAAGAAATGCCGCCGCGTAAACACGGGCTGGTTCTGCCGCAACGAAATTACATACTTCGAAAACTTCAGCAACTCCTCCTTGGCGGCATCCAGATCCCAATCGAGCCAACTGATTTCGTTGTCCTGGCAGTAGGCGTTGTTGTTGCCTCCCTGCGTCCGCGAAATCTCGTCCCCCGCGCACAGCATTGGCACCCCTTGCGAGAGCAGCAGGGTCGCCAGCAAGTTGCGTTGCTGGCGCGTTCGCAGTTTGTTAACCTCTGGGTCGTCCGTCTCCCCTTCCGCCCCGCAGTTCCAACTGTTGTTGTGGGATTCCCCGTCGTTGTTGTGCTCCCCGTTCGCTTCGTTATGCTTTTCGTTGTAGCTCACCAGGTCGCGCAGCGTGAAACCATCGTGGGCCACCACGAAATTGATGCTCGCGTAGGGCCGCCGACTGCTCCGCTCATAGAGATCGCTGCTGCCCGCGAGGCGCGTGGCGAACTCTGAAGCCGTGCCCCCATCTCCCTTCCAGAACTTCCGCACGCAGTCGCGATACTTGCCGTTCCACTCGGTCCAGCCAATGGGGAAATTGCCCACCTGGTAGCCGCCTTCGCCCAAGTCCCAGGGCTCGGCAATCAGCTTCACCTGGGAAAGGATCGGGTCCTGGTGAATGATGTCGAAGAACGCGCCCAGCTTGTCCACTTCGTGCAACTCCCTTGCCAGCGCGCTGGCAAGGTCGAAGCGGAAACCATCCACGTGCATTTCGGTCACCCAATAACGGAGGCTATCCATGATCAGTTGCAGCACGCGCGGATGCACCATGTTCAGGGTGTTGCCGCAGCCGGTGTAATCCATGTAATAGCGTTCGTTGCCATGCACCAGCCGGTAGTAGGATTTGTTGTCGATGCCCCGCAGCGAAAGCGTTGGCCCCAGGTGGTTGCCCTCCGCCGTGTGGTTATAAACCACGTCCAGAATCACTTCGATGCCCGCCGAATGCAGGCTGCGCACCATCGTTTTGAACTCGCGCAGCGCCCCGGTTGGCGAAGGCGTCGACGAATAGCGCAGGTCTGGCGCGAAGAAGGCCAGCGTGTTGTAGCCCCAGTAATTGGACAGGCTTTTATCGACAAGATAGTGGTCGTAGGCGTGGTGGTGTACCGGCATCAGTTCCACCGCTGTTACTCCCAAATCCTGGAAATAGCGCAGCATTTCCTCGGAACCGAGCCCAGCGTAGGTGCCCCTCCATTTCTCCGGAATGTCCTGCCGCCGTTCGGTGGCGCCTTTCACGTGGACCTCGTAAATGACCGTCTTGTGCCACGGCGTTTGCGGCGGCTTGTCGTCGCCCCAAGTGAACGCCGTATCGGCCACCGCCGCAAGCGGAGCGAACTTCGCATTGTCGCGCTCATCGAACGATAGGTCCCCGGCAGGGCCACCGATCGCGTAGCCATACATTTCGGGTGTCCACTCGATCGTCCGCGCTACGGCTTTTGCGTATGGGTCAAAAACGATCTTGTTTGGGTTGAACCGGTGGCCTTGGTCGGGAATGTGCGGTCCATGCACCCGGTAGCCATAAATTTGCCCCGGCACCACCCCGCTCAACCTGCCGTGCCATACCAGGTCCGAATGCTCCGGTAGCGCAATCCGGGCGAATTCGTGTTCGGCGTCGATCGAATCGAAAAGACACAATTCCACGCGCGTTGCGTGCTCAGAGAAGATTGCAAAATTCACACCGCTGCCATCCCACGTGGCCCCCAGCGGATAAGGGCTTCCTGGTCTCAATCGCATATAAATCCCGAAAAGCGGACGGACAACCGCAATCTGTAACGCCTTCTAATCTCTATTGTTTCATGCCAGAGTTAGCGGGAGATCGAATCCTCGCTGTGAAGATGGCATTGCGGCGCGCATTGCGTCATCGCACGGTTTCATAGCACGGTTTCATCGCACAGTGGGGAGGGCTCCCATTAGCGTCAAACAACCTCGAGTTCCGGCCTCACCGGATACAATAAGGGGACCCGCCCCTTTAGCGTTGCGCAACCGGGCGGTTTTTCGCATGGAAATCAATACTCCCAGGAATCGATACATTGCCATCCTGGCCTCCGTCGCCGTGCTCATCCTGGTGGTGGGCTGGCAGATCCGTCCGCGCAAGAATTCGGATTCTCCGATGTCCCAGGCCGACCTCACTCGTCTCGCCCGCCTTAGCCAAAGAAGCAACCTTGATGGCATGGCCAGTTTCTTTGCCGACGTCGCCCGTCAGGTGAGCGGTGGTCTCGTCTGGGTGGAAGGCCTCGATACGGGCGGCCTGGTTTGGGATGCGACCGGTACCATCCTTGTCTCCACGGATACTCCCAACTCCTACCAGCGCGCCTGGCTTCGCGGTAGCGACGAGAGTGAACTCCCCCTGCAGACCGAGCTCTACTCCGGCCCACTCTCTTTTCGCATGCTCAAATCCCCCCCGGAACTGGCGCTGGACCACTTGCGCCAAGCTACTGTCAGGACCATGCGAACCGGAAGTTGGATGGTGAGAGTCTGGAAAACCTCAGCGCAGACCCATGAGTTCGAAACCGGCCTGCTCAGCGCCGTCCGCCCCATCACCTGCGATGGCATCGAAGCCCAGGAATTGCTGAGCAGCTTTACCGACGAAAAACGCACCCTGGGCAGCGGCGTTTTTGACCTGGAAGGCCGCTTGGTGGGCGTCACCCTATCCTGCGCCGGCACACCGCGAGTCCTTCTTTCCGAAAGCCTCACCCGTGCCATCGAACGCGCCCGCGCCGTCGATAGCCAGATCCAGTTTCGCTATGGTTTCCTTGCCGCGGAGTTAACGCCGAAATCTAAGGAATACTTCTCCTCCGGCAACGGCCTCCTCGTCGAAGAGGTGTGGCGCGACACCCTAGCCTGGGAACTTGGCCTCCGGCCCGGCGACGTCATCACCGCCCAGGACGCCGAACCGGTCAACAGGATCGAAGACCTTGCCATGATGACCGTCCCCATGTACCGGCCGGAGTATCCGCTCACTGTCCGCCGCGGCCGCTCTTCCCGCAAGATCTCTTTCCCCCCCGGCGCGGGGCTGGCCGACGAACCTTCCCCGTTAAGCCGCACGCCACTGGCCTTCGAAGGCCCACCCACCGGCGTCCAGGTCCGCTCGGTCAGCCCGGATAGCCCGGTCGCCCGCGCCGGCCTCCAGCCCGGCGACCGCATCGTCTCCATGGGGCCGCAATTTGGCGCGGGCCGCTTGGACCCCGCTGCCGTAACCGCATCTCGCGAAGGTCCGCTCTTTTTAGTGGTGGAGCGCGCAGACAAGCTCATTGGCTTGTTCCTGGAATAGAGGGATATGCCACATGAATGAGCTTTCGTCACTTGGTCTTATCCTCCTTTTTGCCCTCCTCGCCGGGCACTTGGTGAAGTTCCTCCGCGTCCCGGAGGTGACCGGCTACATCTTCGCCGGCATCATCGTAGGTCCTTCCGTGCTCGGCTTCATTTCGCACGACAACCTTAGCGCCCTGGCGATTTTCAGTGAAGTTGCCCTCGGTCTTATCCTCTTTTCGATCGGCTCGGTCTTCGAATTCCGCCGCTTTCGGGAAGCCGGTGCGGGCGTTATCCAGATCACTGTCACGGAGTCGCTTTTTGCAGCCGTTCTGGTTTCGGGGGGCATGTTGCTGCTGGGCCAATCGTGGCAGGTTGCCCTGCTCCTGGGCGCCATCTCCGTCGAAACTGCCGCCGCTTCCACCCTGATGGTCATCCGCGAATGCAACGCCGAAGGCCCAGTGAGCAACACCCTCCTGGGCGTCATTGGCGTCAACAATATCTTTGCTCTAACCTGCTTCAGCCTTGTAGCCGCGGCCATCGATTTTAATGGAGCCCTCGCCGCCGGCCAGGGCGAGCTTCTGCTCACCGTCTACCAGTCCGTGTTCCCGCTGGTCTGGCAATTGATCGGTTCCACCGCCCTCGGCTTCCTGATCGGGGTCCTCCTTGCGATCTGGGCGCCCCATATCGAGGAGCAGGGCGAGGTGCTGATTCTCATGACCGGTTGCGTGCTCCTTTGTGTCGGCACGGCGATGATCCTCGAGCTTTCCGGCATGATCGCCAGCCTCGCCGTCGGCGCGACAATGGTGAACCTCTCCGCCAAGAGCCGGCGTATGTTCAACGCTCTCTCCCGCACCGATCCCCCGTTCTTCGCCATTTTCTTCGTCATCGCCGGAGCGGATCTCAACGTCGCCCTACTCACCAGCATCGGTGTAGCCGGCATGGTCTACGTGGTGGCCCGTATCGCCGGCAAGTTCATCGGCGCGCGCGTCGGCTCCGCCCGAGTGGGCCTGGACGAAAACGTCCAGAAGCTTCTTGGCTTCGGGCTTTTTTCGCAAGCCGGGCTTGCTATCGGCCTCACCATTGTCGTGAACCGCCGATTCCCGGAGTTTGCTGAGGAAGTGGTGACCCTGGTGCTGGCAGCCGTGGTGGTCTATGAGTTGATCGGCCCGATTAGCGCCAAACTGGCCATCATGCGTAGCGGCGAATCGAAGCCCAGGGCAGTCGAGACCACGCTGCTGCCTGAGATGGAGTAGCGCGATGCGCCCTGGAGAGGATCCATTGTTGTGGGACAATAGTTTCTGGCCTCACGCATGAGCAGCGCGTCCAGCAATCCCACGCCCATCCCGGAAGCTTCCCCGGTTCCCACTGAAGCCGCGTCGTCCGAAGAGACCGTCAGTGCTTCCGTCAGCCGCACCTGGCAGAGGGTGCAATTGGCTCGTCACGCCCGGCGACCTCATAGCCTCGACTATATCGAGCGCTTGTTTGCAAATTTCGAGGAACTGCACGGAGACCGCGCCTTTGGAGACGATGCCGCCTTGATTTGCGGCCTCGCCGACTTCGAAGGGCTCCCCGTAGCCATCGTCGCCCAGCAAAAGGGCAGGGACACCAAGCAAAAACTCCACCGGAATTTTGGGATGCCGAAGCCGGAAGGTTACCGCAAAGCGCTGCGGGTGATGAAGCTCGCCTCTAAGTTCCGCCTGCCGCTTATCAGCCTCATCGATACGCCTGGTGCTTACCCGGGTATCGACGCGGAAGAACGCGGCCAGGCTGAGGCCATCGCCGTCAATTTGCGCGAGATGGCTCGGTTGGCTTGCCCGGTAATCACGGTCGTGATTGGCGAAGGGGGAAGTGGGGGCGCGTTGGCGATTGGCGTTGGCAACCACAACGTTATTCTTGAGAACGCCACCTATAGCGTGATTTCGCCGGAGAGTTGTGCGGCAATCATTTACCGGGATTCCAAGAAGGCACAGCTTGCCGCAGAGGCGCTCAAGATCACCGCACCGGAGTTGCTCGCGCTCCAACTGGTGGATGAGATTATTCCCGAACCGGGAGAGGGCGCCCACACGGATTGGGATGCGGCTGCTGAGTTGCTTCGAGAGAGATTAGACAGGATTGTGGGTGAGATGCGGGGCACTCCCTCTGAACAACTCAGGCGGCAGCGGCAGGCCAAGTTTCGCCGGATCGCCTCGTTTTTTGAGGAAGCCGCTTCGTGAGCAAGCCGGTGCTGGTTGGTGTTGGGCTGCTCGCTGTAGTGGCGCTATTGATGATCTGGAGCAGTATTGGGCTTCGGGAGCATCGCGTGGAGGTTTGTGTCACCTTCGACGGGCGTTCCGTTTGCCGGACGGCCAGCGGCGCCTCTAAGGAGTCCGCGTTGCGTCAAGCGCAGGATAATGCCTGCGCATTGCTAACCAGTGGCGTCACCGGCACAATCGCCTGCGGCCAAACGAAACCAGACCGCGTTACGTGGTCTCCATAGACGGAGAAATCGCTGCTTGGCCACTTACAAATCTTGCGCAATACGGTAATTCTGTTGGGCTTCCTTCGTCATCCATCTATGGTGGATGGAATCAGTCACCGGTCGGCTTTTTGAGGCGGCGCCGCCAGTCCCGGTCGATTTTTCCGAACGACCTTGGCCCGCGCCCGTAAGAGATCACAGGAGTATTCAACTTTGACCCGCAATTGGAAGATCGTCCTCGGAGTGGTGGGCGTCGCCATCGTTGGCGGCGCCATCTACGGCGGCATTAAGTATCGCCAAGGCAAGGCCGAGAAGGTGCAGACCGCCAAGGTCGCTCGCCAGGACGTGGTGTCTCTGGTGACCGCAACCGGCGAAATCCGCCCGTTGAACTACATCAACATCGGCGCGAACGCCCAGGGCCGCATCACGGAAATTCTGGTGCTGGAAGGCGACCGCGTGGCTAAGGGCCAGATTCTTGCCAAACTCGAATCCGTGCAGCCGCAATCCCAGCTTGCTTCGCAGGAAGCGAATTTTCGGGGAGCCGAAGCGGATGCGGCGGCCCAGGAAGCGGCCGTGAGGGCTTCCGAGGATTTCATGGAAAGCGCGGAAGCTTCCATTGGGAGGGCGCAGGCACAGGCAGAGCAGGCACGACAGGAGTTTGATCGCGCCAAGCAGTTGTTCGATCAAAAGCTGGTTGCCAGGCAGGAGTACGATTCCCGCAAGTCTGCCTACGATATCGCTTTGGCTTCGGTGAAAGAGGCCGAAGCGGCGTATTCGCGGGCGCAGTCGCAACAGCGCCAGGCTGCTGCGGCGCTGAATTCTTCCCAGCGCCGCATCACGGCGGCCAAAGCGGAGGTCACCCGCGTTCGCGACCTGGTCGAACGCACGTATGCAATCTCGCCACTCGCCGGGATGGTTACCAACCTTCCCGTGAAGGTGGGCGAAATCGTCGTGCCCGGTATTCAGAACTCCGCCGCCAGCCTCATCATGACCATTGCCGACATGTCGGTGATTACCGCCGAGGTCAAGGTGGATGAAACCGATATCGTAAACGTGGAGCTCGGCCAAATCGCCGACGTTACCATTGAGGCTATCCCCGACAAGACCTTCAAGGGCAAAGTGATCGAGATTGGCAACACCGCCATCCTTCGCTCCAGCGGCCTAGCCTCCTCACAATCCCAGATTTCAAGCGACGAAGCCAAGGATTTCAAGGTAGTGGTCGCTCTCGACGAACCGCCCGCCGAGATCCGCCCCGGCCTTTCGTCCACTGTAAAGATCACCACCAGTAAGAAAGAAAATACGCTTGCCCTGCCCATCCAGGCGCTCACTATCCGCACCAAGGGCGACCTTGAAAAGAAAGATGACAAGAAGCCCGATACTCCCCCCGCGGACCCCAAGCTGGCCGCGGAACTCAAGAAAGAGATGCAGGGTGTTTTCCTCGTAGACAAGGGAACGGCGAAATTTCGCGAAGTGAAGACGGGCATCACGGGCACCACGGAAGTGGAAGTGGTGAGCGGGCTCAAGGAGGGCGAAGAGGTGATCACCGGCCCCTATCGCTCTTTGCGGACGATCCGAAACGAGACGAAGATAGAAGTGGATAACAAACGTCCCGGAACCGGCAGCCCGGGAAACTCGTAGGAAGCAGAAGAGGACGAACCCAACCATGGCGCAGACAATGGATTCGGCGGCAGCCCGCGGCGAAAGTTTAACGCGAGACGGTATCGTCATCCGCACCTACGATTTGTGGAAGACCTATGTGATGGGAGACCAGGAGATTCACGCTGTCTCCGGTATCGACGTTGAAATCAAACGCGGGGAATACGTGGCCATCATGGGCCCTTCCGGCTCTGGCAAATCCACCCTGATGAATTTGATTGGTTGCCTCGATTCGCCATCAAAGGGCGAGTATTTCATTAACGGCCAATTGGTGAGTTCCATGACCGACGACCAACTGGCCCGCATCCGCAACAAAGAGATTGGCTTCGTCTTCCAGACCTTCAACCTGCTCTCCCGCGCCTCTGCGCTGCACAACGTGGAGTTGCCCCTGATCTATGCCGGGGTAGATTCGCACACGCGCCAGGAACGCGCCAAGCAGGCGCTTACTTCGGTGGATCTCACCACCCGCATGCACCACAAGCCGAACGAACTTTCAGGCGGCCAGCGCCAGCGCGTGGCCATCGCCCGCGCGCTGGTGAATAACCCCTCGATCCTGCTGGCCGACGAGCCCACCGGAAACCTCGATTCGGCAACTGGTGTGGAAATCATGGCGCTCTTCCAACGGCTGCATGACCAAGGCAACACCATCGTCCTGGTTACCCACGAAATGGACATCGCCATGCATGCCCACCGCGTGGTCTTTGTCCGCGACGGCAAAGTAGAGCGCGACGAGCGCGTCCGCTAGCGCCAAGCCGGCGGATGCAGATCGTTGTGCAAAGACCCCGTTCATGAGATGCGGAACAGCGACTTTCCGTCTATCTGCGCTAAAATAGCCTCGTAACCTACCCCCCCATTCCCCGATCGTCTAACGGTAGGACAGCGGCCTTTGGAGCCGTTAATCGTGGTTCGAATCCATGTCGGGGAGCCGGTTGTTGCTGTCTGCATCTCCGCTATCTGATTGATTCCATTACGTCGGCCGACTTGGGTCTCCAGGAGTCACCCAGCGGGTCGGTGACCCCTGGAGACTGAACCCACAGAAGGCGATTGAGTCATTGGGAACGTGATCGCCTCCCGGAACCGAGGCGATCCAGGACCGCCGCGGGACCGCGACCGAGAGAGCCAGGGGGGGCCTAATGTGTGAGGAGAGGGCAGACACGAGTCCGGCGGCGACCGACCGGGCACCGCGCCCCCTCGAGACAAAGATTCACGGAGGAGAGAGGAACGGCCAGGAAGGGAACACGCCCAAGAAGAAAGGAGGCCGACGAAAAGGGCAACAGGAAGGTGGGGCCCGGATGCAGGAAGGCAAAGACCACAATCCGGGACGACCCGGAGGGCGGGCGCGCGGGCCCAGAAAGAAAAAAAGGTGCAAAGAAGGGCGGGCGGAAAGAAAAAGGAACCCGAAAAGGGAGAGAACGAGACCGGACCGAGGGGAACACCCGGGAGGGGGCAGGGGAGGGGGAGAGAGGGGAGGAAGACGAAAAGGGGGGAAGCCCGACCCCGACGGAGGGGGCGCGGGGGGGGGGGACAACGGAAAGGAAAACCCAGAGCAAAGCGGGAAGAGGGGCGGGGAAGAGGCGGGGCGGAGGGGGGAGCGCGGGTGCAAAACCACGGGGGAAGCGCCCGGGGTCCCCACGGGAACCGGAGGGCCAAGCCAACCGCGAAGGGACGACCCCGGGGCCACCGAGGAGGGGCGACCGAAGAGCCCCGGGAAGAAGGGAAGCCCCGAGACGGGGGTGCGGAGGGAGAACAACCCCGAAAAGCCCGAGCGAGAGAGCCGGGGAGGACGAAGGTCGCCGGGACCGCGAAGAGAGGGAGGGCGGCCCGGCCCGAAGAGCGTCTCCAAGTGGCGACCCGGACATGCAGAAGGATCGCCAAGCGGAGGGAGTGGTGTATTCGTAGCGTTGTGAGCCGCCGGACGAACCCAACAAAGACCGCCGGCCGCGAGCCGGCGCAGCCGAGCACAGCAGCGGGCGGGGGACGCCCACGGGCGGCGCGACAACAGACGCCGAGGGGCCGCGCATGAGAAATCCGACGGCGGCCACGTTACTTACCAAGACGGCCGTGATTGATCACCAGGCTTGTGGCTGGGCGGTAACCGGCATGACCCATGCCCAGCGGAAGCGAGCCAAGAGAACGAATCGTCGAATCTGTTGGAGAAGCGGACGGACGCCGGCCCCGGGCACGCCCAAAAATTCGAAAGGCGTCCACGACGGGGAGCCATTCTTCCAAACGCGAACTTTCCACCGTCTGATTTCGTTGACAGCCTCCCTCGCTGACCTCTCGCCTGTATCCCACACATTCGCCAGTATTTGCGCCTTCGGGCCATTCTCCCGTTGGAAACCCGCGCGTCCGGGGTGCGATCGCAACCATGGTGGTTGAGCGCGATGCCCTCTCTCAACTCCCCGAATTCTCGGGTTTCTCTGTTGACAGCCCCGCGTTTGTTGACACTCCGTTTGAGAGGGGACCAGGATTAGACGGTTTCGAATTTTTGGTGAAGTGCCCTCCAAAGCCAATCTGTAGCCTCACCATGGCCAAATGGCGCCTCACAGGAAAGGCAGACAAAGCGTAAGGGCGAGTAGGACGATCGTCAGTCTCTTGACCACGGAATTCAACTTATCGGGCGTGACCTTTCCGCGAGCGTAGATCCCGTTCGCCGCCGCCACGGCGACAGGGATACAGGCAAGAGCCAGCGCGGCAGCGGCCAGGACATCACTCGAGTGCAGTGGGCGCCCAGTACGATTCGCGAATGGCCGACGAGACTCGCAACGACGATCAGCGCGAGCTTGACGAGCCGCACAACATCGGAGCTGGCAGGGACGATGAACACAAACGGCAGCGCTAAGGCGAGGCTTTTTGCGGCGTGTCCAGAAGGAAACGAAGGACTGCCATGCCGCCCCGTCGCATTGAGCTGGTCGGCCAACTCGGTGATCGGGCGCGCCCGCCCAGAAGTTCCTTGAGGAGGTCCCCGGTCAGGGTGGCGGCGGCGAAAGCAAAGAGTACGACAAGGGGAGAACCGGGCGAGTTGGACGGAGAGCCGGGAATCGATAGGACGCGATCACCGATGCGAGCAGCAATAGGCAGATGGCGGACATGCCAAAACGGGTGATCGCACGGAAAAGGGCGACGATCATGGGATCGTCTCGCAGCGGATTGTGCGCGAGAAGAAACGTCCGGTCAAAATCCCCTTCGAACCACAGCACCAACGATCGGATTGCTGTCGTGACAAGGAGATCGCGGCGATCG
>JAXHKT010000036.1:0-90551 GCA_034522975.1 Bryobacterales bacterium
CAGACAAACGGCCTGTTAAGGTAGGAATCCCGTAAACGATGAACAGCCAGAGCACCTCATTCATGGCTGCCACCTTCCTACCTGCCGCCCGACCGGGCAGTCTTGGATATGATGAAAGCCTCGGCAATTATCGTTCTTGATACGAATGTTCTTCTCCATGTCTGGATTTTTTCAGACCCCCGAAGCGGTCGGAATTTCTTTTCGAGTACTACGAAGCTATCGTCTCGCCTATGGATCCCTGGTCAAGTGGCTACAAATTCGCGGAGCTACGGCTTGGCGTAATCCTTCATCACCGCGCACATTTGAAAAGCGTGCCACAGCGATTGGAAAAGAGCATTCAGGTATGCCGGGCTTCGATCATGGAAGTCCTGTCAAAACTCAGGCCAGCCTATTTTGACGAGCAGAAACTGTTGCAAGCAGTTGAAGTAAGCCACGTCGCGTTAGTCGAGCAAGTAAGATGAGATTGATAAATATCCTTTCAGTCAAGAACATGACTCAATTCTCGATGTTCTGTCCCAAATATTCACTAGCCGAACGGGCCGCCCAGCATCCGAAAAAGAAACTGAGGAGTGGAAGAAAGTGGCCGAAAGGCGGTATAGCAAGATCCCTCCCGATTAAAGGAAATAAGATAAACAGGAACCATCCCGGTACAATGATTTTTTTCTTTGGATGCAGGGAATTCCTTGAATTTTCTAAATCGGAATAAAGTAGATATCATTCTTGTAACCGATGACACGAAACCAGATTGGATCTGGACGTTGGAAAGAGGGAGGTGCTTCTCCATCCATACCTGCAAAGGACCATCTGGCTAATGAAGTGGACACATCTGGCGCTGGAGTTCCCTCAAACTCGATTGTGGTGACGATTAAGAGCGTTAGAAGGAGGCTCTGAAATGGCTAAAATGAAATAGCGAGACCGTCAACAAGAATTACAATCGGGTCGACCGGGCTTAAGACTAGCTACATCGGCTTCGGATGATGTAAGCCGAGAGCGAATTGACGGCGTACGAATTGAGAGGAATGCTGCGCCGTGTCCTCAAGTTACTGCTAGATTATTGGGACAGCGATGAATGGATTGTTTTATTAGATCACTCAGATGAAGAAGAGCGGAATCACATGATGCAATTGCGAGGCACCCGGTGTTTATATCGGAGAGAACTTTGATATGACTGCCTTATGAAGGAAATGGAAGAGCAAAGTTGTGAAGAATAGCGGCAATCTAGAGCTTTAGCCCTAAGAGTTGAAACTGAAACGCAGCGCGGGTCCGACACTAATAAACTTCGTTACTATGCGTACAAGTTTGCCGTATTACTTGACAGTGTGGTGGGGGGGTGACACTCCAGAAATTCAGAAATTCGGCAAATTCGGTATCCAAATTGGGTCTGTCGGTGTAAGAGGCTGTCCGGAGATTGACGCGTCAACGTTACCTAGGGCGCACTGACATTTCCCGGCAGCCCTGTTCTACTCTCCAGCATCTAACTGACTGATAAAGAGAATTCGAACCTGCTACTCTTGATCAGCCACTGCTGGTAGCGCCTTTCCCTTCACGATTGGCTTCCGGAATCGCACCGGGGGGGGTTCATTGCCGAAGTCGTTGCAACCCTCAACCTCCAGCCAATCCTCGATACCTACTTTCGCCAGGACAACCGAGGCGCCGAGGGCTATCACCCGGAAATGCTCACCCGCCTGCTGCTCTATGGCTGCACCCCACCGGCCTCGCCATCTTCGCCACCGGGTGGAGAAGGCCACTCACGACGGCGTTCCCTTCCGCTACCTCGCCACCAACCAGCACCCGGATCACGACACCATCGCCAACTTCCGTCGGCGCCTCCTCGAAGAGTTGGCCAAGCTCTTTGTCCAGGCCCTGAAGTCTGCCCCGCAAAGCGGGGTTGGTGGAGCTGGGCAATGTAGCGATTGATGGCACCAAGATCAAGGCGAACGCCAGCTTCGCGCGGGGAAAAACACCGCACCAAGATGAGCGAGGAAGAGCAGAAACTCGGCGAGTTGGTGGAAACGCAAATGGATGGCGGACGCAGAGCGCAGCGACGCCGAGGACGATGCGCGCCTGGGCAAAGGAAACAAGGAAGAAGATCTGCCGGAGAAATTGGCCAGGGCCAACCAGCGGCTGGAACGCCTCCAACAGCCGAAAAGGAACTGGAAGAAGAAGCCGAACAGCGACTGGCGGAGGTGGAACGCGAGCATCCGCCACGGAAACGAGGCAAGCAGAAGAAGGGTGAGGGCGCAGCGGCAGCGCCCACTCCGGAGCAAGTGCAAACCCAGCAGAACGCGAGGAGCGCGCCGCCAGGAAAAGGGCCACCGACAATGTCAAGCAACCCAAGCGCTACTACAACTTCACCGATCCGGATAGCCGCTTCATGATCGACAAAGGACAGCGTCACCTCGTCTACGGCTACAACGCGCAAGCGGCCGTGGACGGCCATGCGCAAGTGATCGTCAGCGCCGAACTCGCGCACGAGGAGACTTTTCCCCGGATGCTGCTGCCGATGCTTTCCGCGGTGGAAGAGACAATGGGCGAAAAGCCCAAGGCGATAGCGGCCGATGCGGGCTACTGGGACACGGAGGATGTCAACAGCAACACGCTCGAAGGCACACTGGCGCTGGTGAATCCCGACGGCGGCAAGAAGAAAGAGGGAGCCGAGAGAAAACCCGGCGCTCGAATCCGACGATGGAGCGCATGCGGGAGTTGCTCAAGACCGACGAAGCGAAGACGCTTTACAAGCAGGCGCACCACGATAGTGGAACCGG
Source organism: Bryobacterales bacterium (assembly GCA_034522975.1). Classification (GTDB taxonomy): domain Bacteria; phylum Acidobacteriota; class Terriglobia; order Bryobacterales; family Bryobacteraceae; genus JACTMJ01. The sequence continues at coordinate 2,766 of JAXHKT010000036.1, forward strand.
TCTTCGGACAGATCAAGGAGCAACGGGGAATCCGGGAATTTCGATTACGCGGAATCAAGAAGACGAAGGCGGAATGGCAGCTAATTTGTCTGACGCACAACCTACTGAAGCTCTATCACTACGATTGGGCTCCGCAACGGGGCGGCAAGCGGCCGGTGAGCCGCGCAAAGGGCAAGAGCGAGCAAAAAACACCAGGAAATCCCTCCTGCGGGCCCAAAGCGAACTTGTTCCGGGAAACCGGGCGAATGGAGGGAAAAGAGCGGAAAGCGGGAATCTCAGTGCCTCCGGCCGGAGAAACGGCTGGTACCGATGCGGCACTCCCAAAATGGGCACCAGGGGGTTCATTCCGACAGACTCATAACAATACCCTTTTTCGAGCAAACCAGACTTCTCAGTCCATCTTTCGAAGCCGTTGAAAACAAGAGGCGACGGACCGGCCAAGCCCGTGCACTCCCGATCCGCAACCCCAACCTTCCCGGCCCGCATTCACCACACCCCGCTGTGCTAGCGACCGGCCACCAACCATCGCGTCAGCGACAGGAAGTGAATAGCCAGGCGTTTTACACGCCTGGAACCATCTGCACCCCACCGCGCCGCACCGCGTCGGCGGTGCCACGCCTCAACGCGCCGCAAATACATAGCGCTCGTCGAATCCGATCCCGCCCTGCTTCGAGGAAATCGGAGATACTACCTCTTCAAAGCTACGCGCGCGATGATGCTCCTCCTGCGATTCCACGTATCTGAATCGCCTTCTTCACCTCGCATGGACTCACTGCGGAATACGCCCATACCGTCCTGCCAGGAAAATCCACGCATTACCGCGAATGTCTTCCGGAGCCAGGTAGACGATCTGCTCTTCTCATGTTCGTAGAATCTGGCCACATCCAAGGCGCGGTGGATACGACGCCACCACATGAAGGTACACACGTGAATCTCCGGCCCATGGCCGAACAGTGCACAGCCGTGCCGTCAACTCAGTTGGACCCCTCCAAGGTGATCGCAGGAATCTTCGCACTCAGCGCCATCCGTGCTCATCGCACACTCTTCAGTCGTTCCTTGTGTGTCGAATAGTCGCATAGACCGCTTCAGCGTAAATTCGGCGATCAAGCATCCCCATAGGATATAAAATTCGGTACAAATGTCGTATGGAGACTCTCAAGCAATACTGTCTGAGCAAACCAGCGATTCTCTCGCTCCGATCGTTCGAAGCCGTTGAGAACAGCAAGCCGACGGGCCAAATGCAGACCGCTGCACTGCGATCACGTAGGACTTTTCGACTGGTACCAGCCCGCATTCCCGCACCCCTGGCTGTTCGCTAGCCCGCTGACGCGGACTCCCCAACCGTCGCGTCAGCGACAGGAAGTGAATAGCCAGGCGTTTTACACGCCTGGAACCATCCGCCCCCCCACCGCCCGCACCGCGTCAGCGGTGCCCTGGCGTTTGGCCTTTGACTAGTCTTTCGTTCAAACATTTCCTCTTGTGCCTGTCTTTTGTTTGGGTTATGATCTAGTTATATGACTAGAGTGCAAGGAGGCCCCATGCCCTTTCCCACCAAGGTCCAGCTCATCCAGCGCAAGGCCAGCGAGCAGTGGTACATCAACTTCCCCTCCGCTCTTGCCCAAGCTATGGATTTCGTCAAAGGGGAAACCGTCGAGTGGTCCGTCCACGACAAGGCTCACCTCATCTTGCGCCGCCCGGACGCGCCTCCTTCCCCAGTCCCTTTAAAAAAAACTCCGCCCTCCTCCTAACTGCCTTCCAGCAGCTCCTTGGGGAGGCTACCGCCGATCTGCCCGACCGCATGCGTTCCCGCCTGGCCCGTCATGTCCTGGCTCAGATCGTCTGCCTCGGCACTCACTCGGTGACTTCCTTGCTCAGCTCTTCGGGCCGTCTGGCGCAGGACTGGACCGCCGACTACCGTATGTACTCGCGCGATCGCATTGAGCCCGATGCGCTGTTTGCCTCTGTGCGCCAGAATCTGCTCGATCATCTCCCTCAGGACTCTCCCGCCGTGGTCGCCCTCGACGATACCCGCATTCGCAAGTCCGGCCGCAAGGTCAGCGGCGCCAAGTATACGCGCGATCCCCTGGGTCCCCCTTTCCAGGTCAATCTCATCTGGGCGCAGCGTTTCCTGCAACTGTCCATGGCCAGCGCTGCCGATGGCCAGGCCCGCATGGTTCCCATCGGATGGCGGCACGCGCCCCACCCGCCCAAACCAACCAAGAACTCCTCGGAACAGGAGCGGCAACGCTACCGGGAGGATTCCCACAAGCAGTCCCTTGGCGTGGTGGCCGGCAACGAGATGGCCCGTCTGCGCTCCTGGATGGACGACCACTCGCAGGCCCAAAGACCGCTGTGGACGATCGTCGATGGCGGCTACACCAACCGTACCGTGCTCAAGAATCTGCCTTCCCGCACGGTATTAGTGGGTCGCATCCGTTCGGACGCCAAACTCTACTTCCTGCCCGAATCGACGACATCCAAGGGCAGGCGCCGGGTTTATGGCGAACAGGCTCCGACTCCTGAGCAGTTGCGTACCGACGAGTCCATCCCCTGGCAGACAGTCGCCGTTCGAATCGGCGGCGAGCAGCGCGAGATTCGCATCAAAACGCTCGGACCCTTGCGCTGGCGACCGGCGGGAAAGGACCACACCCTGCAGTTGATTGTGATTGCTCCGCTGCGCTACCGCGTGACCACCGAGGGGAAACATCTCTATCGCAGCCCGGGCTTTCTCATCGCTACCGACCCGGTGGCGAGTCCGCAAGAAATTGTCCAGCGCTATATCTACCGTTGGGACATCGAATGCAATTTCCGTGACGAGAAGACCCTGCTGGGAGTGGGGGAGGCCCAGGTGCGCGATCCCCACTCGGTGGAGAATGTCACGGGCGTCGCCGTCGCCGCCTACGCGTTGCTGCTCGCCTCTTCCCACAACCTCGATCCCAGCCGCGATTTCACGCTGCCCAATCCCCGCTGGAACCGCCGCCACTACTCCCGCGCAACGACCAGGCAGCTCATCCAGCAGCTTCGTCAGGATCTATGGGGGCAAGCCCTGCATTTCTCCGGCTTCGTCTCCGCCAAGACTCAACCACAAAATGCCGAAAACTCAATCGCTAATCCCTATCACGCCGTTATCCACGCTTCCCGCTTCGGATAACGGGCCAAACGCCAGATGCTCGCTGCGCGAGCACCTGGGGATGGGAGATTCGATCAGGGAAGCGCAGAGCGGGGTGGAAAAGCAGTTGACAAGATCATAGGTAGGTGTAGACCACCGTCTCGGCGGAGATGGCGTCGGTTTGCGAGAGGATCTGCCCGTTGTTCTGGGTGGCGGAGAAAGTGTAGGTGAGGTTCTGGACGGTCGTCACGCCTCGCACCACGGTCTGGTTGGTCATCTGTAAGAGGTGGTTGAACGCGTAGCTGTTGTCCACCGGGGTGCCGGTGCCTTCGTTGCGGCGGAAGTTCGTCACCGCCCCGGCACCGTTGTAGATGACGTTCTCTACCAGCGTTAAACCCTCCTCAGTCATCGTCGCCGGACGGTTGGCGTTGTCGAAGGTATAGCTATAGCTGTAGAGGCTGCCCGGCGTGCCGTAGCCGAAGTGGGTCATCGCGCCCATCTGGTTATAGGTGGGGTCCACGCGCTTGGCGATGGTGTAGGCGGGGAAGCCCAGGCGGGATTTGCTAGGCATCGGAAGACATCCTTACTCACAGACCGGTCCGAAACAGGACGAGGGACCGGGAGGCTGTCCTCATTCCGGTCCCTCGTTCTCACTCTGCCGGGCATTCTATTTTGGTCTTCCCGGCGAGGTTTCGAGTTCGACGATGGTTTGCATGGCGCTTGGCAGCGCGGTCCAGCGGGTGGGGAATGCCGCCGCCCAGGGCGAGGGCGGCGGCAGGCTTCTAGCTCAGTTCCCGGGGCAGCATGGCTTCGAGGTCTTCAAGGCTGGCTCCGGCAAGAAAGCCCTCGATAATCCGGCGGCCGGCAGCGTCGAGATCCTCATGGAGGAAGTCGTTGAGGTGCCGGGCGAAGTATTCTTCCAGAATGGCGGCGCCGGCGTCAAAGGCCTCCGGGCCCACTTCGGGCTGGGTATCCACTTGCAGGAACCAGCGCGGAATGGAATAGCCTTCCACGATCAACTGAAAGAGGCTATAGCCCAGCAGGCGGCTTCGCGAAGGAGTCAACTGGCCCGGGCGGAACGGGGTGGTTCCGCGGCGGGCGAGATACTCGCGGGCGATCCACTGCGGGCTGAAGCTGGTCTCCCAGGCGCCAATGTGCTGGTTGGGGATGAGCACATAGCTCACCGAGGGGGAAGCCTGAATCTGGCGGAGCAACAGGTTCGCCTGGTCCACCTTGCGGCCAGTGGCGAAGGGCCAATAGGAACCCACGCCCTCGCTGCTGAGGCCCTTGGAATCGACGATAGAGGGGTTGGCATGGCCACGCGGGGCAACCAATCTCCAGAGCCAGGCAAGGGAGGGCGGAAGGACGTGGAAGAGGCCGAGAATGCCATAGCTGGGCTTGGCGCGGGTGCAGGGCGGGGTTCTGACGCCGAGACTGCGGTAATCCACCGTCACCGGCTCATTGACGATCTGCGGCACGATGCTGCGTGGGACGATCACGCGAGGGTTGGGACAAGGCACTCCAGGCTCGTCTTCGATGTGCTCCCAGATCATCGCGCTGCTGCCGGGCACGGCGTCGATGTTGAGAAAGAGCAGGGGCTGGCCAGGCTGCGCGGCGAGAGCTTCTAGCGCGGGATCAGTGGCATAGCGGCGGATGTGATTGACGCGAACGAACCAGGCATCTTCCGCGTCGCAGAGTTCCAGGCCGCCGTTGCCCTTCTGAATGGAGGGGTGGCAAAGGGCCATGTCGTCGGTAACCGGGCGCACTTTCACCGGCGGCGCAGCAAGGTCAAGAGATCCGCTTCTTCGCCGCTAACCGTATTGCGGCCAAGAAGCAGGCGCCCGTCCGCTTCGCGATGCGGCTGCTCCAGCATCTCGCTCTTGCCGCCACCGCTGGCGCCCTCGTGCATGATGGTGACGATATTGTCGTAGGGGGTAACCACCTGGGCGGCGGAGCAATGGGCCGTGATCCGACTCTCGCGTCCTCCCCAGAGGTTCAGGAGCGAGACCATCACGACGCCTTTCTTAGCACTGGGGCCCGGATAGAGATTGTAAGAGTACATCTCATGTAGGCCCTCCAGGCGGTTGTGTACCACCATTTGCTTGCCCGCGAAATGCGTATGGCGGAAGGGCGGGGCGACGTAAATCACCATTTTCGGCTGGAAGCCGGCAGGGATTTCAGCCACGGGGATGATCCCCTGCAACATGGCCAGGCCCAGGGCGAAAAATGCGGCGTTCGCGGGGGCAACCACCATCGCATCCATGCCCATGCTGTTCTGGCCGGCAGTGAAGGCGAAGGTGGCCAGGGGCTGGGTGGCGAGCCACTCAAAAGTTTCAGCGCGGAGTTCGTCAAACGGCTTGCCGAAGCGCTTGGAATTATCTTTCGGCTTTCGGTCATTCGCTGCATCGCCGACCACCATGCAATCCGGATCGCGCCGGCGCATGTAGGGCTCCAGATAGTTGGCGCTGATGCCGTTTCGTACACGCGCTACCCGCGCCTCGACAACGCGGCCTTTGCCCGGCACATCGTAGGCGAAGCTGATCGGACATCGCTACAACTAGCCGCAGGCCACCTGAAGAATGCTGTCGACATTAGAAAACACGGTAACCGACGGCGCGTTGCGGAAAACCTCGACCAGTTCCTTGGGCGCGTTCAAAGCGGTCCAGAGAGCCGAACCGTCGTCGGCGGACTTGGCCGAGGCGGGCTCGCCCGCTGGCGATGTTAATTCAATAATGGTGTTTGCTGACATAAATATCCTTTCGACTCGATTGCCCTTGTGGCAGGCACAGCTCTCCTCAAAGCCAGGGATCCTGGGAAAGGTGCGAGCAGATGCGTGGTTGAGCGCGGCAGGCGGAATAGAAAAGATCTTGGAAAAGAACGACGAGCTGGCGCCGCGCGGCCTCTATGGGATTTGAAAAGAACCGGCGCCGCTGTTAGGTCTGGCGGCGAGGATGGGAGACGAACCAGGGTCTCCATTCCCAGTATCAATTCCCGTGGCGCCGGAGCGGGACGAGGAATCTTTTCAAGGTGTCCTCCACTGAATTGTCTTATTCCACCGTTGCCGCCTTCTCCACCTTCGCCTTCACGGTGCGGCGGTCGAGGCCCAGGCGCGCGGCGGCTCCTTCGTAACTGCCGGTTTGCGAGTAGACCAGCGTGCAGTAGCGGCACAGCAGATCTTCCGCGCTCAAGAGGCCCTCGCGGAGCCCGGCGAAGCGGTCATCCCCTTCTACGGTCCTTGGGGGTGGTGGCGGCAGATACTCCTGCCTCACCAGGATATTGCGAATGCACTGCTCCAGTTCGCGGTAATTGCCGGCCCAGGGATAGTCGCGGGGCAGCCGCGTCTCAATATAGGAGATTGCTTCGGACGCCACCGTCTCCCCGTCAGGACCGGCGATGCGGCCCGCAAGAAAGCGAACGAGATCGCGCAGGACGGCGGGGGATTCGTCGATCTGCCGGCGAAGCGAAGGTGTCACGATAAGGTCGGAACAAAGCCGGTAGTCAAGGCTATCGCGAAATTGCCCGCTTCGGCGTCCCGCAGCAGGATGCGGGTTGGTGGCGGCGATCGGCTTCCCCTCAAAACATCGGCGCGCTGGCCACGGCGGAAAAGACACGCGTCTCAATCAGGCGCAGCAGCTTCACCTGGATCTCCGGAGCAAGCTCGCCAATCTCGTCGAGAAACACCGCCCCCAGTGGCGGACAGCTTTCGAGCCAGCCCTTGCGGTCCTGGCTGGCGCCGGTGAAGGAGCCGCGGCGATGCCCGAAGAGTTCACTTTCCACCAGCGTACTGGTGAGCGCGGCAATATGGATGGGGTGGAAATGGGAAGCAGGGTCGTCCTCAAAGCGCAGCGTTCGCGGCTCGAATGGCACGTAGCGGGCCAGCGCGATCGCTCGCGCCACCAGTTCCTTGCCCGTCCCCGATGGACCGGTCACCAGCGTCACCAGGTCTCCCATCCGCTCAAACAGAGAGCGGCGATAGCGGCGCAGATCGTGGGTAAAGATCGATTGCCACACGGCGGCGCGCAAGCGCCCGGCTGGGGCGGAGTTGCCGATGATGCTCTCAAAGATTTGGTGAAACGCGCGCACAAGCTGGAAGAAGAACGCGAACATGTGCGAGGCGGCGAAGGCCGTCAGCGGCTGGGCTTCCGGCGGATAGAGCCACTCCTTCCAATCCTGTTCGAAATCGCGAAAGAAGCCCCACCTCGCCCTGGTCTCTCCCGCCCGGTGCGCGGCCAATTCCTCCGCCAGCCGGGGATAGTAGCGGTGGTAGAGCATGTAGACCACCGCCCCCTCATAGAGCGCGGCGTCGGCATCGGCAAGGGATCCTCGTATGGCGAAGGCCTTGGCGCGGTAATCCGGCATGGCGGCTTCCAGGCGCTCGCAGATCCGCCAGGCGTTGCTGCGTAGCTTCTGGGGGTCGTCTACCTGCAAGCTCCAATGAGTGCCCAGGTCGAGATACTCCCCGCCCAGCGCGGCGCGCTCCGCGACGGCGAGTTCCGGCAGAAAAGGATTCGCCTCCGCTACGGCATTTACCGCCTGAACAAAGCGCCGCTGGGTGGGAGTGAAGAGGAGCATCGGATTGATCCTTTGTACGTTTAATGTACCTGAATGGACATCCATTGCATAAATCTACTCTCACGAATTAGCGGTGCCGATTTCGGAAAGCTCGGTTATCCTATTGAAACTTGGGCATTTCTACCCATCTTTGAGATTGGGCAACAAGCTGCTTTGTAAGGGGCGTATGGCAACCACGCAATTGAATCACGCAACTTCCGCAACCGACGCTATGGCTCCCGCCGTTGAGCGGCCGGGTTCCTATTGGCAGCTTCTCCGCAACGGCGGCTTCACGGCCTTTCTATGGACGCAGTTCCTCGGGGCCTTCAACGACAACCTCTACAAGATCACGGTGAGCCTGTTGACCGTGATGCTGATCGCGGACCCTCAGAAGAACACCGATTATCTTTCGGCCGCTGGCTTCTTGTTCGTCCTTCGCTAGTACTTCGGCTGGGCCGGTCGATATGGCCGACCGTTACGAGCGAACGAGGCGTGCTCATTGTCACCAAACTGCTTGAATTGCCTGCGATGCTGCTGGGCTTGTGGGCGTTCACAAACAACGACCCGGTGTGGATGCTGGCGGTGGTGTTTGTGATGGCGCTGCAATCCACCTTCTTCAGCCCGGCCAAGTACGGCATTCTGCCGGAGATGCTGCCGTTGCGCGACATGGCGCGCGCCAACGGATTGCTGGAGATGACCACCTTCGTCGCCATCATTCTGGGAACTACCGTGGCGGGATTTCTTTTTGAAGCATGGAGTAGCGCGTTATGGAGAATTTCGGCGGTGATGATCGCAATTGCCGCGCTTGGATCGCTATGCAGCTTCGGCATCGCGCGGGTTCGTGTTCCGGAGCGGCCCGAACCCTTCTCCTGGAATCCGGCGCGGGAGGTTTGGCTGGGTACCAGGGCGATGCTGAAGGACCGTGTGCTGTTGCTCACCGTCGCCGGCATTTCGTTTTTCTGGTTCCTCGGCACCCTACTGCAAATGGACCTTCTGATCTTTGCCAAGAACACGATGAAGATGAGCGAATCGGGTGCCGGCATCCTGATTGCGGGACTGGCTATTGGTATTGCCGTGGGGAGCTTGTTGGCGGGGCGCATTTCGGGCGATCACATTGAAATCGGCCTGGTGGCGCCGGGCTGCCTGGGGATGGGACTGAGCGCGCTGGCGGTGGTTTGGGCAGCACCGCACTTCGGCCTGACGCTGACGGCCCTGGTGGCTCTTGGCGCGTTCGGGGGCTTGTTTATCGTGCCGCTCAATGCGCTGCTGCAGCACCACCCGGCCGAGGACGAAAAAGGGCGCGCGATGGGCACCAACAATTTCTTCAATGGCCTGGCGATGCTGTTGGCCGCCGCGCTGTTCTGGGTGCTCACCAGCCCCACAACGATTGGATGGAGCGGGGCCAGCGTCATCTTTGCCGCGGGCTGCTTCACCATCGTCAGCACCCTGGCGATTCTCTGGTTCACCCCCGAACCCACATCCCGCTATCTGCTCACCCTGTTGGTGCGGAGCATCTACCGCTTTCAGATTCGCGGCGCCTCGCAGGTGCCCGCCAAGGGTGCGGCCCTCCTTGTAGCCAACCACGTTTCTTTTGTGGACGGCTTTCTGATCGGCGCCTGCCTTCCCCGCCTGGCGCGCTTTCTGATTATGGACACCTACTACAACCGCTTCCGCTTTTTGCTGAAGCCGATCGGCGCCATCCCGGTTCCGCTGGGCGGGCGCCGCGCGGTAGTGGAATCCATCGCCTCCGCCCGCAAGGCGCTCGAAGCGGGCGAACTGGTGTGCATCTTCCCGGAGGGTTCGCTCACCCGCACGGGCAACATGCAGCGTTTCCAGAGGGGCATGGAGAAGATCGTCGAAGGCCTCGATGTGCCGGTGATCCCCGTTCACCTGGGCGGCGTCTGGGGCAGCACCTTCAGCCATTCTGGCGGCAGTCTGTGGAGCAGGCGCGAGCAACTGCGGCGCGACATCCAGGTGACGTTCGGAGCGCCGATGCCCTCCTCCGTGAAAGCCGAGGAAGCGCGCCAGCAGGTGCTTGAAATGAGCGCCGACGCCCGCGCCCGTGAGCCCAAAATCAATAGCACGCTCGCCCGCCGCTTTGTCTCCAACGCCCGCCGCTACTGGAAGCGCCAGGCGATGAACGACAGCACGGGAAAGAATCTCACCTATGGGCGCACGCTGGTGGGGGCCGTGCTGCTGGCGAAATGGCTTCGCAGCCACCGCGCCGGCGAACAGATGATCGGGCTGATGCTGCCCTCTTCGGTAGGCGGCGCGCTCGGCAATCTCGGCGTCACGCTTTGCGGCAAGGTGCCCATCAACCTCAACTTCACCGCCGGAGCCGAGGGCATCGCCTCAGCCTGCGAACAGTGCGAGATCCGCACCGTGCTCACTTCGAAAGTCTTCCTGAAGAAGGCGAAGCTCGAAGAGCCCACAGGCGCTGTGTACCTCGAAGATCTGCTGCCCTCGTTTAGCGGGGCGGCGAAGGCGCTGGCAATGCTGCAGGCGCGCGTGCTTCCCCAAGGGATGCTGCTCAGCCTGCTGGGAGCTTCGCGCGTCGCCCCCGGCGATCTGGCTACCATCGTCTTCTCCAGCGGCAGCAGCGGTGCGCCAAAAGGCGTGATGATCTCCCATCGCGGGTTGCTGGCCAACGTGGATGGAGCGCAATTGGTGTTCCAGATCAACCCCACGGATGTCGTCGGCGGTCTGCTTCCGCTCTTTCACTCGTTCGGCTTTTCCTACAACCTCTGGTTCCCGTTGATGGCGGGCATCCGCGTGGCTTTCCACGCCAATCCGCTGGATTCCAAAGGCGTGGGCGAGCTTGTGGAAAAGAACCGCGTTTCCATCCTTCTGGGAACGCCCACCTTCCTGCGCAACTATATGCGCGCCTGCAGCGAGCAGCAATTCGCCTCGCTCCGGCTGGTGATCGCGGGCGCCGAAAAGCTGCCATCGCGGCTCTCCGATGAGTTCCTGGCAAAGTTCGACATTTCCATCTACGAGGGCTACGGGGCCACTGAGATGTCGCCTGTTATCTCCGTGAACGTGCCCAACGCCGAACACCCCGTGTGGCCCCAGGTGGGCAACCGGCCGGGCACCGTTGGGCAGCCGCTGCCTGGCTGCAAGACCCTTGTCGTGGACCCCGCCAGCTTCGAACCGTTGCCCTCTGGCAGCCAAGGCCTGATCCTGGTGGGCGGCCCTTCGCGTTTATTGGGCTATTGGAAGCAGCCTGAGCGCACGGCCGAAGCCCTGCGCGGCGAATGGTATGTCACGGGCGACATCGGTACCGTGGATCCCGACGGCTTCATCACACTCACTGACCGTCTTTCGCGCTTCAGCAAGATCGCCGGCGAGATGGTGCCGCTCATTCGCGTGGAAGAGGCCATCCGCGAACTCTCCGGCCTGGAAGTGGTGAACGTCGTGGCATTACCCGACGCCCAGAAGGGGGAGCGCCTGGTTGCCCTTCACACTTCCACGGAAACCGATGGCAAGCAGATCAATCGCGCGATGGCCGCCAGCAGCGTGCCGCGGCTTTGGATTCCCAAGGCCGAATCGATCCATCGCATCGACGAGTTCCCGATGCTGCCCACCGGGAAACTCGACATGCAGCGCATGAAGGCGCTCGCCGCGGAACTGGAAGCCGCGCGGGCTTCGGAGAAGGAGGCCGGGACCGCCGAGGAACTCGCCCACTAGTCTGCACCTCAGTCCTTCCGGGAGCGGCGCTCGCCCACCTCGCGTAGCGTTGTGACATCCTCTTCGGGAATCGCGCCGCTGCCGAGCGGACCTGAATTCAACAGCAGGTTCGCCGGCAGCGTCGACGCGTAATCGAGCATCTTCATCACTTCATCGGCCGTCTTGTGCTTGCCATCTTCGTTGCTGTTGTAGCCCCAGACCTGGTGCTGCAGCGTGTCGCAGATCTCGATGGGCTTGTTCTTGTTCTTCTCCCACACCTGCGCGGCAAGTTCCCCGCCGAGTTGGTGGGCGCGTGGCGTGCGCTCCGGAGCGATGAAATCCTCTTCCCCGTTCGCCCCCTGCTTGAAAGAGATCAGGCAGTTGGGCTGAAGTTCCCGCATCATCTGGTAGGTCTCGGCAATCGGGAACAGATCGGGCCGGGAGTAGTAGCCCATGATCGGGTCAAGCCAAATTCCGTTCACGTCTGGATACTGGGTGAGCAGTTCCCGCAATTGCGCGTGGACGAAATCGATGTAGTTTTTGAAATCGGCTTCTGCCTTGTAGAGATAGCGCGGCTCCGGTGGATCGTAGGGCGGCCGCGCGGCATTCCATGCCACCGGGCCCTGCATGCTCGCTTCGCGCGAGAAGAAGTATGGATGCCGCCAATCCAGGGCGTAGGAGTAGTAGAAGAAGATGCCTAGTCCGCGCTTCTTGCAGGCCGCGTGCAGTTCTCCGATCAGGTCGCGGCCGCATGGCGCGTTCATCGACGAGTAGTCCGTCTGGTTGGTTTTGAAGAGGCAGAAACTATCGTGATGGCGGGCCGTGAGATTGACGTACTTCATGCCCGCCGCCTGGGCCAATTCGGCGATGCGATCGGCGTCGAAGGCGTCCGCCGTGAACCGGTCTTTCAGCTTTTCGTACTCGTCCAAGGGAACGGGCTTGCGGAGTTGCACCCATTCGCCTTCGCCCATCTGCGAGTACAGGCCGTAGTGCAAAAACATCCCGAACTTCGCGTCCTGAAACCAGCGGAGGGCATCCGTCCGGTTCGCAAAAGCCGTTGCGGCCACGCCCTCTGGCTTTACAGAGGATGAACAGCCTGCCGCTGTGAGCGCAAGCCCCGCGGTGGCGAGAAAATCGCGACGATGCATCATCGAAAAAGGTTCCTCTCCACTCTCGAAGCAAGCCTATCAAAAGCCGCAGGGAATCTCTGCGCTATTGGGAACACGCTATTCGGGCATCGCCGCGGCGCGCGCGTTGAGGGCCGTGAATTCCGCGTCGTCGAGCGCGGCCTTGATCCGATCCAGGTTGGCAACCGCGCTCTTCGCCGGGCGTGACGCCTCTTTCTGCAAGCTGCGGCCCAGCATCCGGGTGGCCTCAGCATCTTCCGGCGCAAGATCCAGCACTTCGCGGAAGCGCTCCGCCGCGTCGTCGTAGCGTTCCAGCCTCCAAAGCTGGAGGCCCAGATTGAAGCGATAATCCGCGTCTTCCGGGTCGCTGCCCGTTACCTTCACAAAGAGCTCAAGGGACTCCGGCTTGCTCTGCCGGGCAAGGCTCACGGCGAGGTTGTTCGCGACCTCGGGCATCGGGAGCGTGGAATAGAGATTCCGGAACACCGCTTCCGCCTCCGCATAGAGCCCCTGCTCCAACTCACAAACGCCCAGCATGAACTGCGCCTCCCGGTACTGGGAGTAGTCTGGAGCGAGCCTTCGCAACCAGTTGGCCGCCTGACGGTGGTTGCGCTTCCCCCAGTAAAGCAACCCAAGCTGAAAATACGGGGCGTTGAAGCTTTCGTCAAGACGGGCAGCCTGGGTGAGAAAGCGATGCCGCGCCTCCTCGGAATCCGCAGTCAACCCGCGCACATAGTTTTCGAGAGCGTCCAAACGAATGGCGGGATGCCTCGCCAGGAACTCCCTCCTCAGGAGACCGTTGCCGCCGGGGCAATCGCCTTTAACAGCAGAAAGCCGAGCCGCGTTTCGAGCACTCCCAAATCGCCAAGCTTTCCTTCCACCCGGATCTCGCCCGCTTTGCGCCACTTCCTGACGTTCATCACCCGCAGACCAAGGACGATGTGCGAATCTGCCACCGGCTCCTGTTCGCTCACCCGAAACTCACCGAATGCCGCAAACTCGGCGTCCAGTTCCATCGCCACCTTCAGGTTGGTAGCCAGGGTGGGGCCAGACGATTCTCGAATACTGAGACTTTTGTATGCTTTCAGGCGCTGTTCGCGATCAAGAATAAATATTCCATGCGAGGATAATAATTCCGTCAATACTTCAGGGACGCTCTCCCCAATCCATGAATACTTATTTTGGTTAGATGCCGATATTAGCGGCAATACCACTACCGACCGCGCCAAAACACCCGCCGGCAAGAAGCCGATCGCAAACCAAAGCCAAAAAAACGAAAAGGGCCGTGCCACGAGGGGTATCGTAGCACGGCCCTGTTTGGAGGGGAACGTACGCCAAGGCGTCGCAGCTTTAGCCTAATTGAAAACCAGTTTGGTGCTTGTGCCGCCCAGCCGGATTTCGCGAATCTTCATTTTGCCGTTGTCGTCCGTATAGCGCACAGACGTGGACGAGAAGCGCTCCGTGCCGTCTTCCGTCTTTACAGCGGTCTCAACCGTTTCCCTGCCGTTGGTGATTGTCACCTTCTCGTCGGCAAGCTCCACCTTGTAGTTGCCGGGCTTCAGCTCCTTCCCTTCCACCATGGAGGGTTGGTGCAGTTTGACGGTGTAGGTCTTCGCGGTAGCAAATGAGACCGCCATCAGCGTGATGAGCGTAAGAAAAGCAAACTTCTTCAACATGGAAAACTCCTAAAAAAGCTCCCGAAATTTGGGATCGCCAAATAATGAGTACGAGCGAGAACCAAAAAGGTTTCTTCTGACTCTCATTCACGATTCTAATACCAAAACAATCGTTTGTACAGAAAATCCACCACTTTTCGGTGGGTGTAAGGGGAATCCCCGAACTCGGGCAGCCAGTGAATACGGGGATCCCGGCGAAACCAGGTCCATTGGCGCTTCGCATAGCGACGGGTGTCGCGCTGCGTCTCAGCCAGCGCGGCAGCCGGTTCCAGGCTGCCCTGGAGCACGGCAAGAGCCTGTTTGTAGCCAATCGCGCCGAATGGCTTCGCCGTGGGCGGAACGCCCCGGGCCAGCAAACCGCGAACCTCATCCATCAGCCCACCCTCGAACATGGCCTTCGCACGGGCATCGAGCCGGGCGTAGAGGGCCGCCCGGGGAGGATTCAGGCCCACCTGAAAGACGCGGAACTCACTGGAGGCCGCGCGGGGCTTTTCATACAGCCGGGTGAGCGGCTGGCGCTCCAGGAGAATCACCTCCAACGCCCGCACCAGCTTCTGGCTATCGGAAGAGTGGATCCGATGGGCGGCCGCGGGGTCCCAGCACTTCAGGATCCGGTGCAGGCTCCCGGCGCGGTGCTCCTCCAGCCGAATCAAGCGCTTACGGATCTCCGGGTCCCGCTGGGAGATCTCCGCCAGCCCGTCGATGAGAGCCTTGAGATAAAACCCGGTTCCCCCTGCAACCACGGGCAGCACCCCACGGTCATTAATAGCAGGTATCGTTTGGCGCGCCCGCCGCGCAAATTCTCCGGCTGTAAACTCCTCCGAGGGGTCGGCGATGTCGATCAGGTGGTGCTCCACGGCGGAACGCTCGGCCAGCGAGGGCTTCGCTGTTCCCACATCGAAACCACGATAGACCTGAAGGGAGTCGCAATTGACGATCACCCCATTCAGGCAGCGTGCCAGAGAGAGCGCGAGGGCGCTCTTGCCAGACCCCGTGGGTCCCACGATGCACACCACGGGTGGGGAAATGACTGCTTTGAGCGGGGCGGCGATTTGGGAATTGGGGGCGATCATCCACTTATCTTGGCAACCCGGCGGGTCCGTTTCACATCTTGAAAGAATATAATGTGGTCAACACATTGCTGCCTGCCCTCCAGCCTCGGCTCCTCGGATCGAGCCCAGCCTGTAGAAAGCCAGACGCCGGATTCTCCGCGATTCCGTTTGGTTTTCGTTGTCTGGCGTCTGGCAGCCGGCTGAAAGCGACACCTGGGACCAATGTCCTCAGGGAAGCGTACCCGTAAGTAGCGTTCAATGAAACCCATGGCCAACACAAACACATTCACTTTATCGATTTACCGCCCCGCTCAGCTCTTTTTCTGCGTCGTGGCCCTCGCGCTTGCCGCTTTGGGTCAACAGCCCGCACCTTCTCAGCAGACCCCCAGTTCGGAGAGCGCGACGGGGGCGGAGAGCCAGGGGAACGCCTACTACAACTACGCCATGGGGCATCTCTATTCGGAGCTTTCCTCGGTTTACGGCAATCGCAAAGAGTTTCTTGACCAAGCGATCGACTATTACAAAGAAGCGCTAAAGCTCGATCCTGGTGCCGGCTTTCTGAACGGCGAATTGAGCGAACTCTATATGCGCTCCGGCCGCGTCTCGGAAGCCGTGACGGAAGCGGAACGCCGGTTGCGGGAGAATCCCAACGATCTCGATGCCCGCCGCATTCTGGGCCGCATCTACACCCGGCTGATCGGCGACCCCAACGCCACGGGCGGCACCCGTCGTAGCGATGGCGTGAACGAGGAGATGCTGCGCAAGGCCATCGAGCAGCACGAATTCATCATCAAGGCGGAGCCCACCGACACCGACTCGCATTTGCTGCTGGGCCGCCTGTATCGCCTGGACCGCCGCAACGTGGATGCCGAAAGCGCCTTCAAGAAAGTGCTCGAAACCGAAGAGAACAACGAGGTGGCGTTGCGTGAACTGGCCTTGGTGTATTCATCGCTTGGCGATACCAACAAAGCCATTGAAATGTATACGCGGGTGAACTCCCGCAATCCCACGCCGCGGACCCTGCTCGAACTCGCCAGCGCCTATGAGCAGGTGCGCGATTTCAACAATGCAGCCACCGTCTACAAAAAGGTGCTGGACCTCAATCCGGAAGAACCTGAAGTGATGAAGCGCTACGCCCAGGCGCTGCTCTTCGCCGACAAGCTGGACGAGGCGCGGGCGGTATTCGAATCCATCACCTCCAAGAAACCGGACGATGTGGAGAGCTTCCTGCGACTATCCCAGATCTATCGCCAACAGGGCCGCTTCGACGCCGCGCGCGCCGCTAATGAGAAGGCGAAGGAACTGGCCCCGGACAATCTCGAAATTCTCTACAACGATGTCAATCTGCTGGATGCCGAAGGGCGTGCGGATGAGGCGATTGAGCGCCTAAAGGCGATGATCCAGGAAGCGGAAAAGACCCGCTACACCGATGCTGAGATGAGCGCACGCACCGTTCTACTGGAGCGCCTGGGATTGATGCAGCGCAGCACGGAACGGTATCCCGACGCCATCGCCACCTTCACCAAACTGGCTGAAGCCGACCCCAACCAAGCCGGGCGAGCCCAGGCCCAGATTGTCGAAACCTACCGGATGGCAAAGGACTTCGCCAAAGCGGAGACCGTCGCCAACGCCGCCTACAAGCAATTCCCGGAAGACCGCACGCTGATCGTTGTTCGCGCCTCGCTTCTGGCCGATCTAGGAAAAAGCGAAGAGGCCATCCGCGACATGCAGACCTTTCTGAAGGGTCGCGAGGATCACCAGAACTACATCACCCTCTCCCAGATTTACGAGAAGGCGAAGAAGTATCCGGAGATGTCGGAAGCCCTTCAGAAAGCCGAAGAGTTCGCCGACGGCGACGACGAAGTGCAAACGGTAGTCTTTCTTCGTGGCGCCATGTTCGAACGGCAGAAGGATTTCGCCAAGGCGGAAGCCGAATTCCGCAAGGTTTTGAGCAAGAACCCGGACAATCCCTCGGCGCTGAACTACCTGGGCTATATGTTTGCGGATCGCAACATCCGCCTGGAAGAGGCGTACCAGATGATCAAGAAGGCCGTGGACCTCGATCCGGGCAACGCCGCTTATCTGGATAGCCTGGGCTGGGTTTACTTCCGCATGGGCAAGCTGCATGAAGCCGAACTGGCCCTCAAACAGGCGCTGCAGCGTTTCTCAAAGGATCCCACCATTCACGATCATCTTGGCGATGTGTATTTCGAGCAGGGCGACCTCCGCCAGGCAGTGATGCAGTGGGATCTTGCCCTCAAGGAATGGCGCCGCAACGCTCCCAGCGACCGCGACGAAGAGATGATCTCCAATCTCTCCTCGAAGCTTGAAAAAGCGAAGGTAAGCCTGGCCCAGCAGACGGGCGAGAAGAACAATCGCCCGTAGCAGCGCACGCCATCATTCGTTGAAGAGCCCAGGGGGCGGGGCGCCTAGCGCAGTGCGCGATGCAGGTTCTTCCATTCCAGCCCGAAGCGCTGGAGGTATTTGCGAAGACGGTCCGCGTCGTTGACGCTTTTCTTGCGGGAGCGGCTGCTGGCAAATAGCCGTCGCCCGGCTTCAGACAGGCTGCGGGATCGCACGCAAATGCGGATCACTTCCATCAACTGCGTCTTCTGGAAGAGATCCAACTGATAGCGCATTTCTTCGGGAACAATCTGTAGCAGGTCTTCTTCACAGGTCTGCGCGGCCCACTCCTCGTTCAGTTTCTCAAACTCCTGCTTCACCAGCTCCGTCGTGATGCCATCGTCAGGGGATTCAATCGCCAGCCTGGAGATGGAGCGATGCAGATCCTCGAGGTTGTATTCCCAGCTTGATTGCCCAACCATGGCCAGTTCCTGATACTTCCGCTTCGCCGGGCCCCGAAAGCGCAGGGGCGTCGAGAATTCCACAAATTGCTGCGTGATCTCGTCGTCCAGGTAGGCACCGAAATCCTCCAGCCTTTCTGAGAGAGGCAGCAAGTTGAACTCCCAGGTAGTGAGCCGCTCCGCTAGCGGAGTGAAGAATCGATGCTGCTGGGCCAGGTCGTTCAGGTTGGCGCGGGTGGTAGCGATGAGCTGAAATTCACAGGGAAGGCCGGGCATTTCACGAGCCAGGGCACCAAATTGAATCGTCTCTTCAAGCGCGATCTGGTCTTCCACCGGCAGGCTTTCCATGTTTCGGAGCAGCAGAATGCCGACATTTCCGGGGCCGGGCGTGATCGTCACTTTGTCAGGCAACTCGGCGGGGCCAAGGCTGGTGAAGGCCCTAAGCAAATGCGAGACGCTGCCCAATCGCAGGCCGCGGCAATCGGCTTCCACCAGCGGACCGTCGAGCAGGCTGCGCTCGCGCTTGGTCTGGAAGAAGCGCCGGGCCAGGGTCGCTTTGCCCGTGCCCCGGCGCCCCGAAATCACCATCGAAAGATTGCGGCGGGCCAGAACGGAACCCATGCGGTGAATGGTGCCGTTGAAGTGGGGATTTCTCGTCTCTACTCCGCCCTTGAGGGAACGCTCGATCAGGGTCGAACTCGCCGATTCGCCCATCACGCGGTCTACCGCCCCGCCAGGACGCACATCGATAATCTCGTAGCTGCCCAGGATGTCATCCTGGCCCAGTGGCATCCGCGATTGGATCAATCTTGCCGGAACAAGCCCCTTGCTTGCCAGAAACACCAGCGCCAGTTGCGCGGGAACGGTGAGATTGCTGACGTGCAGGTAGTAATCCTCCACATCAATCGAAAACCGGTAGTTGGCGACAAAATCGGTGAGCGCCTTGAGCGACGAAGTAAAGTCCTGGAGGGTGGCCGTATTCATCTCCCAGGAACGGATGTCGGTTTCCGGGGATGTGGTGAGGAGATCCTCCACGATTCCGCCCGCTAAGCTTGTGTCCTTCTCCTCGTGGATCAGGTCAAAGCGATCGATGGAGAAATCATGGTGTTGCGAAATCGATATCGTAGGGCGCCATGTACCCCAGCGATCCTGCTTCTTGGACGCATCCAGGTTCGGATCCAGAAGCCCGATGACGACCCGTCTTTTCATTGTTCGTACTTCAAGATAAGGCATCGGGAGTCGGAAATCAATAGCGAAGTTTATAAATCAAAGAAATCGGTTCTATTCGTTAGCTAACCCGCAAACTCTCCGGAGGTGTTATTAACCCACAGATAAGAATAGAGTTTCTTGCGAAAAGCAGGCGGTTTCCGCCTCGGTAAACAGGCGATTTTTGGCAGAATTTACAAGTCGATCTTGGTATCGCCGACACACTTGCGAATCAATCAGCCGTACTCCTAGGACGAAACACCCAAGCGGTACTCAATGTCCGGAGCCACTCTGGCACCGTCGGCCCTTCATCGCGGAGGCTGAGCCCCGTCATTCCACAACGTCACTGAGTCTCCGACAGATTTTATTTCGATGGAATCGCTTACTCGTGTGGCGGAACCGCCGGGCGCCGGGATAAAATAGCAGAGAGCCCATGGCGTTCCTCACGCTGGGCCGTGCCCTTCTTCGGGGTATGAGATCCGCCGAAGAGTGGTGCGCTGTTTCGATCTGTTTGCCTTGCGGAGATGGCGGAATTGGCAGACGCGCTAGCTTGAGGTGCTAGTGGGGAGACCCGTGCAGGTTCAAGTCCTGTTCTCCGCACCATTGATCAACTGGACGTCGAGAAGACATTCAGAAGCAGAAGGCCCTACCCAGGGGCCTTTTTCTTTTAGGTTGGCGGGGAATCACCACAACTCGCCGAAAAGGCCGGAGGACGCGATCATGGGGCCTGCCCTCCACAAACAAATCGGCCCCGGTTTTCTGCCGGGGCCGATTTGCCTATCGTGCTGCTAAAAGGAACTGCTTTCGGTATTATGCCCGTCGAGCCGCCCGGACCCTCGCCAAGGCAAGTGCGCCAAGTCCGGCGCCGAGCATCAAGAGGGTTGAAGGCTCTGGAGTCTGCGTTTCGGTGTCAGGAACCGTCGGCGGCACCAGGTCCACCAACGTAGCGCTCCCCCCGGTTCCTTCAATTGACTTCATCCGCCCCGCCATCGGCGCGAAGCTAGATTCGGTGAAAGTTCGTCCGGAAGCGGCGTAATTAAAGATCACACTTGTGCTGGTGATCGCATTGTTTCCTTGCGTGCCAAAGGCCAAACCCACTGTAAAGCTCCCAGCCGGTAGACCTGAGACACCGTTCAGATTGTTGTCATTGGAGCCACAACTGAGCGTACCGCCGGGAACAACGCAGGCGGTTGCAAGGTCAGCACCTGAAAACATGCCTTCAGTCACCCCTGTGACTCCACCTGCGACGTTAAAGAACAAACCTGTGATGTCGCCTGAGGACTTGTTGGGGTCCACCTGAAGATCAAACTGAATCTTGCTGCTTCCGATGTCGGTTACAGTCACTAGCAAACCTACATTTTCAAGCGGCGTCGTGGCCGGTAGAAGTTCCCAGATAACCGAAGCCGATGCGTTCCCAATGAGACCGCACTAGCCCAGAGAAAAGATCGCAAGTATTTTCCGCATTGCCCTAGTACTTCCCTTCAAACTGAATCTCGGTTTATCATCAAAGTCTGTGCAAAAGTTCGAGAAATTTCAAAACAAATGCTTACAACCACGCCTGTAGTACTGGAACGAAACTAGACATCGAGCAGTTCTATTTGCTTCGATTTCCGAAATGATTCTTTATTTTCAGCATATTGCGCTCTTGAACGAAACAACCGCCACTCGCTAGCCGAGCATCGATAGTGCTGCTCTGGATTAGAGCCTGCATTTGAACATTCTTAATCGGGGCGAGACTGTATGTTATACGAACATATAACTTTCTGCAGTCACGCGGGCGTGCCCGTCACTCACCGCTCCGCCAGCCCCCGCCAGTGAGCGAGAAATTCTCGCCCAAATAAATCCTTCGTACCTCCGGATCCCGGCCCAGGGCATCGGGCGTTCCGGCACGGAAGATGCGGCCTTCGTTGATGATGTAGGCGCGATCGGTTACGGCGAGGGTAACGGCCACGTTGTGATCGGTAATCAGAATCCCGATCCCGCTCCGCTTGAGATCGAAAATGATATCCTGCAGTTCGGCCACCTGGATGGGGTCGATACCGGAAAAGGGCTCGTCGAGAAGCAAAAAGTGCGGATCGATGACCAGGGAACGCGCGATCTCAACGCGGCGCCGCTCTCCCCCGGAAAGCATATAGCCCCGGCTTTTCCTCACCCGTTCCAAGCCCAACTGTTCAAGGAGCCGCTCCATTTTCCGCTGCCGCTCATCGCGCCTTAAGGAGAGCGTTTCGAGAATCGCCATCAGGTTCTGCTCGACGGTGAGCTTGCGAAACACCGAGGGCTCTTGCGGCAAATAGCTGATCCCCCGGCGCGCCCTCCGGTACATGGGGAGGTCCGTGATGTCTTCCCCATCGAGCAGAATCTGGCCCGAATCCGGCGTCACCAGACCCACGATCATGTAAAACGAGGTAGTCTTTCCCGCCCCGTTTGGGCCTAGCAATCCCACCACCTCTCCGCGTTCCATGGATACGGAAAGATCATGCACCACCCGGCGGCGCTGATAGGTCTTGGAGATTTCGACAGCTTGGAGTTTGTGCATGCTCACTTGCGGCGAATGACGCTCACGGCGGGAACGGCATCCCCACTTTCCACGATCAAACGGTCCTCGCCGGAAAAATACGTCAGCCGCTTCCCGCGCGTGGCGCCTTCCTTCTGATCGTCGAAGAAAGGCTTCCCTCCATATAGAATCATCTTTTCGTCCGCCGGATAGTATTCCGCGTGTTCGCCGCCGCCCCGGCGAATGTTTCCCGGCTCTTCGATCAGGATGCGGGCCTCTCCATCGGCGAAAGCCTTTTCCAGTTCCGTATCGCCGGAAGCGGTCTCTTTGAGGACCATGCGCATCTCATTCGAATCCACCGAGAGAGACGTTCGCCGCATCCGGACGTTTCCCGTGTAGTGCGCGATCTTCTCGGAATCCTGGTAGCGCATCTTTGCCGCGTTGATGAGCGTATAAATCTTCTGCCCGCCTCCCGCGGCCTTAGGCTCTGAAGGCGCTTCCTTCGCCGCTTCCGCCGCATGAGCGGCTACGGGCTTTCTCTGCTCTTCGATCTGGGAGAAAACGTTCCCCGTTCCCTCCAGCGTTTTCTCATTGCGATTGATGATCGCCGTGTCCGCGTGCAGCCGGTTCGCCCCCTGCCATAGTTTCGCGTTCCCCTCATAACGAATCCACTGGTTGGCGTCGCGCGTAGTCATGCGTGCGGCGGTGGCTTGCAAGGTCTCTTCGCCGCCGGGGAGCCCCAGCTCGTTCTTCTTGCCCGCCTTGCCATCCTTTGGCCCGGGCTTGCGAGTGGAAACAACGCGCCCCTCAGCCACAAGATCTCCGCTCGGTTCCGCCGTCCGGATGCGATCTGCCTGCAAGGATCCCGTTTCGTCCCATAACTGCGCTTTGCCATCGAGCAGATTGTATTTCTCCGCCTGATGCAGCGTTGCGGTATTCGCCTTTCCGCGCCTGGTGCCTTCGTTGAACTCGAAGTTCCCCGCCTGCTTCATCCACTGCATCTCGCCCGACTTCGGATCGAATTGCGCCTCTAGCGTATCCGACTTCGTCAGCAGCGGCGCAGGCGCGGGTTGCTTCTTCTTGCGAGCTTCGGCCACCGCGGCCGCGGAGGGCTGCGACTCCGTTCGCGTCTTCGTCGATTCGAAGCGTTCGAGCGTGTTGTTCGCCCCGTAGGTGGCAATCATGCGATCCGCGAAGAGCTTGCGCTCCCGCTGTTCCGCGTTTGCCGGCAGAAAACTTAGGGTTCCCGGAGCGTGGGTGAGCAGCCGTTCGGCCTCCGCCCCCCCTGGCCGCATCTGCACTTCGATCACATCCGCCTGCAACAGCCGTTGCGGTTGCGTATCCGCGCTCTTCCCCAATGGAACGGAGCGCACCGTGGCGCCGCCGTGGGCAAACGATTTCTCCAGTTGCGGTTCGGCGGCCGCTTCACGGAAATAGAGGTTCATGCGGGAAGAGCGCACCTCATTGCGGGAAGCGGGCGTGGCGGTATCCAGCCGGCTATTGCCGTCGCCGTAAATCTCGGCCAGGCTGCCGTCATCGCGATACTTCATCTCAGCAAACTCCGCGCCAAAGGCGAGTTCGCGGTTGGGGTAACGGTCCACACCGGCAACCTCGCGAGCCTCCACGCGGCGGATTTCCCCGTTGGCGAGTTCCACAGTGGCGTCCCCGGCGTTGATCAGCAGGTTTTGGCGAGCCATCCGCGTCGGACCCCGGAGTTCCACTTTCGAATAGCTCTCCCGATAGATCGCATGCTGAGCCCAGATCTCCGTGGGTGCGGGCGCCCCCTCTTTGATCAGCGTGATGTGGGCATCGCTTTCGAGCGTCACTTCCTTCGCTTGCGGATCGTACTGCGCACCCACGGCCTCTCCCGTACCTTCCGCAAATTGAAAGTACGTTTTTTCGTCCGTGATTGCTTTGCCACTCTCGGTGTCGAAATGCACTTTCGAAGAACGGATGGTCATGGGCCTTTCGGGCATTGGCCGCCCATTGTTGGGGACCCTCATCACGATCTCCACTTCGCCCTCGGAATACATCGTCTTCGAACGGGTATCCACGTCGGCGCGCTTGCTTTTCACCAAGTCGTAAACGCTGGGGTCCCCACCAAAGATTTTCAATTCGACATCGGCCAATTCCACCCTGGGCGGATCCTGGATCATCCGGTATTCGCGCGCGGAGATCTCCACCATTGGCTTGCCATCGACGTTGTGGCTCCACTGCCAGCGGTCGGCGGTCCCGGCTACCCCTTCGGGCAGAGGAGCGGGCGGAGGGGTAGCGTTGGCCTCGGCTTTCTGCCGCTGGTAATAGTAGATAACGCCGGTGCTAAGGGACAGGACGAGGAAGAGGAAGGCGATCAGGCGCCCAAGCCTGCGCATGCTGCTCTCAGAATACCATTCGTGCGCGGTGCGGCATGCGGGTTGCGGGGCGCATTGGTGGCCTATCCCTGTGGCTTTGCCTACGGCTACCCGGCATGAGCGTCTCCGGATTGGCCCCTCAGCAGCGGTAGCAGTTCCGCTTCGAAGTAAGCCTGAATGTGATTTCGCACCCGGCGGAAGGCCTCCAGACGCTCCTCTTCGCTGCCCTCCAGGTGGGCGGGATCTTCAAAGCTATGGTGAACCAACCGCTTCGCCGCGGGATAAACCGGGCAGCTTTCGCGGGCGTTGTCGCAGACGGTCAAGACCAGATCGAAGGGTTGACCGGCGAATTCGTCCGCCGATTTCGAGTGGTGGCCGGAAAGATCGATGCCCAGTTCCGCCATCGCGGCGATGGCTTCCGGACGGACGAATGAGGGGTTCGTGCCCGCACTTTCCACTTCCAGGCTGCCCCGGCCCATGGCGCGAAGCAGCCCCTCGGCCATCTGGCTGCGAGCGGAGTTTCCGGTGCAAAGGATCAGAACACGTTGTTTGGTCATATCGGCAAAGCTCAGGATTCGGATGGTGCGCCAAGGTGCCGGGCTTCACCCGGAAAATGCTTCCGTAGAGCCAGTGCCGCGTTCACCAGCAGGATCAATACGGGCACCTCTACCAGAGGGCCAATCACGGCCGCGAAGGCGGCGCCGGAGCGGATGCCGAACACCGCCACCGCAACGGCGATGGCCAGCTCAAAGTTGTTGCTGGCGGCGGTGAACGAGAGAGTCGTGGTTCTGGCGTAATCCGCGCCGGCCCGCTTGCTGAGCCAGAACGAGACGAAGAACATGACGACGAAATAAATCAGCAGTGGCGCGGCGATGCGCAGGACGTCGAGGGGCAGCCGGACGATCATGTCGCCCTTCAGAGAGAACATCACCACGATGGTGAACAGCAGGGCGATCAATGTAATGGGGCCAATGCGCGGGAGGAAATGGGTGGTATACCAATGATCCCCTTTCCACCGCCGTAGGACCAGGCGCGTGAGCATCCCCGCGAAGAACGGAATACCCAGGTAGATCAGCACGCTCTCCGCGATCATCCCCACGGAGACATCGACGATGCTGCCCTGCATTCCCAGGATGGGCGGCAGCCAGGTGATGAAAACCCAGGCGTAGACCGAATAGAAGACGATCTGGAAAACCGAGTTGAAGGCCACAAGCCCGGCGGCGTAATCGGAATCGCCACAGGCCAGGTCGTTCCAGACAATCACCATTGCGATGCACCGGGCGAGACCGATCAAAATCAGCCCCACCATGTATTCGGGATAGTCCCGCAGAAAGAGCACGGCCAGCCCGAACATCAGCACCGGACCAATCACCCAGTTCTGCAGGAGCGAGAGGCCTAGCACACGGGTATCGCGAAACACCTCGCCCAGCTTTTCGTAGCGTACCTTGGCGAGCGGCGGGTACATCATCAGGATCAGCCCCAGCGCGATGGGGATGGACGTGGTGCCCACCTGCATGCCAGTGATGGCATTCACCGCCTGTGGCGCATACACCCCCAGGGCCACACCCAACAGCATGGCGACGCCGATCCATAGGGTGAGGTAGCGGTCAAGAAAGCCGAGTTTGCGTGGAGCGGTTTGCGGCATGAGATCACCTGAGGATTCGCGCTGGCATCACGGTTGGCATGAATCGCCTAAACTGCCTTTGGCTTCGTGCCGCGGATGAACGCGCTCAGAAACCGCCCGTCCACTTCGTCTCGCATCGCTTCGACATCGAGACCCTGCTCTTCGAGGAAGCTCTTCGCATCGTCCACGCGATAGACACGCGTCGGTTCGAGATTCACGTTTTCAAAACCCGCCGCGCGAAGCTTCGCCGCGTAGTCTTCCATTTCCAGCGCGCCGGCAATGCAGCCCACCCAGAGCATCACCTGCTTGCGGATCTCTTCGTGCATTTCGCCGCGCGTCACCACATCGGAAACGGCAAAGCGCCCGCCCGGCTTGAGCACGCGAAACGCCTCGCGGAGAACGGCGTCTTTGTCCGCCGCCAGATTGATCACGCAGTTGGAAACGATCACGTCGACGTGGCTATCGGGCAGTGGAATATGCTCAATGTCGCCCTTCAGGAACTCCACGTTCGTGGCGCCCGCCTGCCGTTGATTTTCGCGCGCCAGTTCGAGCATTTCGTCGGTCATGTCGAGGCCGTATGCCTTGCCGGCGGGCCCCACGCGCCGGGCTGAGAGCAACACATCGATGCCGCCGCCCGAACCGAGATCGAGCACCACCTCGCCTGGCTTTAATTCCGCCAGGGCCGTGGGATTGCCACAGCCCAAGGAGGCTAGCACGGCTTTCTCTGGCAGTTCGGCCTGCGTGACGGCGTCATAGAGGTTTCGCGTGATGGGGTCCGCATAGCGGGTCACCTGGTCGCCACCGCAACAGGAACTCTGGATCTGCACGGGCTCCCCACCACAGCAGGGAGTGTTGGCTTTAAGCGACACGACGCTCGCCGAGCCCTCGCCGCAGCAAGCAGCTCCCGTTGCGGCGAGAACGCGGCGCGCTTCTTCGGCGTACTTCTCTCTCACTACGTCTTTGATCGTCTCGCTGGTCATGCTATCTCCTCATCTCTGCGCCGCGCGCACCGCAGGCACGGGAGCGCAGCATTCGTTGTCTTCGCAAGCGGCGGCAATGTCCCCTGCACCGGCTCTCGCCTGGCGTCGGCATAGCTCTTCGGGGTCGATTGCCAGGATCTCCAAAAGCGCCGCGCGGTCCCGCTGCCACTTGGGATCAGCAGCCAACTGCGCCCGTAGTTCCGCCACCAGAGCCTGCACGGGCGCGGCAGCGAATTCGGTGGAAAGCCGGTAATAGATCCACCGGCCATCCTTCCGCGAATCCACCAGATCGGCCTGGCGCAGGATCGACATGTGCTTGGAGACCGTGGAAGGCGCCAGTTGGAGCAACTCGGTGATCTGGCAAACGCACAGTTCCTGTTCGCTACAAGCCAATAGCGCCCGCAAGCGGTTTTCATCGCCCAGGGCCTTCAACGCCGCCAATGTGTCGCGGAAGCTCACTTCCTATATTTCGCCAGATAACGAAATGAATGTCAATGGGGCAGCCTCGGGCCGCACAAAAAAAGACAAAGAAACCGCTCAGGCGGTGATTAGGTTCCGAGCGGAACCCAAAGCGTGCGCAGAGTTTCCACTGAAAGGAAGTGCCTGTCGAAGGTCAACAGAGTAGCGCCGTGTTGGACGGCAACCGCGGCGATCCAAGCGTCATTCACAGGGATTGGACGTCCGCTGCGTCTGAGATCTGCGACAATCTCGCCATATACCCTCGCGGAATCGTCCGTGACCGGCAGCACTTCCACGGCGGGATTTCCGAGGAAGTTTTGGAGGAAGCTCTCATTCGCGCTTCGCTTGGTTCCAAGCGCGAACCCGAGATGCAATTCCCCAAGCAGCACTGTGGGAACGCCCACCCAGGTCGCTGACATCACCGCCGAAACGGCTTCCGGGTGTCCCGCGGCAAATTGAACATAGGCGCTGGTATCAAGGACAATGCGGCTCACTGCCACATCTCCTCATCGATCTCTTCGAGAAAGGCTGTATTCCGTTGGAACTCTTCGACGTCTTCCTGGCTCCAAACGCCGGCAAGCTTCTCGAGGCCGTTCGTGCGTTGCGATCCGACTCCAAGCCCTCCTCGAAGCAGATCGATCACGGTCTGATTCAACGACTTGCCTGACGCTCGCCGCTTCTCATCCAGAGCCTGGGCAAGCTCTTCTGGTACGTTTCTGATCGTCAAATGGCGCGCTGCATTCATCTATGGCCATTGTATGAATGCACCACTTCCAGCGCAAGAGGCTCCGGCCCACCCCCGCCCTCCACTACGAAATCGTCGGATCTTCCAGATACGTGTAGCCCTGCAAGCCGTCTTCGTAGAAGCGCAGCAGGCGCCCGGACTCTTCGTAGCCAATCCGGCCTAGCCGCACCGCCTGCTCCACGTCCCGGCGGAACTTGGCGCTCAGGGCGTCCGTCTTGAACTGCACGTAATCCAGCACTTCGCGCACCGTGTCGCCCTTCACCAGGGTGTCGAGCACGGCCTCCCCATGCTCGTCCATCGAAACGTGAACGGCATTCGTATCGCCGAAGAGGTTGTGCAGGTCGCCCAGGATCTCCTGGTAGGCTCCCACAAGGAAGGCGCCCAGGTAATAGGGTTCGTCGTTGTAGCGGTGCAGGGGCAGGGTCTTCTTCACGTCGCGGCGATCAATGAACTGGTCGATCTTGCCGTCGGAATCGCAGGAGACATCGCCTAGAATGCCGCGCTCGGTGGGCTCTTCGTTCAGCCGGTGGATGGGCATGATGGGGAAAAGCTGCTTGATCGCCCAGCTATCGGGCATGCTCTGGAAAATCGAAAAATTGCAGAAGTAGGTATCGGAGAGCAGCGGCTCCAGGTTCTCCATCTCCTCCGGCACAAAATCGAGATCCTTGGCGATGCGGGCCACCCGTTTGGTGATCGCCCAGTAAAGATTCTCGGCCATCGAACGCTGCTCCAGCGTCAGGTAGCCCAGGCTGAACAGGTTCAGGGCCTGATCGAGCGAATCGTTGGCATCGTGAAAGGCCTCGCGGACGTTTTTGCCACTGAGGGTACGATGGGTCTCCAGCAGGTCTTTCAGCGGCTGCTCCGCATCCTTGGGCAGCGAGGATGGCACCACCGATTCGCCAAGCCCGCCCACGCCCACGACGTTGAAGATCAGCGCGCTATGGTAAGCCACCACCGCTCGCCCGCTCTCCGAGATGATCGTCGGGTGGGGCACTTCCACTTCGTCGCAAACGCTCTGCACGTGGGCGATGACGTCGTTGGCATACTCCTGGAGGGAGTAGTTTACGCTCGATTCGAAATCGGTCTGCGACCCGTCGTAGTCGATTCCCAGCCCGCCGCCGACATCGAGATACTTCAGCCCGGCGCCTTCCCTGGCAAGCTCCGCATAGATGCGCGCCGCCTCGTTCACCGCCACCTTCACCTGGCGAATGTTGGTGATCTGGCTGCCCAAGTGGAAGTGCAGCAGATTGAGGCAATCTTCCATGCCCAGCGCCTTCAGCTTTTGGAAGGCTTGCAGCACCTCGCTCACGGTGAGACCGAACTTCGAACGGAAGCCGCCGCTCGACCGCCAGCGCCCTGAACCGCGCGCGGCCAGCTTCAGTCTCAACCCGATTGACGGCGTTACGCCCACCTTCGCCGCGTACTTCAGAATCAGATCGAGTTCAGAAAACTTCTCGACGATCGGGATGATGTTGCGGCCGACCTTCTTGGCCAGCATCGCCATCTCAATGTATTCGTCGTCCTTGAAACCGTTGCAGAGGATGGGCGTTTCGTTGTCCGAGACGCCAAGCACAGCCAGCAACTCCGGCTTTGAACCCGCCTCCAGCCCAAAGCCGAAGGGTTTGCCGTAGCGGTAGATTTCTTCCACCACCTGCCGCTGCTGGTTCACCTTGATCGGGTAGACGCAAGCGTAGCCGCCCTTGTAGCCGAACTCGTTGATCGAGTTCTGAAACACTCCCTGGATCTCGCGCAAACGATGGCCAAGAATTTCAGTGAATCGCAGAAGAATCGGCAGGCTGATGCCGCGCAGTTGCAGCGTATCGATCAGTTGCTTGAGATCAATGGATCGGTTGGGATCCTTATCGGGGTGAACCAGCAAGTTGCCGTTCTTCCCCACCGAAAAATAACCGTTGCCCCAGCGGGCCACGTCATAGAGTTCACTTGCGGCAAACACTGACCACCGGTCAGAGCCATCCAGTCTGGTTGCTTCTTCAGATACCTTAACGGCCAATTTCGGTCTTTCTCCCCCAATCTTTGATTCTCCGACGAATGCCAGGGCTCCACAAGGATTCAGCGTAATTATTCATGGCACTGCGAGAAGTGGCGTCTGCCTGCTTTCCGGGCGAATGTCTTGTATCTGACCTTCGCTTCCGGTAACCTAGCAAAGAAAAGGCGAAGCGCAAGCGACCATGAACCTCTCCCTGGGCTTTCCCGGTTTCGAAGAATCATCGCCGCCCGACCCGATCCGCAAGCGGAGCGAAGGTCTTGACGGCGCGATCACCCGTTTTGAGGCGATGAACGCCGAGGGGCACCCTTCCATCCGCGCCGTCCACCGCCAGCCAGCCTCCGACGGCGAGTTCGCCGATCTACCCGGATCCCTACCCGCCATCGTTTCCGAGGCCCTCAAACGGCGCGGGATCCGGCGCCTGTATTCGCACCAGGCCCAATCCTACGCCCACGTTTCCGCCGGAAGAAACGTCACCATCGTCACGCCCACAGCCAGCGGCAAGACCCTTTGTTACAACCTGCCGGTGATGGAAACGATGCTCGCCACTCCTTCGGCGCGCGCGCTCTACCTTTTCCCGACCAAGGCGCTCGCCGAAGATCAGCTTCATGAACTGCATGGTCTGATCGAAGAATGCGGCAGCGATCTGAAAGTCTTCACTTACGATGGCGACACGCCGCAGGACGCGCGCCGGGCCATCCGGGAGCGCGCCAACGTGGTGCTCACCAACCCGGATATGCTCCACACGGGCATCCTTCCCCACCACACCAAATGGGCAAAGCTGTTTGAGAATCTGCGCTACGTGGTGATTGACGAACTGCATTCCTACCGGGGCGTGTACGGGAGTCACCTCGCCAATCTGCTGCGGCGTTTGCAGCGAATCTGCGCATTTTACGGAACGAAGCCACAGTTCATCTGCTGTTCGGCCACCATTGCCAACCCGCGGGAATTGGCCGAATCGCTCACGGAGCAGAGCTTCGAACTGGTGAGCGAAAGCGGCGCGCCTCGTGGCGAGAAGTTTTTTGTTTTCTATAATCCACCGGTAGTGAACCAGCAATTGGGCATCCGTCGCGGATATCTTGCCGAGAGCAAACGCCTTGCCCAGGATCTGATCGAACGCAACCTGCAAACCCTCGTCTTCACCAACAATCGCCTGGCTACCGAGGTCCTCACGAAATACCTCAAGGACGCCAACGACCGCGGTCCACTGCCAGACAAGGCGGTCCGTGGCTACCGGGGCGGCTACCTCCCCAAAGAACGGCGAGCCATAGAGAAGGCCCTGCGCGAGGGCGAGATTCGCGCCGTTGTCGCAACGAACGCCCTTGAACTGGGCATCGATATCGGCTCCCTCGATGCCGTGGTGCTCGCTGGATACCCCGGCACCATCGCTTCCACCTGGCAGAGGGTGGGCCGCGCCGGCAGGCGTCAATCGGCGGCCATCGCCATTCTGGTGGCTTCCAGCGCTCCCATGGACCAATACATCATCGAACATCCGGAATACTTCTTCAGCAGTTCGCCGGAACGGGCTTCGGTGAATCCGGACAACCTGGAGATTCTGCTTAGCCACCTCAAGTGCGCCGTCTTCGAACTCCCGGTGAAAAAGGGCGAAACGTTCGGACCCCACGAAGCCGGCGACCTTTGCGAGTTTCTGAAAGACTTTGGTTTCATACACCAGTCGGGCGATTCCTGGCACTGGATTTCCGACACCTACCCGGCCGATTCCATCAGTCTTCGCGCCATCACCAGCGACAATTTCGTGGTGATCGACATCACCGGGGAGGCGAAAGTGATTGCCGAGGTCGATTTCCCCTCCGCCCTTACGACGCTGCATGAGAAGGCGATCTACCTTCACGAAGCCCGCCAGTATCAGGTGGAACGCTTCGACTACGATGGCCGCAAGGCCTACGTTCGCGCCGTGGAATGCGATTACTTCACCGACGCCATCGACTACACGCAGGTCCGCTCCATCGAGGAGTTCGCCGCCCGTCCCCTGCAACTCGCCCAAGTCAAGCATGGCGAAGCCCGCGTGAACCGCCAGATCGTCGGCTTCAAGAAGATCAAGTTCTACACGATGGAGAACATCGGCGCCGGCCACCTCTCCATGCCCGAACAGGAAATGCACACCACCGCCTGGTGGCTACACATGACCGAGCCATTCCTCGCCCAGTTCGCCGGCCTCTCGCCCCTTGAAAAGCAAAACGGACTGGTTGGGCTGGGAAACGCCCTGCGCACCGTGGCGGCCTTTCTTCTGATGTGCGACCCGCGAGACCTGGGCCTCGCCTTCTCCGACGAGCCGCTCACCGAAGGCACGCGCATTGAGCCCAATCTCTACCTTTATGATGTCTACCCCGGCGGCATTGGCCTGAGCGAGCCGCTTTATCACGCCAGCACGACGCTGCTTGGCAACGCCCTGGATCTGATGCGGGCCTGCCATTGCGAATCCGGCTGCCCGTCCTGCGTGGGGCCGGTGGGCGAGGTTGGCGATGGCGGAAAGGCCGTAGCAATTCAGTTCGCCGAAGCCCTGCTTAGCGGGGCTCCAGCGAACGCAGACCCCCCGTTCTGAGGGGTGCGGACGAATGCGGCTAGCGGAGCTTGCGAGGGCGACTTTTGCGGCGGTCTGTTGGGAGTCCCTCTGGATAGATTCGCGACGGCGAACAAGCTGTCGAATAGTGCCTGACGACCAGGCTATGTGCTCGCCAACAGGCCCAGCCGCTTTTTCGCTTACTTCCCGATGCGAATGGAGAGCATCGTGATGGCGAGGGTTCTACTTCCGGCTCCACTCGTCGCCCCGGCGGTCGTCAGGAAAGTAGCGGCCTTCGGTCCACTCGCCGGAGGGTGCAACCGTCAAGGTCGTCTTCCTCTGGTTGCGCACGATGACGAGTGCCAGACCGTCCCGCGTGGAACTCTTCGCCCGCAAGATGGCCGTGATGTCCGTAGGGGCAACCACCTTCTCTCCGCTGATCGAGACAATCACGTCACCCGCCTTCAGCCCGGCCGCCGCCGCGGGAGACTCCGGCAACACCTCGCGAACAAGCACCCCCTCGTTCACACCGAAAAAGGCCGCCATCTGTGCGCCCAGGGCTTCACTCTCAATCCCCAGCATCGGCGAGCGGTAGATGGAAACCATGCGCGGCATATCGGGCAGGATATAGAGATTCTTTCCGGCCAACGCGCCGTCGCGGAGAGCCTTCAAATCGGGGTTCATGCGCTTTGCCGCCGTCGTGAGTTTTACGTCCCTAGACGCGCCGCCACGCAGGATGGAAAGGGAAATTGTCCGTTCGGCCGGGGTCTCTCCCACCATGCGGGTAAGTTGCTGGCGGCCCTCCAGCCGCGAGCCGTTATAGGCGATCAAGACATCTTTCACCCGCAGTCCCGCTTTCTGGGCCGGGGAGCCTTCCGCAACCGCCGTCACCACTACGCCACGCGCTTCCTCCAGCCCGAGTTTGGTAGCCATCTGGGGCGTCACGTCCGCAACGCCGATCCCGAGATAACTGCCGGAAGAACCGCCAGGCAGATTCAGCGTATTGCCTTGCCACCACAACCGGGCAAGCAGCGCCGCATCGGCTGGAAATTCCGTCTCCGTCTCCGTCTCCGGGATCAAACGCGGATCGAGGGATAGCACAAATTCGAGGTTTCCTTCGGCGGGCGGACAACTCCCTTGCCAGCCCCCGGAGTTTTGAGAAACGACGTCAACTCGTGGAACCAGCAACCGTTCCGTGGCCTCCGCCGGAGCGCCGCCGAAGGCGGGTATTCCCGCGACGGCGATCAGCAGTAACGGAACGCTTCCCCACGCCCAACGCCGCCACTTCCCGCCCCGCATCGTCAATGCCAGTTGCCGTCATTCGCATTCATCTTCACCAACTCCCTGCTGCTCAATTCGGGCTGCCACCATTCCGTAATCATATACTTACCAACCAATGAATAAACGCACTTCAGAAGGTTCCCGCCGTGGCATTCATCGCCCGCAGGGCGCTCTCATATTTGCGGCGAACCGTATCGTTCCCTTCTTTTCGCATCGACTGCTGCAAGACGCCAATCGTCTCCGGCCCCTCGCTACCCACCGTGAGAAGCCCGATGGCTTGCATCCGCACTCCCGGATTGGCGTCCGTAACCAAAACTTTACGGATGGCATCCCGGATCTCGGGATCTAAAGAAAAAGCGCTCAAGCCCTCCAACGCCTTCAGCCTGACGCCGGAATCGGCATCATTGCGAAGGGCATAGAGCAAGACCTTCCGCACGTCCTCCCGGTCCGGCTGGGACTTCAACAAATCGAGGGTGCCCGCCCGAACCCCAGGGTCAGCCGTATTGCGAGCCCCGGCCAGCAAGGCGTCGCGCACTTCGCGGTCGTTGAGAGAACCGCTGATTATCCGTTGGCTAACTTCCTCCAATTGGATCTCCACCGTGCCGTTTGGGTTGGTGCGTACCTCGCGCACGCGGGCCACGGTGGGCAGATCGCCGTCAGGCGCCACCGCGCCCGGAAGCGCCGATTGCATGGTCCAACGCCCGGCCACGAAACTGAGCACCAGCAAGGCGAACGCCGTCACGGGCTTCCAGGAAAGGCCAGAGCCGAGCATGGCGAAGAACTGGCCGGCCCACCGGGGGGCGGAGCTCGATTCCCTCCCCCGCGCCACGCGGCGGAAAAGAGAAGCGCGGGATTCCGCCAGCAATCCAAGCGGCGGCTCCAGGAGGTGGCATTCCAGATGCAGGTGCAATTGGCGCAGCCGCTCCAATTCCGCGCGCAACTCCGCGCTGTCATCCAGCCGGTGATGCAAAGCCTCCTCTTCTTCAAACGAGAGTTCGTCGTAAAGAAGCAAAGTGAGCTTCTCGTGGGCTTCCTCAAGGTTCATCGCGGTCTCTCCATTTACAAAAAACTCCCCAGGGCCACCCGCATCTTTTGAGTCGCCCGGAACAGGCAGGTTTTGGCCGCCTCCTCGGAGGTTCCCAGCACTTCGCCAATCATGCGAAGCCGCATGCCCTGAAAGTGGCGCAATTCGAACACCATGCGCTCTTTTTGCGTCAGCGATTCCAAACTTCTGCGAATCTCTTCGTGGAGATGTTTGTTCTTCAAGACCCGGTCGGGATCCCCGTGTGAACGGCTCTCTTCGAACATTTCGGTGCGATTCCACGCACCGTCCCCGGTTTCCACCACCGCCGCCTCTTCTTTACGGATCTTGCGCTTGCGCAATAGGTCAAGACAACTGTTGGTGACAATCCGGTAGAGCCAGCTTTGAAAGCTGCAATCGAAGCGGAACGAGTGCAGGTTCTTATAGACCTTCACAAAGGCCTCCTGATACACGTCCGCCGCGTCTTCCGGACTCCGCAGCAGGTTCACCGCAATCCGAAGCACACCCCGGTCATAGCTGCGCACCAACATCTCAAAGGCGTCGCTGTCGCCCGCTTGCGCGGCGCGAATCAAATCCGCTTCCGATTCGTTGAGAGCGCTCCCCGGAATCAATTCCTGCTGGGTGGCCGGACCAGGAGTCTTCACTCTAATCCTTTATACGCCTGTCGCCCGGAAGGGTAACGCCCGCGGCGGCCTAGGGTGAGGAACTAGGGGTACCGGCCAATATATACTGCTAGTGATCCCGCTACCGCGCGGGAACGATAGACCGGGGCCGCGGCCCACCCGCCGAAAGACCGCCCCATCTCAGTTTCAGGCCCATCTGGGTTACAAGAGCACCATGGACAAATACATCGTTTGCGGTCCGCAGGGCTCAGGAAAAGGAACACAAAGCCGGCTCCTGGCTCGCGACTTCGATTTCGTACATATCTCGATCGGGGACATCTTCCGCTGGCACGTGCGCAACCACACGAAGCTGGCGGCGAGGATTCGCAAGATCACCAATACGGGCCTGTTAGTGCCCGACGAGATCGTCGAGCAGGTGGTGCAAAACCGCCTTGAGGAACATGACTGGAATTTCGGCTTCGTGCTGGACGGATTCCCGCGCACGAGACCACAAGCCGAGTATCTATTTGAGCACTACAACATCGATAAGGTGATTTACCTCGACATCCCGGACGACGTCGTTTACGACCGCGTGATGTCCCGCGCGCGCCTGGGAGAGGGGGGCGGCTTCACCAAGCGGGTAGACGACGATCCGAAGGTGCTTAAGACGCGGCTGGAGCAATACTACGACAAGACGAAGCCTGTTCTTGAGCTTTACGAGAAGAAGGGCATCCTGCTGACGATCAATGGAGATCGCCCGATTGAAGAGGTCTTCGGCGAGATGCAGGACCGCCTTGGACTCTCGCAGCGAAAGGCACCAGAACTGGCGGGCGCCGCCACCTGACCACGGGTGGCGAGCGCTCTATTGCACCTCAATTCCATAGGGCATTAGAGCCTTGACTCCGGGTGTCTCCAGCGTCTTCAAAAGGGGGCTGGCCATGAGCGGCTCGAGTGGAGTTCCCTTCAGGATTGCCTCGGCGTGAGCTGCGCCCATGGAACTATTCTCCAAGCTGGCGAGCATCTCAAAAAAACTGGCTTTACCGGGATACACAAGGATCTTCATTTTGTCGTTTTCCGGGATCTTCGCTTTTTTCTTCAATGCGGCGATAGCCACATCGAAGCCGCCCAATTCGTCCACCAGTCCGCGGTCTTTCGCTTGCGAGCCCAGCCACACCCGGCCCTGCGCCAGCGGGGCAATCTCCTCGACGGGCCGGTTTCGGCCCTCGCTCACGCGCGCGAGGAAGGCGGTATAAGTTTCGTCGATCAGGGCCTTCAACCGTTCGCGGCCACTAGCATCGAGAGTGACATAGTCGGATAGAAACCCTGCGTTCTCTCCCCGCTCAATCGCATCTTTGGTGATTCCGATCTTGTCATAAAGGCCCTTCAGCACGGGCTTGGTGAACACGACGCCGATCGATCCGGTGAGCGTGGATGGGTAGGCCACGATGGGGTCTCCGGTCATCGAGATATAGTAGCCGCCGGAGGCAGCCGCGTCGGACATGGAAACCACCATCGGTTTCTTCTTGCTGAGCTCACGCACGGCATGAAGGATTTCGTCCGAAGCGATGGCGTCGCCACCTGGGGAATCCACGCGCAGGATCACGCCCTTGATCGAATCGTTCCTGGCAAGATCGCGCAAGTCCCCAATCAGGGATTCCGAGGCAATCATCGAACTGCGCGAGAACGCATCCGCCTTGCCCCGCATGATCGCCCCTTGGGTGGTGAGGATGGCAATGCTGGTGTCTCCCGTGAGACCCAGCGAGGATGCACTGATGTCGCGATAGTTGCGCACGCTGGTTTCTTTGTACTCGGCGAGCTTCAAGGCTTCCTTGATCTCGTCCTTGATCTGCTCTTCGTATTTCAAACCGTCCAACAAACCTGCCTTCAGCGCCCCGGTTGCGGTGAACGGTCCTTGATCGATGATTGCCGCCATCTCGTCGCGGCTCTTCTTGCGGGAGGCTCCGGTGGTCATCAGAAAGTCGTTGTAGAGATCGTCCAGCACCGTGGTGAGCACTTCGCGCGTCTCTGGCGTCATCCCGGTTTCGGTGAACTGATCGCCCGCGTCTTTGTACTTGCCGGCGTGCTCCACTTCCATGGTCACCCCGATTTTGTCGAGAGTGTTCTTGAGGTACATCGCCTCCACGCGCATCCCGGTCATCAGCAGCATGTCTTCCGGGCTCGCATACACTTTGTCGGCGGCGGACGCCATGTAGTAATCCACCATGCGCGGCATACGCACGATCGCGTAGACGGGCTTGCCGGATTCCTTACGGAATTTCTCGATAGAGCCGCGGATCTCCTGCGCCGTGGCCCAACCGAGACCCGGCATCACCGGTTCGAAAAGCACGGCCTTGATGCGCGAATCCACCGCCGCCTTTCGCAGCGTGCTCCAGATCTCCAGGGTCGTGAGACCGCTCGGCGGCTGGCCTGGGAATGGAATTGACGGGGAGGACATTTCTTCCACCGGCCCGCTCAGGCGCACCCGTAGCACGGAGTTGTCCGGCACGGTTGGCTCCCGATCCGCCAGGCGCGCAAACGCAAACATCACCACGATTCCCGCAAACACAGAAATCACGACGCCTACCAGAAGACCGACAAGAAATTTCTTCATCCGATTTCCTTAACGACTATCGCCGCAAATTCCTTCCGCGAGCGAAAACGAACCCTACCCTGCTACGAACGCCGCAGCGTGGTTGCGCCCTTGATGATTGCCTCGAAGCGGTTGCTGACATCCATAAGATAGCTAAGGTCTCCGCCGGCGATCTCAAGGCTGATCGGCCCCCGGTAGCCAATGGCGGCGATCGCATCGTAAATGGCCGGCCAGTTGAGGTCTCCATCCAGTAGATTCACAAACTGCGCCTCGCGGTTCCGGAAGCGGAAATCTTTGAAGTGAATCCGCGCAATGCGTTTGCCGAGGCTGCGGAGCCACTGGTCGGGGTAGCCGTAAAGCTGGATGTTGCCGACGTCGAAATAGGCCTGCAGGTAGGGCGATTTGAAGCTGTCGACATAGTCGACGAACTCGATGGGGCTGAGCAGGAATTTATTCCAGACGTTCTCAATGGCGATCACCACCTTGAGTTGTTCCGCCAGCGGGATTAATTCCGACACCTGACGCTTGGAGCGTTCCATGGCCTGTTCGTAGGTGGTATTCGCGTCCACCACGGCGGGCACCAGCAGCACCGTCCCGGCACCCCAGGTTTTGGCGTTGCGAAGGCTGGTGCGCATGCCTTCCATGGAGATTTTGACAGCCTCCGGATCGCCGCTCGAAAGCGGGTATCGCCAGTGGGCCTGGTTCATCACGCCGTGGATCTTGAGCCCGGTATCCTGAGCGGCTTTGGCCAGGTCCTCCACTTCCTTCGGATCCTCGGTGGTGTAGGTCTCCACAACCTCAAAGCCCGCCTCGCGCGCCATCTGGAAACGGAACTTATTGCTGCCTTGACGGCCCATCATGCCGTAGACGAGCCCTTTTTGGACGGGTAGGCGCCCCGAGGTCTGGGCGGCGGCAAGGCCGGTCAATGCGCTGGTGGCAGCGGTGGTGGCAAGAAACGAACGTCGATCCATGAAGATTCCTCCGGTGTGGCGGCCAGACGGTTGGCCGATCTTTTTATCATATCGCCCGCGGCTCCCGCTTATGGCGGGGGATCAGGAAACTGAAGCGTTTTTCTACGCCCGCTAGCGCCCCGGACAATCTCCACCCGGCTGCGCGCGACGCCAAAATGCCCGGCCACCGCCCGCAGCACGGCTTCATTCGCCTTGCCGTCGACCGGAGGCGCCTTGACGGAAACCAGCAGACTCCCATCCGGCTGAAGTTCCACGCAGTCGGCCTTTGCGTTGGGCTTTACTTTCACATCCACGCGCATCGTTTCCCTTATGCTATCGCGGCGAATTCGGCGGGCTCGGCTATGCTGGAGCGTATGCCCACCTGGAAAGTAACTGTGGAATACGACGGCTCCCGCTACAGTGGCTGGCAGGAACAGAAGAACGCACCCAAGACAGTGATGGGGGCGCTGCGCGATGCCATCGAATCCACATTGGGAGTGCAGGCGGAGTTGCATGGAGCGGGGCGGACAGACGCCGGCGTTCACGCGCTGGCGCAGGTGTTGCACGTTAAAGGCACCCCTGGGCAGCCAGTATCTCCCAGCCGGTTTCGCAGCGCCGTAAACGACGCACTGGGCCATGACATCGCCATACTTGCCGTGGAAGAAGTGCCGGAGCGCTTTCATGCGCGGCATCACGCGGAAAGCCGGCGCTATCTCTATCGCATTTCGCTCCGCAAGAACGCCTTCGCCAAGCGGCACGTGTGGTGGGTGAAGGAAACGTTGGACGAAAGCGCGATGCGAAATGCGGCCGCCATGCTTCCGGGCCGCCACGACTTTACCGCCTTCCACGCGGACGACCCGGCCAGACCGGACGAATCCCCCATCGTGGTTGTGGAAAGCGCCTCGCTCGAACGGACCGGGGAGGAATTGCAGTTCCGGATCGAAGCGTCGCATTTTCTCTGGAGGATGGTCCGGCGCCTTGCGGGGGCACTGGTGCAGGTGGGAAAGGGGGAATTCCCCTTGGCCGATTTCGCGGCCGCGCTGGATGGCGATGTCCGCTACCAGGACGCCATCTCGCGCTTTACCGCGCCCGCCGCCGGATTATATCTGGAGGCGGTGCGCTACCCCGCCGATCTCAACAGTGTGGTGAAGCCCTCGCGCAAGAGCCCTTCCGGTGGCGTCAACACGCCAGTCCACCGTAGCCGCCCATCCACCGGGCGGGGCACACCGCGGAAAAGAAGCGACGTGTGGCGCCCGGACGGCCCGCCCAAAAAAAACGGGCGCGGAAAACCGCACCCGTAGGTTCTCGTTCGATGCACCGGCGGCTGGGATGGCTTTAGTAGCCGCTTTCGTTGCCGCCTTGCATCAGCGCTGCCAGTTTCTGGGTATCGATTTTGATCTTCCCCTCCTTTTGCAGGCGTTCACGAATGCCGTTGATGTAGAGCTCCACCCGTTCCTGCGACTTCACGGCGGAAAGCTGCGTGCTCAGTTCCTCGCGCTCTCCGGCGAGTTCGGCGAGGTTCGCATCGGTCTTGCTGGCGACACGCACCAGATACATGCGATTGGCGGAACGGAAGGGAGGCAGAGTTTCACCCACCTTCGCATCGAACGCTTTGTAGACTTCTCCGGCGTTGCCAATCCCTTCCGCGGCGCTGATCCGCGTGAAGGGAGGAGTTTCGCCATAGCTGAGGCCTGCATTCCGGGCAACGGCCTTGAGGGAAGCCCCTCCGTCGACGGCCTCCTTCACTTCGAGCAGCTTGCGCTCTGCCTGCAAACCCGCCATCTGGTTCTTCAGCGCGTCCGCGATACGCCCCCGAGCTTCCTCGAAGGTGGCTTCCCGCGAGGGCTCAAGCTTGCGAACGACGGCGAAGCCCAGAGCACCGGCGCCAACATCGGCCACGCTGGTGACTTGGCCCTCGGGCGCGCCATTCACTTCCTGCATCAGCGGCGTATTCCCGGCGATGTTGCCCGCCGACATGCTCGGCGCGATGCCCTGGAACGTGGCCATTTGCGCCAGCGGCTCTTTCGCCACGATGTCGGCCAACTGATTGGGATTTGCCACTGCCGCCGCGCGAACCCGGTCGGCGGTGGTTTGCACCAATTCAGATGCCTTCTGCTGGGCGAGCCCGGAAGCAATCTGCTCGCGAACTTCGTCGAGGGGCTTCACTCGCGCTTCCCGGCGGGCTTTGGACTTGATGATGTGAAAGCCATACTCGGTCTCCACCACGTCGCTGATTTGCCCGGGTTGCAAGGCGAAGGCCGCCGCTTCAAAAGCGGGAACGGTCTGGCCGCGCGTCACAATGCCAAGGTCTCCACCTTTGTCTTTGTTGGATTGGTCTTCGGAGGTCTCCGCCGCCAGCTTGGCGAAATCGGCACCGGCTTTCAGTTGCGCCAGCACCTCGTCCGCCTTCTTGCGGGAGGCCGCTTTCTCTTCCGGCGACTTACCTTCCGTGGTGAAGAGAATGTGCTGCAACTCCAGTTGCGATTCGACGCTCCATTGATCCATGTTGGCGTTGTAGAAAGCCTGGATTTCGTCGGGGCTGATGCGGAAGCCCTCCATCGCTCTTTCGAGAGAGATCCGAACGACGTCGATATCGCGGCGTTCCGGCACCCGCGTCTTGTTCTCCACCTGCGAGTAAAACTCCTTGATCTGCTGCTCAGTAGGCGTGATCTGGGAGAGCAGATCCTCGGGCATCAGATAGGCATATTCCACGGAGACGGTGTCGTTGCGCTCGCGCAAGGCCTTGTCCACATCTTCCGCGCTCACCACCACGCTGCGCGCGACAATCGCGCTCAAGCGATTGGTGATGATCTGCTTCCGCACGTTCGCCTCGAATTGGGCGGGGTTCGTGCCATTCTGTTCGAGCAGCATGCGGTATTGATCCACGCCAATAAACTGGCCGCCGGGTGAGAAGGTGGGCATCTGGCGGATCATCGTGGCGAGTTCAGCATCGCTCACATCAAAACCCAACTGCTTGGCCTCATAGAGCAATGCGCGCTCCTGGACCAGATTCTGAAACGCCACGGGGTAAAGAGACGACATCTCGCTGGGCGACATCACCCGGCCCTGCCGGGCGAGCTGCTGCACGACATCCCGGAGTTGCATCACCGTTATCGGTTCTCCCGCCACTTCGCCCAGGGTTTGTGCGTTGGCGCCAAAATCGGCACCGCCGAAACCGGGGATCAGCGTAATCACCATCGCGGCAGCCACCAGCATGAGGATGGCGCCCAGGAAAATGCGCACCGTTTTGGCGCGGCTTCGGAATAGGTCAAACATAAAGATCCAACTCCACAGGGGTCGAATCCTTTAGTATATCGTGGCTTGGCCCGTCCTCCGTTAACGCTATCCTGAGGGGACTCGCAGTTATGCCTTTCCACCCATCAAACCCTTCAGAATCCGGGGCAGTTTTGCCCCCTTTCACCGTCCCCCGCCCCTTGATTCCAGACCCGTTTTTGTACCGGGACGGCGAGCTCTATTGCGAGGATGTTCGATTGCGGGAGATCGCCGCCGCGGCCGGAACACCTTGCTTTGTCTACGGGGCGGCTGGAATCCGGCATCGGTTTTACGCCTATCAGCAAGCGCTGGCCGGCCTTCCGCACACCATTTGTTATGCGGTGAAGGCCAACAGCAGTCTGGCAATTCTCAAGCTGCTGGCCGACGCGGGCTCGGGCTTTGACATCGTTTCAGCCGGGGAACTGTTCCGCGTTTTGCGGGCTGGAGGCGACCCAGCCAAGGTCGTTTTCTCCGGCGTTGGAAAGACGGAGGCGGAAATCGGCTATGCCCTCGAACAGGGCATCCACGGCTTCAATTGCGAGTCGGAATCGGAACTCCGGCTGCTAGCTGACGTGGCGCGGCGGAAGGGGATGCGAGCTAAGGCCGCTCTTCGCGTGAACCCCGATGTGGACGCCAACACGCACCCTTATATCTCTACTGGCTTGCAGGAGCACAAGTTTGGCGTGCCGTTCGACGAGGCGGAGAGGCTCTACCTGGCATACCGCGCGGAGCCGGGGCTCGAATGGGTGGGCATAAGCTGCCACATCGGTTCGCAGATTCTGGATGTGCGCCCGCTGGTGGAAGCGGTGGAGAAGGTGCTTGCGTTCGCGACCGCACTGCGCGAAGCGGGCATTGGGATATCGGAGATCGATATTGGCGGCGGATTGGGCATTGCCTACCGGCCGCACGAAACGCCCACCGCCATCCCGGCCTTTATGGAGCAGGTGCTCCACAAATTGGGCCGCGGCGGCTTCTCTCTGGCGGTGGAGCCGGGCCGTTCTTTAGTGGCTGAATCCGGCGTTCTGCTCACCCGCGTATTGCATCTGAAGCCTGGCAGCAGCCGCAATTTCCTGATCGTCGACGCCGCGATGAACGATCTGATTCGCCCCTCGCTTTACAGCGCTCATCACGAAATCGCACCGCTCACGATCCGGCCCGGCGAGCCCATGGTGGCGGACGTGGTAGGGCCGGTTTGCGAATCTGGCGACTTCTTCGCAAGGCAGCGCGTCCTGCCCGCGATGCAACAGGGCGAGTGGCTGGCTCTCTGCGCCGCCGGCGCTTATGGCTTTTCGTTGTCTTCCAACTACAACGCCCGGCCCCGCGCCGCTGAGGTGCTGGTGGAGGGCGATCGCTGGCGCGTGGTGCGCGAGCGGGAATCGTGGGAAGACCTGGTGCGCGGGGAGAGCGTCTAGTGAGCGCGGAGAAGGGGTACTCCCCGCCCCGCTGTCACCCTTAGCGGGAAGATTCGTGTCTTGTAAGGAACTCGAGGAAGATCCGCGCCGTGCGGTCGAGATTCCCGACAGAACCTCCACCCTCAAGCGGAGCGCACATCTCGTAGGCAACCGGCCCCCGATATCCGGCATCCTTCAACCCGGCGAAGAAGGAATCGTAATCCAACTCGCCCTCGCCGGGAGCCGTGGCGCGAACCAGCGCGGGCACGCAAGGCGCGTAATTCACCTGATCCGGCCGATAAGTAAACTGCGGCATCACCTTATAGTCGGCCACGGTGGTGAATGCCAGCCACGGCGCAAGTTCGCGCACAGCCTGCCGCAATTGCTCCGTCCTGGCACCCTGCAGCCACACAGCCCAGCAGTCAAATGCAGCTTTAATTTGAGGGTGATCCAGTTCCCGCAGCAACCAAGCGAACTCCTTGTAGTGCGCGGCTATATCGTGGTGATTCTGCAGAAGCAATGTGACGCCGGATTCCTTGGCGTATTCACCGGCGAGGCGAAGTCCGCGGACTACCTCACGGTACTGTAGGTCATAGGTCAGCTCATCCAGCCGGTAGCCGGTAAACACACGCAGCGACGAGCATCCCAGATCCGCACATAACTCACAAAGCTGAGCCACGTAGAGAGCGTTCATTTCCGCCGATGGAATTCCCGGCCTGCGCATTCCACAAGTGAAATCGGTGTACCCCATCAGGGCGCTTAGAATTAGGCCCTCATCGAGGATGCGCGCCCTTAGTTCACGCCTTTCCTGTTTGGAGTAGGAAGCCGGGGAGAGATGTGGCTCTTTCGCTACCAGCGCAACCGCACCATAGCCAAGCTCGCGGGCTTTGCGGAGAAAATCGGGGATCGGCAGAAAAGCTTGGCCCGGCCACGCGGACGAATAACTTACGGAATGCAAAACGGGTGTGTAGATCGGCATCAAATTCCTTGTTGGGTGAATTTCAATATAGCAAGGGATGATGATTTGGTCTTTCTCAAGGCTGATTTCGCGGGGCAGAGCGTTCCGGGCCACAGATGGCGACTTTGAATGCCCCATCCGCGGAGCTGCTCCCGGAATTGAACCGCAATTGGTATCAAGGCGTCTCCCTTCGCTACAGATTCTCCGTGCGCTTTCCCAGTTATTCGAGGCCGAACAGAGAAACTTGAAAATTATTTGTTGCGAGACTATATCTTGCACGTCGATCTGTATATAATGCGATTGTCGATGCAGTCTTCCTTTGATGTTGCATCTTCACTCGCGAAAGCCGCGAGACAATCACCGTCACCCAGCTTGTCCTGAGCGACATTTGGAGACAGAGTCGCCAGAACGAAGCTACCCGGCAATACTAGGAGTAACGGAAATGAATGGGAGAAA
Organism: Bryobacterales bacterium; assembly: GCA_034522975.1. Taxonomy (GTDB): domain Bacteria; phylum Acidobacteriota; class Terriglobia; order Bryobacterales; family Bryobacteraceae; genus JACTMJ01. Next base: position 47,679 of record JAXHKT010000036.1, read on the forward strand.
CGCCATGAGCAACACACCTCTGGACCAGGTCTTGAAAGCCAAAGCCGATTATGAATCGAAGCGCCAAGCCGCAGTTAACGATCTGCTGGTGAAGCGCGCCGAAATCGACAAACAACTGGAAGCGCTCGGTCACGATGAAAGCACGAAGACGAAGCGCCGTGGACGCCGCGGACCGATGTCCGAAGCCACCCGCGAAAAGATGCGCCTCGCCTGGAAGCGCCGCAAGGAAGCAGCCTCCAAAGGCAAAAAGGGTTAGGTAGTCCGCGTTGGGGGCGCACGGCTCAATTCCGTGCGTCCCCGCCGGCTTCCGCAAGCGTGGCGGCGCTTCCCGTTTCGCTAGCGGAAAGCGCTGTGTGTTTCTCGCCCCCCGCATCGGCCCGCTCTCCTTCGCCTTTCGTTAGCCGTTCGCTCCCCCGGCAGCCGCCGCGCCAACAGTCCCCATACTGGAAACTTTCGGCCCGTTTTTCCCGAATCGCCCCGCTTCATTGCAAACTAGATAGAAGGATGAGCATACTCTCCCCAGTGCAGGCGGTAGCCGCGCCATGAATGCCCCGGTAATTGTCGCGATCGATGGCCCGGCGGGAGCCGGCAAGAGCACCATCGCCAGGCGGGTAGCCGCACGGCTGGGTTATCTTTACGTTGATACCGGCGCGATGTACCGGGCGGTGGCGCTTTGGGCGGTCCGCAATGAGACCGATCTGGAGGACTGGCATCGTCTGGAGCAATTGGCGCTGGCAGCCGAGATTCAACTCGAAGAGCGATCCGACCGGGTGCTACTGAATGGCGAGGACGTCACCGAGGCGATCCGGGACGAGGCGATCTCCGAGGCCGCCTCGCGCGTTTCCGCGACGCCCGGCGTACGGCGAGCGCTGGTGGAAAAGCAAAAGCAGTACGCCCTCCGCCACTCCCTGGTGATGGAGGGGCGGGATATCGGAACGGTGGTTTTTCCGAATGCGCGAGTGAAGATTTTTCTGGATGCGCAGCCCGAGATTCGGGCTGCGCGGCGTCACCGGCAGCTTTCCGGGAAAGGCAAGGAAACGGACCCGTCGGAAGTGGAGCGGGAGATCCGCTCGCGCGACCATCGGGACCGCACCCGGGCCGAAGCGCCATTGCTGCAGGCCCCTGACGCGGAGTATATCGATGCCACCGCGATGGATGCCGAAGCAGTGGAAGAGGCCGTGTTGAAAATCGTCCGGGAACGGACGTCACATTAGCAAGGCTGGCCGGGAACGGACGTCACATTAGCAAGGCTGGCCGGGAACGGACGTCACATTAGAAGCGAGCTTGGAGTTTGGCCGCCGGTAGAGCGGGCGGGGGCAAAGAAAGGAATCGGGACCGCGTGCAGAATTTGCTAGTCATGAAGTTCGGTGGCACCAGCATGGGCAGCCCGGAAAGCATCCGGACGGTTGCAGCCATCTGCAAAGAACAATCGCAGCAGCGCCCCACCGTCACCGTCGTCTCCGCGATGTCGAAAATCACCGACCTCATGCTCGAAACCATGTTTCGTGCGGAGCGCGGCGACGAAGGCGGTTTGGCCGAAAGCCTTCTCGCGGCTTCGGCAACGCCACGAAGAAACCTGTGCCGCGCTCATTCCGGAAGAGTTTCAAGCCGAAGTGTGCGAGCAACTGGACGCCATCCTGGCCCGCTTCGACCGCATCGTGCGCGGCATGCTGATGCTCCGGGAACGGCCACCGCGCGCACTGGACGACGCCATCAGCTTGGGCGAGTCCCTCTCCGCCACTCTCCTGGTTGGCTATCTCGAATCCATCGGCCAGCCCGCAGCGGTGGTGCTAGGTTCGGAAGTGATCGTCACGGATCCCGTCCACGGCAACGCCACGCCGCGCATGGAACTCACCGAATTCCGGGCCAAAGAGCGGCTGCTCCCGCTCCTGAAGGAGAAGGTTTTCCCCGTAGTTACCGGCTTTTGCGGCGCCACCGAGGAAGGCAAGACCACCACTCTCGGCCGGGGCGGTTCCGATTTCACGGCCACCATTCTCGCTGCCGCTCTCGGCGCCGCCGAGGTCTGGATCTGGACGGATGTGGATGGCATCATGTCCGCCGACCCCCGAATCGTCCCGGATGCCGTGGTACTGCCCGAGGTCACTTACAACGAGGCGGCGGAACTGGCCTACAACGGCGCCAAGATCCTCCACCCGCGAACCCTGCTTCCGATTGCCGAGCGGAGCATTCCCCTGTGGAGCAAGAATACGTTCAACCCCACCTATCCGGGAACGAAAATTGTCAGCCACACGCAGAACGGCGATGGCGCGCGCGCTGTCACCTCCTCAAAGAACGTCGTGCTCATCAACGTAGAGCCCGCCAGCGCAGCGGTGAATCCCAACGCGCTGATGGCCCGCTGCCTGGATGCGATCGCCCGCGTGAACGCCGAGGTGCTGGCCTTTTCCAGTTCAAGCTATCGCCAGAGTTTCTGCTTCCTGGTGCGCCGCGACGAACTGGCGGAGGCAATGAAGAGCATTGAGACCTCGCTCAGCCTTGAACTCAACCACGGCTACATCCGCCCGCTCGACGTCAACGACGACGTGGGCCTACTGGCAATCGTGGGCGAAGGCATGAAGGGCACGCCGGGACTGGCAGGGCGCATCTTCACCGCTATCTCACGGGAAGAAGTGAACATCATCGCCATTTCTCAAGGCGCCAGCGAACTCACCATCGCCATCGTCGTCCGCAGGGAGGGCGTGGAGAAGGCCGTGAAAGCGGTTCATGCCGAGTGCGGATTGGGGGCGCTCGTGGAAAGCGAACTCTAGAACCGTTCCATTTCCACCGCCCCAAGCCTTCACTCCGGTTGATTCACCCGCGGGATCATGACAGTCTGAAAGGGTAAGCTTCGGAACTTCTGGCTCCGTTTTCTTCTCGGCGATGAGGAGTTCGCCCCCGCAGGCGGCACCCCTCATCGCGAGTCCGCGCCGGCACCTGCCCGGCTGACAGCGGGCTCGCAGGCGACTCCTTCAAATCGCGGTTTGCATCGTCGGCCCATCTTCTCTTTCGAAAGGAGTAATGTGATGGCGGATTTCTATCAGACCGGAATGGTGGCCACCCTGCACCGGCTTCGCCCCAATGTCTACGAGCGTCTCGAAACAGACATGCTGGCCTTCGCGGAAGATTCCCGTGTTGGCCTGGTGCTGCCCGCGCTCTACTCGGAGTTCCAGTCTCCCGCCATGCAAGGCATCGTCGACGAACTTCGCCGTGTGCGCTTCGTTAGCCAGATCGTCGTCGCCCTCGGCAAAGCCACAAAGGAGGAGTTTTCCCATGCGCGATCCTTCTTCAAGGATTTTCCCTACCCCGTCCATTTCCTCTGGATCAGCGGTGGCCGCATCCAAAAGCTCTTCGATCGCCTGGATGAACTGAGCCTATCCGCGGGCTACGACGGCAAAGGACGCAGTTGTTGGCTGGCTTACGGCTACCTGCTTGGCCGCGGCGATTGCGACGTGATTGCGCTTCACGATTGCGACATTCGCAACTACCACCGCGAATTTGTCGCGCGCCTCTGCTACCCGATCGTCAATTCCAATCTCGGCTTCGAGTTTTGCAAAGGCTTCTACGCCCGGGTGAGCGACCGTATGCACGGCCGCGTCACCCGGCTCTTCATGACGCCGCTCATTCGCGCCATGGAAAGTATGGCCGTCGGCACACCCTTCCTTCGCTTCATCGATAGCTTCCGCTATCCCCTATCCGGCGAGTTCGCCATGCGCGCCAACCTCGCCCTCGTCAACCGCATCCCCGGCGATTGGGGCCTGGAAGTAGGCGTGCTTGCCGAGGTCTTCCGCAACTGCGCCTCCGCCCGTATCTGTCAGGTTGACCTCACCGACAACTACGACCACAAGCACCAGGAACTGAGCGACGGAGACCCCAACAAGGGCCTTCGCCGCATGGCCACCGACATTTCCAAATCCCTCTTTCGCACCCTCGCCGGCGAAGGTGTCGTCTTCACCAAGGACCATTTCCGTAGCCTGCAAATCCGCTATGTCCGCATGGCTGAAGACACCATCGCGCGCTACTATGCCGATGCCATGCTCAACGGTCTGGTGTTTGACCGGCACGCTGAAGAGCATGCCGTATCGGTGTTTGCGCAAAGCCTGCGGGACGCCGCCGAGAGCTTCAACCAGGATCCGCTGGGCTCACCGCTCATCCCCAACTGGAGCCGCGTTCTGGCTGCGCTGCCGAATTTTTACGAAGACCTGATGGACGCCGTTCACCACGACGAGGAGTTGCCCATCGAAGGCTGAGTAGCGCCTTCTTTTTCATCTCCGGCTTGCGCCCTTTCCGCCGGGTTTCGGACAATAACCCTGTGGCCAAAATTTACCCGCTTGTACCGCGGGAGATCTCCCCTGTCGAGACTCCCTTGCGCAGAATAGTGACGCCGTTTCCGGTTCCTGAGTCGATCCCGGTTCTGGAGAGCCTTGCCGCCAATGAACCCGTCGCGATGCAGGGGCAACCCCCGGTGCTCTGGGATCGCGCCGTCGGCTTCCAGGTCTTCGACGCCTTTGGCAACTGCTGGATCGATTGGTCTTCCGGCGTTCTGATCACGAACGCCGGCCACGGGCACCCCGCCATCATCCGGGCCATTCAGGAAGCGGCTGAGAAGCAACTGCTTACCACCTACGCCTTCCCCAGCGAAATGCGCGCCCGCTTTGTCGAACGGCTTAGCGGCCTGCTGCCTGAAAAGCTGAAGAAAATCTTTCTGCTCACCACCGGCTCAGAGGCAGTCGAATGCGCCATCAAGCTCTGCCGCACGCATGGAGTGAAGGTGGGCGGCGCGAAGAAGAACGTCATCGTTTCTTTCGACAAAGCCTTCCACGGCCGTACTTTGGGCAGCCAGCAGGCGGGCGGTATTCCCGCCCTCAAGGAGTGGATCGTCAACCTCGACCCCGGCTTCGTTCAGGTGCCCTTCCCCGACGGCTACCGCACCGAAGACAGTTCCTTTGATTACTTCCTCGCCGAGTTGCAGCGGCACGGCTTGACGCCCGACCGCATCTGCGGTGTGGTGTTTGAGCTTTACCAGGGCGGCAGTGCCGCTTTCGCTCCCGCGGAGTACATCCGCCGCTTGAGCGAGTGGTGCAAGGAGCACGGCATCCTTGTGGTTGCCGACGAAGTGCAGGCTGGTTTCGGCCGCACCGGCACGTTGTGGGGCTATGAGCAATACGAAGGCTTTCTGCCGGACCTCGTCACCTGGGGCAAGGGCATCTCAAGTTCGCTGCCGATTTCCGCCATCGCCGGCAGCGCAGAGTTGATGGACATGCACCCCCCGGGCAGCATGAGTTCCACCCATTCGGGCAACCCCGTTTGCTGCGCCGCCGCCCTGGCGTCGCTTGACGCGATCCTCAACGAAGGGCTGGTGGAAAACTGCCGGAAGATGGGCGACCGGTTGCGGTCGCGCCTGCACGCCTTGGCCGCACGAACGCCGGAGATCGGCACGGTGGCGGGCCGTGGCCTTGTTGCGGGCGTCGCTTGCGTGAAGCCGGGCACCAAGGAGCCAGACGGAGACCTTGCCTGGGAAGTGGTGCGGGCTTGCGCCGAGCGTGGCCTGCTGATGTTCAACCCAGTAGGTTTCGGAGGCGGCACGGTGAAGATCTGCCCGCCGCTTTGCATCACCCAAGCGGCCATCGACGAATCTTGCGACGTCTTCGACGAAGCTTTTGCCGCTGTGCTGGCCGAGCGAAGCGCGACACCATCCACCGCCGAGGCCCTTGTTTGATGCCCGCGCCGGAGGTGCCCGCGCCGAACGTGACTGCGCCGGATGTTGTTGTGGTCGGCGGAGGGATGATCACCCACGATCAGATTCTCCCTTCGCTTTACCAGCTTCAGATCGAACAGGCTGTGGGCGAGATCCATGTCGTCGCGCAGCATGGCCGTACGCTGCGCGAACTGGCCGCCGCGGAGACCATCCGCCGCGCCTTTCCCGAATCCAAGTTTCGCGCCTGGCCCGCCATTGAGGCGGACCCTGACAAGAAGCATCCGCGCCTTTACGAAGACGCCTTCCGCTCGATGCGGCCGGGTGGCGTTGCCATCATCGCGCTGCCCGATCAGCTCCATTTCGATGCCGTGATGGCCGCCCTGGGGAGCAACCTGCACGTGATCTGCGTGAAGCCCCTGGTGCTGCGCCACGAGGATGCCATGCGCATCGAACGCGAGGCCAAAGCCCGCGGTCTCTTCGTGGGCGTGGAATACCACAAGCGCTTCGACGACCGCAGCCTCATCGCCCGCCGCCGCTTCCGTGCGGGCATGTTTGGCGAATTGCGTTTGGGCACTGCCTGCCTGATGGAGAAATGGTATTACCGCCACTCGAAGTTCCAGAACTGGTTCGGCGCGGAAAGCACGGACGCCTTCACCTATATCGGCTGCCACTACGTGGATCTGGTGCATTTCATCACCGGCCTGCTGCCCACCGCCGTCAGCGTCTATGGCATCAAGGACCGTTTTCCGAACGGTCTTGAGGGCTACCTTTGGACCGACGCCCGCGTGATTTGGGAGAACGGCGCCTGCCTAAACGTCCAGAACTCGCTCAGCTTTCCCGACGCCGGGCCGGGCTCCAACACGCAGGGCATGACCCTCTATTTTGGCGATACCGGCAAGGATCGGGGGGGCTTTCTAAGCCACGACGACCAGTATCGCGGCATGCGCTATGCCTACCTGGACGCCCCCGCCAGTCCCGGCGCAACGGCCTATCACGAGCCCAGCACGGACTATTTCCAATACCTCGACGTAGGCGGAAAAACGCTGCTCCCGGTGGGCTACGGTTACCGCTCCGTGGCCCGGTTGATTGAAGCTTGCAGCCAGGTGGAGAGCCTTGCGTCGAAAGGCGGCCGTGAAGCCAGCCTTGGGGCGCGCCGCGAAATGCTCAACGAGATCGACGCCATTGGGATCCTCGCCACGCCCGCCAACAGCGCCTTCAACGAACTGGTGGTGGAGGCTGGGCGCCTTTCCCTGGCCGATGGAGGGAAGAGCGTCGAGATCGTCTACGGGAATTCGCCGCACGTCGCTCCCGGCAGCTAGCCCATCCCGCTTCCCCAGGGGCGCCAGATCCTGTGACGCAAATCCTGTGACGCGAATCCGGCAGGGGGGCGGGCATTCAAGATAGAATAGCCAAAGGCCAACACCGCCCAAAACTTGGATTGCGCGAGCTTTGCTCGCCAGGATTCGCAGGGAAATCTCTACGCCAGAGCGTAGGACAACATCAGAATGACTGGACCTCCCGGACACGCCAAATCTGAGCTCAACCTCGAACTTGCTTCCAATCTGGAGAGCGTCGATCTTGCCGAGGAAAAGGCGCTGGAGATCGCGGCGCAGTGCGGGATTCCAGAAGACGAACTCCATCGGGTGGGCATTTCCGTAAGGGAAGCGATGGTGAACGCCGTAGTCCACGGCAATCGCTACAACCGGAACAAGAAGGTCTACTTCCGCGTCCACACCAATTCCGAAACCGTTGCCATCACGATTGGGGACGAGGGCAGAGGGTTCAATCCGGATGCAGTGCCAGACCCGAATGCGGAGGAAAACGTATTGCGCCAATCCGGCCGCGGCATCATGTTGATTCGCGCGTTCATGGACGGTTATGAAGTGACGCCCAGGCCTGGCGGAGGCACTGAGATCCGCATGGTGAAGAATCTTCCCCAGGAAGATAGTGCGCCAGGGGACGCGGCGGAATAGATTGGCCGCGCGCCTCCGGCGGGACGCGGACGGCGCTAGCGACGGCGGGTTTTTTTTGGAGCAGCGCCCGAGGGATTCAGGAGGAAGGGATATGAGTGTTACGGTGACAACCCGGCGGATTGGGGATGTCTCTGTGCTTGACGTTTCCGGGCGTATCACGCTGGGGGAAGGGTCGAGTGTATTGCGCGAATCCCTTCGCGAGTGCGCCGCGGCCAAGCGCGCCAAGGTTTTGTTGAATCTTGAGGAAGTGAGCTACATCGACAGCTCGGGGATCGGCGAGTTGGTTTCCGGCTACACGAATATCCAGGAGACCGGCGGCCAACTGAAGCTGTTGAAGCTCACCAAACGCGTGAAGGATCTGCTGCAGATCACCAAGCTCTATACGGTGTTCGAAGTGTTTGACGACGAGGCTTTGGGCATCCGCAGCTTCCAGGCTTGAGATTTAGCGAAGCGGAAATTGTAAAATTGGCAGCCCCTGCGATTTGAATTCGGGAATATTTCGTTACCACTCACGGTATGCTGAGTCAGTTCCCAGGAGGATCTTTCATGCGAATCGTTCTTGCTCTTGTGGCTCTGTGCGGCTTCTGCTCTCGCACAAGCGCCCGACATAAAGACCGTTGGTGGCAGCACCGCGGGGCTTTACCAGATGGCCATCGGCAATCATCAAGGCTGCCGAAAACATGCCCGAATCGAACTACAGCTTCAAGCCCGTCGATACCGTGAAAAGCTTTGGCGAGATCGCCGGGCATGTCGCGGATTCCCAATACTTCTTCTGTGCTTCGGCCAAGGGCGAACAGAAAGCCGGCCCCGGCGCGGAAAAGATGAAAGCCAAGGCCGACATTGTCGCAGCCTTGAAAGAAGCCAAGAACTACTGCGACTCCGCTTATGGCATGCTCACCGACGCCAAGAACACGCGGCGAATGCGGTGAAGTTTGGCAGGGGCGAACGCGCCCGCGTAGGAGTGCTGCAGTTCAACACCGCGCACACCTATGAGCACTATGGCAATCTGGTCACCTACATGCGCATGAAGGGCATGGTGCCGCCCTCCAGCCAACAGTAAACCTGACCTTGCGGTGAGGGAACGGCTTTCGCTACGCCCTCACCCAGAGGGTAACGCTTAGCTTCAGCGATCCACCAGCAGCAGCACCCGCACCGATCCGGGCATTCGCTACCACCTGGATGTATTCCGGTAGGTAGCGTGTGCCCCGTCGCCCACGGCGCCGATTCCGTCAAGCACCGGCACGCCCAGCGCCGAGACGAAGTTCCCATCCGAAGCGCCGCCGGTGCTTGCTTCCCGCAGGTCGATTCCCATTTCCGCGGCAATCTTGCGCGCGTGCTGGAAGCACTGCGTCACACCCGCCGTTCGTTCGAGCGCGGGGCGGTTGAGGCTGGCTTCCACGGTGATCTTGCAACGCTTGTCGCGCGGCTTGAGGCGGCTGAACTTGCGCAGCACCGCTTCGCCATCCCGCGTCTTCCAGAACCGCAGATCGCCGCGCAATTCCGCTTCCGCGGCCACCACGTTCGTCTTGGTGCCGCCCCGGATTACGCCGGCATTCACGGTAACCCCTTTCGAAAGCTGCGTGAAGCCGGCGATCGTTTCCACCTGATGCGCCAGTTCCAGAACGGCGCTGGCGCCGCCTTCGAAATCGATCCCAGAGTGCGCGGGCTTGCCCGCCACATGCACCCGGTAAAGCCCCGTCCCCTTGCGCGCTGTCTTCAGCTTTCCCTCGGCGCCCATTGCCGGCTCAAGCACCAATGCCACATCGGCTTGGCGCGCCGTCTCTTCAGTGAGCGGACGTGAACTGAGGCTACCCACCTCTTCGTCCGCTACCAGCAGCAGAGACACCTGGGCAACCGGTTTCAACCCCAATTCGCGCATCGCCTCCATTGCCATCAGAAAGAACGAGACGCCGCCCTTCATGTCGAAAATGCCTGGGCCGTAGAGCAATCCGCCTTCTTCGCGAAACGGCATTGTCTTCAGCGTGCCGACGGGCCAAACGGTATCGAGGTGCCCCAGAGCCAGCACACGGCGGTCTTTCGGCGCGCCTTTGAGCTTAAATTCGCAGCGCAGGTGCTTGCCGTATGGCTTGCCGGGGAAAAGCTTTAGTTTTGCGAATGGCGAGACACGCTCCGCCACCCATTCGGCCATTCGCGTAACGGCGGCGGCATCGTCGCTAGGAGATTCGATCTCCACCATTTCGCGCAGCAGGCCCTTCCAGTATTCCTGGCGAGATCGAAGATAGGAAAGGACTTCAGTCATCGATTGCTATAATACCGGAGTTGCCCATGCCCACTCTCGACAACAACGAAATCCGCAAGATTCTTCCCCACAGATATCCGTTTCTTCTGGTGGATAGAATCCTCGAATACGACGAAACCCGAATCGTCGGCCTGAAGAATGTCACCGCCAACGAGCCCCACTTCATGGGCCATTTCCCGGAGATTCCGGTGATGCCTGGCGTGCTGATCACCGAAGCGATGGCCCAGGTGGCTGGCGTGCTGGTGCTGATGACGATTCCCGATCGCGAATCGAAGTTGGTGCTGCTGGCCTCGATCGAAGAAGCCAAGTTCCGCAAGCCGGTGGTGCCCGGGGACCAACTGATTATTGAGATGGAAGTGGTGCGCCGGAAGTCCTTCGTCGCGAAGATGAAGGGCACTGCGTCAGTGGATGGCGTGGTGGTGGCGGAAGCGACGGTGATGTGCTCGCTGCAGGATAAGCAAGCCCGGCTGGGGCCGGAAGCCTAGAGGGGGCCGATGCCCATACATCCAACCGCGCTGGTGGATGCCAGCGCCCGCATTGCGGTGACGGCCGACATTGGTCCCTTTTGCGTGATTGGCCCCGACGTCGATATTGCCGCGGGCACGCGGCTGATGGCGAACATTTACATCGAGGGCCCCACCTGGATTGGCGAAGACAATCTTTTCTACCCTTACTCCACCGTGGGCGTCGCTTCGCAGGACCTGAAGTATAAGGGCGAACGGGCGGAGACGCGCATTGGCGCGCGCAACCGCATCCGCGAGTTCGTCACCATCCACCGGGGCACCGAAGGCGGCGGAGCGCTTACCCGCATCGGCGACGACAACCTGTTGATGGCCTATACGCATGTGGCGCACGATGTGCAGTTGGGCGACCATTGCGTGCTGGCCAACGGCGTCACCTTGGCGGGACATGTGGCCATCGGAGACCACGCCGTGATTGGGGCATTCACGGGCGTACACCAGTTCTGCCGGGTGGGCAAACATTCGATGATCGGCGGCTACAGCGTGGTCACCCAGGACGTGCTGCCCTACTCCACCACCGTCACTGAACGAGTGATCAAAATCTTCGGCGCCAATCGCAATGGCTTGGAACGGAGAGGCTTCGCGAAGGAAGCGATCGAAGCGCTGCAGAACCTCTTCCGCATCCTTACCCGATCCAACCTCAACACGTCTCAGGCCATCGAACGCATCCGCGAAGAGATCCCCCAGACGCCGGAGGTCCACGATGTGCTGGCCTTTATCGCCGAATCCGAGCGCGGCATCGTGAAGTGAGGCAGCCTAAGACAGAGGCCATTCGCGCAGGGTTTTTCGGAATCGCAACAGGCTTCTTCGTATAATCGCTCTCAGATGCTGGTCGAGCTGCTGGTGGAGAATTTCGCGGTTGCTGAGAAGCTGAGGCTACGCTTTCATGCGGGGCTGAATCTGCTCACTGGAGAGACGGGCAGCGGCAAGTCGATTCTGGTGGATGCGCTGGGCCTGCTGCTGGGCGGCCGCGCCGCCACGGAAATGGTGCGGGCGGGAAGTGAGCGCGCGCGCATTTCCGGGCTCTTTGACGTGCCCAGGCACCCTCGTCTGCTGGCGCTTTTGGACGAAACCGGCATTGAGTGGGCGAACGAAGATCTGCTGATTGAGCGCGAAATCGCTACCAGCGGCAAGTCCCGCGCCTTTGTCGCCAGCCGCCCGGTTACCGTCGCTCTGCTGCGTGAGATCGCCCCTTTTCTGGGTGACATCCATGGCCAGAACGACCAGCAGCAGCTCTTTGAACCGGAAGCACAGTTGGCTTTGCTTGACGAATACGCGGGCCACCCCGAAATGCTGGCCGCCACGCAAGCCGCCTGGGCCGGCCTCCTCGATCTCCGTCGTCAGTTGGAGGAACTCGACCGCAATGAACGGGAGAAGGTGCGTCTGGCCGATCTGTGGCGCATGCAATCGCAGGAGATCGAAAGCGTGAAGCCGCTCCCCGGCGAGGATGAAGAACTGGAGCGGGAAAGCCGCCGGCTGAAGAACGTCACCAAGCTTGCCGAGCTCGGCAACGACGCTTACGCGGCGCTCTACGATTCCCGGGAAGCGGCCAACGCCCAGGCCCAGCAGGCGCTGCGCCGCCTGGAAGATCTCGCCCGGATCGACGCTACCCTTCAGCCGGCAGTGGAGACCTTGCGCCCGGCGTTGATCGCCATCGAGGAAGTGAGCTTCACGCTTAGGGATTACATCGGCGGTCTTGAAGCCAACCCCTCTCGGCTTGACGAAGTGGAGAGCCGTCTGGTGGCGATGGAAAAGCTCAAGCGAAAGTATGGCGCGACGATCGAAGAGATCCTTGGCTTCCTCGCTGAAACGCTGCAGAAGCTGCGGGCGCTCGAAAACGTCGCTGAGCACCGCGCGCAGTTGCAGGCTGATCTCTCCAGTGCCGAAGCCCGATTTCGCGAGGCTGCCGGGCAGCTCACGGATTCCCGCCGCTTTGCCGCCAGCCGCCTGGGCAAGGAAGTGGAGGGGCAGTTAAACGACCTCGCCATGGCCCGCGCGGTGTTCGCACCGGAGTTGCTGCCCGGCGCCGACGGCCCTCGCGGCCAGGATGCCGTGCGCTTCCTCGTTTCGGCCAATCTAGGCGAAGACCCCAAGCCCCTCGACAAGATCGCCTCGGGGGGCGAGGTCTCGCGCATTGCTCTGGCTCTCAAGACATGCCTCGCCAGCCTCACGGAGTTGCGTACTCTGGGCGAGGCAGCCACCGATACTCCGCGCACCCTCGTTTTTGACGAGGTGGATGCCGGCATCGGCGGACGGGCGGCTGAAAGCGTGGGCCGCAAGCTGAAGCAGCTTTCCCGCTCCAGCCAAGTGCTCTGCGTCACACACCTTCCGCAGATCGCCAGCTTCGCGGACCACCACTTTTCAGTGGAAAAAGTGGAATCGAAGGGCCGCACGATTTCTCGAATTCAGCAGCTTGACGCCCCCGCCCGCGCCGCGGAAGTGGGACGAATGTTGTCGGGTGAACAATTAACGAAAGAAGCTCTTAAGAACGCGGAACAGCTCATCCGCGCGAATAGTGGCGCCTGAATCAAGTTCGCGTCTTCCCTGGATTTCAAACTTGGTGTCTAATAGGGCATGCTCAGGGCTCTGGGGATTTTTCTTCTTTGCGTGTATCTCGCCATCCCTGCCTTCATGAAGGCGCAGGTGGGGGAAAAGCCATTCACTCTTCCCGATTGGGTTTCGGTGGAAGAGGATCTTTCATACGGCCAGGCCGCCGAACAAAAGGTGGACGTCTACACTCCTAAGCGAGGCGCCGAGGGCAAGCGGCCGGGCCTTTTGCTGATCCACGGCGGCGGATGGAAAGAAGGCTCGCGCAAGAGCGTGATCCGCGTTTACGCAATGCCCTTCCTCCAAGAGGGATTCGTGGTGGCTTCGGTGGATTACCGCATGTCCGGCGTGGCGAAAGCTCCAGCGGCGGTAAGCGATGTTCTGGAGGCACTTGATTGGTTCAAAGATCAGGCCAACCGGTTGAATGTGGACGACGATCGCATCGTCGTGATGGGGGATTCGGCGGGCGGTCATCTTGCGTTGATGGCGGCGTTTGCCACGAAGTCGGCGAAGCTGGGTCCCACGAACAAAGTGGCTGCCGTTGTGAACATCTACGGACCCTCTGATCTGGGAGAACTTCTGAGCGGACCGAACCGGCAGGCAGTGGTGGACGAATGGCTCCCCGAAGGTCCCCAACGCCGCGAAGTCACCCGCGCCGTCTCCCCAATCATCTACGTCCGCAAAGGCCTGCCCCCGGTGAAGTCCGTCCACGGGACAGCGGACCCGCTTGTCCCCTACGCGCAAACGGTTCGCTTGACGAAAGAATTGCGCGCGAAGGGTGTAAACGCAGAGTTGATCAGCGTCGCCGATGGCAAGCACGGCTTCGACGACAAGACCTGGAACGAGGACGTTTACCCGCAAGTGTTCGAGTTTCTCAAGCGGGTGCGGGTGCTGCGCTGAGGGCTGCCCGGAAAGCGCGCGATCGCTTCGCCGCCGCTGACGGGACGAGGCGCCTACTTTCCAGCCGGCCCCTCAACAAGCAACCCCGCGAGCCGGAAGCGCTCCAGTTCCACCGGGACCGTGGCAAGCAGGAACGCGCTTAGCTCGCCGGGATTCTTCAGCAGACTCTCCCGGCCCCGCAGTGCCTCCGAGGAGAGCAGCGGGATTTTGAAACCGTTAATCTCAATTTCTGGCTTCCGGCTGGCGCTCTGGGCGGCAATCAACTTAACAAGCAGTCCGCAGATGTCCGGAACCGTCCGGCTCCCGTCGCTGAGAGCGGCCAGCGCACGGTGCATGGGATCGGGAAAGGGATGGGAGCAGTGAAAGAGGCTGGTCATGGAGAGGCCTAGCAACGCCTCCCAGCGCGCGATACCGGCCATTGCCGGTCTTTCGGGCACCAGGGCGGGAATCGGCACCGGATGAAAGCAGGATTGCAGCACGCCGTTCCGGGAGAGATCCTCCACCAATTCCCAATACTCCTCCAACACCGCTGGAGCAGCCTCCGGATGCGCCTGCACCACCATGTCCGAGACGGTCCCGAGTGGTACTGGAATGGGGTCCGTCGCGGCGATGGCCGCGAAGAGCCGGGCGAGAATCGGATTGTTGGAATGAAAGCCCAACACACTGAGGGGGGATTCGTAGACGCGATTGCCCTCGTCGTCTGCCTCGCTCGCACGCAGCGGAGAACTCACCCGGCAGAGCCGAAGCCGTTCCCGATAGGAAACCTCCAAGACGCGGTTCGTGGCCGGGGTGAATAAGCTCTGCCGGAACGTGCGCAGGGAAAGAAAATCTTTATACTGTTCGCGCATCGCCGCGTCTTCCCCCGCGATGCGCTCCAGGATCTTTTCTCCCGGCGGAAGATGCTGCATGCCGGGCACGTATTTCTGCACGGCGTCGGATAGATACTGCAAGCCAAACTGCGCCGCGCTCGCCACCACTTCATGAAGGTAGAAGGGCTGATTCACGTCCGCCAATTCGTCGTGCAAGGCCGTGGCCAAGCCCTTTTCCACTGTTTGCGCGGCCACTTGGGCGTAAGGGTTGTCGGCATCCTTCATCGATGCCAAAGTCTCAATCAGTTGCCACGCCTCTTTGAGTTGCGTTTCGCGCCCCTCGAAACGGCTCATGTGCAGCAGACAGAAGTCGCGCAGCCACTGGTTCTGGAGCCAGCCCGGCAGCGTGTTGTAGCTCAACTGCATGACCCCCTTGGGCGCAAGGCTACCCTTCGCAACGCGCCAGAGGGATTCGCGCGCCTCCGCGGGCACCCACGAATAGAACCCGTGAACGACAATGTAATCGAAGCTGCCGAAGTCGTCCGCGAGATCGCGGATATCGGCCGCATGAAAGCGGACATTGCGAAGATCCATCCGCTCGGCAAGGGACTTGGCAATCTGGATGGGGCGCTCCGCGTAATCCACTCCCACGAACTCCGCGTTGGGGAGCGTCTGCGCCATCGGGAGCAGATTCAGCCCCGTACCGCAGCCCACCTCCAGCACCGTCGCGTTCTCAATGGGAACGGGATCGAAACCGAGGAGGAAGGCGGCGGTATAGAGATTATCCACGTGGAGCTGGGGCTGGGCCTTGGTGGGATAGAGGTAAAGGTCGTAGGCGGTATTGCTCATGGTTGCGAATCTTTGAAGGTCCCCTGCTCTGCCGGGCTCCGGCTGAGGGCGTCGAGCAGAGTGTGGGCCGGGGCAAAGAGCATATTTAGGATTTCTCCCTGCCGCGCCTCCATCTGAGAAAGCGAAGTCCGCGCCCTTTCGAGCCAGCCGGGGGGTGTTTTCTTTCCAGCTTCGAGATAGCGCACGGCGTCCGCCGCCAGCGCGGCCGACTGGGCAAGACGCTCCACGTCGCCAGCGGCATCGTTCAACAGAGCGGAGCCGACGACGGTTTCGGAGAGGGACCGTGCGTCCGCTTCCAAGCCTTCCAGCCGCACCCGGACGGCAGCCAGTGCAGCCAGGTTGGGCGTTCCAACGGCAGCGTCCACCTGAAGGCGAAAGCCGCGCGCCGCCATGCTCTCCGGCCAGAGCGCATCCACCAGACGGTTGAGCGGACGAAAGACGGTGTAATCCCCGGAATCTGCCCGATGGTAACGCTTCACCGGCTCCAGGAACTCAGCGACGCGGGTAAGGCGATCCAGGGAATCGGAATCGTTCGCGGCCCGCGCCAGCATCCGCCTCCGGATGCGTTCCGGCTCCACCCCCAGCCATCCCAGTTCTTCAAGCAGTCGCGGAAAGCGGGCATAGAGAAACGGGACATCCATCCGCTCACGGGGCGACCAAAGCCGTTCAGCGATGGCGGCCCCCCTGGGCCAGAGCTTCAGTTCCAGATTCTCCGCCGTGATGAACTCAGACCAGGCGCAGGTTTCCCCACCCAGCACGCGGCTCGCTTCGTCGCTGCTTAGCGCATCGCCCCCGTTCGACAGAGGGTCCACCGCATAGTGGGATTCGGCGGGAAGCATTAGATCGAGGTAGTAGCCGCTCGACAGAATCCCCTCATGCCCATCGCGGACGGCAGCGCCCAGTTCCTTCTGGCCCCGCCAGCTCTGCACGACGATGCTGCGCGGCAGGTCCGGGTGCAGCACTTCATCCCAGCCAATCACTCGCTTGCCATGGGCGTTCAACAGTGGCAGCAAGCGCTTGTTGAAGTGCGCCTGCAAATCCGGCCAGCCCTTCATGCCGCGCTCCTCCATGAACGCGCGAATGCGGGGCGTTTCCGCCCAGTGCTTACCGGTGATCTCGTCACCGCCGATGTGAACGAAGGAATCTGGAAAGAGCCCGGCCATTTCGCCGAAAAGTTCGTCCAGGAACGGGTAGAGTGCTTCGTTCGTGGGGTCCATCGTCGGCTCGAAGATGCCGAAGCTGCGAATGAGCGTATAGGGGCCGGGGCGCGAGCCAAACTCGGGATACCCCACCAGCCAGGCGGCGGTGTGGCCCGGCACACAGAACTCCGGCACCACGCGAATGCCCCGCTGGCGCGCATATTCCACCAATTCGCGGATCTGCTCTTGCGTATAGAACTGCCCCTCCGCGCCCGCTTCGTGCAGCTTAGGGAATCGCTTGCTTTCCACGCGAAAGGCCTGGTCGTCGGCGAAGCGGAAGTGGAGCACGTTCAACTTCACAGCGGCCATGGCGTCCACCTGCCGCTTGAGCACGTCGAGAGGCAGAAAGTGGCGCACGGGATCGAGCATCAGACCGCGCCAGGGGAAGCGCGGCTGGTCTTCGATGCGCAAGGCGGACACCATAGCACCCCCCGCGCCAAACTCCACCAGTTGCAGAAACGTTTCCAGGCCGTGGCGGATCCCGAATGCATTCGCGGCCTGGAGCGTGGCACCCTCGGGCCGCACCTCCACGACATACGCTTCGTCTTCGCGCAGTCCCGGCCACACGGGGGTTGGGCTGGTGCTGCGAATCCGTAGCGTGGCCATTGCCTGGTCGGCCGCTCGCGGCGCAAGAAAACGAATTCCGGTCTTGGCGGAGAGCCTTTCCAGAAAGCGCGCCACCGTTTGCTCAAGCAGCGGGTCTACGGGGCCATCCACATGCACGCGGAAGCCATTTTGGACGGCCAAAAAGCCCTCAGCGCCCGAAACGCGAGCGGGATAAGGCAGTATTGGCAGCCTGTCGGCGTCGGTGGAGGCGGCGGAACCAAGCCCCGTTAGCAGGGCCAGCAGAGCCGCAATAACGGCAAACCGGATGGCAAGGAGAACGGGCATCCCTCCCACGATACCCTAATCTTTCTATGGATTTGGCCGAAGTTCCGGGTTAGAAAACAGCCGAATTCCAGTCCGAAGAGAGAAATTCACTCCTTGCGAACCGAAATTCCAATGGATCGGAGGGCTAAATTCACCATTTTGAAAGAGTTTCCCCATAAACTTAAAGTGCGTCTCCGGCTGGATTCGCTTCGCCCATACCAATGTCCGCGTCACGCTATCGCCGATTCCTAACCCACGCTTTCCTCTCCCTGGCGGCGGCCGCCATGTTTCTGACGGCGGGTCTGATTGGCTATCACGGGCTGCTGCATGCCGAGGCATCCGACGCGCTGCCGGCGCGGATCGTAAAGACAGCCAGAATCCACCTTACGAGCGGCGATTCCGCCTCCACGCTCGACGCCACTGGCCCCGTTCTGGAGTTAACCCTTGCACTAAATCCCGCGAACCCTGTCGTGAAGGTGAATGTCCGACCGCTCTTCGATAGCGCATGGGCCGTCGGCCTGCTGGCTCTGCGGTACCAGGAGGGGGGCACCGTCAGGCTCCACCGGAGCGAGGTGGACCCCGCCCGTTATGAAGTGGCAGGGCTCTCCCAGGCATGGCTCGCGTTTCTGCCTATTCTGTTCTGCTGCCTGGGCGTTCTCTGCCTGGCCGCCAGTCTGCGTTTCGCTCCCCCGCACGTCCAATCCGCCGATGCTGAAAGCACGACCGACGCCTCCCCCGGCCGGGAGTGGAGGGACCTGCTCCACCCAAACGGCTAGCTTGCGCGCTTGCCGTCCGCGGAGATAGCGGCACTTCAGCGGGACGCGCCGAAAAAAGAGTGGCGAAAAGCCTGAATTTTTCAGACTTTATTGTCTTTTACTCTCCAGAATCGGTATGATGTGTACTTTCGTGGTGATATTTCGGTGGAGTATCGCCTTTCGATGCCAGTCAGTGGCGCCAAGGCGTGCTTCAGGGCGTGGGATTCTGCGCCTATGCGGCTTCCGAATGCCGCATCTCGCCACTTGAAAGGAGCAGCAAAGGCCATCTCATGTCAAACCCCGTATTTTTTCTTGCCCCC
This sequence comes from Bryobacterales bacterium, assembly GCA_034522975.1. Taxonomy (GTDB): domain Bacteria; phylum Acidobacteriota; class Terriglobia; order Bryobacterales; family Bryobacteraceae; genus JACTMJ01. Next base: position 66,374 of record JAXHKT010000036.1, read on the forward strand.
ATCGGATCTTTGATCGCCCTCATCTTTGCCTGGCACTTTTACTCGCAAATGATGAAGAAATCTGAAGGCACGCCGCGTATGGCGCAGATCGCGTCCTATGTACGAACCGGTGCCATGGCGTATCTCAAGCAGCAGTATCGGGTGGTTGGGTACTTTTTCCTGGGCCTCACGATTCTGCTCTCCTTCATGTCCTTCGTTCTCGATGTCCAGAACCCGTGGGTTCCCTTCGCGTTTCTCACCGGCGGATTCTTTTCCGGCCTTGCCGGGTTCTTCGGAATGAAGACGGCCACCCAGGCTTCGGCCCGCACCGCCCATGCCGCCTCCAGGTCGCTCAACGACGGCCTTGAAGTGGCCTTCCGCAGCGGCGCGGTGATGGGATTGGTGGTGGTTGGCCTGGGATTGCTGGATATCTCGGTCTGGTTCATTGTGCTTTCTTACTTTTACCCGCCGGAAGTGGGCGACGGCCATAACCTGCTGGTGATCACCACCACCATGCTCACCTTTGGCATGGGCGCTTCGACGCAGGCGCTGTTTGCGCGCGTGGGCGGCGGCATCTATACGAAGGCCGCCGACGTGGGCGCCGACCTTGTAGGCAAGGTGGAAGCGGGCATTCCCGAGGACGACCCCCGCAACCCCGCCACCATCGCCGACAACGTGGGCGACAACGTGGGCGACGTGGCGGGCATGGGCGCCGACCTCTACGAATCCTATTGCGGTTCGATCCTGGCTACCGGAGCCCTGGGCGCCGCTGCCTTCATGGGCAACCCCACGGTGCAGTTGAATGCCGTCATCGCCCCTATGGTGATCGCCGGCCTCGGCATCATCTTCTCTCCATCGCCGGCATCTTCATGGTGCGCACGCAAGGAAGGGGCGTCCCAGAAGGACCTGCTCAATGCGCTGCGGCCGCGGCATGAACTTCAGCTCCATCCTGATCGTCATCGCCTCGTTCTTCGTCCTGCAGTTTTTCGGAGATCTGCCCAGCGCCATCGGGCGTTTCGGGGCTCATCGTCGTGGGCCTGGTTGACCGGCGTGGTGATCGGCAAGGCCACCGAATACTACACATCGCAGGGCTACAAGCCCGACCATGGATATTGCCCACCAGGCCCGACACCGGCCCGGCCACGCGTCATCATCGCCGGCATCGGCACCGGCATGATGTCCACGGCCATCCCCGTGCTTTCGGTGGTGGTGGGCACGCTCTTCGCGTTCCTTTGCGCTTCCGGTTTCGATATGCAGAACCTCAACATGGGGCCTCTACGGCATCGGCATCGCCGCGGTGGGCATGCTCTCCACCCTGGGCATCACCCTCGCCACCGACGCCTACGGCCCGATCGCCGACAACGCCGGCGGCAACGCCGAGATGGAGCCACCAGCCGCCCAGAAGTGCGCGCAGCGCACCGACGCCCTGGATTCGCTGGGCAACACCACCGCCGCCACCGGCAAGGGCTTCGCCATCGGTTCGGCGGCGCTGACGGCGCTGGCGCTGCTGGCCTCCTACCTTGAAGAACTCAGGATCGGCTTCCTCCCACGCTGGGCAGAGACCGCCGCCACTTGCTCGACGGCTCACTGTGCGACAGGCCGATGAGGCCACCCTCGCGCGATTTCATGGATTCCTACGAACGTCCACCCTGCATGAACCCGGGGGTGCTCTGTGGCCCTGTTCATCGGCTCGCATGCTGGTCTTCGTCTTCTGCGGCCATGACCATGAAGGCCGTGGGCCGCGCCGCCATGCCGATGGTGGAGGAAGTTCGCCGCCAGTTCCGGGAAATCCCCGGCATCATGGAAGGCACCGACGAAGCCCGACTACGCCCGCTGCATCGGGATCTCCACCCGCCGGCGCCCAGCAGGAGATGATCCTTCCCTCGCTCCTCGCGATTGCCGCTCCGGTCGTCGTGGGCCTGCTGCTGGGCGTGTCCGGCGTGGTGGGCCTGCTGGCGGGCGGTCTGTCCTGCGGCTTCGTGCTGGCGATCTTCCTGGCCAACTCCGGTGGCGCCTGGGACAACGCCAAGAAGTACATCGAAGAAGGCAATATGGGCGGCAAGGGCTCGCCCGCCCACAAGGCCGCCGTCATGGGCGACACCGTCGGCGATCCGTTCAAGGACACCTCCGGCCCCAGCCTGAACATCCTCATCAAGCTGATGAGCATGGTGGCGATTGTGATGGCCGGCCTGACCGTTGCCTACAGCCTCTTCTAGGCTGCGATCGAAATCAGATGGGGCGTGGACGCCCTTGCCTCAGGTGGAAAAGCCGCCTAGCATGGAGTCTACGCCCCTTTGGTTTTTATGCCTGTCTACCGGCTCACCATTAACGGCACTGCGCGAGACGTGGAAACGGCGGAGCAGACTCTGCTGCTTGATTTGCTGCGGGATACGCTGGGCCTCACTGGAACCAAGTATGGCTGCGGCGAGGGCCAGTGCGGCGCCTGCACGGTGCTGGTTGCCGGCAAGCCGGTGAAGGCCTGCCTCACCACGGCGTCGCAAGTGGCCGGGCAGCCCGTCGAGACGATTGAGGCGCTGGCCAGCCCCCAGCAATTGCACCCCATTCAAGACGCCTTTCTTTCCCACGCCGCGTTTCAGTGCGGCTTCTGCACGCCAGGGATGATCATGGCCGTAAAGGCGCTGCTCACGGAGACCGCAAGCCCGTCCACGGAGCAGATTGAAGAGCGGCTGGAAGGGCACATCTGCCGCTGCGGCACACATCCAAGGATCGTGGAAGCGGTGAAGACGGCGGCGAAGAAGATCCGTGCGGCCAACTCCGCGGAGGAGGGCAACCGTCGTGCCTAAGCGCCCCTTTCATCCCAGTGACGAACCCCACCCCGGCGGCGCCAAAACGGCATATCGTCAACGCACGGAGTTCGAGCCGGGCGCGTTGGAACCCGAACGCTTCGAGCTCTTCGAAGCGCCCCGATACGAGTTCGGCATCGGCCCTGCGTTCAGCCGCAGAGCCTTCTGGCAATCGGCGGGAGCGGGTATTCTGCTGACGGTGTGCTTCCCCCTGCGCGCGCAGAAATCGGGAACCGTTTCATCGCCGGGCGAGGAGATTTCGGCGCGTTACCTGTTCGAGGAATCCGGCAGCATCACGGGATTCACCGGCAAGGTGGAACTCGGCCAGGGCTCGCGGACGCTGCTGACCCAGGCCGTGGCGGAAGAGTTCTTCGTGCCCGTTTCCCAGGTGAGCCTGGTGATGGGCGACACCTCGCGCGTGCCCGACGACGGCGGTACCTGGGCCAGCCTCACCACCCCGCAAACAGTGCCCGCCGTGCGCGCCACAGCGGCCTTCGCCAGGGCGCTGTTTCTTGCCGCCGCCGCGCAGGCCTGGGGCATCGGCGCTGGCGAACTCCGCCTCGCGGACGGCGCTGTGGCCGGCCCGCAAAACCGTCGAATGCCGCTGTTCGAGGCGGCCAAGCTGGCCAAGGAGAGCGCGCCACCCCCGCCCGCCGAACGCAAGCCCGTGCCGCCCGGCGAATGGAAAGTGCTGGGCCAATCGGTGCCGCCGGTGCGCGGCAGATCCATCGTCACGGGCGCCCCCATTTACGCAAGCGATCTACGCCTGCCAGGCATGCTATTCGGAGCGATGGTGCGCGGCCCGCACTATAAAGCGAAGATTGAGCGCATCCGCGGCGCGGAGCGCCTGCCTGCCAGCGTAACCGTGGTTCACGACGGCGATTTTCTGGGTGTGGTCGCGCCAGACGCCCTCACTGCCAGGGCCGCGGCGCAAAGCCTGGGAGTGGTCTGGGACGCATCCACGCTCGTCCAGGAAGCAAAGCTCGTTGAGCATTTCAAGGAATCGGCCAGGGAACCGGTGTTTGTGGAGGGTGCCCGCTACCCCGCCCTTCTCCAAAAGGGCGACGCCTATAACGGCTATTTCGCCGCGCCGCGCAAACTCGCCACCGCCTACACCACCGCCTACGTGGCGCATGTGCCGCTTGAAACCTCTTCCGCGGTGGCGGTTTGGGAAGGTGACAACCTCACGGTTTACTACGGGTGCCAGGCGCCCTTTCTAACGATGGAATTGCTGGCCAAGACCTTCCGCATTCCCGAGGCGAATGTGCGCGTGGTGGCCTCCGACACCGGCTCCGGCTTCGGCGGCAAACAGGGCGGGCTGGTAGCGGTGGAGGCGGCGCGCCTGGCCCGCGAGGCTGGCAAGCCGGTGAAGCTGTGCTTCACGCGCGACGACGAATTTCAGGCCAACTATTTCCGGCCCGCCGCGTTGGTGGAGGTGCGCTCCGGGGCAAACCCCAATGGCCAGATCCAGGCCTTCGATTTCCACAATTACAACTCCGGCGCTTCCGGCCTGCCCATCCCGTACAACTTTCCCTCTTACTACCTTGGCTACCACCCCGCCGCCACCCCGCTGCGCCAGGGTTCCTATCGCGCTCTGGCCGCCGTGGCGAATACCTTCGCGCGCGAATTGCACATGGAGGAATGGGCTGTGGGATTGAGGGAGGATTCCATCGCCTTTCGCCTTAGGCATATTGACGATGCCAGGCTGAAGGAAGCGATCGCTCGAGGTGCCGAGAAGTTCGGCTGGGGCAAGGGCAGCGGGCGCCCGGGAGTGGCGCAAGGCATGGCCTGCACGATTGAGAAAGACGCGCGCCTCGCGTTCTTTGTGGAATTGCAAGCAGGCGGGAAAGACGTGAAGCTGTTGCGCGCCCTAATGGTCTTCGACCCCGGCGCCGTGCTCAACCCGGACAACCTTCGCAACCAGATCACCGGCAATGTGATCCAAGCCATTGGCCCGGCGCTATTTGAGCAGATTCAGTGGGATGAAACCCGCCTGCGCACCCGCCGCCTCAGCCAGTATCGATTACCCCGCTTCAGCGACGTGCCCGAGGTGGAAGTGGAACTCATCGATCGCCGTGAGATCCCTGCTGCAGGTGCGGGCGAAGCACCCAACACGGTGGTGGCGCCAGCGATCGCGGCAGCCATCCGCCGCGCCACGGGAATCTGGGTGAGAGACCTTCCGCTGCTTCCCGCGCTGGCGGCTGCGCTAGACGCCAGGCGGGCGCCGCGTGGGCAGCGCCCCCCAGCGCGCTAAGCGCAATTTCCCTGTTTAGTGCAGAAACGAGCGCAGCATCCAGGCCGTTTTTTCGTAGCTCTCCATCAGGCCAGTAAGAAAGTCGGCGGTCCCCGCATCGTTGGCCTCTTCCGCATCCTCCACCATGGGCCGAAGCTTTGAGATCATGCGTTCGTAGTCTCCGCACAGATCGGAAACCATCGCGTTGGCGGCAGGAACTCCAGAGGCTTCCTTTAGCGTGGCAAGTTCCAAAAACTGGCCCATCGATCCGGCGGCATAACCGCCCAGGCTGCGCGCCCGTTCGGCCACGGCATCCAGATCTTCCGCCAGGCCATCGTAGAGCTTTTCGAACTCCACGTGCAACGTGAAGAATTGCTCCCCGGTGACATTCCAGTGGTAGCTTCGCGCCTTCGTGTAGAGTACGAAGAGGTTTGCCAGCAGGCCGTTCAGCGATTCCACCAGCGAAGCCCGGTTCTCCTCGCTAATCCCAATGGCAATCTCCTCAGATCGTGTCTTCGTCTTGGTAGTCCATAAAATCATTCCTCCGTAAACTGTCTTACTTGGCAGCCGGCCAAGCTCGGCCCCATCCCCCTTGGAAGGCGATCTCGCCCAGCGGCTTCCGTGTCCTTGGCGCCTTTTCACTTTCTCGCGCCCAATCCTCTTCAAGCGATTGGGGGTCTCCCTGGTAGCCCACAGCAATGGCCGTTGCCGGATGAAACCCATCGGGCACATCATAGACTTCGCGGATTCTATCCGTCAGAATTCCTGCCATCTGGTGCAGCACCAAGCCCTCCGCCGTCGCCTGCGTCGTGAGATTTCCAACAGCGAGACCAAGATCATGGTCGCCGCAACGGTTGGGCTTGCCGTTCTTTGAAAACTCTTCTTTCACGAAAGTCAGCATCAATACCGAAGCATGCCGCGCCCAATTCTGGTTCGTTTCCGCCAGACAGGAGAGCGCTTTCTCAAACTCCTCCGGCTGCTGTTTGCTGGCGATCAGAAATCGCCACGGCTGTTCGTTGAACGAGGATGCCGCCCAGCGCGCCGCCTCTAATAACTTAAGAACCAGATCGCCCGTCACCTGTTTCGCGGAAAAGGCCCTGGGGCTCCAGCGATCCCGGATCAACGGGTGAATTTCGGCATCGGTTGTCGCGGACTTGTCTGTCGTCATCCTTAAATAAAACCCTCTCACCTTGTAGATGCAAGCGGGTGGCGGACGGTGCGAAGTCTATTGCAGCTTCCCACGCGCTTCCACCTCCCAAACCATCTCCACGCGTTCGCCCCGCACCCCATAGACGCGCTCATGCAGATTCACCGCAACGCAGATGTGGTTTGGCAGAATGTGCAACCGGTCGCCGATCTGGAAGCGATCCCTCGCGCCAGGAAGATCGATGTAGCCGTGCTCTTCGTTCATCTTGAGGAATCGTGCCTCGGGAGCCTCTCGCACCATCCCGAAGGTCACTTCGCCGCCCGTCACCAGACGGTCCGAGGAAAAGGTCTTCGAACCGCCATCGACGATCAACCCCTCCGCGCGATTCGTGCTCACCACGGTCACGGCAACGTGGGCGGCGCAATCCTCCACCGTCACCGCGCCGCACTCAATGGTGTTGCGGTCGTTGAACACATAGGTTCCCGGACGGATTTCGTTGAGGCCGGGCAGCTCATGCGAGTGGAAGAGCGTGGGCGTGGAACCGCCGCTCACCACGTCGAGGGGCAATCCCGCTGCTCGCCATAACGAAATCGTTTCATCGAGCATGGGGCCGAGAGCGCGGAATTTGGCGAGGCCTTCCGCGTCCAGCGCCTTCACGTGGCCAGGGTAGAAGTTGAAGCCCTTCACACAGAGGCCCGGCAGCCGCGCAATCGCCGAAGCGAGATCGACGAGATTGGCCGCCGAGGGCACACCCACCCGGCCCAATCCAACGTCCTCTTCCACCAGCACGCCAATCTCCAAGCCAGCGCTCGCCGCCGCCTCGGAGAGGCCGGTTGCCGCTTCCAGGCTGTCGAGCGCCACCGTCAATTGGGTGCGGCGAGCCACCTCCAACAGACGGCGCAGCTTGCCCCTCCCGATCACCGGGTAAGCCACCAGCAGATCCTTGGGCTCCGCCCGCAGCATCACTTCCGCTTCTCCCACCTTGGCAACGGTGAGCCCCACCGCGCCCTTCTCCAATTGGATCTGGCCAATCACGGAGCTCTTGTGGGTCTTCGTATGGGGCCGCAAGCGCAGATTATGCTCTTTCGCGTAGGAGGCAACGCGGTCCAGATTACGTTCCATCACATCCAGATCCACGACAATTGCCGGGGTTTCGATCGTCGATACGTGCATCAACGCTATGATCCCAAATAGGAGCCCAGCGGAGGAGGATACGATGCCGGCGAAGAAGAAGCTAAAGCTCGACGTGACAAAAGAGGTAAAGCGTTTGGCCCGCGAACGCATCGGTACCGTGCCGCCCGCTCGCGTGGAAGAAGAGCAGAAGGATAAGAAGAAGCCGAAGCATAAGAAAGACTGGGACGAATGGGAGCGCGAAACGTAAACCGGACGGAAGCCTTCTGGTAACTCCGCTTCCCGGGCTACCGCTTGCGACAATGGAGTTTCCACGGATTTCCCGTTTTTGTGTCGATTCGCGTTCAGCAAGCCGTCTCCATGCCAAGCACCCCACCCAACCCGGCCCCTGCGCCGCCCAAGCCGCCGAGTTCATCCGATGCGTCCAGCGCGGCCAAACCCGCCGAGCCGCAACCGCCGATTTGCGAGCCCCTCGCCACGGTGCCCACCACGGTGCCCGCCACGACCGGCGAAGTGAGTTCCATCCAGACCGCCCGACCCCGGGGGCTGGTCGATTACTTCAAGCCCACCGTCAACTATTGGATGGAAACGGAGGTCCACGTCTACGGCTTTTCGATTGCCGCCAACGTGCTGCTTTCGTTCTTCCCGTTTCTGATCGTGATGGTGTCGTTCTTCCAGAACGTGCTTCAGTGGCGGGAGGCCGCCGACGCCGTCTACTTCGCGTTGGGACAATATTTTCCCGATACGGTGGGCGATTTTCTCTCGCGCAACCTGCGCTCCTCCATCGCCACTCGCGGCAAGGTGCAGGTGGGCAGCCTGCTGCTGCTGATGTTTGTCGCCAACGGAATCTTTGAGCCGCTGGAAGTGGCGCTCAACCGCGTCTGGGGGGTCACCACGAACCGCTCTTTCCTCAAGAACCAGATCCTCAGTATGGGAATGATCTTTCTCTGCGGTTCGCTCGCAATGCTTTCCATCGTGCTCACCACGGTGAACATGCAGTGGTTCACCAACCTCGGCCTGCCACTCCCCAAACCGATGCTCGATCTGGTGGGGGACTTCGTGCTGAAGTTGGCGGCTTTCCCCATCACCGTGCTGATGCTCTTCTTCATCTACTGGTTGTTGCCCAACCGCAAGGTGCCCGCGCGCATGGTGTTTCTGCCTGCGTTCTGGGTGGCGCTGGCGCTGGAGGCGGCCAAATACTTGAACCTGCTCTTGTGGCCCTTGCTGCGCATCAAGCTCACCCACGAATACGGGCCATTCATCAATTCGGCGGCCATCGTGCTGTGGAGTTTTCTTGCCGCAATGATCGTGCTGGCCGGTGCGGAGTGGGCGGCTCGCTATTGGCGCGAAGCCGCTTGCGAAGAGGCCATAACGGAAGCCGCCGATGCAAAGTTGGCCGCGCCAAAGACCCGCTGAAACCGCCTCATCGAGTGCGTCAAACCGCTTGCAATCGCCCGGGAGACGGCGGGGAAATCGTCCCTGCCTCATTCACGTGGCTGCAGAGCATCTCGCTGATCAGCAGACCTCTATCGATGATTTTTCCGCGGGTGAGCGGGCGATAGCTGTCGCCGCCTTCGGCCAGAAAATCGTGGGTGGCCACGCGATAGACGCGGCCCTCCTCGACCGGCTTGCCCCCTACCCGCAAATCCACCAGCCGGTCGCCGCGCTCCCTCTTGAGGTCGTAGCGGGCAACGAGACCGGAAACCTGCACCATGCCGGCCTCGAGCGAAAAGCCCTGCTCCAGCACCGCCTTCAGGTCGCGTCCCGTCAACTCAAGGGTGACGCAGGTGTTCACGAAAGGGAAGGCATCGACGAGGTGCCCGCGATTGAGCGGACCCTCCGGAAGATCGGCGCGCAGGCCCCCTGCGTTGGTAAGACCCACATCGGCCCGGCCGTGCGCTCGCATGGCATCCGCGCAGAACGAACCCAACGTCGATTCCGCGTTGTACTTTCGCGTGAAGCGCGCCGTCGCCTTTCCCAGCGGGCCGCCGATCTGTTCCGCCGTCCGCGCGCGGAAATGTTCCAGGCGTTCCGACACCGCCGGATGAGCAGGCAGCCGGTCGCTCCAAACCTTCAGCAATTCCACTTCGTGTCTCTTCACCTTGCGCCCCTCCAGCCAGAGCTTGATGCGCCCGAGCCGGGTGCCGTAGCCGTAGGTCTGGGTGATGATCGCGCCGGTGTTGGGATGCAATAGCGGCTGCTCCAAGCCATGATGCGAGTGGGCGGCGATGTAGACGTCGATGCCGGGCACGGCGTCGCAGAAGCGCAGATCTTCGTGCAGCGGCCGCTGCACGCTGGGGTCGTTCTCCGCATCGGATTGCATGGGACCCGGCAGCCCCTGATGGCCCAGCACGACGATGGCGTCCACCACCTCGCGCAGTTCGGCGACGCAAGCGCGCGCTTCGATAACAGGGTCGGTGAATTCGAGTTCCGCCACCTTCGAAGGCATGATGGTGAAGCGCGCCGCCCTGCTGCCCATCACTCCGACAACGCCCAATCGCACTCCCTCGCGCTCCAGAATCGTGTAAGGCCGCGCGAAGCGGATGCCGTTGCCCCGGTGGCGCACATTGCAGCAGAGCACCGGGAACGCCACGCGAAGCATGGACCGTTCAAAGCTCTTCCATCCGTAATCGAACTCGTGATTGCCGGTGCCCATCGCGTCGTATCGCATCGCGATCATCATTTCCATCAGCGCATCGCCTTGGGTGAGCGCGGAGAGCGTACCGGTGAACATATCTCCGGAATCCAGCAGAAACGTAGCGCCGCCCGCCGAGGCCCGTTCCCGTTCAACCAGCGTTGCCAGTTGCGCGGCGCCGCCCAGGCGGGGCGATCCGGGAAGCCAGAAGGCCGGCACGGGCTCAAACGCGCTATGGAAATCATTGGTGTAGAGAATGGTGGCCTGATGTGCCCCGCCCCCAAGCTGGGCTGCGTTTGCGCCTATCGAAACAGCGGCGCTGGCGCAAGCGCCCTGCAACAACGAACGGCGAGCGATGGATTGCATGCGATATCGGCTCCCGGAACGCCCAGCATAGCGCAAGGGGCAGCTCGCCAGCTTCAATCCAGCAACACGGCGGAGAGTTAACAAGAGATACGCGAAATTTGCGCGATTTTGTTTGAAATTGCCGAAGAGAAGTGTGAACCTAAGAGCTGGCGTTTTTGCGGTAGCGCGTTCCCTGGCAGCCGCACCCGCCACCTCGCCTCAACTCCCGGACTCGCGTCCCGCGGAATTTCATTCTTTCGCCGAAGTGTCTATGAAGAACTCGATGAAGATCCCCCCCGTTGCGCGGGGTGCAAACGTTCGATTGCCGGCTCTGCTGCTTGCGCTGCTTGCCAGCCTGACCCTCGTTTCCGCGATAACCGCGCAACAGGCGCCACCCTCGCTGTTCACCGATGCGCCAGCCAACGGCACGCGCGCCGCTCGGCTTGAGGCGAATCCGGAAGATCCACTGGAGGTGCTGCGCAGCCGGCCGGCAGGGTTTTCGGCTGAAGCGTGGCGATCCGCTTTAGGCGCTTTCCCGGCGGGCGCAGCGATCCAGCGTGCCGCCTCTGCAAGCCCCGTTCTTTCTCTCAACCTCTTCGCCGATACCAGCCTCGCGATGTTCGTGGATTCGGTGGCGCCAACGGCCGACGGCGTCGGCCACACCGTGCAAGGCCGCGTGGGCCAAACCAACGACGGCACGGCCATCATTACCGTTTACCAGGGCGCCGTCAGCGCTTCCGTGCGGTTGACGAATGGAGAATTCTACGAGATTTTCGTCCCCGCTTCCGGGATTGGGGAAATCCGGCAAGTACGCTTTCATGGCCTGCGTGGGCCCGCCAGCGATGCAATCCTCCCAGACGAGCAAGCAATCCAGCAGCCGGGCAGATCCGCGAAAGCTTCCCTCGATAGCCCCATCCGCGGTGCCGGCCCGGACAATGTGGTGGATGTCCTGGTGGCCTATACCGAACGCGCCCGCCAAGCTCGCGGCGATAGCGCCGGCATGTTGGCCCACGTCAATCAGGTGATCGCGGAATCGAATGCCGCCATGGTCGACAGCGCCGTAAATATGCAGTTCCGCCTCGCCCATGCCGTCGAAGTGAGTTGGGACGATTCCCAGGCCACCCTCAGCTACTCGAGTGCTCTGAACGCCCTTCGCAGTTCCTCGGACGGCAGTATCGACCAGGTACACGCACTCCGCGACCAATATGGCGCGGATATGGTGAGTCTGTGGATTAGCCCCCCTCTTCCCTCCTCCGGTAACTTCACCGTCGGTATGGCCTTCATGCTTTCCAGCAGCCCCGGCAATTTTGCGCAGTTCGCCTTCTCCGTGGTTCATCACAATTACGCCGGCGGCAGCAGCGCCACCTTCGCGCACGAAGCCGGCCACAACTTTGGCTTGGCCCACGACCCCGATAATGGCGGCGCCAGCGGAGGCCTTTTCCCTGACTCGCGCGGCTATCAACAGACGTCTCTGAACCCGAAGTTCTTCACGATCATGGCTTACTCCACCGGCTGTACGGGCTGCCAGCCGCTGATTCAGTTCTCTAACCCCGCCGTCAACTATCAGGCGGTTCCCACCGGCGTAGCCAATGCCAACGACGCCGCAAAGGCCCTCAACCACGTCGCTCCGTTTGCCGCGGCCTGGCGTGCCTCTACCACCCCGGCCTGCAGCTATACCGTCACTCCCGCCAGCGTCGGTGCGCCGCGGCGGCGCTGCGGTAAATGTCAGGCGCCGTGACCAGTGCTGCCTTGGGGCGCCCGCTTCAAACGCGGGCTGGATCGCGGTGAGCGATACTTCCACACGGTCCGCTTCCGCCAGCTTCAGTTTCTCCGTTGCCGCCAACGCCGCTTCCACTTCCCGGAACGGCAGCATCGCCGTGGCGGGCAGAACGGTCGCCGTCAGCCAGGCGGCCGCCCCGGCGCTCCCCAATCTCAGCGTTTCGAGTTCCGCGGTGTCTCTCGTTGCGGCCTCCGGCTCCAGCACGCCGGTATCGACGACGGTAGCCGTTTCCGCTGGCGGCGCGTCGGTGCCTATCGCTGTCTCCGGCAACCTCCCCGCGTGGCTCACGGTGGGCCCCGCTTCTCTGCAAACTCCCGCCAGCCTCAGCATCGGCGCCAACCCCGCGGGCCTCGGCGCGGGCACCTACGCCGCAACCGTCACCCTCTCTTCCACGGCCACGCAGAACCCCTCCGTTTCCGTCGCCGTCGCCTTCACCGTCCGCGCCCCCGGAAAGGTGCTCAGTTCCTTGAGAGCGCTCTCTTTCCATTCCGATTCCACCACCGTTCCCCCCTCCCAAACGCTCTTCGTGCGGGACGTCGCGGGAGTCTCGAATCTCACTGTCTCCCCCGGAAACACGGCGTGGCTCAGCGCCTCTCAGACCCTGGTTAGCGGCACCTGGCAGATCGTTGTGCGTGCCGACCCCCGAGGCCTGGCAGACGGCATCCACGACGCGTCCCTGCTGCTCTCCTGTGGCGCGCTCGCCTGCGACCCCGGCACCATCCCGGTGCGGCTGGCCGTACGCAACACCGCCGCCGGAGGACCCCGCATCGGCTCGGGAGGCGTGGTGAATGCGGCCAGCTTCCAGCAGGGCATGGCATCCGGCGCGTGGATGAGCGTCTTCGGTGCGAACCTCGCTTCTACTTCGCGAAGTTGGCGAACATCGGACTTCCAGGGAAACCGCATGCCGCTCGCCCTGGACGGAGTGCAGGTTTTCGTCGGCGGCCAGCAGGCGGCCATCCATTTCATCAGCCCCGGCCAAGTAAATTTTCAGGCGCCCTCCGGCATCCCCTCGGGCTGGGTGCAGGTGCAGATTAGTACCCCCAGCGGCACCGATACGGCGTTTGTCTACGCTAGCCGCGAAGCCCCCGGCTTCTTCACGTTTGATTCCGCCGGCAACCTGTCCGCACTGCACTCCGACGGGACGCCCGTGGGCAGCGCCACCGGCGGCACCGCGTTCCCCGGCCGCCCGGCCAAGCCAGGCGAAGTGCTAGCCATCTATGGAACGGGCTTCGGCCCCACCGCGCCCGATGTTCCCTCGGGGCGAGTCTTCAGCGGCTCCGCTGTTCTTGTTTCCAGCAATCACCTCACGGTGACCATAGGCGGCCTCCCGGCGGAAGTCCGCTATGCCGGCCTCACCGGCGCGGGCCTCAACCAGATCAACGTGGTGGTGCCAAGTCTGCCCCGAAGCACCTACGAAATCGTCGCAACCGCAGCGGGAAGCCCCACCCAGTTCTCCGGCAGACTGATCATCGAATAGTCCGTCCATTCCCATGGAGAAAGCCGCGATCTACGGCGCCACCGGGCGCGGCTGATTCGCCCAATGCCCGCTGGGGTCGCCGCCGCTAACGTGGACGCCTTTCTCGTTCCATCCAAGCCCCGCCCGGACGTCCGCCGCGCAATAACGAAGCGTTAGCGCACAGCGACGGCGCGGGCTCATGTTCGCTTCGGAACCGTGCAAGAGAAGATCGGAGTGCATCGAAATCTGCCCCGCCCGCAGTTCGTTGTAAACGGGCGCGCCGTATTGCTCGATGTTCTCCACGGTCTGGTTCAGCACGTTGGCTTCGTCCTGCTCGCTCAGCCGGTAAGTGATGTGCCCCAGCGTGTGCGTGCCGGGCAGAAAGCGCATGCAGGCGTTCTCGATATCGGCGTCGTCGATGGCCAGCCAAACCGTGACGGTCTTTGAATCGGAAAGCGGCCAGTAGCTGGCGTCCTGGTGCCAGCTCACCACCTTGCCGTCGTTGGGCATCTTGCAGAAGAAATGGCAGCCCCAACCAATGACATTCTCCCCCAACAGATCCTTCACGCAGGCAACAATGCGCGGCTCGGTCAATAAGTCCCATGCCACCGCGTACGTACGATGCGCCGTGCTGATCGAGTAGCTGTCTCCGCCGGCGGCAATGGTGGCGGCCAGAATCCCGTCGAACTGCGTCCGCACCTGCGCAATCTCATCCGCGCTGAAGATGGAAATCCCCGTCACATAACCGCGCTCGTTGTAGTGCGCCACCTGCTCCGCATCCAACGTTCGTGGCGACGGGTTCACGGTGGGCAAAAAGCGCAGGCGGCGCTCCATCCCGGCGATTTCTTCCTGGTCTGGCACAGGGGCGAAGGGCTGCTGCATGGTCTCTTATTCTCTCAAACGTCAAAGCGCGACAAATCTCTGGGGAAATGAGCTGCTCCCGCGCTATCCTGGGCGTTTGGACGCCCCTCGCCTACTGCTGCACGGTCTCTTTATTTTTGTCGGCGTTGCCACAACGATGCTCGGCCCGTTGCTGCCTTCTCTCATGCGCCGCTGGAGCCTTTCCGATAGTCAGGCCGGCGCCCTCTTCACCGCACAGTTCCTGATGGCCGTGGTGGGTTCCCTGCTGGTGGTGTGGCTGATGCGGCACTTCCGCGCCTGGCATCTGTTGCTGGTGGGCTACTGCCTGTGCGGAACGGGAGTGCTGGGTCTCGCCGCACCCTCCTGGCACTGGGGATTTGCCGGCGCTTGTCTATCCGGTTTCGGTTTGGGGCTCATCAATCCAACCGCGAACCTCAGCTCCGCTTCGCTCATGCCCGGCGAGCCCGCAAAGGCGATCAACCTGCTCAATTTCTTCTTCAGCATCGGCGCCACGCTCGCTCCGCCCGTCATCGCCGGTTTTGTCGATCGCGATCTCAGCGCCTGGTTTCCCCTGGCCCTTTCCATTTCCATGCTTGGGGGAACGGCGATCGCCTCGCGCTACTTTGTCGCCGATTTCGAAGGTTCGGGCGGCAGCAAGGACGCTGCCGCCCAAAGACCCCATCGCTTCCGCTTCGCCGCCCTCTCCATGACGATGCTGTTTATCTATGTGGGCGTGGAGGTGGCCAGCGGCGGATGGACGCCCACATACATCCAGCGCGTCGCCGGCGCCGATGTCGTGCTGGCTGCCGCCGCCCCCGCCGCCCTGTGGGGCGCCGTGCTGGTGAGCCGTCTGGCCACCGTCTGGATTCTGCGCTTTGCCAGCGTCGCCGCCGTTCTGGTTTCGGGTATCGGCCTCACCTTGGCGGGTAGCGTTTGCATTTTGCTGCTGCCATCGCCAACGGTGGTGATCGCCGGCATTGCCATCATCGGCCTTGGTCTCGGCCCGATCTTCGCGAATACGCTGGCCTACTTCCTGGAGCACTATGGCAAAGGGGCGAACCACCTCAGCGGCCTGCTCTTCGCCGCCGGCGGCGTGGGTGGAGGGTTATTGCCACTGCTCATCGGCGAGCTCTCAGACGCCACGGGCAGCCTTCGCCTGGCCCTGTGGAGCATCCCGGCTTCAGCGGTAGTGATGTTCGCCGTGCTGGCCGCGCTCACCCGTGCGCGCCCCGGCCGCAACGCCACTTCCCATCTCAATGGCACACCCGGGTAGGCCCGCCCGCTATAGCGCTTCCGCTTCGCGCAAAATCGTCTCCCAGGCGAGGTCCACATCCGCTTGGGTGGTGAACACGCTGCCGATCGCCAGCCGAAGCGTATAGAGATCGCCCAGCCGCGTTTGAGAGAGAAACAGCACCCCGCTCTTGTTCACCGCTTCCAGCAGCTTCGCATTCGCCGCTTCCTCGCCGCGCAGACGAAAACAGACGGTCGAAAACGGCGTCGGGGCCGTCACCTCAAAGCGGGGGTGCGCGGCAATCCGTTCCGCCAGCCTCTGCGCCATCGCGATGTGATTGCGCAGGTTCTCTTCGATCTTCAAGCGGCCGAAAGAGCGCATCACAAACCACAACTTCAGCGCCCGGAAGCGCCGCCCCAGCGGGATCCCGTAATCCATCAGGTTCACCGCCCGCGGATGTTGCGCGGATTTCAAATACTCGGGCACCAGCGAAAGCGCCCGCCGCAGAATGTCCGGGTGGCGGATGTAGAACACGCTGAGATCGATAGGCGTGAACAGCCATTTGTGCGGGTTGAGCACAATCGAATCGGCCTCCTCCCAGCCCTCGAAATGGTGGCGGAAATCCGGGCAGATCGCCACCGGCCCGGCATAGGCCGCGTCCACGTGCAGCCACAGGCCGTGCCGCTTGCAGATCGCCGCAATCTCAGGCACGGGATCCACGCTGGTTACCGACGTCGTGCCAATCGTTGCGGTAACGCAGAAGGGCGTATAGCCGCGCCGCTGGTCTTCGACAATCTCCTGTTCCAGCAAGTCCGCGCGCATCCGAAACTGCGCGTCCACCGGAATCTTGCGGTGATGCTGCTGCCCGATGCCCAGCGCCATCGCCCCCTTCTCCACGGAGGAATGCGCATACTCCGACGCATAGGCCACCAGCCCTCGTGGCGCTCCCTGCCCCCGCGTCTGCGGCGCAATCCGCTCCCGCGCGGCGATCAGCGCGTGAAAGGTGCTGATCGAAGCGGTATCGAATATCTCCCCGAAGAAGCTGTCGGGCAGCCCGCACCATTCCCGCAGCCACCCTAGCGTCAGCATCTCCAGTTCGGTGGCCGCCGGATTGCTCTGCCACAGCATCCCGTTGGTATTGATGCCCGCCGTCAGCATCTCCCCCAGAATGCCCGCTGCGGAAGCCGATACCGAAAAGTAAGAGAAAAAACGCGGGTGATTCCAATGCGTCAGCGCCGGAACGATCTGCTCTCGAAAGTCGCGCAAAATGGCGTCCATGGCTTCGCCCTCGTCAGGGC
The DNA here is from genome assembly GCA_034522975.1 of Bryobacterales bacterium. GTDB lineage: Bacteria > Acidobacteriota > Terriglobia > Bryobacterales > Bryobacteraceae > JACTMJ01. The sequence continues at coordinate 83,274 of JAXHKT010000036.1, forward strand.
CGCGGGCCGGGAGCGCGTCGATCAGATCTCCCGGTTCCCGGTTCGGCAGCACGGAATACTCCCGTTGCCCGGCAAGGTAATCGGCAATCCAATCCACCACCTCATGGCCATGCTTGCGGAACTCTTCCGGGCTGAGCGAATCGGCGGTAGCCGGGTGGGGAGTGGTCTTGTTCATCGTATCTCTGAGCGTAGCAGGAGCCTGGCTCAGTCCACGCCGGACTGCTCGATCGCATGGCTCCGGAGGGTGCATGGTAGCATCCATATAGTGATGCACAACGTAGTGATTCTTGGTTCCGGATGCGCGGGAAATACGGCGGCAATCTATGCGGCGAGAGCGAATCTCAGCCCCCTGGTGGTGGCTGGTCATGAACCCGGCGGGCAGCTATCCATCACCACCGACGTGGAGAACTTCCCCGGTTTTATCGAAGGCGTGATGGGCCCCGAACTGGTCGAGAACATGAAGAAGCAGGCCGAACGCTTCGGTGCCCAGTATCGCTCCGGCACGGTGATCGAAGCCGATCTTCGGCATCGTCCCTTCCGCCTGAACATCGACGGCGAGTGGGTGGAGACACGGGCCTTGATCGTTGCCACCGGCGCATCGGCCCGCTGGCTCAATCTGCCGTCTGAGCAGAAGCTGATCGGCCATGGGGTGAGTTCCTGCGCCACCTGCGACGGCTTCTTCTACCGCGGCAAGGAAGTGATGGTGATCGGCGGAGGCGATACCGCCATGGAAGAGGCCACCTTCCTCACCAAGTTCGCCAGCCGCGTCCGCCTCGTCCACCGGCGCGATGAGTTCCGCGCCTCTAAAATCATGCTCGAACGCGCGATGGCCAACCCGAAGATTGAAATTCTCACCAACCGCGTCGTCGAACAGATTCTGGATGTGGAGGCCGGTCACGTCACCGGCGTTAAGCTCAAGGATGTGAACACCATGGAGGTAACCGATTACGCCATCGACGGTTTCTTCGTCGCCATCGGGCACATCCCCAATACCAAGCCGTTCATCTCACAGCTAGACCTCGATAGCGAGGGATACATCGTCTCTCACGGCGGCGCTCGCACTAACATCGAAGGCGTCTTTCACGCCGGAGACGTGCAGGATAAGGTCTACCGGCAGGCCATCACTGCCGCCGGGGCCGGCTGCATGGCTGCCATCGAGGCCGAACGCTGGCTTGAAGCGCAGGGCGTACATTGATCCCGGCACAAGCGACGAACTTGCTGAAGGGCGCACATGCTGATGCACTCGGCGCTCTTTTCATCGCCTCGTGAATGTAGGCTTCAGCCTTCCAGTATGCTGGACCACCACGATGATGGCAAGTTTCTTCTCGCCTATCGTCGTGTAGAGTACCCAGGCGGGATGATCTCCTTCGCCTTCCTTCACCAACCCCGGGGCCTGATCGTAATCGTTCTTCCAGCAGCTCAGCGCCATCGGGTGAGAAGCGGTGGCGCTCTTGATCGCCGTCTCCATCAGGGTCTTGTAATCCGGTTGGGATGCCGGGTCGCCATCGATCGAGGGCTTCGTGAGAATCAGGAAATCGCGTTGCGGCTCAATGCCCTGGTGGGCGCCATTGATCGGGAAGAAGCTCATGCGTAGCAGGTAGGTGCCCGCCTTGATGGCGTTGCCGCGACGGTCCTGGTAATCCGCCGGGAAGCTCGCGATTCCCATCAGCGTGCCGTGGGCGATGTCCGCATGGGTGACGTTCATCTCCGCGTTTTCACCAGGGGCGAGCTTGGCGACATAGAAGAGGCTCAGCAGCTTCTTATCCCCCTCAAAGACAGACTGGCCTTCGGCCTTCAGCATCGCTTTCACTGCCTCGGGAATTCCCCCGGGCATCTGTGTCTCCGGCTTCACGGAGTATTGCGCGGCCAGCGAAAAAGTGACAAGAACAAGTGCGGTAAGAAGTCGGCGCATTCGGTGTTAAAAACCTCCTCTAAGTTCATTGTCCCCGAAAAGAACAACGAGACGTACTCAATCTGTCGATGCCCCTCGGCAGCATTGGGTTACGCGGGTCACGTCTCCGGGAATTCCCTTGCCTGTCGTTCAGGGACGACTAAGGATTGGCTCAAACACGGCATCCAGCGCGGCATCCGTGATCTCCGGGATCCTGACGCCCTTCCGCAGTGTCCACGTCTCCACGTGGTCTACATAATCCGCGGGCGCCACCGTGTTCAACGGACCCACCGTTTCCAATTCCAAAAAGGCGTCGTTCGTGAACGTCTCGAACGAACAACCGAAGTCCGGATACTCCGCGTTCGGGTCGGCCTCATAGCGCTTCACAAACAGCTCGTTGCCAAGCAGGTAGGCGCCCCAGGTCTGCACATTGAAGAGACCCAGCTTCTGGGGAGCCGGGTTACTCGGATCCTGCCGCAGGGAGAGATACTTCAGCGTAAACTTCCATCGCGGATCGGCAAGATTCGTGTATGCCCACATCACCAGCGGGTTCGTAGCGTCAAGGTCCTCCGGGTGCGTTCCGCGCGGGGGGAAGCCCGTGAATGCGGTGCCGCCTGGGGCCATCATGGTGAGCGCCCAGGGTGCAAAGGTCAGCGCCCAACCGCTCGTATTGGTGATTCGATGCAGCACCGTTACATCCGAGCCCGTCGGGGACATGCGCACGGTGATCTGCTTCTGCAGTCCGGTCTCCGCCTCCACCGGCTGCGTGAGCGTCAGCCCGTCGGCCAGCACGGTCGCCTGCACGGGACCGTTATCGAGGGCATAGGTGAGCACCGTGTCTTCCGGCGCCTTCCACAAACGGTGGCCGCCGCGCGGCATCCATTTCGCCTCGCCGCTCTTGCCCAATTCCGGCGCGAACTCGGCGAAGAAATTCTGTCCGCCCACAAAGCCCAGCCGCATGATCCGCGGGCCGATATCCGTAGTCGCGATCAGCTCAATCTCGCCATTCGAAACCCGATAGCAATTCGGCCAGCCCGCATAGGCCGTCTTCTCCACTTTCACCGCCGCGCCCCCTTGTAAAGCAAAAGACAAGATTGCACCCGCAAGGAGCACCTTTAACCAACCAATGCTTCGCCGCATCATCATCGTTATTATTCCGCATCGGGAACCGGATTGTTCACTCCCCAGCGCAAGAAACTCTTTCCGGGAAGAAGCGTGCGACTCTCTGATCTGCAAGCGCACCCGCAGCGGTTCGAGGCTCCCACTGTCAGCCGGAGATCGTCAGCATCCCGAAAGCCTGGGCGCGCTGCGACATGGGGGTGATATCCATGAAGTCCTCATAGGAACTGCTGGCGCCGTGCGCGAATGCTTCCGCGATCCGCGCAGGGTCTTTCGAGCGCAAAGCGGCCACCAGCAACTCGTGCGACTCGGTAACCTCCGCCAAATGCTGCACCCCGGTGGCTCTGAGGACGCTGACAAAGGCCATCAGCGGCACCGTAAGCTGCTCAGGAGATGGCGCAGGCGTTATCTTCCCGCGCACTCCCAGATGTATCGGTGAAACTTGAGGTCAGCTTGCGCCGCTTCATAGTAGACGTCCCTCCGGATGGGTTCCGCCATCGCCGCAAGCCGCGCTTCTAACTCCCGGAACTCGGCATCGCCCATTCGCCCCGACGCCTCTTGCGCTGCCTTCACTTCAAGCAGCACCCTCAGGGCAACGCGCTCCCTCACCTCGCGCGGGCTCAGGCGGGTGACCGATGTGCCAACGTTTGGTGTCCTCGTCACCAGACCAGCCGATTCCAGCCGCTGCAAGGCTTCTCGCACCGTGGACTGGCTAACGCCAAGTTCCTTCGCAATGCGCATTTCCCTCAAATGAGAGCCAGGCTGATAAGCTCCCTGAAAAATAGCTTGCCGCAGCCGATCCGTAGTCTGGTCTACCAGGCTTGGTCCCGTCAGCCGCGAAGTTGGGTCGGTGGCCGTGCCCATCGAACTTCAAGATAACACAGCCTTGCTGTTGACACCAGCGATCATCGAGCATATTATCGATAACAATATCGGTAGCGTTACCGCTCAGGAAAGGGTCTCTATGTCGAATTCGGTTGCTTCAGCTCTCCGGCAATGCGCTCTCGTCGTGTTAGCCGCCATCGTTTGTTTTGGCCAGATCGGGGGCGGGTCTCTGGTCGGCAATGTCAGCGACCCCGCCGGGGCAGCGGTGGTTGGGGCGCGGGTGATCGCCTCCAACCCAGACACCGGCGTAAGCCGGGAGACCGTCACCAACACAGAAGGATACTTCGAGTTTCCGCTGCTGCCCGCCGGCCGGTACCAATTGACCGCGGAGATGGACGGTTTCCGGCGCGCCACCACGGTGGCATTCTCGCTGAACACGGGCACACGCCCGCGCGTTGACCTGAAGCTCGAAATCGGGCAGGTGAGCGAGTCGGTGGAGGTGGTCGATTCGGCCCCCATCATTAACGCAACAACAACCGATCTGGGCGTCTCGATGGTCCGGTCGAAGATCGAAGAGCTTCCGTTGAACGGCCGGGATTTCCAGCAGTTGGTTGGCTTGCAGGCCGGCGTATTGCCGAACCCCTCTTCTAGCGCTGGAGCGCGTGGCGGCATGGAGTTCCACGGCGCCACGGCATTCGGCAACTCTCTGTTGCTGGACGGGGTGGACATGTCGCTGGGCGAAGTTCCGGGAACGGGCAACGCCACCGGCGGCGGGCCCCTGGTGAATACGGTGAGCGTCGAAGCCATTGAAGAGTTCAAAGCATCGGGCAATGCCATGTCGGCGGAGTTTGGCCGTTCGATTGGCGGGGTGCTGAACGTCACCACGAAGAGCGGAACCAACCAATTCCACGGCTCGCTGTTCCATTTTTTCCGCAACGACAAACTCGATGCCAACAGCTTCTTCAACAACCGTTCCGGCTTGGCTCGTCCGGCACTGCGATGGAACCAGTTTGGCGGAAATCTGGGCGGCCCCATCGTCCGCAATCGGGCCTTCTTCTTCTTCAACTACGAAGGCGCACAGGTGCGCTCACCCCGGCAGGTGACGGGCAACGTCGCGACCCCTGCGCTGATTTCGCAATTGAAGCCCGCAATGCAGCAGATCTTCAATGAGTTGTCTCCGCCGATTACGGAGGCCACTTCGAACCCGCTGGTGGGCTTTCACCGGCGGAACGACCGTCAGGCGAACGACGAACACACTTACTTGATGCGGGGCGACGTGGACCTTGCCTCTCACCGGCTTTCTGTCCGCTACAGCTACAACAACCAGGACGTTTCGACGCCCCAGTTCCTTCCAGTGCTCACCCGGGTGTTTCCCACCCGTTTTCACAACGCCGTGGTGCAGGATAACTGGACCCTTGGCCCGACCATCTTCAACGAATTGCGTCTGGGCTTTAATCGCACAGACCTCTTCCGTACGGAGCCCGGCCGGGAAAACTACCCTGCGTGGATTAGCACCGCCGGCGTCAATGTGAACGTGAACCTGCCAGGGTATCTCCATTTCATCCCCACCACCTACACCCTGACGGACAATCTCTCTGTCATTCGAGGCAGGCACTCCCTGAAGATGGGCGCGGAAATCCGCGTGACGATGAACAATCGCGACCAGGGCGGCCAACCGACCCACTTCTACAACAACATCAACGATCTGATTGCTGACCGGCCAAACCGGGTGCGCATGTTGTTTGGCGGCGGCAAGGGCCTCAAGAATACGCAGTACGGATTCTATGTGCAGGACGACTGGCGCGTGTCCGACAAGCTCCAGATCAACGCCGGCCTGCGCTATGAGTACTTCCCACCGCTCAAAGGCCTTTTCAACATCTCGAGTTCCGATCCGTTCGGCCCGTTTATCGCGGATTCACGCCAGGATATGTTCGCCGCGGATCGCAACAACTGGGCGCCGCGACTTGGCTTGGTCTACAGCCCCTTTGGCAATCAGAAACTCGTCGTCCGGGCGGGCGGCTCCATCGGCTACATCCCGCAAGTTCCCATCTATCTGATGGACATGGCCTCTCTTGATCCGCGGCTGCCTTTCGGTGCGGATTTCACTCCCAGCCAGTTCCCGCAATATTCGTTCGGCTTTCCCTTCCCGGTTTCCACCGTAAACGAGATTGGTGCGAACCCTGGGCTGCTGCCCGCCAACTTCGTCGCCACGCGCCAAATTCTGGACTACAATCGCCAGGATAGCTACGGCGCCCAGTGGAACTTTAGCGTCCAAACGGCGGTAACTTCCACGCTCGCCCTGCAGGCCAGTTATGTGGGCACGCGCAACTTAAACCTCACTTCGCCGCGGAACGTGAATCTTGTGGACCCCGCCCTGGGCCGTCGGCCACGCCCGGAATTTGGCGACGTAAACATCCTGGAAAACGCGGGACGCATCAGCTGCAGCACCTTCCGGCTTTCCCTAAACCAGCGGCTCGCCCGCGGGTTGACCTTCGATTTCTACTACACGTACGCGAATAGCAAACAATACTACGTTCCTGATGGCACCATCACTTTTACGCTCGGTTCCCTGCAGGACCCAAATAACATCGCAGGCTCAATGGGTGTGAAAGACGGCGACATCCGACACCGCTATGTCTCCAACTTCTCTTACCTGATTCCCTCCGGTAGCCTGGGAAACAACTCCGTCCTAAAAGCCTTCTTTGGAGGCTGGACGGTGCAGGGAATCACACAGTGGCGGTCTGGGCTGCCCTTGAACGTCAGCGCGGGTACGCTGCTGGTGCGGAATGGACGTGTGGACGGCCAGCGCCCTGATTACGTCAGCGGCACAGACCCCTACAATCGCGATGCCGATGCGTTGACGTGGCTGAATCCCGCCGCGTTTGATAACACTGGGCCTGCTTCCGCTGGACGCTTCGGGACGCTTGGGTATAATGCCTTGCGCGGCCCTTCCGGCTTCTCGCTGGATTCGTCGCTGCACAAACAATTCCAGGTCCGCGAGGGTCATCGCCTCACTTTCCGCTTTGAGATGTTCAATGCGCTGAATCACAAGATTCTCTCGAATCCGCAAGGGAATCGGAGTAATCCGAACTTTGGCCGGATCCTGGGTGCGAGCGGTGGCCGGAACATTCAACTGGCGCTCAAGTACAACTTTTAGGACGCACCATTGTTCAACCGAAGAGAGATACTCGGCTGCCTTGCCGGAGCAGGGGCATACGCCACCGCTCCTGTAGCGCGCAACACGAATCCGAACGTCCTGATGCTGATCGTCGACGATCTCAATACCTGGGCCGGTCCGTGGCATGCAAGCTCTCGCGACCTGACTCCGGAATTGAACCGCCTAGCCGCCCGCAGCGTGGTCTTCGCGAACGCATACTGTGCGTCTCCGGCTATGGTAGACCATCGCGCACAGCAGTACTTCACGGGCCGAGCGCTGGAACTCC
>JAXHKT010000037.1:0-93507 GCA_034522975.1 Bryobacterales bacterium
TAATCGATCTTGGATCTTAGCGGATCCGAGCCGCTCCAGTCGCGCGGCGCTCCGGTTCCCCGGGCACGATCGAGGTCGATTTCGTCGGGCAACAGCGCGGAGCTCGGCGAGGATGCTTCACGACATTGTCCTGCGCCTGTCAGAAAGCCGCCGGGAACGGCAACATGCCGTACCTTTCCCTCTGACCTCGTAGACCAGATCGCCGTCGCCAACTTCCCCAACGAGAGCCGCGTGGCCGGGCAGAAGGGTGACGTAGCCATCGGCTTCGGGCAGCGTGACGCGGGCAACGAACTGGTCCAGCAGCTTTCGCTCGGGCGTAATCACCTGTAGGTGCAGTTCCTGTTTCTAGCTTTGTCGCTTTGGATCGTCGACTGGTGGCGGCCTCCGGCTAATCCGCAGCCATCTCCTCCGCTCGTGCCATGGCCTCTTCGATGCCACCCACCATGTAGAAGGCCTGCTCCGGCAGATCGTCGTGCTTGCCTTCCACGATTTCGCGGAAGCCGCGGATGGTGTCGGCCAGCTTCACATACTTGCCCGAGATCCCGGTGAACACTTCGGCCACGTGGAAGGGCTGGGAGAGGAAGCGCTGGATCTTGCGGGCGCGGGCGACGGTGAGCTTGTCCTCTTCGGAGAGTTCATCGATGCCGAGGATGGCGATGATGTCCTGCAGGTCCTTGTAGCGCTGCAGGATTCCCTTGACGACCTCGCGGGCCACCATGTAGTGCTCCTCGCCGACGATCGCGGGGGTCGAGGATGCGCGAGGTCGAGGCCAGCGGATCCACGGCCGGGTAGATGCCCATCTCGGCGATGGCGCGCGAGAGGTTGGTGGTGGCGTCCAGGTGCGCGAAGGTCGTGGCCGGGGCCGGGTCGGTGTAGTCGTCGGCGGGCACGTAGATGGCCTGCACCGAGGTGATCGAGCCCTTCTTCGTCGAGGTGATGCGTTCCTGCAGCTCGCCCATCTCGGTGGCCAGGTTGGGCTGATAGCCGACGGCCGAGGGCATGCGGCCGAGCAGCGCCGACACTTCGGAACCGGCCTGGGTGAAGCGGAAGATGTTGTCGATGAAGAGCAGCACGTCCTGGTCTTCCTCGTCGCGGAAATACTCGGCCACGGTCAGCCCGGAGAGGCCGACGCGCAGGCGCGCTCCGGGCGGCTCTGTCATCTGGCCGTAGATCAGGGCGGTTTGATCTTGTAGGTCGTCGGGTTGATGACGCCGCCTTCGTTCATTTCGAGCCAGCAGGTCGTTGCCTTCGCGGGTGCGCTCGCCCACGCCGGCGAACACGGAGACGCCGCCGTGGTGCATGGCGAGGTTGTTGATAAGTTCCTGAATGATGACGGTCTTGCCCACGCCCGCGCCGCCGAAGAGGCCGATCTTGCCACCCTTGAGATAGGGTTCCAGCAGGTCGATCACCTTGATGCCGGTCTCGAACATTTCGAGACTTGTGGATTGCTCTTCGAGGGTGGGCGCTTCGCGGTGAATCGGGGCGGATGCCTTGGCGTTCACCGGGCCACGCTCGTCCACCGGCTGGCCAAGCACATTGAGCACACGGCCGAGCGTTTCGCGACCGACGGGGACCGTGATGGGCCCGCCGAGGCTGATTGCCTTAAAGCCGCGGACCAGACCCTCAGTGGGCTGCATGGAGACGCAACGCACACGGCCTTCCCCAAGGTGCTGCATCACCTCAACCGTGATATCGATGGGCTCCGGCGAGTTGAAGCCCTCGCTGGTGACCTTCACGGCGGTATAGATCGGCGGGAGCTTGCCTTCGGGAAACTGCAGGTCGACTGCCGGTCCGGCCACCTGAATCACTTTTCCGATTTGTGTTTCCCCTACGTGCGGGTTCGTGGTGCTTAGCATGGCAAATCCTGTTCTGGGCAATTCGGCTGACTAATCAAACGCGTTGGCGCCGCTGACAACCTCGATAATTTCGGTGGTGATGCTGGCCTGGCGCACCCGGTTGAGGCGCATGGCAAGCTTCTGGATCATGTCGCTGGCGTTGGAAGTGGCGGCATCCATTGCGGTCATGCGGGCGCCGTGTTCGGAGGCGTTCGCCTCCAGCAAAGCCTGATAAAGGCTGAGAACGACATACTGCGCCAGCATGGAGCTAAGAATCTTTTCCGCGGGCTGGTCAAAGAGGTAATCGGGCGTCTCACCGTCGCTGGGCAGTGCCACCGGCAGCAGTTTGCGGGCGGTTACGGTTTGGGAGGCTGCCGTTCTGAACTCGGTAAAGATGAGATAAACGGCATCGAACTCCTCTTGTTCAAACAGCGCGCTCATCCGGTGGGCCATCGCGGCCACATCGTCGTAGACCATGTGGTTGAGAAACTGGACGTTCGAATCGCGAACGGAGTAGCTGCGCTTGCGGAAGAACTCATCGGCCTTGCGCCCGATGGTATGGAGCCGCACCTCCACACCCACTGCCGCTTTGTCGTCGATGAACTTCTTAGCAAACCTGAGCAGGTTGGCATTGTAGCCGCCGCAGAGGCCACGGTCCGAAGAAACCACAAACGCCAGGATGCGCTTCTCGTCGCGCCGGTCAAGGAGCGGATGGTGGAACTGCGTCGAATCCAGCCCGGCCAGCGCGGAAGCGATCTGTTGCAGCACTTCGCTGAAACCTCTGGAGTAAGGGCGGGATGCCGTGACACGGTCCTGGGCGCGACGCAAACGCGCCGCGGAGACGATCTTCATCGCCCTGGTGATCTGCTGCGTATTGCGGACTGACCGAATCCGGCGCCGCAGGTCAAGCAAGCTGGGCATGAGCTACTTCCCCAGTTCCGTTACAAAACGTTCCTTGAACTCGGCGAGGATCGCTTTGACACGCTCTCGCATTTCATCCGAGAGCGCCTTCTTTTCCCGGATCTCACGCAGGATGTCCGGATGCGCGTTGTCGACAAAGCGGTAAAGCTCCGTTTCAAACTTGCGCACGGAATCAACTGGAAGATCGTCCAGGTATCCACCGGTGCCGGCGAAGATGATAAGCACCTGCTTCTCCACGGGAAGCGGAGAAAACTGGGGCTGTTTGAGCACTTCCATCAGGCGCTGGCCACGGCTGAGCTGCTGTTGCGAAGCCTTATCAAGGTCGGAGCTAAACAGCGCGAAGGCGGCAAGGTTGCGGTATTGGGCCAGATCCAAACGAAGGGTACCAGCGACTTGCCGCATGGCCTTGATCTGGGCTTTGCCGCCGACGCGGCTCACCGAGAGGCCTACGTTCACAGCCGGGCGAATGTTGGAGTTGAAGAGGTCGCTCTCCAGATAGATCTGGCCGTCGGTAATCGAAATGACGTTGGTGGGGATGTAGGCGGAGACGTCGCCGGCCTGCGTTTCGATGAACGGCAGGGCGGTGAGGGATCCGCCGCCCTTGGCGTCGCTCAGCTTGGCGGCACGCTCAAGAAGGCGGCTGTGGAGGTAGAACACATCGCCAGGGTAGGCCTCGCGCCCCGGGGGGCGGCGGAGAAGGAGCGAGATTTCGCGATAGGCCGCGGCGTGCTTGGAAAGATCGTCGTAGATGCAAAGGGCGTGCTGTTTGTTGTCGCGGAAGTATTCGCCCATGGCACAGCCGGCATAGGGGGCGAGGTATTGCATGGGAGCGGGGTCAGACGCCGTGGCGGCGACGACGATGGAATACTCCATGGCGCCGTAGTCTTCGAGGGTTTTGACGACCTGCGCGACGGTGGAACGCTTCTGGCCGATGGCGACGTAGATGCAGATGAGGTCGCCGCCCTTTTGGTTGATGATGGCGTCGAGCGCGATGGCGGTCTTGCCGGTCTGGCGGTCGCCGATGATCAGTTCGCGCTGGCCGCGTCCGATGGGGATCATCGAATCGATGGCCTTGAGGCCGGTCATCATCGGTTCTTCGACGGGCTGGCGTTCGACGACGCCCGGGGCCAGACGCTCCATGGCGAAGTAATCGTCCGCCACAATGGGGCCCTTGCCGTCGATGGGCTGGCCTAGCGCGTTTACCACGCGCCCCACCAGATTGCGGCCCACCGGGACCGACATGATGCGGCCCGTGCGCTTGACCTCATCGCCTTCGTGGATCAAATAGGCTTCGCCGAGCAACACGGCACCCACCTGATCTTCTTCGAGGTTCAGGGCGATGCCAAACACGTTATGCGGGAACTCCAGCAGTTCGCCCGCCATCGCGTTATCAAGCCCGTACACGCGCGCAATGCCGTCGCCGACGGATTTGACGTAGCCCACCTCGGCCACGTTGATCGCGCTGTCGTAGTTCTGGATCTGATCGCGCAGAATCTTGACGATCTCGTCAGCCTGTACCTTTGCCATATCGAAACAACCTTCTCACTGGCCGGTGCCGGCAGCTTGCTGCCATTCCAGCCCAACGTATCATCCAACCATGGTCCCATGGCCAAACCCGGCAACAACCGCGCAACGCGCGCCGGAATTAGCGAATCTCTCCCAACTGGTGGCGCAGGGCGTCGAACTGCCCCTTCACGGAGGCATCGTACACCTTTGAGCCAATCTGGGCGCGGAAGCCGCCCAACAATTCGTCCTGAACTTGAAAGCGAGCGCGCACCTGTTTGCCGGTGACGGCGGCAAGGCGCTCTCGGATCGATTCCTTCTGCGGGTCGCTGGGTGCGGCGGCCACGCCTACGTCGGCAATCACCCGGCCTAGCCGGGCGTCCATCTGTTCCTCAAAGCTAGCCTGCATGTCGGCAATGAGGGGCATCCGGCCATGCTCGCAGACCACCAGAAGAAAGCGCCTCGCGAGGTCGCTCAACTGCATTCGTTCCACCAGCGCGGAGACGACCTTCTGGCGGGTGGCCACGGGGACCGCGGGAGACGAGAGGGCGGTTCGCAACTCGGCCGACGATTCGTAAAGCTCCACGAAGCGGCGCAACTCCTCCAGGACGGCATCCAGCGCCGGTTCCGCGGCGCCCGGCATCAGGTCGAGCAACGCTTGTGCGTATTTTGTGGGAAGCACGCTAACCATGGTTTTTCGCTTTCGCCATATGCCTCGTCAGTTGCGGGTTACCTCATTGGCGCGGCCAAGCCGCTCTACCGCCTGCTGGAGCAGGCGATTCTGCATTTCGGGGGCTGCCGCTTCCATTTTCACTTGCGATTCGGCAAGCTCCAGCGCCAAGGCCGCCGCCTGATGGCGAAGCCGTGCCTGGGCTTGGGCTGTAGCCGACTGAATCTCACCCTCCGCCCGCTCCTGAAGGCGCTGCATCGCGACAGCGGTCTCCTGTTGGATGCGTTCGCGGTCCCGCGCCATTTCTTCGGCGGCATGTATCCGCAATGCGTCGATTTCCGTGCCCAGATGGGCGAGCTTGGCCTCAACGGCCGCCAGCCTGAGTTGTGCGTCTTCGGCCTTCGCTGCCGCACCAGCCATTCCGCGGGCGATGGCCTTGTTTTTCTCCGCAAAGAACGGACCGACCTTACCCCGGAGGAAGTAGACGAGCAACCCCACAAGGATGACGAAGTTTGCCGCCTTCCAGGGGTCGACATGCTCGCCGCCTAAGGAGGAGCCGTGGCCTTCGTTCGAGTGGGCGTCGCCATGGGCAGCATCCGGGCTGGCGGTTGTAGAAGTATCAGGACTGTGTTGATTCTCCTGGGGAACTTGCTGGGCAAAGCAAGAAACGAGCAGAACCGTCAGGAAGATAGAGAGGCAGAACAGTCTCTTCATGCGGCCTCCCGAAAGAGCACTTTGTCCGCCACCATACGGGCCAGGACTGCGGCTTCCTGTTCCACCAGGGTTTGCGCTTCTTTAAAATCGGCGTCCACCGCGGCACGGCCTTCGGCGACCAGCACTGCGGTACGTCGAGCCGCAGCCGCAATTGCCTCGTCCCGATCCGCCTCAAGGCTCTGCCGCAGGGTTTCCTGTTCGGCGTAGATCTCCGCCTTGGCGGCGTGAATCGCTTTTGCGTACTCCTCGGCCCGGCTCTCCGCCAATCGAATCGCGTCCGACGCTTCCTTCTCAGTGCCCTCTGTCTTTCGATAGCGTTCGGATAGGACCTTCTCAAGCGGTTTGAACAACACGGACTTCAGAAAGAAGTAGAGAAAGATCAGCAGAACCACGCTAGGAAGGGAGCTGAGGAAGAGACTGCCAAGCTGCTGAAGAATCTTGTCCATACGGCACTTTCACGCTACCCGGGGACGACGTGGAGCCCGAATTCACAGGGAGCCGGTTGGGAGTACCGATTTACCGGCAGACCCCGATTCGCGCGCGCTTTTCCACCTCACGCGGCATCTCGCGAAGACGCAGGGATAGCAACCTGTCAGGGTATCATGCGGGCGACGGGAGCGTCCACAAAAGCGGAGCCGCCGAACCGGAATGCGCGGAGTTTGCAGCGCAAACGGGCCGGCCGGCCCTTAGTGGGGAGCAGAGGATTCGCTTAGTTCTTGGGAGCATCCGGCGCTGGAGCCGGGGCAGGTGCCGCACCGGTTGGCGCGCTACCACCCTCTGAAGGGCCGAACTGGGGTTGGGCCTGCTGGGGTTGGGCCGGGGGAGCGGCCTGTTCCGTGGGAGCGGGCTCGGCTGCATTCTCCAGAATGGTTCCGGCGCCGGCGCCGGAACGGACGCTGAGAATCGTGAGGGTGAGCGACGTCAACATGAAAACCACGGCACTCACCGTCGTGGCCCGGGTGAGTAGCGTCGCTCCGCTTCGCGGTCCGAACGCCGTCTGAGAGCCCATGCCTCCAAACGCGCTCGAAATATCCCCTGCCTTGCCGCTCTGCAAAAGCACGACGACGATCAGGAAAAGGCAAACAACGATGTGGATGAAGGTGAGTAGGATTTCCATGGTAGCCCGAGTGTGGCCCGACCGTGGATTCACGTCAGGCGCCCTCTGTGAGTATACCGTGAATCCGTGCGCGGTATCGTTTACACGAGACATTACACCAGATGCGCAGCACCAGGACGGCGCAAGGGCGGCACGGTGATCGGGTTCGCGCAGACCCGGCGCGCGCCGCCACTAGAGGATGGCAACTTCGTGGGTGCGCGCAAAGTAGATGCTCGCCGCGCGGTCAATGTTCTTCCCGGTCACCACATAGGGTTTCTGCTCGTAGGTAGTGACGGATTCGAGTACACGAAGAATATCGCCGGGGTAGCAGGCTCTCAGTTCCCCGGTACCTGAAGATTCGCAAAGCTCCCGCAAGTAGTTGGGCGCATCCTCGTCGTAGGGAATGCCTTTCGCCTCCAGAATCCGCATGAAGATCTCATCGAAGACATGGCGCTGCACGGGTTCGGCGTAGATCTTGTTTTGAATACGGCGGAGGAACGCATCGTCGGCGAGGTCCGTTGGGTCGAGGTTGGTGGAAAAGATCACCATCATTTCGAAGGGGATCTGGAACTTCACGCCGTAGCTCAACGTGAGGTAATCGACTTTGCGATCAAGGGGCACGATCCAGCGGTTCAGCAAGTAAGTGGGCGAGACAATCTGGCGGCCGAAATCGTCGATCGCGAAGATGCCGTTGTTGGCCTTCATCTGCACCGGAGCGGCGTAGATCTTGGAGGAGGCGTCCAGCTTCAATTCGAGCATGCTGGGTTCAAGCTCGCCGCCGACCACGATGTAAGGGCGGCGGCAGACGACCCAGCGCTGGTCCATGCGAGGCTCGTCGTATTCGATGCGATGGTGCAAGGCGGGGTCATAGGTGACGACAATCTGATTGTCCACTTCGACCGCGTAGGGAATGACCACGGCGTCCCCATAGACCCGGTGCAGGCGCTCCATCATGCTGGTCTTGCCATTGCCGCTGGGCCCATAAAGGAAGATCGAGGACTGGGAGACCACGGCCGGGCCGAGCTGGTCGAGCATCTCGTCGGTGATCACCAGATCGGAGAGCACTTCCTTCAGCCGTTCCCGGTTGAGCTTGACCTTAGCGCCCTGCTTCTTGACGGCTTGGGCGTAGACGTTTAGCGACACCGGCGCCGGTCCCGCGTACTGCGAAATGTTGAAGCGATCCTGGGCGAAGGTGCGCCCGGCGACGGTGAGAGTGAAGATGTAATCGTCCCCCTGCATCCCCGTCACTTCGATGTATTGCATCTTGCGAAGCTGCTGGAATAGGGGGTAGAGCACTCCTGGGGAAAGCTTCAACCGGTCGCCGAGCCCGCTGAGGCTCACCGTGCCGTCGATCGCCACCCGGCGGACCATCAAGTCAATTACCAGACCTTCCGGGATGTCGAGTTTTGCCAACTCTATCGGCATGGCCGGCAGATAGGTGGGCTTGCGCGGTGAGATACCTTCCATGCGGCTAGTTTGTCATGAATATTCGGATCTTTCCATTACAGACTCTTCTATTTGTGGCAACCCGGAACGGCACGCGCCGAAAAGGTACCGGCAAGAGTCCCGGGAAGTGCCAGTTAAGCCCTTTTAGTACTATCGAATGATGCCGTGTGACGAGACCCTGGAGCGCTTGCAGCGTGAGGCTTGGATCGGCGACGCCGTGCTCACGTTGTTCGCGCGAACGAGAATTCTCGCGACGGAGAATCGCGTGGATGCGGAACTTGCTGCCGCGATGACGTCCAACCAGTTTCTCTCGGCCTTCGGAGACCCCACTTCAGCCGAGGCAGAGCTTGGACGCGTCTACGAAGAATATGGATTGACGTATGCATTCGATTGGATCGATGCGCAATGGATGCCTCTCTTTCGCCGTCAACGGGAAAGGCGACTTCGGGGCAAGGGTATGGCAGGTCCGTCGAAATCAAAGGGGGCGATGCGGGCAAAGGAGGAGTTCCGGTAAAGAAAAGCTATCGAATGCAAAAATCGAATCGAGGGAAGTTTAGTTCGCCAAAATAATGCACTAAGCCATTTGTAACCAAAGGGTTCTGTATTCCAAAGAGCAGGCTGAAAATGGTGCTATTCTCCAGCGATTCCGGTTGCACCCATTACCTTACTCCTTACTGTGTTTCCTTTTCTTCGCCATGCAATTTTCTAAACTGCTGGCACAATGGGGGAGCACCAATGGATCGGGAGGAGACTGCCTTGGCTGAGGAAAAAACTCCGGCTGCCAGCACGCCGGGCGAAAACGCCGTCCGCCGGCTGAGCGACAGCCAACTGCGGAGAGAATCGAAACGCAGACGCGTGCTGGCGAGCGCGATTTCGGCATCGGTATCGATTGCTACGATGGTGCTCGCTGTCGGAGCCCAGCAGTTGCTTCCCGCACTCTACGGATTCATGGCCGTGGTGGTGATGTTTGGCACTAACATCGCCTTTGTGCTCTATTTGTTCCGATGGATGGCGATTCCGGCGAAAGAAGCGGCCCGCCGCCGGAAGAATTCCGTCCTCGAAATGCTCGGCGTCACCCCCCAGTTAGAGCAGTAAGGCCCTCTCCGCGAATTGCCCGCCGAGGCCCCATGCGCGGTGAAGCCTACACGGTGCAGACGCGAATGGATTCCTTCAAAGAAGCCACCGGATCCTTCAGCGGCGTGTATTCGTGCGAAACGAAGCCACTGTAGTTCGTTTCGGCAATCGCCTGAATTATCGGCCGGTAATTGAGTTCCTGGGTTTCGTCGAACTCATGGCGGCCGGGGTTCCCGGCGGTGTGGAAATGACCGATGAAATCGATGTTTTCGCGGATGGTGCGAATGACATCTCCCTCCATGATCTGCATGTGGTAAATGTCGTAAAGCAGCTTCATTCGCGGTGAGCCCACGCGTTTGCAGAGTTCCACGCCCCAAGCGGTGTGGTCCGCCATGTAGCCTGGATGGTTTACCTTGCTGTTGAGTAACTCCATGCATAAGGTAACGCCCTTATCTTCAGCGTGTTTCACCGCCGTTCGCAGGAAGGCGACACTGGTTTCCATGCCCTTTTCGTCGGAGATCGCCTTACTTCCCTGGCCCACCCGGTCTCCTGCCATCACGATGACGTTCGGCGCTCCGGCCGCTGCCGCGGCGTCGATAAACCCGCGCAGCTTCGGTTCAATTTGAGCGTGGTTCGCCTCGTCATTCACGCCAGCCTTGATGCCGCCACCCCCAGGCACCATGCTGGGCACCAGGCCGTACTTCTTGAGCGTGGGGAAATCCTGGGGACCGATCAAATCAAAGCCCTCGATACCCAACTCCGCGGCGATGCGGCACATCTCGTCGAGAGTCATGGGGTTGGGGGTTCGGCGAAAGACGCCACGCGTCACTCCCTGGCGGATCTTCTTCGTGGCACCGATGGAGGCTCGGGGATAGACGAGGGTTACTGCACCGGCGGCGAGCAAGGAATTGAGATGGCTTCTGCGAGTCATGGCCAACAGCGTATTCCTGTTGCAAGCCGTAGGCAAGGGGGTGGGTGGAAATTGGTGCCTGGTTTGCTTCAGCGGCCTTGCCGAAGGGGTGTTGGTAGACAAGAAGCGGGGCGCCGCGGCCCTCTGAAGAGAGCCACGGCGCCCCATTGGGGAAACCATTCAAAGGGAAGGTGCGCGCGCTATCTGGTGGAGACGAAGTCCGGATAGCTTTCCGCGCCATGCTCGCCCAGGTCCAGCCCCTCTATTTCTTCGGCTTCCGAAGCGCGGAGGCCCACCGTCATCGCGATCAGTTTGAACAGGATAAACGCGGTGACGAAGGTCCAGGCGAAGGCGGCGACAATGCCGATCAACTGGGTGATCGTTTGCCCCACCAGATCGTACTCGCCGCCCAGGAACATTTTCTCGTGCAGCAGAGCCGCCGCCAGAGTTCCCCATGCTCCGCACACGCCGTGGACGGAGATGGCGCCCACGGGATCGTCGATCTTGATCTTGTCGAAGAAGAGCACGCTGAGGAACACGAGGACGCCGGCGACGAGCCCGATGACGATGGAGCCGAGCGGCGTGGTTGTGGCGCAGGGCGCCGTGATGCCCACCAATCCCGCCAGCACGCCGTTGAGTGTCATGCCAATGTCGGGCTTGCCAAAGCGGAACCAGGAGACCACCATGGCGGCGATGGCGCCGGCGCAACCCGCCAGAAAGGTGTTGACGATGATGCGGGAAACCGTTCCGTTGGCAAGCGTGGTTGAGCCGCCATTGAAGCCGAACCACCCCAGGAACAGGATGAAGACGCCGAGCGCGGCCAGGGTTAGGCTATGCCCGGGGATGGGACGGACGGAACCGTTGGCCGCAAACTTGCCGATGCGCGGGCCCACCACGATGGCCCCCGCGAGAGCGGCCCATCCACCCACCGAGTGCACCACGGTGGAGCCGGCGAAATCAATGAAGCCCCGGGTGGCCAACCAAGGGCTTTGGGATGTATCGAGAAGATTTCCCCAAGCCCAGTGCCCGAAAACGGGATAGATCAACCCGGAGATCACGACGCTATAGAGCAAATACGAAGAGAACTTCGTACGTTCCGCCATGGCGCCCGAAACGATGGTGGCAGCCGTGGCGGCAAACACCACCTGGAACAACCAGAACGTATACTGCCACTGCCCGTCGGCGGTGGCATTGTCAGGGGAAAGCATAAAGTGGGAAGTGCCAAACAGCCCATTCGTGGCACCGAACATCAGGCCGAACCCAAGCACCCAATAAATCATCGCGCCCATGGACGCGTCCATGAGGTTCTTCATCATGATGTTTCCGGCATTCTTGGCGCGGGTGAAGCCGGCTTCCACCATCGCAAATCCCGCCTGCATCCAAAAAACCAGCGCCGCCGCGATGATGGTCCAAATGATGTTGGCGTTGGTTTGAACTGCGTCAATCGCCTCTTTGAGTTTCTCTGGAGTAAGCGCGTCGGCCTCCTGGCCGCTGGCCGCAAGGGCGAAAACGAACAATGGCAAAAGCCAGCGGCAAGTACGACCCATGCGCTGGATCGAACGATTCTTCATGGCAAGATTCCTCTCTGTGCATTCATTCGGATTCTGGGGAGTTCAGCCGGGCGGGCTTCAGACGGGAAAGCGCGCGGGCTGTCAGAATCGAGGTCCGCTCTTATATCCCTCCAGGGGATTCACCAGCGGCCCGGGCCATGCGGAGAGACGCATACGGGGGGTTCAAATGGCCCGTCCTGAGGCATTGTCAGGAATTCACGCGGTGTTCCGAATGGCCATCGCGGCCAGCGGTGCGTGTCTGCGGAGACGGTTCAACAACGGAGGTGGGTCCCACGCAATCAACAGATCTCTGACGGTGTCAATTACCTAAGGTTTGCGCGTTCAGAACAATCATAACTCCGACCGTCAAGGAGTCCGCGTTCTTGCTGCTTGGCGAACCGGGAAGATCGTTTCCACGCGCAAAGAAGGCCTGGTCCGCCCAGTCGCGACGGTATTCCACCATGCCGACGAAGCCCTTGGGGTGGCGGTACTCGCCAGTGAGGGTGAAATCCTGCAGTGTGTTCTTGTCGCCGAACGCCCAGCCGTCGCGGTCGTCGTACCAGCCATATCGCGGGGAGACATAGAAGTTGCCGCCGGCATGGAATCGTCCGGCGACGGCGAGCGCGACGATCTCTTGGGTGAAGAGCGAACCGGCGTCGTCCACGGGACGCATCCGGCCGTAGTCGAAGTTGACGTAGGCTTGCGCTTTGTCCGTTCCCACCTTCACCACGGTGTCGTAGAAATTGCGCCAGCCCCTGCTAGTGCCGGCGTTTTCCGGCCCACCGTAGTAGGTGTTGTACCAGGAGAATTTGTCATACTCCACGGCGCTGGTGAGGCCGATGGTTTTGCCGTTGTTGGCATCGCGCACCGAATCCCAGCCATTCACCAGTTGGAAACCGGCGGTTACATGGTCGTTGATGGGTTTGGACATACGGATGCCCATGTGGAAATAGGGGCCAAAGGCGTAGATGCGCGATCGGGAGTAGTTCCAATTCAGGTTCGATTCCGTGGGTTCGGCACCGGCGCTGGTATAGAACTTGCCAAAGTCGATCTGGAAGCCGTTCCATGACTTCGGCGAAACGCTCACATAGGCCTGCGGGATGTACTGCAAGGCGGCGCCGCCGGGCTCTAAGCCGTTGAAAATCTCAAATCCGCGGCCAAAGCCGAGATCGAGCCGGAAACCAATGGGTTCCACGGCGTGCTGGATTTCCACCTTCGCCATATTGAGCATGAAGGTGTTGGTGTCGGTGTCGAATGCGCGCGCGGCGATGGTGCCGGACGCGGGGTTTTGGAAGCTCTTGCTCACATAACCGTCCACGAGGCCACTTACCTGGACTTTTTTCAGCGAGAGCCCCTCGTCGTCGGCGCTCTGCCCGTGCAGGGTGGTCACAAGGCCGATAGCGGCAAGACCAAACATATGCAGGATTTTTCTCAAGGTTGACTCTCCTCTAAAGCAGCGTAGTATCGGTTTTTCTTATGTTGAAGTCAGACCGATATCGTAAAGTCTAAAGCTATTTCAACCGCAATAACCAATCGATAATTTCTTGCATGCGCATAAAAATGTTTCGTTTCAGTAATCGTGCGCTCCGGTCCCAAGATAGGAACGGGAGCACATTGCGCTCCCGGAGCTCCGTTTGCGCTCCACCCTTTCGCGTCGCCCGCCACGTTTGCACTCCAGGCGCAATTCCACGATGGAAGTGAGAGACATGAAGAAGATTGAAGCTGTGATTCAACCGCACATGTTCGACAAGGTGAAGGACGCACTACACGAAATTGGCATTGAGGGCATGACGGTTTCTGAGGTACGCGGCCACGGCCGGCAGAAGGGCCACAAGGAGATCTACCGGGGCCAGGAGTATGAGGTATCACTGCTGCCCAAGCTGAAGGTGGAGGTGGTGGTGGCCGACAGCCGGGCCGAGGAGGTTGTGAACACCATGGCTTCGAGCGCAAGAACGGGAAAGATCGGCGACGGGAAGGTGTTCGTTTCAGACGTGCTCGAAGCGATCCGGATCCGCAATGACGAGCGCGGCGAAGGGGTACTCTAGCTAGCGTTCGTCCTCCGGAACGCAAGAAAGCCGGGCAAAGGTCACCCTTAGCCCGGCTTTAAACCCGAATCCGCAATACTTCCGGCGAGTGCAGGGAATACCACAGCGAACTGGAGGGGCACTGCCGATTGCCCCATCCGCAAGCGTGCGGGGCTGCCCTCGGCGGAGGGCAGCCCGCGCGCTTTTCTAGATGTCGTAGTAAAGCATGAACTCGTAAGGATGCGGCCGCAAGCGAACCGCTTCCGCTTCCGCTTTCCGTTTGTAGGTGACGAACGCTTCGATGATCTCCTGGGTGAAGACATCGCCCTTCAGGAGGAACTCATGATCTTCCTCAAGGCAGGTTAGCGCTTCGTCCAGGGAGGCGGGCATCGAGGGCACGCTCTTCAACTCTTCCGGCGATAGATCGTAGATGTCCTTATCCAGCGATCCGCCCGGATCGATTTTGTTGATGATACCGTCGAGGCCGGCCATCATCATCGCGGCAAAGGCCAGGTAGGGGTTCGCCGAGGGGTCTGGCGGACGGAATTCGACACGCTTCGCTTTGGGGCTGGAAGAATACATCGGAATCCGAACGGCAGCAGAGCGGTTGCGGCGGGAGTAGGCCAGGTTTACCGGCGCTTCATAGCCCGGCACCAGTCGCTTATAGCTATTGGTGGTGGGGGCGATGATCGCGGAGAGAGCGCGGGCGTGCTTCAGCAGGCCGCCGATGTACCACATTGCCATCTGGCTCAGCCCGGCATAGCCGTCGCCGGCGAAGAGCGGCTTGCCTTCATTCCAAAGACTCTGGTGGCAGTGCATCCCGCTGCCGTTATCGCCAAAGATGGGCTTGGGCATAAACGTTACCGTCTTACCGGCCTGGGAAGCTGTGTTGCGGACGATGTACTTGTACAACATCATGTTGTCCGCAGTCTTCAGCAGGGTGTTGAACTTCATGTCGATTTCGCACTGGCCGGCGGTGGCCACCTCGTGGTGATGGCACTCGACAACCAAGCCGCACTTTTCCATGATTTCCACCATTTCGGTGCGGAGATCGACATAGTGATCAGTGGGTGCGCAGGGGAAGTACCCCTCTTTGTAGCGGGGACGGTAGCCGTGATTGTCAAACTCGCGGGAGGAGTTCCAGCGGCCTTCCTCGGCGTCGATGAAGTAGAAGCCGTGCTGGTAGGTCTGGTCGAAACGGATGTTGTCGAAAACGAAGAATTCCGCTTCGGCCCCAAAGAAGGCAGTATCGGCGAGGCCGCTGCTCTTGAGGTAGAGTTCCGCCTTGCGGGCGATCCAGCGCGGATCGCGTTCGTAATGCTGGCGGGTGATGGGGTCCACCACTTCGCCGATCATTACCAAAGTCGGCTTCGCGGTGAACGGATCCATGAAAGCGCTGGTGGGATCCGGCATCAACAGCATGTCGCTTTCGTTGATGGCGGCCCAAGCGCGGATGCTCGACCCATCGATACCGGTGCCATTCTCGAAGGTATCTTCTTCGAGTTGGCTGATGGGGTAGGATATGTGGTGCCAGAGACCGGGGATGTCGGCAAAGCGAAGATCAAATTGGACTGCGCCTTTTTCTTTGGCGAAGGCCAATACCTCTTTTGGGGTCATGGTTCCTCCAGAACGTGTGGGGTTGAATCGGGAAATCCGCGATTGGGTAAAGACCTACGTTACCCGAAAAACAAGGGGCCGGTCAAACCCTGTTTTTGTAGACTAAGAGATTGTGGCCGAAAGGGTTAGCTATCCTTAAGCGCCGCTTCTACGACTCATTCACAGTTTCTATCAAGAGGATCATGGACGACCGTCAACCAAGTTTCCTGTTCCAGCCGATGGAGCGCCGTTACAGCGTCAGACAGCTCACCCGAGAGATTGCGGACCTGCTTTCGGTGGAGTTCACGGATATCTGGGTTGAGGGCGAGATCTCCGACGTGAAGCTTTCCCGTCAGGGCCACTTCTATTTCACCCTTAAGGACGGCGACGCCACGCTCCAGTGTGCCTGCTTCCGGGGAACGGCGCGTCTGTTGCGCTTTCGGCCCGAGGATGGCATGGCGGTGGCCGCGCGCGGTCGAATTGACGTTTACGAGGCCCGCGGGCAGTATCAGTTCATCGTCGAAACGCTGGAGCCGAAGGGGTTGGGGGCGCTACAACTGGCCTTTGAGCAACTGAAGATCAAGCTGGCCGCCGAGGGGTTGTTCGCGCCTGAAAGGAAGCGTCCCCTTCCCTTGCTTCCCCGGCGCATCGGGATTGTTACTTCTTCGACGGGCGCCGCCGTTCAGGACATCCTACAGATACTCTCGCGACGCTTTCCGGGTCTTTCCATCCGCATTTACCCTTCGTTGGTGCAGGGCGACGGCGCCCCGGAGCAGATTTCCGCGGGGCTTGCCTGGTTCTCTGAGAATCCGTGGGCCGAGGTGGTGATCGTGGGCCGAGGAGGGGGTTCGCTTGAAGACCTCTGGAGCTTCAATACGGAGGTGGTGGCGCGGGCAATCGCGGCGAGCGCGGTTCCGGTGGTTTCGGCGGTGGGGCACGAGACCGATTTCACGATTGCCGATTTCGTCGCCGATCTCCGTGCTCCCACTCCCTCCGCGGCGGCGGAACTGGTTGTACCTAACCGCGCCGATCTGCAGGCAGCAGCAGCTTCACTAGAGCGGCGATTGCGCCATGCGGAGGATATTGTCGTGCTCCGCAAGCGCCGCCGTCTGGAATCGGCCGGCACCCAGCGTGTGGAAACGCTGCTGCACCGCCGCCTTTCCGCGGGAGCACAGCGTCTTGACGATCTCGATTTTCGCCTGCGGGATGCTGCGCGGGAAACAGTTGGGGAAGCGCGGCAGGTCTTCGAAGGCAGCCTGGCAAGGCTCAGCCGGCTAGACTTTCGACTCAAACTGGCCCAGGTGAGGGGAAGGCTCGAAGAGCAGGAGGGGAGGTTGCTGAACCTCTCGCGGCGTACGCTCATTGAGAGACAACACACGCTGGCGCTTCTGCGTTCGCGGCTGGATTCCCTCAGCCCCATCGGCATCCTGGGCCGCGGCTACGCCTTGGTTCGCAACGCCGACGGCGTGCTTGTCCGCGATGCCGCCATGCTCCAGAAGGGCGACCCGCTCCAATTGCGGTTCTCCGTCGGTTCCGCCGACGCCACTGTCTCCCGGGTTCTGCCCGACGGATAGCTCTCCCGGGGGACTGCCAGCAAAGCGATATACTCCGGAGCATGCGAACGCTTGTTTTTGCTCTTTTTCTGCTGGTGGCTGCAATCGGTTGCCCCGCCCAGGAGCCCGTGATACCGCTGTATGACGGCCCGCCACCGGGTACGGAAAGCTGGAACTGGCCGGAGACGGTGCAGCCCCCTACGGATGGGATCGCACGGGTGGCGAATGTCACCAAGCCTAGCCTGACGGTCTACGGGCCAGAGAAGGGCAAGGCGAATGGCACTGCGGTGGTGGTGGCCCCTGGCGGCGGTTTTCGCATCCTGGCGATTGAGCATGAAGGGGTGGCAGTGGCTGAGTGGCTGCGGGCGCGCGGCGTCACCGTGTTTCTGTTGAAGTACCGGCTGATGCGCACCGGCGATGCCCAGGCCGGAGATACCGCCGAGATGGCGCGGCGGCGGGCGGAGGCGATTCCCCTGGCAGTGGCCGATGGGTTACAGGCGATGCGCGTGGCTCGCCAGCACGCGGCCCGGTTTGGGGTGAACCCGGGGCGGATAGGAATCCTGGGCTTTTCCGCAGGCGGATGGGTGGCGACGGGTGTTGCCCTCAAAGGGCGGGGCGAGAGCCGGCCGGACTTCGCGGCACCGATCTACGCGGCGATGCCGGAGGACGTGAGCGCGCCTCCGCAACCGATGCCGCTTTTCCTGGTCCATGCCGACGACGACAAGACCGTCATTCCGGTGAAGACCAGCATTCGTCTTTATGAAAGCTGGAAACGGGCGGGCGCTCCGGTGGAGCTGCACATCTACTCGAAGGGGGCGCATGGCTTTGGCATGCGCAAGAAAGGACTGCCCTCCGACACCTGGATGGAGCGGTTTGGGGAATGGCTGCTGGTGCAGGGCTTGGTGCCGAAGAGATGAAGTTCCCGCAGGCCGGCGACGACAGGGCGCGAAGGTCTAGCCGGGAAGTTCCTGCGCCGGATTCTCCGCCCCGCAGTTCCAGCAACTGGTGAATTGGCCCTCGACCCGCTCGCCGCATTGGGCACAAAGCCAATCGCCGGCAGCGAGGGAGGCGGGCAGAGCGTCCCGGCGGTCGTAGGCTTCCACGACGGCGCGGGCTTTGTCGTAATCTTCGTCGTCGAGGACCCAGAGGGTGGGCAACGTCTCAGTGGCTGCGGGAACGCCACCGCGGATCCCATACAGGGCTTCCCCGCGCACTTCGGACACGACTCCATTGCTTTCAAGCAATCCAAGCAAGAAATGCGCCTCCATGGGGGTGAAGGCTTCGTAGACCTGGCGCATGGTGCGGATTCCTCCGTTTAGCTAGGGCGCGATATAGGTAGTCTTTACGGTGGTGTAGAACTCCTGGGCATAGCTGCCCTGTTCGCGGGGGCCGTAGCTGGAGCCTTTACGGCCGCCAAAAGGCACGTGATAATCGACTCCGGCAGTGGGCAGATTCACCATCACCATTCCCGCTTCGGCGTGCCGCTGGAAGTGGCTGGCGTGCTTGAGAGATTGGGTGCAGATGCCGGCGCAAAGGCCGAATTCGGTGTCATTTGCGATGGCCAGGGCTTCTTCGTAATTCTTCACGCGGATGACGCTGGCGCTGGGGCCAAAGATTTCTTCGCGATTGATTCGCATGTCGTTCGTTGCATTTACAAAGAGCGCTGGTTCGAGATAGAAGCCCTTTTTCTCGCGAGAGAGCAGTTTGCCGCCGATAACCTCGGTGCCCTCCTGCTTGGCGAGGTCGGTGTAAAAAAGATCCTGCCGCAATTGGGAGTCGTCCACCACGGGTCCGATCTGCGTCTCTGGTTGAAGGGCGTCTCCGATTATCAGCTTCGAAACGGCATCCTTCACGGATTCGACGAAAGCGTCGTGGATGCCTTCAGTAACGATGAGGCGGCTGGAAGCGGTGCAGCGCTGGCCGGTGGAGAAATAGGCGCCGTTCACCGCGGCGCCGACGGCCACTTTGAGGTCGGCATCGTCCAGCACCACAAGCGGGTTCTTGCCGCCCATTTCAAGCTGCACTTTTTTGCCGAGTTCGGCGCATCGGACAGCGATGCGGCGGCCCGTGCTCACGGAACCGGTGAATGAGATGGCATGCAGTCTGGGAGATTCGACGATGGCTTCGCCGACGACCGAGCCACGGCCCATGACGAGGTTGAACACGCCTTTGGGGATACCGGCTTGCTGAAGCAGGTCCGCAATGGCCCAGGCGCAGCCGGGCACCAGATCGGCAGGCTTGAGGACCACGCAGTTCCCGAACGCCAACGCCGGGGCGATCTTCCAGGCGGGGATGGCGATGGGGAAATTCCAGGGTGTGATGATACCCACAACACCCACCGGTTCGCGGGTGATTTCCACCTCGACGCCGGGGCGCACCGAACCCATCTTTTCGCCGCGAATGCGCAGAGCCTCGCCCGCGAAGAATTTAAAGATCTGCCCGGCGCGGCCCGCTTCGCCAATGCCTTCGGCGAGCGTCTTGCCCTCCTCGCGAGAGAGCAACCGGCCCAGTTCCTCCTTCCTGGCGAGGATGGCGGAACCCACCTTGTCGAGGATGTCGGCGCGCTGTTGCACCGTGGAGACGGACCATGCGGGGAATGCTTCGACGGCGGCGTCAATGGCGGCTTCGGCGGCCTTGGCATCGGCGCGCGCATACTCGCCGACGACGTCGTTCAGATCGGAGGGGTTCAGATTCGCATTGAACTCTCCGGAATCGCTCCATTCGCCGGCGATGAGGTTCTGAAATTTCTCCATGACCCTAGGGCTCCTTCCAACAGCGGGTTCGTTCGCAGTGTATCTCTTTTATGATGACAGACCCGCTGAAAGAAGAGCCCGCTCAGTGTCCGGAGGCCATGCCGTGGCCGTATTCACCCATGGCAATGTACTCCAAATTCATGGCGACGGAAAGCCGCTCGCCATGCCCTTGCAGTTGGTAGAGACGCTGCGTGTGAGTGTAGGCCGATGGGATGTGCCCATAGAAGAGCAATCGCCGGGGAGCCACCAGGGCAGCCACTTCAGGTAGGTCTGTGTAGCGAAGGATATTCAGCAACACCGGCCCTTCGCGATGGCTTTCCGGAGGATCGATGAGCAGCACCTGTTGCACGCTTGGCATGAGGATGGCGGCATAGAGCCCGAGGATGCCGGAACTGCCGCGGCCCGCAATGGTGATGCGAGCCGCATCCACTTCGGGCATCCCGGCTAGCTGGCGTAGCGCGGCACGGACGTCGCGGAGGCGCAGCGAATCCAGTGTTTCGCCGATGAGCATGGCATCCCGCAACAGGTCGCGCTCAACCAGGCGAGGAAACGGGATCTCTCCCACTCCACGCGGCCATACGACCATGCGAACCGTTTCGTCGCGAGAGTGGGCGCCGCGAAGTACAAGGTTGTGGTAACGCTCACTCTCCCCGTTGGAGCCGATGTAGAGGATGGCCGGCACTTTGCCCGTGGCGTTGCGGGGCTTGTGCAGGGTGGTTCTCACAGGAATCCGGCGTCGCTGGCTTCAGGCAGCAGCTTCGCGAGTGTGGTTCGCAGGGCAGCCTTTCGCTGCTCCCAGGCGGCGACGCTCTCGAAAGACTCCAGCCCGGTGTGGGTGGTGAAGGTCTCGTGTACGCGCGCGTTCTCCGCATCGATGGGCGCTTTTCCTCCAAAGACGGAAAGCTGTTCCTGAGGCGCGTTGCTGTAATCCATATCGAGACGACGCGGAGCGATCTTCAGCAGATGCTGGTCAAGCCAGTGGATGGCCTGTTCGCGAAGGAAGTCCGAATCCTCATGGCCTGTGTCGACGACGATGTTGCGGAAGGCCTGGGCTTGCCCATACTCTTCGTAGAGCTTGCCCACCACGCGCTCAAATTCGGTGTAGCCGGGCACTGGGAAGAGCTTGTCTTTCTCGCCATGCATCATCAACAGCGGGCGGGGAGCGATCAGCGCTCCCTGGTGGAGCATGTCCTGCTTGTGAAAATTGATGCAGAACATGCAATCGCAGTGGCCGGCCTGCGTCCCGGCCTCGACGTTAGCGGCGTTCGTGCTGATGCCCATCACGGGGATAGCGACGCGGATGCGGGGATCCACCGGCGGCTCGTGGAACCACGGCTCATTGCGCGCGCCGCCCGAACGGCCCGTGATGGCGAAGCGGCTGGAATCGATCTCCGGGCGGGATTCGAGGTAATCGAGAGCGCGCATGGCGTTCCAGACCTCGACACCGGCAGGGGTGTAGCCCCGAGAATACCAGTCCCACATTTCCTGGTTGAAGACGCCGTGATGCAACGCGAAAGTCTCGGCGATCTGGATGGAATCGAGAATGAAAGCAGCGTAGCCATTCCTGGCGAGCGAGATCCCGTGGCGCTGGTAAACGGCTTTGTCGCCATGGGGCGAGTAAGCGTGGCCACACACGTAGATCACCGCGGGCAGCGGCTTCTCGCGCTTCTTGGGCAGATACAAATTGCCAGTGACGTAGATGCGCGGCATACTCTCAAAGGCGACCTTCTCAATGGTGTAGGAGCCCTTGTCGAGCGTGCCAGTGACCTTGACGTTGAGCGGCGTGCGGGCTGGCCAGGGGAGCAGGCCCAGCATGTCGCGCAGCTCTTCCTGGCGCTGCGAACGAACACTTTCCCACTGCGCGGGGGAGGCGAGTTCCGCCACCGCCCGGCTGGTAATTGCACGCGCTTCACCGAGGATCTGTTCGTGCAGGGAGCGCTTGGATTCAAGCATCTGCCGGTATCCGTCTTCCTCGGGCGGCGCCACTTGGGCTAGCCCGGCGAAGGGCAAACCCAATAGAGCGAGAAGCAACGCGATCAATGCCGTCTTCATGGGTGCCATTATATGCGTGCTTGGCGGAGGCTAGAGCTCGGAGACCCTCACCAGTTGCTTGCCGATGTTGTTGCCTTGAAGCATGCCGATGAAAGCCTCCGGCGCGTTCTCAAGGCCGTCCGTGATGGTCTCTTCCGCCCGCAGGCGGTCTTCGCGATACCAAACGGCCATTTGCTCCAAGGCACGGGGGATTTCGGCGGCGAAATCGAAAACGAGGAATCCCTCGATGCGAAGGCGTTTGACGATGGTGTGGAATAGCCAGCGCGGGCCGGTCTCGGGTTGCTCAAGGTTGTACTGCGAGATTTGCCCGCAAACGGCGATGCGGCCTCGCAAGTTCATTTGGGGGACTACGGCGTCGGTCATGGTGCCGCCGACATTGTCGAAATAGACGTCAATTCCCTGGGGGCATGCGCTGCGGATGCGGGCGGCGTAATCCTTCTCCGACTTATAGTTGAAAGCGTCGTCGAAGCCGAGTTCCTTGAGCAGTTGCACCTTCTCCTCACTTCCGGCGCTGCCGGCCACATGGCAGCCAAGGATCTTGCCGATTTGCCCTGCCACGGAGCCCACCGCACCCGCCGCACCCGAGATGTATACGGATTCGCCAGCTTCGGTTTTGGCGATATCGAGCATACCGAAATAGGCGGTAAGACCGGTCATTCCCAGCACGCCAAGGGCGGTGGAAACGGGCGCCAACGCGGGATCCACTTTGCGCAGACCTTCGCCTTGGGAAAGCATGTAAGCCTGCCAACCGAACATTCCTTCAACGATGTCGCCCGCGGCGAAACCCGGGTGCCGGGATTGCTCCACGACGCCCACGGCACCCCCTGGCATCAGGTCGCCAAGGCCCACCGGGGCAGCGTAGGAGGCTTGGTCTCTCATACGGCCTCGCATGTAAGGGTCAACGGAAAGAAAAAGGGTACGGATGAGCAAATGCCCTTGTTTGGCATCGGGAAGCTCTGATTCCACCAAGCGGAAATCGGTGGAGGAAGGGATGCCTTTGGGGCGGGCGGCAAGGGTGATCTGGCGGTTCATCGTCGGCACGGGACAATCCTTTCGGGCGGGCCGGGCAGCCCCTTTTCGATCATACGTGGCTATCGTAGCGGAGTGCCGCAACTTTTGAGCACGCGCTGTGTTCTATTCGGAAGGTACCGGTATGTCCAGTGTTTCCCGGCGTCTATTTCTTGGAGGTCTCCCGATGCTTGCGGTGGCGGCCAGTTCCGCCCAGTTCAAGCGCGCGGAGGGGGCCGCCCCCAGCGGCGGCGAGGCCGACGCCACGTTCCGGGTGGACGTAAATGTGGTGAACATTTTCGCCTACAACGTTGAGAACCGTGAGGGACGCATCGTCAACACGCTTTCCAAGGAAGACTTCGAAATCATCGACAACGGCAAGCCGCGCGAGATCCAGTATTTCTCAAGGCAAAGCGATCTTCCGTTGAGCATTGGCCTACTGATCGACACCAGCATGAGCCAGCGGGGCGTTCTTGACGAAGAGCGGGAAGCGTCGCGCCGCTTTTTGAAGGAAGTGCTGCGCCCGGAGCAGGATTCGGCGTTCGTCATCAAGTTCGATGCAGAGGTCGAATTGCTGCAGGATCTCACCGCTTCGAAGCCGCTTCTTGAAGAGGCTCTCTCAGCCCTGCGGACTCCCGAACCGGCACTGCAACGCCGATTGCAGAGTCCGCTTGCGGCCAGCCCCTTTCAAGTGGGGGTGGGCATCCCCATCCCCGGCGGACGATCGCGGAGAGGTGGCAATGGCGGCAGAAGGGGCGGCGGGGCGCGCACGGGGGGCGGCGGAAGAACGATTCCCGCGGGGATTGGCACCGCCCTCTACGACGCGGTGTATCTGGCAAGCGATGAGGTGCTGGCCAAACAGAGGGGGCGCAAGGCGGTACTGATTCTTTCGGACGGCGTCGATTTCGGCAGCAAGGTGAGCCAGGCGGCCGCGATTGAGGCAGCGCATCGGGCCGACACGCTGGTTTACAGCGTGCTCTATGTTGATGAAAACGGCCCCGCGCGAGGCGGAAGGATGGCGGGCAGAATGCCGGATGGCAGGAAGACTCTGGAAAGCCTCTCGCGCCCTTCTCGGGGTGCGCT
This sequence comes from Bryobacterales bacterium, assembly GCA_034522975.1. Taxonomy (GTDB): domain Bacteria; phylum Acidobacteriota; class Terriglobia; order Bryobacterales; family Bryobacteraceae; genus JACTMJ01. The sequence goes on from JAXHKT010000037.1 coordinate 23,789, forward strand.
GTTTGAGGTGTCAACGAAGAAATCGCTCTCCGCGATTTATGCCCAAATTCAGGAGGATCTGCGCAACCAATACAGCCTTGGCTTCGCTCCTGAAACGGGCACGGGCCCGGCCTTTCGAAAACTGGAGCTGCGCGTTCGAGACAAGCAACTGAAGGTCCAGGCGCGCGAAGGCTATTACCCTCGGCCTGCTTGAGCGGTTTGTAAGAGGCGAACCCGCGTTTGCGACGTCCAGATCTGCGATCATGGTGCGCAGAGATTTCAATGGGTATCCTCTGCAAGGCCGTGCTGGTGCTTCTGGTGTGTCTGGCTGGAAACGTCTGGGGCCAGCAATCGAGCGCCCTTCGCGACAGTGCTTTCTTTGGTGATTCACCGGCTTGGCGTTCGCTCTTCGACGGCCGCGATCTGAGTGGCTGGCGCTTTCTTCACGACAAGGAGATCGACCCTCGCTTTTGGCGCGTGGAAGATGGCGTTCTGCGCACTCTGCCTGGCGGGCAATGGGGTGCCGACATCATCACTCGCGAGGCTTTCGGCGACTTCGCTTTCTGCGCGGAGTGGAAGGTGGCGGCAGGCGGCAACGCGGGCATCCTTTACAACGTGCGGGAAGACCAATGGCGCGGGCAGGATTCGGTGCCAGCCCGCGTGCGGACGGCTTGGCTGACGCTGGGGGGCGCCGTTCTGCTGGGGATAATCCTTCTGTTTGCGCGCCGCGGCTTTCTGCGCCACGACATGGCGAGAGGCCTGGTGTTGGGGCTTTTGGCTGTGTTTCTGGCGCACACTCTGGGGCCTTTTGAGCGGCTACTGGCCTACGCGCACTACATGGAAAACTGGAAAGCGGCGGGCCTGGAGATGCAGCTTTTCGACGACGATCATTTCGCGGGCGCAACAATGGAACCCAGCCACGGCAACGGCGCTCTTTACGACATCTTTCCGCCCACCTCCCGGGAGGGCAAAGCGGCCGGAGAGTGGAATGAGAGTTGCGTGGTGGTGGATGGCCGCGAGGTGGAGCATTGGATGAACGGAGTGAGGGTGCTGCGTTACCAGCTTCAATCGGCGGAACTGGAAAGAGCGGTGGCTCGCAGCCGCTACCGCAGCATTCAGGGGCTCACCCGCAAGGCCCCCATGCGGGTGGCACTGCAGAATCACGATGGGCAGCAGACGTGGTTTCGCAATCTGCGCGTGCGCTTATTCTGATGGCTTAGCGGGCGAGGGCGATGAGACGGTCTTCGAACGTGAAATCAATTTCTTTGCGTCGAATTCCTGATTCCAAATACCAGGCGAAGGTTTGCGCCATGCCACCGGCGAAATCGAGGGGTTCAAAGTGCAGCCGCTCCTGTGCCCTGGCGATCTTCATCGTAATGGAGGGCATGTCGAAGTAAGTGCCGAAATAGAGCGGTTCGTGCAACTGGCTGCCGCCTTCCTGCGCAACTAACTCCCGCGGGACAAAGACGATCTCCGGGGTCTTGCCGGCGACAGCGGCGAGCGTCTGCACGAGTTCCAGTTGCGTGACCGGTTCGGCGTGGGCGACGTTGAACGCTTCCCCCACCGCAGACGGCTCTTCGGCGGCGCGCAAGCAGCAGGTAACCAGATCCTGCACATGGACGAATTGCATCAGGCGGCTGCCGTCGCCGGGGACGAGGATGGGCCGCTCCAGCAGCAGGCGGTCCCAGAAAAAAGCTTCCCGATAGAACGGATTGCCGGGCCCGTAGACGTAGGGCGGGCGGAGCGTGACGAGAGGCAGCCCGCGCTGCTGATGCAGTTTGAATAGCGCGCGTTCGCTGAGCGCTTTGTTGCGGCAGTAATCGTCAGGGCAATCGGCGGTGGCGATCTCGTCGCTTTCGCTATGGCCAAGGCCGGTGAAGTAGGCGGCCACGCTGGACATGAATACGTAGCGGTGCAGGCGGTCCGGCTGGGTGGCAAGCGCGGTAGCACGGACATGTTCCGCGGTGGTGCCACGCTCCCAGTCATAGACGTTGTCGAAGACGATGTCGAAGCGCGAATCCTCAAGCACGGCCCTGACAGCGTCGGGGTCGTTGCGGTCTGCCTGCAGGTTCTGCACCTGAGGGCCAAAGGGGTGATGGTCGCGCCGGTGCAGAATGCTCACCTCATGACCGTGCGCGAGCAGTTGCTCAAGCAGCAGACGGCCGATGAAGAGATTACCGCCGATAATCAGGACTTTCATGGTGTTGGTGGTAGGCGCACGCCAAAGGCGTCCGCCCGCCTAAATTGGCAGCTAGTCGTAGTATTCCAGACCCAGGTGGGTGATGAGATCTTCACCGCGCATCCAGCGGAGCGTGTTCTTTAACTTCATGAGCTGGATGAAAATATCGTGCTCGGGGTAAAGACCAGGCGCAGTCATGGGGCCCTTGAAATAGAAGGAAAGCCACTCCTGAATGCCGCGCATTCCGGAGCGTTGAGCAAGATCTGTGAACAGAACGAGGTCAAGTGCAAGCGGGGCGGCAAGGATGGAATCCCGGCAGAGGAAGTTGAGCTTGATCTGCATGGGGTAGTTCAGCCACCCGAAGATGTCAATGTTATCCCAGCCTTCCTTGGCGTCGCCGCGTGGCGGATAGTAGTTGATCCGCACCACGTGGTAGAGCTCCTTGTAGAGTTCCGGGTAAAGATGAGGCTGGAAAATCGAATCGAGAACGGAAAGCTTGGTTTCTTCCTTCGTCTTGAAGCTTCCGGGATCGTGAAGCACTTCGCCATCGCGGTTGCCGAGGATGTTGGTGGAGAACCAGCCGGAGACACCCAGCATACGGGATTTGAGGCCAGGCGCAAGGAGGGTCTTCATGAAGGTCTGGCCGGTCTTGAAATCCTTGCCGGCGATGGGGATGCCATTCTCACGGGCGAAGCCGGAAAGGGCCGGGACGTCGGTGGTGAGGTTGGGCGCACCGTTGATATACGGAACGCCGAGTTGGAGAGGCGGCATACGCGTATACCTGGCTGGGGGCGATGGCGGGGTCATTGTTGCGCAGACCGGCTTCGAACGCTTCCATCGTCTCGTGGACGTGGGTCTTCGAATGAAAGACCTCGGTGGAACCGCACCAGATCATCACCAAACGGGCGCAGTTGTTGCGCTCCTTGAACTGACGGATATCTTCCATCAGCATCTCGGCTTTATCCATCAGCGTGGCGCCCTGCTTCACATTGGGGCCGTCGATGAGCTTCACATAGTTTTTGTCGAAGACCGCGCTCATCGGCTGGATGGCGGCGAGCTCGTCCTTGATGGGGCCGAGGGTCTGCTGAGTAAGCACGTCGGCTTTCACGGCGGCTTCGTACATGTTCTCCGGGAAGATGTCCCAGCCTCCAAAGACAAGATCGTCGAGACCGGCGAGGGGAACGAACTCGTTGATCTTGGGGCTGCGGTTGTCTGTGCGCTTTCCGAGACGGATGGTGCCCATCTGGGTGAGCGACCCGATGGGGTTCCCAAGGCCCTTTCGGATGGCGGCCACGCCGCCGATAAAGGTGGTGGTAACCGCACCCATGCCGGGGATCAGAACGCCCAACTTACCTTCCGCCGGAGCGATCGAGGGGGTTTCATTGCTTTTCAAAGGAACGTCTCCTTAGCCTCTACGCAGGAGGAATCGACCGGATCCGAGCGGAGGCCAATCACGTAGTTTACCATTGTGCTCAGGGGGCGGCGGCCCCTCCCGGAAAGGAGAAACATGGCTGCAATCTCTACCTTGATCGTGGACGATGAGGAGCTTGCGCGAGACGAACTTTCCTATCTGCTCCGCGAATTCAGGGACGTGGAGATTTTGGGCTTCGCCGCCAACGGCCTGGAAGCTCTCAAGCTGATCGAAGACTTCGAGCCCGACCTGGTTTTTCTGGATGTGCAGATGCCCGGCCTGGACGGGCTGAACGTGATCCGCCGGTTGAGGGAGAAGGAGATTCCGACACCGTACTTCATCCTCACCACCGCCTATGACCAGTACGCCGTGGAGGCCTTTCGCGAAGAGGCTTTCGACTATTTGTTGAAGCCGATCGAGAAAGAGAGGCTGGCCGTCACGATGGATCGCGCGCGCCGGCACTTGGCGGAGAAGGCGAAGCTGCAACCCGCTGAGCCCGTCGAGAGCGGCCCACGCCCCGCGGTGCCTCGCAATGCAAAAGTAATGGTGAAAGCGCACAATCGCAATTTCATCGTGGACGAGCATGAGATCGTCTTTGCAACCATCGACGACGGGTTGATCACGGTGGTTTGCGCAAACGTGGAAGGCACTTGCAACTTCAGAACGATCGAAGAGCTGCAATCCAGTCTCGACCCGGATCTCTTCTGGCGGGTGCATCGATCCTATCTGGTGAACATTAACCGGATCCGGGAGGTGATTCCATGGTTCAAGTCGAGTTACCAGCTTCGGATGGATGATAAGGGCCAGACCGTGATCCCGGTGAGCCGTGTGCAAACGAAGCGGCTGCGCACGTTGCTGAAGCTGTGAGGCGGATGCGTTTCGCGAAGCGCATTCTTCGATATTCTGAAGGTTCGAAATGCCCGAGGTATCTGTGCCGTTATTTGAAGGTGTGATGGCCGCGTCGGTAACGCCCAGGCGGACCGACAGTTACGAACCCAATCTGGCCGCCTTTCTGGAGACGATCGATTTCCTGTGCAGTTTTCCACTCGACGGAATCGTCGTGCTGGGAACGACGGGGGAGATGGTTCACTTCGACCTGCCGGAGAGGGTGAAGATTTTGGAATTCGCCCGGAAGCGCGCGGCCTTGCCCGTGATCGCCGGAGTGACGCACTCCACGCTAGAGGGGACGGTGGAACTGGCCCAGCATGCGGTGCAGATCGGCTGTGCGGGTTTGGTGGTGATGCCGCCCTATTACTTCCGCTACGAGCAGGAAGAGATCAAGAGCTTTTACCGGGAACTGGCGCGGCGGGTGGGAGTGCGGGTGCCCATTCTGGCTTACCACATCCCTGCCTTCACCAACCCGATTGCGCTCGATACCGTGTGGCAGTTGGTCGAAGAAGGGGCGGTGTCGGGAATCAAGGATTCGAGCGGAGACCGGGCCCGGATGCGTTGGCTGATTGAGAAGCGGGAGACGCGCGCGTTCCACTTATTGAATGGCGACGACAGGCTCTTGCGGGAGGTGTGGCGCAGCGAGGGAGTGGGTGCCATCTCCGGGGTGGCTTGCGCCGTGCCGGAGTTGTTTCTGGCCTTCCGGGCGGCGATGCGGGATGGCGACGAAGCCCGCGCGGACCAACTCGATGCGCTCGTCCAGGACTTCTGCGACTGGTTTGACGAGTTCCCGAATACGATCGCCGTGAAGGAGGCCGTGGCTCTGCGGCGGAGACTGGTGGCGCCCCCGGCGACTCCCCTGAGTTTTGAACGGCAGAAGAAGCTAGTGGAGTTTCAAGCGTGGTTTGAAGGCTGGCTGGCTGAGGTGCAGGCGGTATGCGCCGTGGCGGGAAAGGCTTCCTGAAGGTTTCTTGCTAAACCGATTCCGCTGCGCCGGAAGCAGAGTGAAAGCCGGATTCGGCGAGGACTTCGCGCGCTTGGGCATAGTCCTCACGGCTGACGAGGATGATGGCGGCTTCGGCTACCGGGCGTGACGAACGAAGCGAAGCGGCCTCGCGGTCAATGCGAATGCAAGAGAGACCCGCTTTTCGCATCAGATCTTCGATCTGGCGTGCCTCGTTCCCGGAACTGCAATGCGCAAGTATTGGGTGGGACGTGGGAACAGCCGGAAAGTGAGACGGGGACGGGGCCATAGGGCAATCGGGCCTCTTCTTTAGAAGACGCTGGAACGATCGATTGGGTTTCCTTTGGCGGCTGCCCGATGAACTGCCCGCCGCGAAGACCCGGGAGGCTCTCCGCAGCGGGCGTCCCCAAACTCGCTATCTGGTAAGAACACGCAACTCTTCGAGCGCACTTGGGGCGGAAGCGGGCGGTTGCCAGCCCTCGGGAAGGTCGCCGTTATCCTCGCGAAGATATTTCCAGTGCTGCGGTTTGACGGCAGCCAGAAGTTCCTTGCGGGTCTTGACCGCGACAGGGCGGGGCCGATGCATCTTCCCCATTTTGGCCAGCAGCCATTCGGGCGCGGCATTCGCGAACATCAGCAATGGCCAGGTGAAGTTCGGGCCATTAAGCTTGCGTAGTTTGTGCATCCAGAGGCCAATCGCGCCGACGCGCCAAGCGGTGGGCGCCCACCAGCTTGCCTGGCCGGGACGCAGATTCATCTTCCAGCACTTCATCATCAATTGCCACTGCAGGGGCGTGAGCTGTTTGGTCTCCTTCACTCCCTCGCCATCCTTCATCCGGGTGTCGTGGAGGGGAGTGAAGATGGAGGGTATGAAGAAGGCGAACAGACCCCTGCGCTCCACCTCGTAAATAAGGTCAAGGGTCTGCATGACGTCCTCGTCGGTTTCGCCGGGGTTTCCGATGATCAGCGTCATCGCCGGGAACCAGTTATTGCGGTTGAGGATCTCAAGGCCGCGAACAATGACGCTGGGCCAGTCTTCGATGGGGAATGGCGAACCCTTGCCCGGCATGATCTGCTTGGCCATCCGGACCGACCCGGTCTCAAGGCCGATGAGCGGAGTGAGGGCCTTGCGCTTGGGATGGCTGCTGAGGACAGGGAGGTGGATGGGGCTCTTATCGAGACAGATTCCGGTGAGCTTTTCGATGAGGATCGGATCGACCACCGCAGGGGCAATGGTGGAGTGACTGAAGATGTGCTGCTCCACGCCGGGGGTGTTCACCACTTCGGAGTAGAGGTCGAGCAGCGCTTCGCGATTGGGGAAATAGAAGGGGATGCCTGTCTTGACCTGGCCCCAGATGAACATATCCTCGGTGGCCAGAGAAATCTGCTTGTTCCCTTCCCGGACATTGGCTCGAACGGCGTCGAGGATCTTATCCTTGGGCATGTCCAGTTGCGGATTGAGATCCGGCAGACAGAACTGACAGCGGCGGCCGCAGCCGGTGGTCATTTCGACGACGCCAAAGGTAGTGCGCTTGTCTGGGAACAGGATCTCGTCGCGAGACTTTGGGTGGCCGACATCGATTCTTTGAGGGAGTTTTTCACCACGCAACGCCTGGTGGAAGATCTCCATCGTGTCGCGGGATTCGCCGCGGCCTTCGACCACGCAATCGACCCCCAACTCGTCGAAGAGATTTGTCTGCACCACCTGCCAGCCGCCCGATCCCCCAACGATCACCTGAAACTGAGCCCGGTAAGGGCTGGCCTTGATCTCCGCGAAGATCTGGCGGGAATAGTGGGAATTGATGGGCTGTTTGGAAGAGCCGAAGATGGACGTGTAGACGCCCGCGGCAAAGGTAACGCCCAAGGGATTATGCGTGGAAACCGCCACTACCCGGGTATTGGGCCCGATAAAGCGGTGAACGTCGCCGGGATAGCAGGCGATGATGTTCTCCGCGCCGAACTCCCGAAGCAGTGCTTCCTCCACTACGCGGACGCCAGCCGGCATATAGCGTGCCGTGCCGTCGTCGTTGTATTCCAAATCCCGCCATTTTGGGTACTTCTTGTTGAGGATGCCTTCCAGCCAGATCGGCAGAGAAGCCATGCTCATTTGAATGAAGTAGCCAGCATGATCAATGACCTCCGTGAGTGGCGCGGTAATCACAATCCGGGCGCCACCTTCGGGAACGGTAAACTGACGTTGGGTTTCAGCAACAGGGACGGTTTGAGACATCGTTTTGGGAAGTGCTCCTATGAGGTGAGGGGCCAACTCGGAATGGAGTTGCCTTAAGCCTCATTGTACTCCCGGTTTGCGGCGAGGATGGTTGATTGCCGCTTGCTTGCGCGAGCGCAAAATAGGAAGCAACTGGCGCATTCGCACCTTTGCGTCTGGTTGGAATACACTAAATGGCACTGTAGTTTGGCGAGGTGGCGAAGCTTGACGATTAACGATTTATCGATGGTGCATCGGCCCTTGGGAACGCTGTTTTCGAGAACGGAAGGGGCCGTGGACAGGGAGCGCTACGGGCTTAGTGCGGAGCAGCTTGCGCATTTTGAAGAACAGGGCTTCGTCTCCGGCATCCGGTTGTGCGACGAAGAGCAAGTGGACGCCTTGCGTGAGGCGCTGGCGAGAATCGCCGACCCGGGACATCCGGGGAACAAGCTATTTCACGAGTTTCATTCGAATGAGTCCACAAATCCCGACACGGTGCTGTTTCACGCGCTGGGGGCTTGGCGGCTGGAGGAGGCCTTTCACGATCTGCTATGGAATCCCGCGTTTCTGATCCCGGCCTCGCAAATCCTGGGTGGTGCCGTGCGCTTTTGGCACGACCAGCTTTTCTCAAAGCCCGCGCGGCACGGAGGGGTGGTGGCCTGGCATCAGGATTACAGCTATTGGACGCGGACGGTACCCATCGCTCACCTGACCTGTTGGCTGGCGCTGGACGATAGCACGGCGGAGAACGGCTGCTTGCAGTATGTGCCGGGCAGCCACCGGTGGAATCTGCTTCCGGTTACGGGACTCGCGGGAAACATGGAAGAGATCATGACGGTGCTTAGCGACGAGCAAAAGAGCGCCTTCCACCCGGTTCCGATTGAACTGCGGAAAGGCGAGTGTGCGATCCACCATTCGCTGCTGGTACACGGTTCTTACGAGAACCGGTCTGACCGTCCCCGGCGGGCAACCGTGGTGAATGTGTTCCGGGATGGGGTGACCTCCTCCCAGGACGACGCTCCGTTGGAGGGGGTGCCGCCGGTGGCCGTGGGAGAGGCGATGGGCGGACAGTTCTTCCCGCTTCTCTATGATCCAGCGGTGTGACCGCGCTTCCGATTTGTGAGACGAAGAGGAGGGGGCCCGCGATGTGCCGCGAAAGGTACTTGTGCGGATAGAGTTCGCGGGGGCCTCGTACTGCAAGAGCAGCACGTGAAGTCCTAGCCAAGATTCTAAAGAGACCAGATTGGGCGGTCGTTGTCGTTTGGGGAAACGTTCCACTTCGGTATTGTTTCCACCGGTCCATTAGGGATATTTTGATTCGATCTGTGAACCCGATTCCGGGTATCTATCGGTAAAGAAAGGATGTCGCCTTGGTTGTTGTTGACCTTGCCGCCGATCCGCGTGGCGCGATTTCGAGGGGAAGTGGGCTTGCTGGGTGAGATCGTCTGAGAGAGGGAGTGGCTGCTGTGGTACTGGAGCGTTACATTATTGCCGAATCCGCAAAATTGGGGCTTATCTAAGGGAATCAACTGGCATACTAGAGACACGGAGAAAGAGCGATGAAGGTCAGCACATTCTACGACCTCGGGCTTCCCAGCATTGGCCATATCTCCTTGCAGGAGATGGCGGAGCACAGGAATCCGATGGTGGTTGCGCTGGCTAAGTTTCTGGAGACAAAGGGAAAATACCTTCCAGAAGATCGCTTTGACGTCAAGTTCCTGCTGCATCTGGCCAGTTTTGTGGAGCCTATGGGTGGCGGAAAGCGCTACGATTTTTCCAAGATCCGGATTGGACTTGGAGGCGGCTCTTCCAGCTTTCGGCCCACGCAGGCGGGGACCACGAACAGCACCCAGAACAACCCCTGGCAGATCGCATTTCTGCGGGAGCGCTCGCGGGCCGTGGAAGCCATTGCGGTAAAGCGACTGGGGATGTCTGAGGGAAAGCGCGCGCTGGCACACATGCTGGTGCAAAGCCACATTTTCCAATTGGATTAGCGGGCCGAAGCGGATTACCGTTTGGGTGCCGATGCCTTCAGGAATGCAGTAAAGCGCTCCGGGCTGTATCCGGTATTGGTGCCCAGAGTGGCCACACGCTGGGAGCGGACCAACGCACCATCCCCATCCAAGACAAAAAAGTGGGGATAGCCTCGCACCTGGGGGTACTTCGATAAGGCCTCCGCGTTCTGGTTCTCGCCGCTAAAATTCACCTTCACAAACACATAGCTCTTCTGGCGAAGACGGGCGACCTCGGGCTGGGCTTCAAAGAAACGGTCAAGGAGCTTGCAGTAAGGGCACCAGTTTCCACCTACTTCGACCAGAACGTGCTTTCCATCGCGGTTGGCCGTGGAGATCGCCTGGCGAAGATCGGCGGCGGCGTTACGGCGAGGGTCGAAGTGATGCACTTCCCCGGATCCGGACGATTGAGAAGGGTTCACCGATGGGGTTCCGCCCAGAAACTGCCCGCGAACCGCTTCCGGCACCTTTTCGAAGTCATCTTCGCCAAGAACAACAACTCCGCTAGCGGGGGGAGACGACGATTTTGCCGACTCCTGCTGAGCTATGGCAAGCGGAATGGGCAATGCGAGACAGCCGACGACCGTGGAGACGCGCAACGCGCCGCAAATGAAATTCTTCGCCCACATGGTTTCTCCAGTGTAGAGGCAAAGCGGACGAAATAGAGCCGATTCCTGGGACTCAACCGGGAATGCTTCTTGAGTACGTTAGCCCAATCACGGAGCGGAGAATGGCCGGGGGTTAGCCTTTCGCAACTCCCACCACGGCGTGGACCAGGATCATCACCATACCCAGAGGGATGAGGTAGAGCCAGCCCACGTTCATCAACTGGTCGTAGCGAAGGCGGGGGAAGGTGCCTCGGATCCAGATCATCGCGTAGATGAGGAGACTGAGCTTGAAGAAGAACCAGAAGGGTCCGGATAGAGCGGCGGCAATGGAGGGAATGAGGAAAAGAGCAGCGCAGGCGAGCAAGAACAGAGAGACGGCGATGAGCACCAGGCGCTGGTGAGCGAGCTTGAGCTTGCGAACGAGATAAAGCGAACCGATACCGGCAATGCCGAAAGTGAGCACTGGGAAGAGCACGTTCAGAGGGAGTTCAAGGAACGCGACATTGGAAAAGGGGCGCAGCCAGCCGCCGAAGAAGAGCGTGACCGCGACACCGGCAACCACACACATGGCGGCGTATTCGGCCAGGAAGAAGAGCGCCCAGCGGAAACCGCTGTATTCGGTCATATAACCGGCAACGAGTTCCGATTCGGCCTCGGGGAGATCGAAGGGGGCGCGGTTGGTTTCAGCGGTAGAGGCGATGAAATAGATCATGAACGAGATGATCATCAGGCCGAAATTGTCGAAGACGCCCCAAAGATGCTGTTGCTGTTGCCGGTTTACGGCTTCCACCATGCTGAGCGTGCCAGCGGCCATGACGCCGCCAAGCAGGCCGAGGCCGAGCGCGACTTCATAGCTCACTAATTGGGCGGCGCTGCGCAGGGAGCCGAGCAGAGAATAATGCGAATTGGAACTCCACCCGCCGAGGATGACGCCAATGATGCCAACCGAGGACATGGCGCTGACGGCGAGGATGCCCACGTTGACATCGGCGACGATGATGCCCGCGCCAAAGGGGATGAAGGCCAGGGCGGAAAGGGCGGTGAGGGCGGCAATGACGGGGGCGATCCAAAAGATACCCTTGTCTGCGTCGTCGGGGATGGTGTCTTCCTTGAGGAGGAGTTTGAGGGCGTCGGCGATGGGCTGCAGGAAGCCGTGAGGACCGGTGCGCATCGGACCCAGGCGCGTTTGCATGTCGGCGAGCACCTTCCGTTCCACCAGCACCAGATAGCCGGCCACCAGCGGGAAGAGCGCGATGATGCAGACTCCGGTGAGGAGCGGTACGAAGTAGGGATGTGCCATGAGTTCGCCCATCGGGAATCTCCTAACGCAAGATCGACATGCCAGCCAGCCTCAGGAAAGGCTCGGCAAAGATACCAAGGCCAAGGGTGCCAATTCCAGTAACCGCCAACGCCACCCGCATGCCGGTGCTGGGCACCACGTTCAACGTGGTTCCCGGTTCTTCGAGGAACATCGCCCGGACGACACGGAAGTAGTAGTAGATCGCCACGGCGACATAAAGCACGCCGATCACCGCCAGCACGTAGTGGCCCGTCTGGAGCAGGGCCAGAAAGATGTAATATTTCGCGATGAATCCGGCGGTGGGGGGGATGCCGGCCAGCGAAACCAGGAAGATGAGCATCATCATGGCGGCGGGGCCGTTGCGGCGCATCAGGCCATGCAGCTCTTCCATCGATTCGCCGGTGACGCCTTGCTGGCGCAACCCGATCAACGCGAGGAAGGCGCCGAAGTTCATGAAGCTGTAGACGAGAGCATAGACAACCACTCCCTTGATGCCGGTATCGTTGCCGGCGACGAGACCCAGAATCATGTAGCCGGCGTGGGCAATGGCGCTATAGGCCAGCATCCTCTTGACGCTGTTCTGGCTTAGTGCGCCGAGGTTGCCGACGGTGATGGTAAGAACGGCAACGACGGCGAGCATGGGCTCCCAGACTTCCCGGCTACTGGCTAGCGGACCTTCGAAGAGCCGCAACATCATGGCGACAGCGGCCGCTTTGGAGCCAACGGCGAGATAGGCGGTGACTGGCGTGGGCGCGCCTTCGTAAACGTCTGGCGCCCACATGTGAAAGGGGACGGCAGCCAGTTTGAAGAGCACGCCGACAGTGGTGGTGACGATGGCGAGCAGCAGAAGCGGATCGTCGGAGGGCCGGCCGCTGAGAGCAACGGCGATTTCCGCGAGACGGGTGGAACCGCTAAGGCCATAGAGCAAAGAGAAGCCGTATGCCAGGAACGCGCTGGAGAAGGAACCGAGGACGAAGTATTTGATGGCGGCTTCATTCGAACGTTTGTCGCGGGCGAGAAAACCGACCAGCACGTAGAAAGTGAGAGTCATCAGTTCGACGCCGATGAACAGGGTAACCAGTTCCGTGGCCGAGGCAAGGAAGAACATGCCGCACTGCGCCATCAGGAGGAGACCGTAATACTCGCCGTGGTTTTCCTGCTCTTCTTCGAGATAGCGATAGCTGACCAGCGCGGCCAGCAAGGCAGCCAGAAGGAACATCGCGTTGAAGAAGATGGAGAAGCCGTCGATGGAGAGCAGCCCCTTGAAAGCGGTTACCGAAGAGGCGCCCGAAGACTGCAAGTAAACGAACTGCCGGTAGAGTGCGACGCCGACGAAGACCTCGGCAAGAATGACGAACCAAGTGAGGTAACGCTTCTCCCGGGCGGCGGGAAAGAGCCAAAAATCAAACAGAAAGATGGCACAGCCGAACAGGCCCATCAGGATGGCGGGCAGGATCGCGAAATGGTCAAGGCTGGTGTAAAACTCGCTCATCGATGCGCGGCCTCCACTGCTTTCTCCGCCGGGATGCCCTGGTAATAACCGGGCCGCACCCGTTCCACGATCTGGGCGACCGGTTTCTCCAGAAGCTCAAAGTACGGTTTGGGATAAATGCCGATCCAGAGCGCCCAGGCGATGAGCGGGGCGAAGACGGCAATCTCCCGGAGATTGAGATCGGGCAGGCCCAGGTTCTTTGCGTTGGTAACCTGGCCGAGCATGGTGCGCTGGTAGAGCCACAGCAGATAGGCCGCGCCCAGCACTACGCCGAGCACCGCGATGGCTGCCCAAAGCGGGTTCGCTTCAAACGCGCCCTGCAGGATGGTGAACTCGCCGACGAAGCCGTTGAGCATGGGCAGGCCCGCTGAACTGAGCATCGCAAAGGCAAAGACGGTGGCGAACTTGGGCATGACGTGGGCGAGCCCACCGTATTCGGAAATCTCGCGGGTGTGGCGGCGTTCGTAGATGACACCGACGATGAGGAAGAGCATGCCGGTGGAGATCCCATGGTTGATCTGCTGGATGACGCTGCCGGCGATGCCGTTGGGGTTGAGGGCGAAGATGCCGAGCATGCAGAAGCCGAGGTGGCTGACCGAGGAGTAGGCGACCAGCTTCTTCCAGTCTTTCTGCACCAGGCTGACCAGCGCGCCGTAGAGGATGCCGATGAGCGAAAGCGTCACCAGCACGCGGACGATGGTCACGCTCGACGATGCGTCAGGGAGCAGCGGCAGCGAGAAGCGCAGGAAGCCGTAGGTGCCCATCTTGAGGAGGACGCCGGCGAGGATGACCGAGCCGGCCGTGGGGGCCTCGACGTGCGCGTCGGGCAGCCAGGTGTGGAAGGGGAACATCGGCACCTTGATGGCGAACCCGAGGAAGAAGGCCCAGAAGACCCAGCTGCTGCGTGGCGCGCCGGCGATCAGGGGCGATGCTCATAGCAGTTCGTGGATGTTGAACGACGGGTGTTAGGCCCTCGCCGAACTGCTGGTCGGTACTGGAAGTAGAGCGCCAGGATGCCGAGCAGCATCAGCACGGACCCGGCGAGGGTGTAGAGGAAGAACTTGATCGCCGCGTAGAGCTTCCGCGGTCCGCCCCAGACGCCGATGAGGAAGTACATCGGCACGAGCATGACTTCCCAGAAGACGTAGAAGAGGAAGAAGTCGAGGGCGCAGAAGACGCCGATCATGCCCGTCTCGAGCAGCAGGAGCATCGAGTAGTAGGCTTTGAGGCGGTCTTCGACGGCACTCCAGGAACACAGGATGGCAAGGAAGCTGGTAACCGTGGTGAGCATCACCAGCAGCAGGCTGATGCCGTCGATGCCGAGCATGTAGTCGGACGCCGAGCGAGGGAATCCAGTTGGACGCGCTCGACGAACTGGAACCCGGCCGCCGGACTTGTCGAACCGCAGCACGAGCGGCAGCGGAGACCAGGAAGCCGAGCGACACGCCCGCGATATTCGCCCACCAGCCGGATGGGCGTCTTGTTGTCAGGACGAGAGCAGGAGCAGCACGACCATCCGGCAAGGACGGTGAGCAGGACCAAGGAGAGCAGAGGGGATCGCCATGGCTCATTCACCCTCCAGTAGAGGCCGAATAGGATAACGACGCCGATCACGAACACCGAGCGGCGTAAGCCTGCACCGGCCCGGTTCTGCAGCAGCCGCACAGGGATGGAGACCATGCGCCTCGCGAACGCGGTGAGCCGGACGGCACCATCGCCACGATCCAGGTGTCCCGCCAAATGGAGACGGTGGATGTGGCCTTGGTCAGCCAGCCCGCGCCATTGACACCGCCATCGACCACGTTGCTATCGGTGCGGGCCATCAGGCGGCCGCCGCCCAGGGCGAGACCACGGACAAAGACGGCGTTGTAGATGTCGTCGAGGTACCACTTGTTGGCGAGAACGGTGTAGAGGCCTCCCGCTTTCTCGCGCATCGCCTCGGCGCGTTCGGGGTGGAGCAGGTAGAGTGAGCGGGCGAACAGGATGCCGCCGACGGCGAGCGCGACGCTCAGGCCCATCAGCGCCCATTCCATCGCTTCGTGACCGCCATGCTCGGCGTGAGCGGCAGCGTCGGAAGCAAGGACGATCGCTTCGCTGGAGAGAGAGGCCATGGTGGGTCCGGTGACGGGTTCAAGCCAGTGCTCAAAGGTCCGGAAAAAGTCTGGCAGAAAGCTCCACACCTTGGGGACGGCCAGCCAGCCGACGAGGGCGCTGCCGGCGGCGAGGATGGTGAGAGGGACCGTCATCGTCGCCGGCGATTCATGCACGTGGGCAAGGGTCTGCTCATCCATGCGGGGCTTGCCGTAGAAGGTGAGGAACATCATGCGCCACATGTAAAAGGCCGTCATTGCGGCGGTGGCAAGGCCAACCACATAGAGCGCCGTCGAGCCGATGGGGGAAGCAAAGGTCTGCCAGAGGATTTCGTCTTTCGAGAAAAATCCGGCGAGACCAGGGATGCCGGCGATGGCCAGCGAACCGATAAACATGGTGGCGAAAGTGGTGGGAATCTTATCCTTGAGCCCGCCCATGAAGCGCATATCCTGCTGACCGCCCATGGCGTGAATGACGGAGCCCGAACCTAGGAAGAGCAAAGCCTTGAAGAAGGCATGGGTGAAGAGGTGGAAGACCGCCACCCAATAGGCGCCTACGCCCAGGGCGAGGAACATGTAGCCAAGCTGGCTGACCGTGGAATAGGCGAGCACGCGTTTGATATCGGTTTGCACAAGGGCGATGGACGCGGCGAGGATGGCGGTGAATGCACCAACGGTGGCGACGATAATCATCACCTCCGGGCTAAGGCGGAAGAGGGCATTCGAGCGGGCGATCATGTAGACGCCCGCGGTGACCATTGTGGCCGCGTGGATGAGGGCAGAGACGGGCGTGGGGCCTTCCATGGCATCGGGCAGCCAGACGAAGAGGGGGAACTGGGCGCTCTTGCCCGTGCTGGCGAAGAAAAGCAAGGCGCAGATGATGGCTACGGGGCCCCAGGCGGCGAGGATCATGTGATCGCCCTGGCTTTGAACGACGGCGTTGATATCCAGAAACCGGACGCTGCCGAAGACGACCATGATGAGCATGGTGGCGAGCAAGAAAGCGGCGTCGCCGATGCGATTCACCAGGAAAGCCTTGTTGCCGGCATCACCGGCGGATTTCTTGTGGATGTAGAAGCCGATCAGCAGGTAGCTACATAGGCCCACGCCTTCCCAGCCGACGAACAAGAGCAGGTAATTGTTCGCAAGTACCAGCATCAGCATGAAAAAGACGAAGAGGTTGAGATAGCCGAAGAAGCGATAATACCCGCCGTCATGCGCCATGTAGCCCACGGAGTAGACGTGAATGAGGAAGCCAATGCCCGAAACGACCAGGATCATTACGGCGCTGAGCGGATCAAGCAGAAAACCGAGTTGCGCGCTGAGGGTGGAAGCGCCACCGTTGAGCAGCTTGAGGGGCATCCCGGCGATCCACTCATAGAGGATCACTTCGTGGGTGCGCGTGGCCAAAGAGGCCAGTTGGTAGGTAGCGGCAACGCTGAGCAGAAAGCTCATCAGGACGAAGCCGGGGCACAGATAGCTCACCAGTTTCTTTGTGGGCGCATCGGCTTGATGATGGCCGTGGTCGTCGCTGTGATCGTCGTTGTGGTTTAGGTCGCGCATGGGCAGCGTGGCCGTGATGGGCTCCCGGGACGACCTCACCGCGCGCGATGGCTTCGCGAAGCGCGGGCGCGATGGCGTCTTTGGACGTGCCCTGGGGATCGAGCTTGCGGCCGGCGAAGAGCATCAACGCAGCGCCCATCAGGGGGAAGAGCGGGATGAGCCAGATGAGATCGAGGAAGTTCATGGATCATCGCCTTACCATTTCAGCAACTGGAGTTCATCCGCCTGCACTGTCATCTTGTTGCGGAAGAGCGCGATCAAGATCCCCAGCCCGATGGCCGCTTCTGCTACAGCCACGGCGATGATGAAGATGGCAAAGACCTGCCCCTGGACGTCGCCATAGAGGCGGGAAAAAGCGATCAGGTTCACGTTGACCCCGTTCATCATCAGCTCAATCGACATCAGCAGGATCACCAGGTTGCGCCGGACTAAGACGCCCAGCGTACCGATCAGGAAGAGGGCGGCACCCAGAACGAGATAGTGCGTGAGGGTGATGGGGTAGAGCAAACCTTCCATCCTTAGACCTCCTCTCCGCGGACTTCGGTTGGGATTTCCGACGCGTCCAGCGCTTCCCGCTTGCGGGCAAGCAGCACAGCGCCAATCACCGCAACGATCAGCAGCAGCGACGCCGCTTCAAAGGGAACCAGATACTCCGAGAAGAGCACGTCGGCGATGCGTTCGGTGTTGCCTTCGGTGGCAACAGGAGCCTTGGCGGCGATCGCCCACTCCGTGCGCGTCGTGGGCTGCTGCCAGTACCGGGCGAAGCCGCCCACGGCGAGCAGCGCGACACCAAGCACGGCCACCAGGGCCAACACCCACTGCCCGCTGAATTGGCGGAACTTGGCTTCTTCGTCGAGATTCACCAGCATGATGACAAAGAGGAAGAGTACGGTGACGCCACCGATGTAAAGCAGGATCTGCGCGGCAAAGAGGAATTCGGCCTTCTGCAGCAGAAACAGGCCCGCAACTCCGATCAGCGAGCCAATGAGGCTGAGAGCGCTATGGACGGCGTTGTTGCGGGTGATCGTGAGGATGGCGCCGCCGATGGTGAGCAGCGCGAAGGAGTAGAAGAAAACGGCGTCCATCAACATGCTGGCTCTCCGGCTTCAGGCATTGGGACCGGAAGAGGCAGACGCGACGCGGCACACGGAATTTCGGATGTGAGCTTAGAACTCATACTTGGTTGGCTTGGGCCCCTCCTCCAGCATCTGGCGGTCCCAGATGGCGCCTTCGCGGGTGAAACTGGCTAGCTCGAAATCCTGGGTAAGTTCGAGTGCGTCCACCGGACAGGCATCTTCGCAGAGTCCGCAAAACATGCAGCGGGAAGTGTCGTAGGTAAAGGTGGTGAGTTCCTTCTTCTTGGTCTCGGCGTTGCGGACAGTGGTGACGACGATTAGATTCTCGGGGCAGGCGAGCGCGCAGAGATTGCAGCCGATGCAGAGCGTTTCGTTGGTTTCGACATCCACATTCAGCCGGGGCGCGCCGCGGTAGCGTTCCGCGATCGCCGGGCGCTGGGCGGGGTACTGTTCGGTGACGATGTCCTTAGGGTTCTGCTGCCGGAAGGTGGTGAGCAGACCCTGTACGAGGTCAGTGAACAAGAATTTATCCCAAAGCCGCATGCCAAAATTGTCCCCTCTCCTATCGATCCACTTCTCCCAGAACTATATCAATCGTTCCAATTACCGCAACACAGTCGGCGATCAGAGTGCCGCGGACCATCTTGTCGAGTGCCTGTAGGTTGATGAAGGAAGGCGGCCGGACGCGCAGACGGTAGGGCTGCGTGGAACCGTCGCTGACGATGTAATAGCCGAGCTCCCCTTTGGGCGCTTCGATGGAAACGTAGGCCTCTCCGACGGGTGGCTTGAGCACTTTGGATACTTTGCCCATGATGGGTCCGTCGGGGATCCCGGCCACCGCCTGACGAAGGATTCGCACGGATTGGCGCATCTCCTCCATGCGGACGAGGTAGCGGTCGTAAGTGTCCGCGTTGGTGCCCACGGGGATGTCGAAATCGTAGTTTTCGTAGCCAGAGTAGGGGAGGGCCTTGCGGATATCCCACTTGACGCCCGCCGCGCGAAGAACGGGGCCGGTGACGCCATATTGTTTGCAGTCGGCCGCGTTCAGGATGCCAACGTCACGCAAACGCGATACCCAGATGCGGTTCTTGGTGAGCAACGCTTCGTACTCGTCCACGCGAGGCGAGAAACGATCGCAAAACGCGTTGACATCTTCGGCGAAACGATCATACACCTCGTATAGCAGACCGCCGATGCGGAAGGCGTGGGTGGTGAGCCGGGCACCGCAATACTCCTCAAAAATGTTGAGGATTTCCTCGCGCTCGCGAAGGGTGTGTAGAAGAGCGGCGTGATCGCTCCGATGTCCAGGGCGTGCGTGCCCAACCAGATGAGGTGGCTGGCGATACGGTTGAGCTCGGTGAGGATGACACGCACCACTTGAGCACGGGGTGGCGCCTCCGCATTGAGCAGTTTTTCGACAGCGAGGCAGTAACCCAGCCCGTTACTTACCGCGGCCACATAGTCCATGCGATCGACATAAGGGGCAAACTGGACGTAGGTGCGATTCTCGCCAATTTTTTCCACGCCGCGATGCAGATAACCGATGACGCAATCGGCACCCATCACCATTTCGCCATCCAGCTTGAGGATGACGCGCAACACCCCGTGAGTGGATGGGTGCTGGGGACCCATGTTGATCACCAGTTCGTTGCTATCGAGAAAGGTTGCTTCAGCCACGTCCATCCTCGCTACTGCCCGCTTTCGATGCCCAGGTTCTCTTGCACCCAGCGCTGGTCCTGTTGAATGATGCCGTAATCCTTGCGCAGCGGATAGCCCTGCCATTCGTCGGGCATCAGGATGCGCCGCAGGTCCGGATGTCCGGAAAAGCGCACGCCGAACATGTCGTAGATCTCGCGCTCCAGCCAGTTCGCCGTGGTATAAACCGGCACGGCGGTGGGCATTTCCTCATTTTCAGCCACGCGGGTCTTGATGCGGATGCGATGGTTGCGCGAGAAGCTGTAAAGGACATAGACGATCTCAAATCGTTTTTCATCCTTCGGGTAGTCGACGGCGGTCTCTTCCACCAGATAATCGTAGTCAAACTCGTCGCGCAGAAGGTAGAGCAAGGGGACCACGGTGGCGGGGCCCGCCTCAAAGAAATCCTGTTCGCGATAGGTGGCGGCCCGCATCACTCCGTCGCCGAATTTTTCCTTGACGAAGGAAGGAATTTCACCCTCCCAGGCTTCGGCCTGCATCACGGCGGGCGGCTTGGGGGCGACGGTTTTTGGGGCTGGCTTGGCGGCCGGTTTGGGTGCAGCTTCGGCGGGGGGGGCGGCATCCTGCGCCGGAGCAGCTTCTGGATCGGCGGCAACCGGAGCCGGGGGAGCGTCCGGGGCCTTGGGGGCGGGTTCCGGTTCCGGCGTGGGAACCGACTGCGGCTGTTCGTTGTCGTTCATACTGCCTGCCTCACCCACCGGCAACCGGGCGCCGGGGTTTCGCGAAGCCTCCCGCACACGCGGTGGTTGGCCGCACGCGAGAGAGAGCGAACTAAAGAAGTATCAGGATACCACAAACAGGACTATATGGTCCTAAATGGACTATCCTGGTACAAATTGGCCGTTCGCATTCTCACAAAGAGCGTCGTTTTGGCCTTAGGGAGCCCAGGCGGGAACGACATAGGCGTAGAAGACGACAACCAGCCCGATGGCAGAGGCCAGAAAGATACTGTGCCGGAAAGTATATCGGAAGAGGCGGGATTCTTCACTGATCGCCATCCCGGCTGCGGCGACGGCTACGGCAATGCTCTGGAGACTGATCATCTTGCCCATCACGCCGCCGCTTGAATTGGAAGCGGCCATCAGGACGGGGTTCAGGTTAAGGGTGTTGGCTGTCACCACCTGGAGATTGCCAAAGAGGGCGTTGGCGGCGGTATCCGAACCGGTGAGGAATACTCCCAGCCAGCCGAGCAGAGCGCTAAAGAAAGGGAAGAGGACGCCGGTGGCCGCGAAGGCGAGGCCAAGTGTCATGGTGGAGCCCGAATAGTTCATCAGGAAGGACAGGGCCAGCACCGAGCAAATGGTGAGAGTGGGCTTGGCCATCTGGATGGCGACATCCCTGGCGGTGAGCGCAAACTTCGCGGGAGAGATCCGGAGGAAGATCGCGGCAAAGATGCAGGCAATCAGGCAGGCGGTACCGGAGGCGGCCAGAAGGTCGAGCTTGAAGATCGCCGGATAGGGAGATGGCGTCTCTACTAGCGGCGCGACGCGCTGGACGGCGTTGTGCAGCCCGGGCCAGGGAATCGGGAAGGTGAACGCGTCCAGATAGGGCTTGACCACGGGGACGCCCCACACCAGGACGAAGCCAACCAGCAGCAGATAGGGCACCCAGGCGCCGAAGACCTCGGCATTGGAGTGAACGGGAGCGCCCGTGGGGGTCTCGGGTTGAGGGAGATCCTTCGCATCATGGTCGTTTGCCACGGTGGTCTGAATCTCCCGCGGCTTCCAGAGCTTCAGCAACACAACCAGGCCGATGATGGAGGCCAGGGCCGCAAGGATGTCGGTGAGTTCCGGGCCTACGAAATTAGAAACCAGGAACTGGGTGCCGGCAAAGCCGATTCCACAGACCGCGGCGGCTGGCCAAACGCCCATCAGACCACGAAATCCACTCATCACCACCACCAGATAGGCGGGGACGAAAACGGAAATGGGGGCGCAGATGCGGCCCACGCCGGCGCTGAGGCGATCGAGGGGGAGGCCGGTGATGCCAGCCAGCGTGAAGACGGGGATACCGATGGAGCCAAAGGCTACCGGTGCGGTGTTCGCAAGCAGGCATAGCACCGCGGCATAGAAGGGGGTGAAGCCCAGGCCGGCAAGCATCGCGGCGGCCACGGCCACCGGGGAACCGAAACCGGCCCCCCCTTCGAGGAACGCGCCAAAAGCGAAGGCGATGAGGAGGGCTTGCAAGCGGCGGTCGGCGGTGAGATTGCCCAGGGAATGCTTGATGATCTCGAACTTCCCGGCTCGCACGGTTAGTTGGTAGAGCAGGATCGCGTTGAAGAGGATCCAGCCGATCGGGAAGAGCCCGAAGGCCGCCCCCATTAATGAGGAAGAAATCAGCAAGGGAACGGGCATCCCATAGCCGAAGAGGGCGACAAAGATGGCCAGGACAAGGCCGGACGTGGCGGCCATCCAGGAAGGTTTGCGGAAGACTCCGATTAGCAGGAGCAAACCAAGAAGCGGCAACGCCGCCAATAGAGCGGAGAGTGCGAGGCTATCGGCGGCCGGCACGTAGTTCTGTTGCCACATGAATGAGAACCATATGGGAGTTGACCGCCCGGTGTCAAGGTGGGGAGGAGCGCGGGGAGCAGAAGGGCGAGGCGGGAGACGGGGCGGGCGGCGCCGGCGGCGTGCGAGTATGATGGTCGCTATGACCAGTGAATCGCGCGGTAGCCGGGGCTTGAGGCGGGCAGTTTTTCTTGTTGGCTGTTGCCTCTTGTTGTGGGCCGGCGCTCTGCCGGGGTGGGCGGCGCGGATCCCAGTGGAGGCCCTGCCCATCGCGAAAGCCGCCGCCACAGGCGTGACGATCCAGCCGCTAATGGTGGGCGAGGTGGGCGAGGTGCTTGTGGATCTGGTTACCGTGAGCGGCAGTGAAACTCACGTGGAGCCGGCGCGGCATGACGAAGCGGTGGTCTTTTTGCTGGTGGCAGGAAACGGGACGATGCAGGCCAAGGGCAACAGCTATGCCGTGAGCGGTGAGACGATTGCCCGCGCGCCCCAGGGCTGGGATTGGCAGATCACGGCGCACGCGGGGAATGCGATGCAGTTGGTGAGGATTCGGCGGAAGTTGACCGCAGTGGATTTTGAGGAGTTGGCGAAGTTTCCCGAGTTTCAGAAAGAACCCCTCGTGAAGGCGTTCAAGGACTGCACGCCGTATGGCGAGGCGATCAAAAGCCCGAAAACGGTTAGCCGCACGCTGCTACCCGAGAATTACGTTCCGCGAATGGCGATGGGAACAGTGGAAACAACCGGTCCAGACGCCGTGGGCGCTCACCGGCACGCAATGCTGGAGCAATTATTTTTGGGCCTCAAGGGGAATGAGATTACCGTGACGGCGGACGAAGAGCGCGCGACACTGGAGGAGTTCACCATTCTTCACATCCCGCTGGGTTCTTTTCATGGAGCGCAAGTGCGGGAGGGGAAGAAGTTGCACTACGTCTGGATGGACTTCTTCGCCGACAAAGCGGGCCAGGAATGGCTGAAGACGCACAAGCCCTTGACGACGCCGAATACACCGTAGAGATGGGCTTGCCGCCGAAGATGGCGGCCGCCCTGGGCCGATAGCCTCCTAGGCCAGGATTGATACACTAGCAGTTCACTGAGCGGATGCCTGCGCGGGTACGGGAAGATCTGCCAGGGAAACCCACAATCCAATGCCTCACTCGATTTTGTTTCTATGCAACCCCGCCATGAAGAGCCTGGCGCTGCTCGATGCTCTCCCCGATGAGGTGTCGCTGGCCGTGACACTGGACGCCGAAACAGTAGCCGCCCGCGCACCAGAGGCCGATGTTCTGGTGCTGAATACGGACGACCAGGAGTTGATCCGGCTGGCGGTGACGAAGGGCGAACGGCTGCGCTGGATCCACTCGCTGATGGCGGGCGTGGAGAAAAAGCTGATTCCCGAGATTTGTGAGAGCGAGCTTCCGCTGACGAATGCGCGAGGGGTCTTCGCGGAATCGCTAGGCGAGTTCGCGGTGGCGTCCTGCCTCTTCTACGCGAAGGATTTCCGGCGGATGATGCGGCAGCAAGCTTCGCACCGTTGGGAACCGTTCGACGTGGAGGAAGTGGCCGGCAAGACGATGGTGATCTTAGGCTACGGGGAGATCGGCCGGGCCTGCGCGCGGAGGGCCGCGGCGATGGGGATGAGGGTGGTGGGAGTGCGGCGGCGCCCCGAACTCTCAGAAGGCGACCCACATGTGGAACGCGTGGTTTCGTTTGAAGAACGCCGCGAGGGCTTGCGGCAGCGGATTATCTGGTGGTGGCCGTGCCCAACACGCCCGACACCAAGGGTCTGGTGGGCGAGGCGGAGATCGCGGGAATGAAGCGGAGCGCGGTGCTGATCAACATTGGGCGGGGCCCGGTGGTGAGTGAGACAGCGCTGGTGGAAGCGCTTCGCGAGAAGCGGATCAAGGGAGCGGCCCTGGATGTTTTCGATGTAGAACCGCTTCCGGAGGGACATGATTTCTACGACCTTGAGAACGTGTTGCTCTCTCCCCATTGCGCCGACAACACGGCTACGTGGCTGGACGATTCGATGCGATTCTTTATCGAGAACTACGGACGATTCCGCGCGGGTGAAGAACTGAAAAATGTGGTGAGCAAGGAATTGGGGTACTGAGATGCGTTTCTATCCGTCGACCATTTTGCGGAGGATGAAGTCCGGGGCGCTGGCCTTGACGCTGTTGACCGCCGCGCTGATGCATCCGCTTTCGCTTGGCGCCCAGGAAGCGCCCTACGTGCCGTCGAAAGAAAACCTGGCGGCGCGGCAGTGGTTCCAGGACGCCAAGTTCGGATTGTTCATCCACTGGGGCGTCTATAGCGTCCTTAGCAAGGGCGAATGGGTGATGAACAACGATCGTATTGCCAAAACGGAATATGAGAAACTACCGCCGCGCTTCAACCCCGCAAGGTATGACGCGGCGCAGTGGGTGGCGCTGGCAAAAGCGGCCGGGATGAAATACATCACCATCACCAGCAAACATCACGACGGCTTCGCGATGTGGGACACCCAGCAAAACAGTTGGAATATCGTGGATGCCACGCCCTATGGCAAAGACGTTCTGAAGGCGCTTGCAGAGGAATGCCGGAAGCAGGATATCAAGCTGTTTTTTTACCATTCGCACCTGGATTGGTATCAGAACGAGTATTTCCCGCGGGGCAGGACGGGCCTCCATTCGGAACGCCCGGAGTACGGCAATTTCGACAAGTACCTGGACTTCATGGACGCGCAGTTGACGGAATTGCTCAGCGGCTACGGGCCCGTGGCGGGCATCTGGTTTGACGGCATCTGGGACAAGAAAGACGCCCCGTGGCGATTGCGGCGCACTTACGACCTGATCCACAAACTGCAGCCTGCGGCGCTGGTGGGCAACAACCACCACCTGAAGCCGTTTGCCGGTGAGGATTTCCAGATGTTTGAGAAGGACCTTCCCGGGCAGAACACGACGGGGTTCAGCGGCGAGGCGGAGATCGGGAATCTACCACTCGAGAGTTGTGACACGATAAACGGCGCGTGGGGCTACAACGAGACCGACAAGCGCTTTAAGTCGACCCGGCAGTTGATCCACTATCTGGCGCGGGCGGCGGGCCACAACGCGAATTTCTTGTTGAATGTGGGGCCGAAGCCCGACGGCACGATTCAGGACGAATTCGTGGAGAGAATGCGCGAAATGGGCACGTGGCTGTCCAAGAATGGGGAGAGCATTTACGGCACACGCGGCTATGGCAAAGTGCCGCCGCGCAATTGGGGCGCAGTGACACAGAAGGGCGACACCATCTACGTGCATGTGCTGGATTGGCAGGATGCGGTGCTCGCGCTACCGAAGATGGCCGAAGTGAAGAGCGCGCGGCTGTTAATGGATGGGAGCGCGGTGAAGATCGATCAATTGGCGGATGCCACGCTGCTGCATTTGCCGACGGGCAAGCGCGACCCTTATGACACCGTGGTTGCGTTGAGCACGAGGTAGCCGAGCGCATGCGGCGCGGTAGAGAAGCTGGAATTTGCAATGGAACATCCTGTGACGATCAACACGGTTGCCGAGTTGGAAGAGGCCCTCTCCCGGCCGGGGGAGGCAGATGCGGCCGCGATGGCCGCGCTTCAGGGCGACTTGATGCTGCTTGGCGCGGGCGGCAAAATGGGGCCCTCTCTGGCTCGGCTGGCGAAAAGGGCATCGGAAGCGGCGGGCGTTCCGCGGCGGGTGATCGCGGTAGCGCGGTTCTCCGACTCCCGGTTGATGGCGGAGCTGGCCGCCGAGGGCATCGAAGCGATTCAGGCGGATTTGCTGAAGAGCGAGGATCTTGCGGCTCTGCCGGATGTGCCCAACATCGTCTATATGGCGGCCAAGAAATTCGGGACCAGCGGTGGCATGGCGGCGGAAGCGGCGGCCACTTGGGCCATGAACGCCTATTTGCCAGGGAGGGTGGCTGAACGCTTTTCGCAATCCAGGATTGTGAGCTTTTCGACGGGAAACGTCTATCCGTTCATGGCGGCCGCGAGCGGCGGCGCCACCGAGGAGACGCCCCTTGAACCGGTGGGCGAGTATGGCCTTTCCGCGATGGCGCGCGAACGGATGTTTAGCTATTTCTCTCACCGCAATGGCACGCCGGTGGCTTTGCTTCGACTCAATTACGCGATCGATCTACGCTATGGTGTGCTGGTGGATTTAGGGCGTAAGTTGCTGGCCGATATGGCGATTGACGTCTCGATGGGGGCCGTAAATGTGATCTGGCAACGGGACGCCAATGCGGCGTGCCTGGGTTCGTTCGCTTACTGCGGAACACCGCCGGATGTCCTGAATTTGACGGGACCGGAAACGCTTTCAGTGCGCTGGGTGGCTAAAGAACTTGGCGCACGGCTAGGCAAGGAACCTGTATTCACAGGCGACGAGCAGGCGACGGCACTGCTGAGCAATGCGTCGCGATGCACACGGCGCTTCGGCTATCCGACGGTGTCCGTGCCAACACTCCTCGACTGGGTGGCCCACTGGCTGAGCAAGGGCGGAGAGACCTGGGACAAGCCGACGAAATTTCAGGTGCGGGACGGCAAATTCTGATGGATTGGCGAGAACGGCTCTGGAAAGGCGTGGCGATTCCCGCGCATCCGCTGGCGCTCAATGCGAATCGCAAACTGGACGAGCGGCGCCAGACGGCGCTGACGCGTTATTACGTGGACGCGGGCGCCGGCGGAGTAGCGGTGGGCGTTCACACCACCCAGTTTGCCATTCGGGAGCCGCGCTTCGGCCTCTTTGAGCCGGTGCTGGAGTTGGCGGCACATGCCCTGCGCGACCAACCGCTGATCAGAGTGGCGGGCGTTTGCGGCAAGACCGCACAGGCGCTGCGCGAGGCCAAGTTCGCCGCTGACTGGGGCTATCATGCCGCGCTGCTGAGCCTGAGTGCGTTTCGCGACGACTCGCTCAATGCGATGCTTGATCACGCGCGGGCGGTGGCTGAAGTTTTGCCCCTGATCGGTTTCTACTTGCAGCCCGCCGTCGGGGGGCGGACCCTCCCCTACGCGTTCTGGCGGAGATTCGCGGAATTAGAGAACGTAGTGGCGATTAAGATAGCGCCGTTCAATCGGTATCAGACGCTGGATGTGATCCGCGGGGTGGTGGACGCGGGCCGGGCCGATTCGATCGCACTTTACACAGGCAACGACGACCAGATTCTGGGCGATCTGCTGACAGCTTTTCCGGCTGGGGAGCGCACCGTGCGCTTTCGCGGTGGGCTGCTAGGACATTGGTCCGTCTGGACCAGTGTGGCGGTGAAGCATTTGGCGCTTGCGCAGCATGTACATGCGAATGGAGGCGGCGTCACGAAGGACCTGCTGACTCTCGCCGCGGAGATTACCGATTCGAATGCGGCCTTGTTTGACGCGGCGAACGGATTCCATGGCTGCATCGCGGGCCTGCACGAGATTTTGCGACGGCAGGGATTGCTTGAAGGACGTTGGTGCCTGGATGAGAACGAGGAGCTTTCTCCGGGCCAGATCGAGGAGATTGATCGTGTCTGCCGCGCCTATCCGCACCTGAGCGACGATGCCTTCGTGCGGGAGAACATCGAGAGCTGGCTGCAATCGTATTAACAGTGCGGCTTGCAGATTGCTTTTTGCGTCGTTGCCGCCTTGAGCCGGTAGGCAATCAGCCGCTTGCCTGATACGATGCCGGAAGGAGCGGCGTGATGCGACCTCTTATTCAACTGTTCGGCGTGGGGATGCTGTTCGGCGCACTGGCGGCTGGCCAGCAAATGCGCCCCACAAAGAGCGAACTCTGTATCTACGATTTGCGAACGAGCGCCACCCGCTGCCTGCTATCTACCAGCGAGCATATTGAGGCCCCTAACTGGACACCCGATGGCAAGTACCTGCTGGTGAACGGCGGGGGAAAGCTCTATGAGGTTGCGCTGGCCGCCCCGGCGCTGAAGCCGATTCCCACCGGCGAGGTGACGCGGCTCAACAACGATCATGGTGTCTCTCCCGACGGAAAGACGCTGGTGATCTCAGCCGGGCACATGTACACTTTGCCGCGGGCTGGCGGCATTCCAAAGCAGGTTACAGCGAAGACTCCCAGCTACTATCACGGCTGGTCTCCCGACGGAAAGATGCTTGCCTACTGCGCGCAGCGCGACGGGAATTTCGACGTCTACGCAATTCCGGTGGAAGGGGGAGAGGAGGTTCGCGTCACCGCAAGCCCCTCGCACGAGGACGGACCGGACTACTCGCCGGACGGCAAGTGGATCTATTTCAATTCGGACCGCGGCGGAGAGACGAGCATCTGGCGCGTCCCGGCCGGAGAGAGTGAGCCGCAGGATCGGAAGGCGGAGATGGTGGTGGATGGTCCTCGAGCGGATTGGTTCCCGCACCCATCGCCAGACGGCAAGGTGATGGTGTATCTCAGCTACCCGGAGGGCACGCCCGGACACCCGGCAAACAAGCCCGTGGAACTCCGCCTGATTCCTCTGGATGCGGGTGCGCCCGCCCAACAGAAACCGCGCACGCTGGCGGCCCTCACGGGCGGCCAAGGAACGATCAATGTGAATTCCTGGGCGCCCGACAGCCAGGCATTTGCATTCGTGCGATACGTATACCCGTCGCCGTAGCGGTGCCCGCGGTTTCAGGCGACGCGGCGGCTGCGTTTGGCGGCTGGACGCGGGGCGTTCTTCTCGAGGTGTCCGATGAGGCGCACTTCGCTGAGTGCGATGCCCAGTTCGGCGGAGACCTGTTCTTCGCTAAGGCCTTCCTGCAGCATCCTGACTGCCTCCACGCGCCGGTTGATGTTTAGGCCAGAGGCGACGGGCTTGGGTGGAACGCACACCGCCGCATAGGATTCCACTTCCGTGAAGCGCCCTTCGAGATCTTCAAGGCTGGCTTTTATCTCCAGGATGCCACTGGCGGTTTCGGGCTGCCGTTGCTGAAAGTCGTTCCACGTGCGCTCGATGCGCTCCTGGGACACGCTGAGCGCGTGAAGGGTTTGGGTGAGATCGTCCAGCCGTTGCCGGGTGCGCCTCCATTGGCGCCAGCCAAGCAGCAGAACAGCGGCAGCGAGAGCAAAACCCACAACAGCGGTGGCAAAGCTAAGAATGGGGAACATCGAACTCTCCTTCTATTTCCGGCATGGCCTTCTCAATCTGATTCGGCCTTTTCGACCGGACGCATGATCTAAGCGGGGCCCAGGCTGACGATCTCCTGGATCCTGACGCCGTAATTGCCTTCGGTAACAACCACTTCGCCACGTCCGACGACGCGGTCGTTGACGATGATTTCGACAGGGTCGTGGATGGAGCGATCCAATTCGACGATCGAGCCGGTGGAAAGCTTCAGCACGTCCTTCAGGGCAACGTTGGCTTTCCCGAAGCTCACCCGGATTGGCAGCTCGAGATCGAGCACGCGGCTGAGATCTTCGCCAAGCGCAACGGGATCGGTGGGAGACGTACGCATCGAGGGCAGCGCCGGGCTGGAACTTCCTGCCCCTTGGCTCGGTGCTCCTGGAGGAGGCAGCGTCCCAGGCGAGGCAGAACCAGCGGGGGGATTGGGAATCTCGGCCACATCCGCCTCACTGTGGCGGAGCGCAAGCAGTTCCAACAGCGACGCGGAAAGACCAAAGCAAAGCGGCGCCAGTGTCTGATCGGCGAATTGCAGCTCATAGGCAACCTCGAAGGCCGCTGGAATTTCGGAGCCTCCCGAAGAGGTGGGATCAATGGCTACCGTCTCGAGCAAAGCGATATCGGAACCGAGCGATCGGCTTAGAAACTGTGCCACTGCGGAAAGAGCGCTCTGCAGCACTTCCGTGTAGCTGCCCGCCACGTCTTCGTCGGTGAAATCGTCCAAACCCGCGGCGCTCAACACCCGTGCTCCGATGGCCCTGCCGATGATCTCTGGGGCCGCCGTGTAGAGTGCGGAGGGGGTCTGGGTTTCGAGCGGATGACGGCGCCATTCCAGCGCAACATCGGGCGGAGGAGAGGCCTCCGCCACATCCACCTGTTCCCCGCAGAGCATTTCAAGAGACGCCGCCAAACGGGTGCGAAACTCCGCGGTCACTGCTTTCGGGGAAATGCCACCCCCCTCTGCTCGCGCTGTCATAGGCCACGCTCCGTTGGCCAGCTTCGCTTCAAGGATGTTCGAAGCCGGAGGATCGCCTGGGTCTTTAATTGCGAAATGCGCGATTCATGCAAATGCACGATCTTGGCGATCTCCCGGAGTGTGAGTTCTTCATGAAAGTAGAAGCCGAGAATGGCGCTCTCAATCGGAGGTAGTCGTCGAATTGCTTCCGCCAGCAGGCGCTCCAGTTCTCTCTGTTCGTAGGTCTGGCTGGGAAGAACCGCATCCTCGTCGGCAAGGTAAGAAATCAGCTCCCGCCCGTCGTCTTCGTTCGAGGCATATTCCAAACTGCCCAGCGTGAGGCCCTGCGTATCCACCAGGTATTGATGGTAGACCTCCAGCGCGACTCCCATCTCGGCGGCGATCTGCTCGTCGCTGGGGCTTGCTTGGACCCGCTGCTCGACACGGGCGATGGCGGCCTCGATCTGTTTGGCGAGCCGCCGCCGCTGACGGGGCGCCCAGTCGAGGTCGCGAAGACTATCGAGAATGGCCCCTCGGATCTTGTACTCCGCGTATGTCTTCAGTTTGACGTTGTGCCCGGGATCGAAGCAGTCGATGGCCGATATCAGCCCCAGCACGCCCGCCGACACCAGGTCATCGAGGCTGATGCTGTCGGGAAGGCGCTCGTAGATCTTCCGTGCGATGAGACGCACCTGAGGCATGTGCTCAAGAATGAGCGCTTCGCGGGACTTGCCCTCGCTTGAAGGGTCGATGTTTGAACGGGCGGTTGCGGATCTCACGCGACGTCTCCTTGAATCCTTTAGGCGACTTGCATCCTCTGGGCGGCCTGAATCCTTCAGGCGGCGAAGTTCGCGGCGAGGGCGTCCGCGGGCAGAATGCGCTCGCAGATTCGTTCGCGGCTGGCCAGTTCCAGGTCATCGGGGATACGTTGCCCCGTGGTGAAGTAAGAAAGCGGCTTCTGCCGCCTCCAGGATTCGCTTACCAACTGCCCGATCGACGTGGTTTCGTCGAGCTTGGTGAAGATCAGGCTCCGATAGTCGAAGGCCTCGTAAAGATCGGCCAGCCGCTCGAAGTCGGCGGGCTTCATCGAGGCCGGCGCCACCATGTGGGTGATCGAGTTGTCGAGGCCTCGCAGGAAAGCCGAAAGCTCTTCCGCGGCATCAAAATCCCGCCAGCCGAGCCCGGGCGTATCGACCAGAATGATTTCTTTCGAGGAGTATTCCCGAATCGCTTTTTCGAGTGCCGGCACCGTTGTGAGGGTGTCGAAGCCCACCCCCAGCACCGCGGCATAGGCGCGTAGTTGCTCCGAAGCGCCCACGCGGAAGTTGTCCATCGAGATGATCTGTAGCGGGAAACGGCTGGCCTCCCCGTAGCGCACGGCAAGCTTCACGAGAGTGGTCGTCTTGCCCGCGCCTGGCGGCCCCACAAGGGAGATCACCAGGGGCGATGTGCGCTTGCGCCGCAGGCTGGGTTCGGGCGTCAGATCGATGTAGGAGGCAATGGCATCCTGCAATGCCAATACCAGCCGGGCGGAGGAGGTCTCCGGATGCGTTGGCCTCGCGCG
Source organism: Bryobacterales bacterium (assembly GCA_034522975.1). Taxonomy (GTDB): domain Bacteria; phylum Acidobacteriota; class Terriglobia; order Bryobacterales; family Bryobacteraceae; genus JACTMJ01. Next base: position 55,391 of record JAXHKT010000037.1, read on the forward strand.
GGCGGCTTCGCGTTTGCGGGAAGTCCGGGGCCCTTTGGCAGCACCCGCGGATTCGGTCTCTGCCTGCCCGATTGTGGCGCTCATTGTCGAGAGGATTCGCTCTATCAGATCGGCGTGAAAATCCTGTTCCACCAAAAGATCGTAGAGATAGCGAAGCGTATCGTTGGGCAGTTCCTGGCGATAGCTGGCCGAACTCACGCGCCGTACGGAGCCGGCAAGCTGCAGCATTTCCTTACGGATGGATAGCATCTGCTCGCGGAGCTTGTCGAACGATTCGGTGGCAAAGACGTCGTTCGCCGCGGGATCCGCGGCATCCCGGCTTAGACGCCCGCCCGTGCCAGCGTCGCGTTGATCGAACCCGGCGTCCGGTTGACGCCGAAGCCCGTTCCGCTCATCGCTGGAGGCCTCGGATTCACTCCTGGCCATCGATTCATTCGCCGCTCCCGTTGCCGGAGCAGCCTGCGCTGCGCGGCCGGATTCCGCCGCCATCTCCGTCTCCACGCCCTGGTGTACTCGATGGGCCAGACGATAGGGGCTTTCCTGCCTGGCTTCGCCCCGGGCGGGACGGGTTTCCCTTGGCCGCGCGACAGCAGCGTCAAGAGGCGTCTCCACTGGTATCGCGCCGCCCTCAGGCGCCGTGTAGGCAAAACTCACGGCAAATCGATCTGGATGTCCTTTGTGGCCGGGTACACGCTTGGAGCTCAGTAACATGGCATCCGCACCGAGTTCGCGGCGAGCCTGACGGATGGCATCCTGGACACTCGCCGCATGAAAAGTCTTTGTGTTCATCTGCATTTGTTCCATCGCCTCCGCTCGGAGTCCCGCCCGGTCTGCTGCGAGATATCCCCGGTTCCCACTCCACGCTCACCCAGACCCTTTTGCACGGTCTTATTGCACGACCCTATTGCACGACCCTATTGCACGGTCCCCAGCGAGACCAGGCGGATCCCGCTGGGGATCTCGTTGTGAGAGAGAACCGCCAGATTCGGGAACGAGGCCTCGACAATCTGCCGCACGAAGGGCCGGGCACCGGCGGAAACAAGCACGGCTGCCGAACCCTCCTGGGAATCCAGGGAGCGCCGGAAAGCTTCTAGTACCTGGTTGATCGTGTCGATATCCAGGTTCAACTGGCTTGCCAGCTCTCCATGTTCCACATGCTCCTCGATGGGACGTTCCAGCGAGGGGGTCAGGAAGTAGATCGGCAAATCACCCTGAGAGTTTAGATAAGGTTGCACCAAAATGCGACGGACGGCCTGGCGCACGAACTCGGTAAGCAAAACAACATTACGGGAGTTCTGCGCGCCTTCGCTAAGGGCCTCGAGAATCGAAGCGCCATCGCGGATTGAGACCCGCTCCCGCAGCAGGTTCTGGACGACCCGCTGGACGCTCGATAGCGGCAGCAGCTTCGGTACCAGATCCTCCACCGCCTTCGGATGATCTTCGCCCACCCGATCGAGAAATCGCTTGGCATCCTGTCGCGAAAACAACTCGTGCGCATGCCGGCGGGCGATTTCCGCCAGGTGCGTTCCCAAGACGCTTAACCCATCGGCCACGGAATACCCCTTCTTTCTCGCTTCGGCTTTTTCCTCGCTGGGAATCCACACGGCGGGCAACCCGAAGGCGGGATCTTTCACCGCTTTGCCTTCGATATCCGGACATCCCGCCTGCGCCTTGATGGCGAGATCGCAGCCCGCTGGCAACTCCGCCCTGGCTATCTCGGCCCCCTTCAAATACACGACATACTCACGCGCTTTGAGGCTGAGGTTGTCGGTGACGCGGACGGGGGGAAGCACATAGCCAAGGTCGCCCACCAGTTGCTTGCGAATCGCCGAGATCCGGCGCAATAGCGGAGAGCTGGCCCCCCCCTCCACGTGCCGAACAAGACCCAGGCCGATTTCAACGGCCAGAGGATCCACCTTCAACAGGCTTTCCACGCGGTCCTTCGCCGGCGCTTTCGCTGGCGCGGGCGCCTCCATCCCTTTCTGCTCCGATTCTTTGTGCAGGCGCCACCCCACATACCCCACCGCGCCGCCGAGCAAAAGGAAGGGAATCTTGGGCAGCCCCGGTAGAATGGCCAAGCCGCCCAGGGCGAGCGAAGCCAGCATCAGCGGCTGCGCGTTGCCAAACACCTGCTTGCGGAACTCAACGCCAAGGCTCCTCTCCGATGCCGCCCGCGTGACGATCAAACCGCCCGAGATAGAGATCATCAACGCCGGAATCACCGTCACCAGACCGTCGCCAATCGTAAGGACGGTGTAGGTTTGGATGGCGCGGCCAAAGGGCATGTCGTGCTGGAAGATACCGATCAGCAATCCGGCGATGATATTGATACCCGTAATCAGGATGCTGGCGATGGCGTCGCGCTGCGTGAAGCGGGAAGCGCCGTCCATGGCTCCGTAGAACTCCGCTTCGGCGGCCAGCAGCTTGCGCCGCTGTTTGGCTTCCGCCTCGTCGATCAAGCCAGCGTTCAAATCGCTGTCAATCGACATCTGCTTGCCAGGCAGGGCATCGAGGGTGAACCGCGCGGTGACTTCGGAGATGCGCACGGCACCGTGATTGATAACGACATATTGAATGGCAATCAGCACCAGAAAAATCACTGTGCCGATCACATAGTTGCCGCCAACGACAAACTGCCCGAAAGCCTCAATTACGTGCCCGGCGGCGGAAGTGCCCGCGTTGCCGTTCAGGAGAATCAGCCGCGAGGACGAGATGTTGAGGGCTAGCCGGAAAAGCGTCAGCAGCAGCAGCGTTGTGGGAAAAACGCTAAACTCCACGGGCCGCAGGATGTACATTGACACCAGCAGCACAATCACTGAGAGCGTGATGTTGCAGACGATAAACAGATCGAGAACGAAACCCGGCAGCGGCGTGATCATCGCCACCACGATCACCAGCACGGCGACGGGCACGCCCATTTCCGCGATCATGCCCCAGTTGGGGGTAAACGCGGATTTCGCCGGGGGAAGCGGGCTGACTGGTTGGGGGCTCAACGATTTCTTTCCTACGCCGCGCTCTGCGCAATGGACCGGGTAGCAGGCGTCCAGGCAGACAATCGGCGACAAGGCGTCGCGCCTTTAGGGCATGACGCGGCTACCCAGAGAATTCAGTAGCGCGGACGTTGTCTCTGCAGCACGTAAGCCAAAACTTCGGCGACGGCGCGATACAAGTCCTGAGGAATATCCTGGCCCACTTTGGCCGCCCGGAATAGAGCTTGCGCGAGAGGTTTGTTTTCGACCACCGCCACTCCATTCCGCTCGGCGATCTCACGGATCCGGAGCGCCAGGTAATCAAGGCCGCTGGCGACGACGCGGGGAGCGGCCATCGTGCCGTGATCGTAGCGGATCGCCACGGCATAGTGAGTGGGGTTCACGATCACTGCGGTGGCGTGGGGCACCTCCCGCAACATGTGTTTGCGCAGCATCTCGCGTTGCAGACGGCGCACGCGAGCGCGAATGAGCGGGTGACCCTCCACTTCCTTCATTTCGTCGCGAATCTCCTGGCGGCTCATCCGAAGGTCTTTGCGGTACTTCATCTGGGTGCGCGCGAAATCGATGACGCCCAACACCAGAAACAATCCGGCGGCCCGCCAGAGAAGATTCTCAATGGAGTTACCGGTGATCTCTAACCCGTGCCGCAGCGAGGTGAGCGGGAGCATCAGGTAGAGGCTGATCTCCTGCTTGGCAATGCGAAACACGATCCAGCAGAACAGCGGCAGCAGCACGAGGGCCTTAAGGAATTCCGGCCCGTTCTGGCTGAAGGTCTGTTTGGCTTTCTTGAACGGGTCAAGCCGCTTGGGGTCAAGGTGCAAGCGCTTGGCGCTGACGCCGAATCGAGTCTGGATCAGTTGGAAGAGCAATGTCAGGGCGACGATGCCGAGCACCGCGCCGGCAATCGTTCCACCGAAGCGCACACCCAGGTAGACCGCGATGTTGTGTAGTTGTTCAACGCTCAGCCGCTCTCGGAATGCTTCTCTCACGAAGTAGCGCAGGATATCGACGAGCGCCCTGACGGCAGAGGGTGTCTGCGTGATGATCAATGCCAGAAAGGCAACAAACTGCAGGCCTCCGAGAAACTCGCGAGAGACGGCGAATTGGCCTTCTTCGCGGGCCTTGTCAATGCGCCGCTGAGTGGGTTTCTCGGTCTTCTGGCTACGGTCTGACATGGGCTACCCGCCACCTGGCAGGCCTCCGCCCGGGGTCGCCGCACCGCCCATCCGCAGGGTGCCTTCGAGAAAGGCAAGCACCTCTACGCCGAAGATCTCGTAAATACGCACGTAGGTGGTGGACATCATCCCCAGGACAAAGAGGCTGAGCAGCAGCTTGGCCGGAAAGATCATGCTGAGCAGTTGCAACTGCGATTGCACGCGACCAAGCAAAGCGAGCGAGATATCGATCAGCAGCAACAGGGCGATCAGCGGCATGGAAAGCCGCGCGGCGATCTCGAACATCGAAGCGCCCAGGGAGACCAACTGGTTGGCGCCCGCGACGTCGGGAATATAGCTCCCCGGCGGGATGCGGGCGATGCTCTCGCTTAGCAGGAAAAGCACCTGCCGGTGCAGGCCCGTGGCAAAGAACAGCAGCGAGGCAATCAGTTGCGCGAGAATTTGCAGTAGACCGGCATCGGCCTGGGTGGAAGGGTCGATCATCGAGGCGTAGCCGAAGCCCGCCTGCAGGGCCAGAAACTGGGCGCCCAGCACAAAGGCCTCAATCAGAAAATGCACAGCTAAGCCCCAGAGTAAGCCGAACGCAACCTCAGAGAGACACCATAAGAGCACCTGACCGGTGTTGATCCCGCCAGCCGGCAATCCGGGGGCGCGCGCGAGCAATGGCAGGGTGAAGGCGATCGCGACCAGAGGGCGCACACTCTCAGGCAGTGCCCGCAAGCCTGGAATGGGCAGGAAGATCAAGAGGCCCGACATGCGGCTGAGCACCAGCAGAAAGCCGATGATCCGGTCCTGGGAGATCGCCATTTCAACGGGCATACTTCTCCAGATTGCCGAGGATAGAGGTGCAATAAGTGATCAGGCGTTCGAGCGTCCAAGGAAGAAAGACAATGACGCTGGCGAAGAAGGCGAGCAGCCGGGGAATGGTGTTGAAGGCGCTATCCTGCATCGAGGTAAGCACCTGAATAAGGCTGACAATCGCGCCCACGATGAAGCAGAGCGAGAGGATGGGCAGCCCCACCCAAAAGGCGGTCCAAAGACACTGGCGGATGATTTCTGAAACAGTGTCTGGCGTCATCCCACCCCTCCGAGGAAGCTCTTCATCAGAGAGCCGACCATCAGATTCCAGCCGTCGGCCAGCACAAAGAGCAGGATCTTGAACGGAGCCGAGACCATCACCGGAGGCAGTTGCACCATGCCGATCGAAAGCGTGATGGAAGCCACCAGGAGGTCGATCACCAGGAAGGGCAGAAAAAGCACAGCGCCGATCTGAAACGAGGTTTGCAGTTCGGAGATGACATAGGCCGGAGCTACCACTAGGAAGGGCAGTTCGGCGGAATTGCGAGGGGGCGGAGCGTCGGCCATTTCCAGGAAGAGCTGGATGTCTTTCTCCCGGGTGTACTTAAGCAGGAAGGTCTTGAGCGGCGCCGCCAGGGCGTCGCCTGCCTCCACCAAGGCGAGTTCCCCGCGCTGGTAGGGCTGGTAGGCTTTCTCGTAGATCTCCTGGCCGACCGGGCGCATGATGAGCAAGGTGAGGAACAGCGACATCCCGATAAGCACTTGATTAGATGGCGTCGTCTGCGTTCCAAGAGCTTGGCGGAGAAAGTGAAAGACTACCACCAGGCGCAGAAACGGAGTGAGGCACATCACCATTGCCGGCAACAGCACGAGCGCAGTGAGCAGCACGATGATCTGCAGCGGCACGTTTACATCGGCGTTCGCTCCCGCCGTAAAACGCACTCCCGGGATTGGCGAAGGAAAGGCCTGGGCATGGGCCATGGAGTGCCATAGGATGAGAGCAAGCGAGGCCCGCAAAGGGCCGAACGAGGCTAGTGCGTCGAGGGTACGGCCGATCATCGGGAGACTCCGTTGGCCAAGAACCGCCTGGCACCAGGCGCGACAATGCGGCGCGGCACGAGCATCGAATGGCGGCGACGTTGGGTCTCGCCAGGGCTCTTCGCGCGGGACAGCATGGGGCGGCGCGTCGCTGTTCTGCCGCCTGCGAGGGGGAAGGGTTGCTGGGGTTGCGTGGAAGCCGCTGGCCCAGCCTCACCCGGCGCGGTTTGCGCGGAGAGCAGGAGAGGGGTGGCGCCCGTCTGACTGGAGCGCGCTGTCTCCCGGTTCGAACCGCCGACGAACAGCTGCTGATGCGGATCGCGATGCTTCCGCGCGCACGCGGTAATCCGCTGCGGATCCGCGGGGCGGTTGCGGAGCCGACTGCACCAGGAGATGAACGCAGCGGCTGCGGCACTGCCATTGGGCAGCAGAGGCAGCGCAAAAGGAAGGCGCGGCGCTGGTCCTGGAGGCCCGATGGCAGTGGAGGCCGAAGCTGCCCCAAGCGGTCTTCCAACTTCCGCCACGCCAGCCCCAAGCACGCTCCGCCGGAAGATCCAGGCGGCTAGGCAGACCGACAACGGCCAAACCCACAAAGGAATCGAACTCATCGAAAGCCCTCCGTTCCCGGAGGCCGGACAATGCGGCGATCCCGGGCGATGGGATGGAGCGGGAGATACTGTGAAACGGCGGGTTGCGAAGCGCTATTCGTTCTCAAAGTCCGTAATGCGCACCCCAAGCTTGTCTTCGAGAACGACAATTTCTCCGAAACCGATCAGGGTGCCATTCATCCAGACGTCGACGTTTTCGCCGGCGGCGCGGGAGAGGGCGATCACACTGCCCGGTTCGAGACTGAGCATCTCGCGAATGGGGATCGAACGCCGATCCAGCTCCACCTCCATTTCCATCGGTACATCGGCATAGAGGTCGAGCTCCTTTAGGGTGGCGGGCGGGAGCGTATGGTTCTCGATGACTCATCTGGCGGGCGTACCTCTGTATTAATCTGGCGGTGCGGAACTCCGCGGGATGCGTTCGCCCTCGATCGGAGATCGAAAGAGGAATTCATCCCGCGGAAATTTTCTCGCTCAAACGGGGAATTAGCGCTTGAGGTTGATGGTCTCGGCGCTCAGTTCATCGGCGGTCGTAATCACGCGAGCGTTCGCCTGGTAACCCCGCTGGTAAACGATCAGGTTGGTGAACTCGCGCGCCATGTCGGCGGTAGACCCCTCGATGGCACCGCCCACAATGGTGCCGCGCCCGCCGCTCCCGGCAACGCCAATGGTAGGCTCAGCGGTGCCGGAGCTTACCCGATAGCCGTTGTTTCCGATGGCGATCAGAGTGTCCGGGTTGCCGATGCCGGCCATGGCAAGCTGTCCGATGATGCCTTCGGTGCCATCGGAGTATTGCGCCACCAGGATGCCCGCATCGCCTACAGCCACGCGGGAAAGCTGAGCCGCGGGTTTGCCATCCTGCACGATGCCGGCAACGGCAGTGGGCTGGGCAAACTGGGTTACCAGCGGTGCTTTGGTGGCGGAGAACAGATTCAGCTTGATCGCTGCGGGTCCAACGAAGGTATTTGCGCCCGATTCCACGGGATCGATCTCAATGTCGATAGTAGGAATCGGATCTGGTACGGCCGGCGATACGCTGACACTGTCGATGGTGGCCAGGGTGCCATCGGAATTGAATGTAATGGGGATGGTGGTTGGGGGCGCGGGTTGTGTGATTACGCCCACCGTCGGGTCTAGTTGCTCGACGGAAACTTCCCACGCGTTAGCGGCGGTTTTCTGGTATTGCAGCGTGACGATCATTTCGTTTCCGAGCGAATCGTAAACCCTCAGCGGCACCTTGATGAGCGAAGTCGAATCGTTCAGCGCCGAAGCGTCGAGATTCATGGTGAGAAAGAGATTGTCCGTTGCCGTGGCTGGACGCAAACTCCCTTCCGGCACGACGATGTCCCGGACTGCCCCGGTGGTAAGCAGGTTTCCATCCGCATCGGCCACCCAGCCCTGCACGCTCTCCCCGGTTGCGGTAAGCAGTGCGCCGTCTCCCGCCTTCTTGAAATTTCCGGCGCGGGTATACATGATGCCGCCGTTAGCATCCTTGACCACGAAGAAGCCTTCGCCCTGGATGGCCGCGTCCAGCCTGCCGGAACTCGATTGGATTGAACCCTGATTGAACTGGCGCGTCGTGATCGGGCGTCCCACGCCCATGCCAACCTGTGTCTGCCCGCCCGCGCCCAGGGTTCGCGACAGCAGATCGTAGAAGCTGACATCGCTCCTCTTGAAGCCGATCGTGTTGAGGTTGGCCAGGTTGTTGCCTACCACATCCACCGCGGTGGTGTGGCCGGCCAAGGCGGAAAGGGCTGAAGAAAATGCAGTAAACATGCTTGGATCTCTTTCTCTGTCTCCGCGAAACCGCGGGTATTTGTGTCACGGGCTTTTGAGGCGGCGGTGGCCGCCTCCGCTATGGTGCCGGCTGGCTGTTCTTGCCAATCGCTTCCAGTTCCTGCCGGATGGAAATCAGTTGTTCGAGTTCGCTGAACTGGGCGAGTTGTGACAGAAACTCCGTGCCATCGGCCGGTTCCAGCGGGTTCTGGTTTTTGATCTGGGCCACCAGCAGCGTGAGAAAGGTCTGCTTGCTGGCCAGCGAATCGGTGCCGGTGGCAGCGGTCTCGGTGAACACTTCCTCAAAGCTTCCCGGCGATTCCCCCGCGCTCTGGGTGTTTCTGCGCTGCGCGGATTCCTGTGCGCCGCGGGTCGCGAGCGAAGCGTCGCCCAGGATGCGGCCAAGTGGTTGGATCATGATTCTTCCTCCGTCTTCTCCCTGTGTCGGGGTTGCACGCCCTCTTTTGGCAACTCTATTTCCGGGGGCCCTCTGCCTTGATCGTCAGCCGGCCCTTGCCGTTCTCTAGTCCCCGCCCCGCGCGTCCTGCGCGTGGCCTCTCAGAGCTTCATTGACCGACTCCGCAAATCCGGAGAGCATCCCCCGCCCATGCCCCGGAGTCCTCGACGAAGCGAAGTGCCGTGGATGGTCCTCCGCACCCTGTTCGGAGGACTGGCCTCCGGAGGAGGGCGAATCGCTGCCGCGTCCAAAGAAGCCCTGCCCTTGCCTCTGGGAATTCCCTTCGCGCTGCCCGCTTTGCTCGTCCTGCGATTGCGCGGGCCGTTCGGATAGCATCCGTCCGGAGTCGAAACCCGCTCGTTCCAGGCGCTCAAGGATCGCGGGTATCTCGGCGCGCATTTCGCGGACCACTTCCGCCGAGGCCGATTGGATCCGTACGTCAATATCCGAGGCGGCGCCGTTGGCAGGTCCATGGCCCCGTTGCAGGAACCGCAGGCGGATATCCTCACTGCCCTGCTCTCCCGGGATGTCCACCCGCAGAGAGCGGGCTGCGGGGGCGTTGCGGCCCGCGAACGCGCCGGATGGCATCGGCACTTCCTGCAGCATCGCTTCGGCAAGCGAGCGCGAAGCAGTCCCCGTTCGTGCGCCGGTTGGAGCGGCGCCCGCGCGGGACAAATCGAGACTTGGCGCCAAGCCGGTGTTCTCCCGCCCCGTGCTGCGCCCTGGCGCCTGGCTGGACAGACTCTCCACCTCAACCGGCTGGCCCGTACCGGCGGAAGCAGATCCCTTCGCGAACGGAGCGGAATTCTCCGCCCGATCGATCGGCTCCCCTCCCGCCCCGCTTCCATTGGAAGCATCGCCGAAAGGTGCGGACGCCCAGCGAGTGCCCCCGCTGTCCCCCACACTGTTGCCCCCAAAGCGGTTGCCCTCAACCTTTTGCTCACCTGAGACTCGGGCCGCGGAAGCGCCGCTCCCTCGTGCCTCCCCTTTTCCCAAGCCACCCGCGCGAAGGGGTCTCTCGACAAGGCCGTCACGGATGGCCCCTAAAAGACTCGATGGGTCCGCGGGCAAGGGCGCTCCATCGGCTGGGGCGGACGAGGGTTCCGGACCCGGGACTTCGGACGCGCCACCCGCGCGGAAACTCCTCTGCTCGGCTGACACTCGCTGCCGGGCGTCGGGCGATTCCGCCGTTTGAAGCGGATCGGCGGCGGCCACGGCAGACGACGAGAGGAAAGACTCCCCGGCTGGCCGCGAGGGAGCAAACGCGCTTCGGGCGATCGCTCCAGAATGCGATCCCTGCCCGTAACGTAGATCGCTTTCCTCTATTCCGTTCCCGTTCGCGCCGTCGGATTTCGAAACCAGAGCCGCCTCGCCCGCTGAGGCGGCATCTGTGGAGGCAATCTGCTCGGCCGAAACGCGGATTCTCTGCGTGCCGGCACTCGTGCCAGGAGTCTGCTCGCCTTGGGCTCCGGGAAGGGGCAGACGTGCCGGCGCTCCGCTTTGGGAATCGGATTCGGCAAGCCCCGCCGCCGCGGAGCTGGAATCGCCCGCAACCGTTTGAAGTCCCAATGACGCAGCCGGGGTTTGGTCCCCAGAGGGCCGCCCGGCGGTAGGCGCCGAAACTAGCGAGGAGCCCTCCCCCCCGGCGGAGACCTTCGCGACCACCGGGCTGGATCCCAGCTCGATCCCCCAATCCCGGTTTGCCGTCTGAACCTCGCTGGCGAGATGCCGCTCCGGCCCTTCCTGCGTGATCGCGCGGAAGCTTGTGCCCATCCCAAATCCTGGATCCGCGTTCAACTGGTGTTCGTATGCCGGATTTGCCGATCTTGGTTCACCGAGTTCGTTTTCCAGTACACCCGCCGCCACCGGCCGGACCGCATTCGGCTCGCCGTCCGGCCTGCTCGCGATGCTTTCGCCAGGACCCGACAGTTCCGTTGCACGTATCGAATCCCTCTGGGCCACAATCTCCGCCTCTTTCACCCGCTCCGCTTCCGCGGCTATTTCCGCCGGGGGCATGCGGCCTTCGGCAAGGCGAACAACTGCTTCGCGATTCGCCCTTCGCTCCCACGGGTGGACCAACGCCCGCCCGGCCTCGGTACGCTCCGTTTCCGAACGCACTGTTTCCCGGCGCTCTGTTTCCCGGCGCTCGGGCACTGGTTTCACAACTCGATCGCCACTCGTCCTGCCCGGCGAAGTCGTGCGCTCGCTCGCCGCTCGCGGATCGAACTCCATCCGGCTCCCTTCGCGAAGTAAGAGCGTGCGGGCCGGCCTTTCGGCATGGTGTACGTTGCTTCCCGTCCCATCGGAGCGATTGCGGCTATCCTCCACCCGCTGCCGGCTTCGCGCCAGCCTATCGCCGGTAGCACTCTCAATGCGGGCGGGCAAAGAGCGGAGCGGTGTCACGTTCGTCTGTTCCATCCACAACGCCACGTAGTTCCCAAACTCGAGACCGCCGCCAGCCAGCGCGCCGGCTTCTTCTCCCAACTTACGGGGGCTTGGCACAGAGGCACGGAGGGTCGATGAGGGCGCGGACGAAACGGATGAGGAAGTCACGCCGCTTCCCTTGCAGTTCCCGTGCCAATGCTGATTTCGGGTTGTATCGCGGCAATTCCGACCGGAAAACGGTGCCAGCGGCCAAACGGCATCGACCAATTTTTGTCACCGCCAAGGAATCATCACCGCCGCTTCGGCTGGCGTCCGGGAAAACGGAGTTGGGATGGGGCCACCGCATTGTGTTTATGGGTCTCAGGCAGGTTTTTGCGAGGTTGGCCCTTGGCTTGCACAGACTGCACGCCGGAGGAATCAGACCATTGGATCCCGTAACTGCTTTGCTCGCTGGCGGAATGAACTCCCGGCTCGATTCCCTCGACCTGCTCGCCAACAATATGGCCAACGCGTCCTCGGTGGGATATAAAGCGGACCGTGAACGCTTTAGCACCTATCTATCGGCGGACCTGGCGGAAGCGCTGGCAACGGGCGAGGTGGAAACGGCAAGCGAAATCCCCATGGTGGAAGACCGGTTCACGGAGTTCCGCCAAAGCGCCTTCGTGGAAACCGGCAATGCCACCGACGTGGCGCTCGATGGCGAGGGGTTCTTTGCTGTCGAGACGCCGCGGGGTTTCCGCTACACGCGTTCTGGACGATTTCACTTGGAGCGCGACGGAGAGTTGCGGACACAGGAGGGGTACCGCGTGCGGGTGAAGCAAACCAGAGACCCCAAGCGCCTTGCGGCGGACCCCATGCAGCCTCTTCGCGTCACCCCGCAGGGCGAGGTCTTCCAGGGCGAGAACCGCCTGGGCGTCCTCGACCGTGTAGGCTTCGGCCGCCCGGATCTGCTTCGCAAGGAAGAGGCGATTTACTTCCGCGCGGTGGAGGGGATGAGCGAGCAGGCCCGGCAAACCACTGTCGTGAGCGGGAGTTTGGAAGCCTCCAATGTGGACGCGGCGAGCGGCTCCTTCCGTTTGGTGGAGACCACGCGGCAGTTCAGCATGCTCAATCGCGCCTTCACGCTGCACGACGGTTTGCAGCGCAGTTTGATTGAACGGGTCGCCAAATGGTGAACCCTGCCCGGATAGGAAAGGAACTCAATCCATGATTCGTGCCCTCTATAGCGCCGCCAGTGGCATGAGCGCGCAGCAGACGAACGTCGACAACATTTCTCATAACCTCGCCAACGCGAATACCGTGGGCTTCAAGATGCGCCGCGCCCAGTTTCAGGATCTGCTTTACCAGAACGTGATCGCTCCCGGATCGAGCGCGAACGCCCAGGCGTTCGTGCCCACCGGACTGCAGATCGGTCTCGGCACGCGGGCCGTCTCAAACGAGATCATCTTCACCCAGGGCAACTTTACCCTCACCAACAACCCCTATGACATGGTGATCGAAGGCAACGGTTTCTTCGCTGTCCGCCAGCAGAATGGGCAACTGGCCTACACCCGGGCCGGCGCCTTCCATCTCGATCAGGACGGGCGCATGGGTCAGCAGGCGGACCGGGATATCAGGTCGAACCCGCCCAGTTACGTTGCCTCCCGAGGCGCTCAACGTACGCATTGCTCCCGACGGCACGGTGACCTTCTCCATCCCGGGACAGGAAAATAGCCAGCGTGCCGGACAGTTCCTGCTGGCCAACTTCCAGAATCCGGCGGGACTCAGCAACCTTGGCAAAAACTTGCTGCTCCCTACCGATGCGAGCGGCCAGCCGACGCTCTCCATCCCGGGTGGTCCGGAAGGAGCGGGGACGCTTCTGCAGGGTTATGTCGAGCAATCGAATGTGAGCCTTGTCGAAGAGTTCATCAGCCTGATCACCAGCCAGCGCGCCTATGAGGCGAACGCCAAGGTGGTGAAGGCCGCCGATGAAATGTACCAGCAGTTGAACAATCTCGCCCGCTAGGGCGGCGACGGCAACAGAATGAACTCGCCCGCTAGGGCGGCGACGCGGAAGGTAGTGCGCGAAAATGCGGCCGATCCCATGCTCAAAGAATCACCCTTGTCGGCTGGCGCTGGCAGGATGTCTGCTCGTCTTGTTGCTTCCGCCCGCCGGGTTTGGGGCGGGGAAGGACTGTCTGCCGGTTTCCGGGATGCGCCTGCTGGCTTCCGAGCTCGCCCGGCGCGACCCGCGCTTTGCCGCGTTCGCCCCCGATACCGACTTTGGGTATCCGCCCGCGCCGGGAGAGCGGCGCATGCTGGCGGCGCCGGACGGGCAGCCGATCTGCATCGAGCGCGCCTCGCGCGTGCTCACGGACGACGAGATTCTGGCGGCGCTCGACTTGCCGAAGGGAGAGGGCGTATCGGCGCAGGTTCTCGAATTCCCGCACACCGCCTTCCCGGAGGGGGAATTGCGTTTCCCGGCGAGCGGCATTTCCCCGCCCGCGCGGGGCGCGGACGCCGTTCTCTGGCGAGGTTCCATCGAGTACGAACCCCGACGAACCATCGCGATCTGGGCGCAACTGCGGTTGCAGCGGGAGGCACCATGTCTGCGCGCCCAGATAGATGTCGCAAAGGGCGAGCGTTGGCCCACGGGAAAAGCGGAGGCGGCGACATGCGATGCGGCGGCCATTCTGACCTCGGCACTCGACCGCGAAGATCGCCTTCGAGACCGAGTGGCGGTGCGGTTGATCCGTAAGGGCGAGTGGTTGAGCAGCGCCTTGTTAGCCGAAGCGGCGATTGTCACAGCACGGCGGGAAGCGATGCTCGAACTGCGGTCTGGCGGAGCGCGGCTTGTTCTGCCGGTGATGCCCGAAGTAAGCGGCCGCCTTGGGGACCTGGTCTGGGTGAGGAGCGTCGCCACCAGGGAACGTCTGCAAGCCCGGGTGTCCGGGCCCGACGCGTTAATTCTCATTCTGACGCGCCGGGCGCCCTATCACCCCTCAAGTTCTCCCTCCCAAACGACGATCTCTAGCCGGAGGACCCCGTGATACACATTCTCATTCAATTTCTGCTGCTGGCCGCCCTGCTCCTTCCTGCCACGGCGGCAAAAGGCGGTAAAGCGAAAGTGCCGCAGAAGACGCCTCTCGACGTTTATCTGGAGGAAGCGCTGGGGCGTGGCGATGCCCGGCAGAACTTCGGCAATGCGGGGAGTGTCTTCACCTCTACGGCTTTGATGGCCGATCTGAACCGCGATCTCCGGGCACTGCAAGTGGACGATGTAGTGACCATTCTGGTTGTGGAGAGGGCCAGTTCGGTGACTAGCGGATCGGTTGCCACGGATCGCAATTCAAAAGCCCGCACGGGCTTCGACACCTTGTTCGGGCAGCAATTACCCACCAGCCTGTTGCCCAATCTGGTGGGATTTGAAGGTTCTTCGTCCCTTGAAGGGGAGGGCTCAACCAGCCGGCAGGTTTCCGTCTCGACGACACTCTCGGCCCGCGTCACGCACGTGTTGCCGAACGGCAACCTGGCGCTCGAAGGGGTTAAGCGCATCGGCATCAACGGCGAACATCAGGAAGTGAAGGTGCGCGGCGTTATCCGGCAGATCGACCTCGGAAGGCAGAACACCGTCCCCTCAGACCGTCTGGCGATGCTCGAAGTGACAGTCAACGGGAAGGGCGTGGTGGCCGATGCCATCCGCAAGCCCCACTTCCTGGTGAAACTGCTCACCAGGATCCTGCCTTTTTAGTCTGACCGCGACGCGCTTGCGAAGGACACGAATCAATGAAGACAACCACGAAAGATCGCGCGCGCGCCTGGGCACTTTGGTTGGTGATCCCCATTCTGGTGCTGGTGGCTGCCGCACCCGGCGGGGCGGCTACGCGAATCAAAGAGCTGGCCCAAATCGAAGGCATCCGCGACAACCAATTGATCGGCTACGGGCTGGTGGTCGGTTTAGCGGGTACCGGAGACGGCGTGCAGACGCAATTTACGGTGCAGACGCTACGCAATATGCTGGACCGGATGGGGATCTCGCTGCCCCCGGCAATGCTGCGCGTCACCAACACGGCAGCCGTAATGATCACCGCCACGCTACCCCCCTTCGCCCAGCCTGGCGGCAAGGTGGACGTGACGGTTTCGGCCATGGGCGATGCCTCCAACCTCGCTGGTGGCGTCCTGCTACTGACGCCTCTGCGCGGAGTCAGCGGCGAGATCTATGCCGTGGCGCAGGGACCGATGACGACTGGCGGTTTTGTAGCTGGCCGGCAGGGACAAGGCAATGCGACGACGCGCAACCACCCCACCACGGCGCGGATTCCCAACGGGGCGCTCGTGGAACGGGCTGCCCCGTCGGTGATGCCGGTATCGGAAGTGCGGCTGCAATTGCGGACTTCGGATTTCGCCAATGCCGTGCGCATCGCCGAGGCGATCAACGGTAAGTTCGCCGCCCAGCCCCCGCTGGCGATCGCCCAGAATCCAGGAATGGTGGCCGTGCAAGCGCCGGAGAACGTACCGGGGGGAATGGCTGGCTTCATCGCGGCGCTCGAAGCTCTGGAGATCGACGCGGAGCAGCGCGCAGGGATCGTCGTGAATGAGAGAACCGGCACGGTCATCGTTGGCAGCCAGGTGCGCGTGGCTCCGGTTGTGATGATGCACGGCACCCTTAGCATTGAGATCCAGACCCGATTTGACGTTTCCCAGCCCGCCCCCTTCGGCAAGGGAGAAACCACTGTGGTGCCCGAAGTGAATGTAGCGGTGCGGGAAGAGGAGGCACGCAGCGTGTCGCTCAAGGAGGGCGCCACGGTGGACGACTTGGTGCGGGCTCTCAACACGATTGGCGTTACGCCGCGCGATATCATCGCCATCCTGCAGAGTCTCAAGGCCGCGGGGGCCCTCGATGTAGATCTTCAGGTGATATAGCCGGTGGCGCGCCGGACCCGATCTCGCCGGTTGCGGAAACCTGAACCGGTACGGGTGAATTCCGCGCATTCTCCCTTTGAGGGGACTGTTTGTTTCGCAGCTAGAGGATGTCCCATGAATGAATCCAGTTCGGTATCTCCCGTCTCCAGCGACTTCTCCAGATCGCCGCTTTCCGTGGAGGGGATCCGCCATGCGGCCGGCTCTCACGGACAGGCGCAGGAAGTGGCGCGCCATTTCGAAGCGCTCTTGATCCAGGAGGTGGTGAAGGCCGCCCGCAATGCCAGCGGCGATGGATGGTTGGGAGAAGATGCGGGAGAAAGTTCTGAAGCTACCGCCCAAATGGGGGAGGAATTTCTCGCCAATGCCATCGCCGCGGGTGGCGGCTTCGGTCTCGCTGCCCTCTTCGCTCGCTCGTTGGAGGCAACGCTTGCGGAATCCCCGTCGCCGGATTCCCCGGTACCTAGCGTCACCTTAGAAAAAAACTCAGAGAATTTCTAAAGAAATCCGGAGTAGTTCCGATACGAGAAGCAGGACGACTTATTCAGGATGAAAATCCCCGAGTTCCAACCCAATCAGCCTGGCCAGCAAGGGACCGAAGCGGCTTCTCCCATTGGTCCGCGAAGAGCAAATATCAGCGGAAGCGTGGGGGGACCGGCCGCCTATGCCAACCCGGTAGACTCCGCGCTGCCGCCGGGCGAAGCGGTGCAGGCTGTGGACGCGGTGGTTCTCTCTTCGTTGTCCCGAGCTATCTTTGACGAACCGGCGGTGAATGCGCGCGTGGAGAGCCTGGAAAAAGCCTACACCCAGGGCAGCTATTCGGTGAATCCAGAAGAACTTGCCCGCACCTTGTTGCAGACCTTTCTGCCGGAGCGAAGCAGCGGTGAGCCAAGCCTGGAGCCGAGTCCGCGCAACAATCAGCCGCGTTCTTCCCGTTCCTGAGGCCAGCCAACGAATCGGCGCCAACCACAAACAGCCCCGCCTACAGCCCGCTCTTGAGCGCGCAATTCCGGGGTGATTCACCTAGCGCAGGCAAGCCGCCGCCGCTTGTTCTCCCGCCCGAATGCAATCCGGAATGCCAATTCCTTCATACGCGTTCCCGGCCAGAAATACGCCGCTGAGCCGCCCTATGCGCTCCCGAATCTCCGCCACCTTCTGCCCATGGCCTACTTCATACTGGGCCATGGCCCGGGGCCACCGAAAGACGCTGTGGGCAATCGGCTCCACGGCGAGCCCGGTCAATCGGCGAAGGTCAGCTTTCACCGCTGCCACCAACGCGACGTCGTCGCGCAAGACGGCATCCTCCTCCGCCGCTTTGCCGACGAAGCAGCGGACCAGCACCTTATCTGGCGGAATACGGTGTTTGAACTTGTTCTGTACGTAGGTGGCCGCCACCATTGTCTGCCGTTCCCGCCGCGGAACCAGGAAGCCGAAGCCAACGGGTGGCTGGGAAAACTGGGTGATGTTGTAAATCAAGGCGACGGTGGCCGAACTGTTGTAGGGGATCTGATCCAGCAAGGCGGCCGCCACCGGCTCCATTCCTCGCAACAACGCTGCCGCCCCATACGCGGGCGTTGCCAGGATCACCTTTCCGGCCTCCAGCGCATCGCCCCCGATCTTCAGCCGGTAGCCACGCCCGGCGCGCTCCAGCGATTCGACGTGCCGGCTCAGCAGAAAACGCTCCGCACCGATCACACTCACCAGCTTGTCTGCCAGCGAGCCCATGCCATTCTTCAGCGAGCGAAACAGCGGTGCGGGCGGCGTAGCGTCTTTCGAGGCCTTCGCCGCGCGTTTGCGCTTCTCCGCCAGCACTCCGCGAGCGAGGCTGCCATACTCGCGTTCGAGCTCAACGAAACGCCCCAGCACACTCGGCGCGCTCATCCGTTCCGGGTCTCCCCCATAGACACCCGCCAACAGGGGTTCAGCCAGATAGTCCACGGCTTCCTGGTTGTAGTGGTCCCGAAAGAAATCGGCTACTGAGACATCGTCCACACGGTTTGCAGCCGGGGCTGAGCGCAACAACTCCAGACCCATGCGGATCTTGGTTGGCCAGCTAAGCAGGCGGGTTGCCACCATGGGCATCACTTTGGTGGGCACCATCATCAGCAGCCCATCGGGCATGGGCACGAGGCGTCCGTTGCGGATGATGAAGGTCTTTCGCTGGGAGTCGTTCGACCCGATCAGGTCGTCCCCCATGCCAAGCTCCCGGATCAGTGCGGTCGCCCAGGGCTTTTGGGCAAGGTAACTATCCGGGCCGCCTTCGACCAGGCAGTCCATCTGCCGGGTGGTTTCGAGCACCCCGCCGGCACGGCTTCGGGAGTCCACAAGAATCGGGTCCCAACCCGCTTTCTTGAGCGAGTAGGCGGCGCTGAGCCCGGAGATACCCGCGCCCACAATCGCCACCCGCTTCTGCAAGGGATCACCCAGGGATTAGGGCTATCGGGCATGCCGTTGCTACGGTTGCGTGCTAGTCGCGGCCCTGCGGCCTAAAATCGCGGACCATCTGGACCACGGCCTTGACGTTTTCCACCGGCGTTTCCGGAAGGATGCCGTGCCCGAGGTTGAAAATGTGTCCTGGGCGTGAGCCCGTGCGCTTCAAGAGTTCGGTCACCTTCTCCTTCAGTTCGCTCAGCGGTGCGAACAATGCGGCAGGATCGAGATTGCCCATGATCGCCGAGCGGTAACTGATATCGCTCCAAACCTGGTCGATATTCACCCGCCAATCCACGCCGATCACGTCTCCACCGGCGGCATGCAGTTCGCGGAAGAAACCAGCCGCCCCGGTGCCAAAGTGGATCACCGGCACCCCGGCCGAACGTACTCGCTCAATCAGGGCGCGGGAGTAAGGGGCGACGTAACGGACGTAGTCATCCGGTCCCAGCGCGCCAACCCAGCTATCGAAGACCTGGATGCAGCGTGCGCCCGAAGCCACCTGCAACACCGCGAAGGGGCCCACCACATCGACAATTTTCCCCATCAGCCGGCGCCACAGGGTTTCGTTGCCATACATCAGCCGCTTTGTGTTCAGAAAGGTACGCGAAGCGCCGCCTTCAATCATGTAGCTGGCGATGGTAAACGGCGCACCCACAAAGCCCAGCAACGGGATCTTGTTGTCGAGAGCAGCCGTGGCCTTGCGGATCGCTTCCCCCACGTAGCCTAGTTCGTCGGTGTTGGAAATCGAGAGGCTGTCCACATCCGCCATTGAGCGGACCGGGTTGTCGATCACCGGGCCTTCTCCGGCGACAAACTGCAACTTTAGCCCCATTGGCTCCAGCGGGAGCAGGAGGTCGGCAAAGATGATTGCGGCATCCACGTCAAGCACGTTGATGGGCTGCAGAGTCACCTCGGCGGCCAACTCGGGATTCTTGCAGATCTCCAGAATGGTGTGATGGCGGCGGATATCCCGGTATTGGGGCATGTAGCGGCCTGCCTGCCGCATAAACCACACCGGACGCACGTCCGTGGGACGTCGCCGGCAGGCATCCAACAATCGATTATTTACGGTAGCCAAGCGCATGAAGGTTCCGCCTTATCCTCGCAGAAGTACACTCGAAAATCTTTCTTTTTGTGAGCTTGTGCCCACGCCTTTCCCTGGATGAAGAAAGGCTTGGCCCACACCTCGCTGTCGAGCGTGCTGGGCGAAACGACCGATACCGACAAGCTGCCCTGTGCGGGCATGCCCGTTCTGGGATCCATGATATGGCTGTAAACCACACCATCCACCTTGAAAAACTTTTCGTAACTGCCGGAGGTGGACATGGACTGGTCTTTCAGATAGATGGTCTCCACGGCATGTTCCGGATTCTTCGGATCGCGCAGACTCACCTTCCATCCCCGCGGCTCGCCCGGCGGCGCGCCGATGGCATAGATGCTGCTGGTGGAAGCCGAAATCAGCGCCGCCCGGACGTTGTAGCTGCGAATTTTCTCGGCAAGCCGGTCGACAGCATAGCCTTTCCCGACACCACCGGCGTCCAATTCCACGCCGGCTTTTCGAAATCCAATTGTTCGCCGGCCTGGGTCTAAGACTATATTTCCGAAGCCCACCTTGTCCAGAGCTTCGCGAATTTCCCGCTTCGTGGGAACTCTTCCTCCTCATCGAGAGCCCAACCTGCGCAGGAGATCCACAGTCATGCGGAAGGTCACCCACTTCGCGGCTGTACCTGGACACGCTTTCAGATCAGATCAAACTTCTCGGCGAAACTCTCTGCGGCTCGACGGCGCCAAGCCGGTTCAATTGGCTTAAATCGCTCGATGGCTTGTAGTTTGAAAGCAACTCGTCCACGCGCCGCACTTCCTCAAACGAAGCATCCAGAATCGCTGCGAGGTTTTGCGGGTTTTCTCCGTAGGCTGCAATGGTATAGGTGGTTCCCATCGCCTGAAAGCTCTTTTCCACCCGCATTAGCGGGGCTTCGCCTACGGTGGCTTCAAGTGCAATCCCGGCATCGCGGTGCTTCTGAGCGGACGCGGAAACGGAGCCGGGAACACCCACCAGACAGGTGAGCACCAAGCCGGCGAATAGCATTAGAGCGCGGCCACCCGTCACTTTTCCCCCTTTGCGCTAGAAGGAGCGGCAGCCTTGGAGCGATCCGTGGACGTGGAGCCGCCCTCCATCTTTCGACGCCATTTTTGCGCCTCTTTCAAGAGG
This sequence comes from Bryobacterales bacterium, assembly GCA_034522975.1. GTDB lineage: Bacteria > Acidobacteriota > Terriglobia > Bryobacterales > Bryobacteraceae > JACTMJ01. Next base: position 76,162 of record JAXHKT010000037.1, read on the forward strand.
GACTCCATCCGGTCGTTGGAAGCGGCGCCGGTGTCAGATACGAAACGCAGGTCCGGGGCCTGACGCAAAGATAGGCGGCTGCCTAGCTGACGGCGCAAAAAACCGGACGCATTGCCGAGGGCAGCCAGAGTGGCATCGCGTTCCTGGTCGCCGCCTTCGGTTCGCACCAGCACGTCGGCTTTCTTCCCGTCCGGCGAAAGGTGAACGCCGGTGATTCCGAGCAGGCGGATTCGCGGGTCCGCCAACTCGTACACAACGAGTTCCGAGAGTTCGTCTCGAATCGCATCGGCGACCCGTTGTTGTCTCCGTTCGTCCATCGCCGGCTAGTCAAGCCACTCCAAGTTTGCGCGGACGAGCCCGCCCATCAGGTGTTCTGCCGCTGCGTCTTCGACGCGCCGCAAGGTATTTTCCGCGATTTGACGGCTGCTCGCCACCGTTACTACTACCAGTTCCGCCAGTTGCCACTGGCTTTGAAAATCGGTCTCCGCTACCGACACATTGAAGTGCCCGCGGAGCCTGTCCTTCAGGCTCTTGATCACCTGCCGCTTATCCTTGAGAGATTGCGCATGCTCGATGCGGATTTCAAGAACCAGCGCCGCAATGGAAACCATAGGCCCGTACCCGCTAGACGTCCGGTGCGCCTATTGCGATTCACTTGGCTAAGCGAATGGCTCCACCTGCATCCGCTCCCGCACAAACGCCTCGATCACGTCACCCGGCTTGAGATCGTTGTAGTTCTCAATGCCGATGCCGCACTCCAGGTTCGTGCGAACTTCGCTGGCGTCGTCCTTGAATCGCTTGAGCGACGCAATCTTGCCAGTGAACACCACGGTGTTGTCGCGAAGCAAGCGCACCTGCGAGTCGCGAGTGATCGTGCCATCCACCACCAAGCAGCCCGCAATCGTGCCAACCTTGGTGATGCGGAACACATCCCTCACTTCGGCCCGTCCACGGAACACTTCCTTGTAGACCGGCTCCAGCATGCCCGACATAGCCAGCTTCACCTCATCGGTGAGCTCGTAGATGATCGTGTGCAACCGGATGTCTACGTCTTCCTGGGCGGAAAGGGCGACGGCGTTTTTGTCCGGACGGACGTTGAAGCCCACCACGATCGCATTCGAAGCAGAAGCCAGGAGAATGTCCGACTCGTTGATGGCACCCACTCCAGTGAGGATCACACGCAAGCGCACTTTATCGTTCGAAAGCTTTTCGAGTGTTTCCGCAACGACTTCCGCGGTGCCGCCCACATCGGCTTTTAAAACGATCAGCAACTCCTTCATCTCGCCTTCGCGCAAAGTGGTATGGAATCGCTCCAGCGTGATCTTGCTGGTTTTCGCCATCTGGATCTCGCGTGCCTTGGATTCCCGGTAAACGGCGATCTGCTTGGCTTTTGCGGTATCCGTCACTACTTGCAGGGTGTCGCCCACTTCGGGAACCGATTCCAAACCCAGCACTTCCACCGGCATCGAAGGCCCGGCTTCTTTCACCGGATTGCCCCGATCGTCAAACATCGCGCGAACGCGGCCAAAGACTGGTCCGCAGATGTAGTGATCGCCCGCTTTCAGTGTGCCGTCGCGCACAATCACGGTGGCCACCGGTCCTCGACCCTTGTCCAATTGCGCTTCGAGCACGGTACCCAAAGCCGGGCGCGACGGATTGGCTTTGAGTTCGAGAATCTCCGCTGAGAGTAAAATCATTTCGAGCAGCAGGTCGAGGTTGGTGCTCTCTTTGGCCGAAACCGGCACCGTGACGGTGTCGCCGCCCCAGTCTTCCGGCATCAGGCCATGCTCTGTGAGCTGCTGCTTTACGCGGTCAAGTTGGGCACCCGGCTTGTCGATTTTGTTGATCGCCACAATGATCGGTACCGCTGCGGCGCGTGCGTGGTTAATCGCCTCCTCCGTTTGCGGCATGATACCGTCGTCGGCAGCCACCACCAGCACCACGATGTCCGTCACCTTCGCACCGCGAGCGCGCATGCGGGTGAACGCGGCGTGGCCCGGGGTGTCCACGAAGACGATCTTCTTGTCGTTCTTCTCGACGTAATATGCGCCGATGTGCTGGGTGATGCCACCGGCTTCCTTACCGGCCACGTTGGTCGTGCGGATGGCATCGAGCAACGAAGTTTTCCCGTGGTCCACGTGACCCATGATGGTCACCACCGGGGGACGCTCTTCCCGATCCCCCTCAACCTCCGTAAGAACAATGTCCTGGACGCTTTCCTGTTCGTAGCTTAGCTGCTTGATAGAGGCCCCAAAGGCTCTGGACATCTCCTCGGCGAGTTTGGAGTCGAGAGTCTGGTTGATGGTGGCGAAGACTTTCTTGTCGAGCAACTTTTTGATCACCATGCTGGCCTTCACGCCCAGCTTTTCGGAGAGCTCCTTCACCGTGATGCCCTCGGCAACGGTGATCTCCCTGGTGATCGGAGGAGGCGCCTCGGATTCGCGCCGCCGCGCCGGACGGAACGCTAGTTCCTTCTCTTCGAACTCCTGCCTTCGGCCACGATCCCCCGCGCGCTTTCCGGCGGCGGGCTTACGGCCCGGGGCTGCCGGCGCAGGCGCCACATCGGGCAGCAATGGGGAAGATGTCGGGTGCATCCCGCGGCCGCGCGCGGCAATGCTGGGGCTGGACATCGGACGTCCGGGCACGCGAGCCCGGTCCATCGGCTGGCCGGGACGCACCGGCCCAGCATAAATCGGTTCGCCGGGCCGCGGGCGGGGCGCGCCAGGACGCTGCGGTGCGGCGGCGGGGCTGGGGCGCATTTGCTTGAGGCGCTCCACCATCTCCGGAGTGGGGGGGACGATGGGACGCGCTACTTGCCGGCTTACCGCGGCGGGGCGGTTCGGGATCGGGGGGCGCGCGGGCCCGGGAGCGGGGCGCAGCACGCCCTCGGGCACCCGCAGGCGCCGCACAGTCTCTTGGCCCGCAATCGGCTCGCCAGGTTTGAGCCCGGGTAGGCTTTGGCCAGGTGCGACCACCTTGCTGGGCGGCAACGGTCCCAAACCACTTGTCTGAGTGGGCACCGTACGCAGGATCTCGCCCGGCCGCATTTCACTTTGCTGGGGCACAGCGGGCCTGCCCGTGGTCGGCTCTTCCGCTTGGGGCAGGGCAGGTGCCGGAGGCGCGGAGGCCGCAGGCGTAGCCGAAACAGGGGGAGCTGTACGCCGGTGCTCCCGGTTAAGCGGGGGCGCTGGAATCGCGGGAACCTGAGCTCGCGGCCGTTCTGTGCGGACTATCGGCGGAGGCAACAGGTCAGCGGCCGCAGGCCGTTCCGGCACTGCCGTCTCGCTGGGTGCCCTCACGGGCGAGGGCGTGCCCGGCAGAACCTGGGCTGAGGCACTTGACTGGGTTGCCGGGATGGGTGCTACCTCCCCTGCGGATGGCACCTCTCCACTCGCCTCGGAGGGTTCATCCAGCGCCGTCTTGCCTTCCTTTTCTTCGTCGTGGCGAAAGGGGGAATGCTTCGCATCCACACTTCGTATCTTGATCGGGGGCGGCAGCAGGGAACCGGCAGCCAGCGGACGTCTGGTGGCTTCGTGTTCCGTTTCCGATCCGCCAATCGGCGGGATCACCGGTGCGGAGGGGCGTCTCAGAGCAGACGGCAGAGGCGGCGCGATGGGCCGGTCTTTCCCTTTGTTGGAAATGGGGGGAGGAAGCGTGGGCACAGGTTTTCGGGTTTCCGTTGATGAAGAAAGCGTTTGGCCATGTTTCGCCTCCGCCTGGCCCGGAGCCACCGGGCGGCTTGCGGTCACCGGCAATGAAGGCGCACGAGTTTCCAGGGTTGTTGCGGCTGCTGGTTCGGCGTGAGAAGAGGCAAGCGGGGGAGTTGGGACGCTCACTGGGGGAGCGGTGGACGCGCCGTTTCCCTTTGCCATCGTCTCCGAGAGGCTTTCTGGAACCGAAACAGACCCGCGGAAGCAGCACGCGCCACCGGGGCCGGCTCCGCAACACTCTCGCCAGTGGCCGGAGTCTCTGCTGATTCAGTGCCGTCGCCGCCAGGTTCCGTCGAGCCGGAATCATCCGAGTCGCCATGACCGATCAGACGCTCCCGCACCACTCCCGCCACTTCGACTTCAATGGTGCTCGAGTGCGTCTTCTTGTCATGCACGCCAAGTTCAGGCAGCAAATCTAGGATTACTCCCGGCTTCACTTCCAACTCGCGCGCGAGCTCGTTGATTCTCATCTTCGACATAATCGTAGCGGCCGGTGCGTCCGCTGGGGCATCCCCGTGGTGCAAGCGCCGTAGGCAACCTCGCTGGATGCCGCCAAACTCCCTTTCTTTGCTTATTTTAGACTCTGCGGCTAATCCTTTATGGTACCAGAGTCCCCAAAACCCAATCGCCAGTTAATTCAGTTCAGGAGGTGCTTCTTCGTCACCGGAAACAGCTTCGGGCGGAATTGTTTCAGAAGCTTGCTTCTCTTCCACTGCTTCCGCAGTCTCACTGGTGGAAGGTGGCTCTTCGCCTTCCGCTTCCGAATCGATTTCCCTTTGCGGATCACCCGTGGATTCCTGCTCGCCCTCGGCAGCCGTTTCCAGTGGCGCTGCGGAGCCTTCGCCCGTCTCCTCGCCAGTCGCTTCTGGAGTGGCGTTCGCACCTTCCTCCTCGGTTACCTGCTGGGCATCGGCCTCCACCTCGGGCTCCTGGCCGAAGTTGCTCGGGAAGAGGTGCGCAAGCGGATCGTGCGCAGGGGCCTTTGTCTGGGCGGGCACCTCGCCTTCCGGCTGCGCGGCCAGCACCGCGGCTTCAAACTGGCCGTAGTAGCTGAGCACCGCCGATTGGATCATCGGCATATATTCTTCCATCATGTCGGGAATGCGGGCCAGTTGTTCCGGGGTCATCCCGCCAAGGCCTTCCACGGTTCCTACCCCATTCCGCACCAGCATATTGAGCAGCACTTCCGGCAGGCCGTGATTGAGCAGCACGGAGACTGGATCCCCTGGCACTACCAGGTTCGACATCTCCATCTCTACTTCCTGCCGCTTCTCTTCCTGGCTCTTGATGTCGATCCGCCAGCCCAGCAGCTTAGCCGCAAGGCGCACATTCTGCCCCTTCTTGCCAATCGCGAGAGAGAGCTGCGTATCGTCCACAATCACTTCCATGTGACGCAGATCCGCGTCCACGATCGCCACCCGGGTGATCTTGGCCGGGCTCAAGGCGTTCGTGGCAAAGGTCTTCGGATCCTCGGAGAACTCGATAATGTCGATCTTCTCTCCCCTCAATTCCCGGATGATGGACTGCACGCGCATGCCCTTCATCCCCACACAGGCTCCCACGCTATCCACATCCCGATCGTTGCTCAGAACGGCAATTTTGGTGCGTTCACCCGCCTCCCTGGCGCAGGCCTTCACCACCACCGTACCGTCATAGATTTCCGGCACTTCCTGCTCAAATAGCCGCACCACGAACTCCGGATCGGCGCGGGAAACGATCACCCCCGGCGTTTTGCCGGACTTCTCTACGGCTTTGATGATGACCCGGATGCGGTCGCCCATGGAAAAGCCTTCCAAACGGGATTGTTCCCGCTTCGGAAGCCGCGCCTCACTCTTTCCGATGTCCACCACCATGTCGGGACCTTCCACCCGTTTCACGGTGCCCGGGACCATCTCCCCGATACGGTCGTTGAACTCCCGAAACACAGTCTCGCGCTCCGCCTCGCGGATCTTCTGCATGATCACCTGTTTCGCCGTTTGAGCCGCGATCCGCCCCAGCCCATCCGTGGGTTTGGAGATCCGCACCTCGCCGCCGATCTCCACGTTCGGATCGAGCAAGCGGGCCTTCTCAAGCGTCAACTGGTTCAGAGGATCTTCAACCGTTTCAACCACTTGTTTGACGATGAAAACCAGGATGTCGCCGGTCTTCGGGTCGAACTCAGCGGCCATCTCTTCCTGGGTTTTGAACTGCTTTCGCGCCGCCACCAGCATGGCGTCTCGCACGGCATCGAGCACAATTTGGCTTTCGATTCCTTTTTCCTTGCTGATCATGTCGATACTGCTAAGCAGATTGGTCACGGTCTTCTATCCTTCCCGTTTCCGCATCATCGCTGTGCGTCAAGAAACGGCGTTAGATTGTTTAGGGGAAAGGGCGACGGCGCTAACGCCAATCGAACTTCAGATTCGCTTTTGCGATCTCATCCAGCCTCGCCGCAATGCGAAGCGTGGGTGAGACCTCGACGGTGATTTCACCTGGAGGCCCGGAGTGCAGAACGCCTTCAAACGTCTTGCGTCCATCCCGGGCTTCCTTCAATACGATCTTGATCTTCTCACCGGAAAACCGGTCAAAGTCCTTTTGCCGGAAGAGTTTGCGCTCTACGCCCGGGGAACTAACCTCCAGGTTGTAGCGTCCTCCCGGAACAACATCCTCTACATCCAGCACCGTTCCCAACTGGTGCGACATCAACTCGCAATCCTGCAGACTCACACCAGCAGGCTACGTCGATGGCCACCGGCCGAGGAAGCAGGCGGCTTTTTCCTCCCCCAAGCACCTCCACCTCCACCACTTCGAGGCCTTCAGAAGAGCCAACCCGTTCCGCCACATCGTGGATTTTCTGTGCCAGCGAGGATTCCATAAGTGGACTTGATCGCTCCGGTCGGACCGCATCCCGGATTGATTCCTTTTTTCACCAATAAAAAAGTGGGCCGAAGCCCACTCCCGTTTCCACCCTCATCATAACGCAGTCCCGTCAGGATGGGAATGTCTTCATCTGCGCTAATCCACGGGATTCTCAGCATGGGGCCGGAGCCGAAAGCCGTACCCATCCCTAGCCCATCGCCCTCCGCTTGATCCAGCATTGCCCTCTGGAAATCGTGCGGGCGCCGCATGCGCCGCGTCCGTTAGACCTGCTGGCGCCCCGGATGCAATCTCTGATAGAGTGCAGAGGTCAGCTTTGAATCAACCGTATCCGAGTTGCGCCGGTAAGTCTGCGTTCCTTGTTGATCGCTAGCCCCGTTTCGGAAACCGAATACACACGAGGAGGAGTCCACGATGATTTCCACCCAGTTCTATCGTCGGTGGATTTTTTGGGCGCGGCAGCCGCCGCCGCTGGTTTGGCGTCTACAGTTTCAACAGCCCCCGCGGCAGTTGTGCCCGGTGGCAAGAAGCCGCAGTTTCACCTTTCGGTTGCTTCGTACTCGTTGCGCAAGTTTGACCGCGCCGCCACCATCAAGATGGTGAAGGACCTGGGCGTCTCTCACATCTGCGTCAAGTCCTTCCACATGCCCTATGAGGCCAGCCCGGCCCAGCTTGCCGAATACCGCAAGGAGTTTGAGGGTGCCGGATTGAAGATCATCGGCGGCGGTACCGTCACAATGCAGAAGGAAGACGAGAACGACCTGCGTGCTTCCTTCGAATACGCAAAGAATGCGGGCATGCCGATGATGGTGATCGCCCCTACGGTGCGGACCCTCCCGATGATCGAGAAGTTTGTGAAGGAATACAACATCGCTGTTGCCATTCACAATCATGGCACCGAAGACAAGCATTTCCCCGGCCCGCAGGACGTACTTCCTCACATCCGCAACATGGATCCGCGCATGGGCCTCTGTATAGACCTGGGCCACACCACCCGTAGCTGGAATCGACATCCATCGAAGCCATTCAAATTGAGCGGCAAACGCATCCTCGATATTCAACATGAAGGACCTTAGCGACCTTCATCGAACAAGAATGCTCAGATTGAAGTCAGGCCGTGGCGCGATGCCCGTGGCGAAGATCTTCCGATAATTCGACGCGATGGGTTGGGCCCACTGCGTCGGTCTCGAGTACGAGATCAACGCCGATGTCCCCGTACCAGGGCATGCTCGAATCCATCGCCTACCAGCGCGGCATCCTGGAAGTCCATGAACAGCTGAGATCCGTCGGAAGATATCCATCGAACAAAGCGGGCGTCCGTCAATTGGCTGGGACCGCCATTACGTTCTGGCGGCCAATCCTGTCGCCGTTATCCCAGCCGCTCCCGTCGTAGACCTGCAGCCCCCGCACCGAATCGGACCAATCGAGCTTCCGGATCCGCAGCCGCCGAGCGCTTCGCCGTCACTGCCGCGAACATATCGATCTTCTTGCTGCCCATCGTCGTGCCCCGCGGGCCAGCTCTTTCCAGTTTGCCCGACGCGCTCGCCGTCCCGAAATGCCGCTTCCAGTGCTGTAGGCAGCGATCGTCTCGCCCATTCTCCCAGCCATTCGCGGAGCAGAAGCGCGGTCGAAGCTGAAGGCGCTTTCGTCAGAGTACACCTAGCACCTCCAGCGTAACGTTCGGTCGCCGGCGCCGGCGAAATGGCTTTCTGCTCGACATCGAGCAGCACCGCCCGGTCGTTCAGTCGCAAGGTTCGCCCACGCAGAGGGCGCTGCCCGTCACCAGCCCCGCGAACGGATCTCCTTGCCGCCTAGCAAAGGCTTGGTGTAGAGCGCAGAGACCTTCGCCCCGGAAGCTACTTTCAGCCGCGCCACATCGGAATCAGGCATCAACCCACGATGATCCGGAGCCAGGCCCAGCACCAGTTGCGCCCCGCGTCCCACCGTCTTGTGGGTAGGTCTCCGACCAGCTCACTGATAGCACTTCCAGGCTTTTCTCATTGATTGTGATCCCCAGAACCAGTGTGCCCTTGCGCAGCGGCGTATCCGCCTCCACCGGCCGGTAGCGCAGATATCCTAGACGGTCAACCACGTTCCAGATTTCCTCGGATGCGATAGCGTTGCTGTCTTCGTTGCCCACCCGCAGCGCACATCGCCGTACTTGCAGGAAGTCCGGTGTCGGCGAAGATGTTCGCATTCGGCTGGTAGGTCCGCACGGTCTTCACGTAGCGGTCAAAGTCGTAGACGTGGCCTTCGCTGCCCGCGCCGTCCAGCCAGATCTCCACCAGTTCCCCGTAGCGCGTGCAGAGCTCCCGCATCTGGTTGTCGTAATAGGCGTCGTACTTGGCGTTGTCCTTGTACGCGGGCTCATGCCGGTCCCATGGCGAGAGGTAAACGCCGAATTTCAGCCCGTGCTTGCGGCAGGCCTGTTCCACCTCTTTCACCAGATCGCCCTTGCCTCCGCGCCAGGGACTATTCTTCACGCTGTACTCTGTGTGACGGGACGGCCACAGACAAAATCCATCGTGGTGCTTTGCCACCATCACCAAGTAGCGCGCGCCACCCGCTTTCGCCGCTAGAACCCACTGCTCGGCGTCGAGCTGCTTGGGGTCAAAGATGCTGGGGTCGGCCGTGCCGTCGCCCCACTCTCGATCCTGGAAGGTGTTCGGGCCGAAGTGGATCAGCACCCCGATTTCAAGATCCTGCCAGGCCAGTTGCTGCGGTTTTGGCTTCACGCCGGCGAAACTTGTCGGCCAAGCAAATCAGCCCCTGCGAGGGGAATGAGCGAGGCGGAGCGCAGGATAGCCCGCCGGGATAGTTGGGCATTGAACGGAGGGGTCATAGCGCGGGCATCGTATCACGGAGCGGCTTGACTTCATCAACCGGCATGGGAAAAGGCGCAACCGGTGGCGCTGCCCTCCACGATGCCGGGATGATTTCCCGGATCGAGCTCACCACTTTGGTTGGATGGTACGGATAGTCTTTCAAGCTCTCCACGGTGGTGGAACCCGTCAGCACAAGGATGCTCTTGAAGCTGAGGTCGGTGGCGCCGCGGATGTCGGTATCCATCGTATCGCCGATCATGATCACTTCTTCCGTGCTCAGGCCGATCTTCTTGCGCGCTTCCCGCATCATGAACGGATTCGGTTTGCCCACGTGATACGCCTTACGCCCGGTGGCGGATTCGAGCATCGCCACAATTGCCCCGCAGCCCGGCCGCGGTCCGTTGTCCATCGGGCACCAGGTGTCTTCGTTGGTCGAAACCAAGTGGCTTCCCGTGGCGATAAAGCGATGGGCCTTCTCCGCCTGCTCAAAGTTCAGGCTTCGACCCTCGCCCACAATGACGTAGTCCGGGTGCTCGCTGGTGATGGCGTAATTGACGTCCGCGAGCGCGTTCAACAATCCACCCTCGCCGATGACGAACGCCGTCCCGTCCGGCTTCTGCCGATGTACCCACGCCGCCGTGGCCAGAGCCGACGTATACACGTGCTCCCGGGTGGTCTCAATGTCGAATTTTCGCAGCTTCACCACCACGTCCAGCGGCGTGTAGGTGGAATTGTTCGTCAGAAAAAGGTATGGAATCTGCTCTTCCTGCAAATAGCGGATGAAATCGGACGCGCCCGGAATCGCTTCCGAGCCTCTGTAGATCACCCCGTCCATGTCAATTAAATAGCCATGTTTCATGGTTTCCTGCATACTCTCAAAGTATCGAACGAATGTGTCATTACGACAAATCAAAAGAAATTTGCTCGGCGATAGTTTCTTTCGTTTTCATCGATTTCGCCGTGCGTATCACTTCTTCTTATCGGAATAATGCGCGTTGCATCCCGGACTACTCAGTGGGAGATACTTTGGACGGTACCAACCCCATGACCGACGCACCCGCCATCCCTGCCGGCACCGATGCCACCGATCGCGTCCTCCGCAGCCCTTGACTCTTTTGAGATCGAAGTGCCCTCCTGGGGTTTCGCCAACACCGGCACCCGCTTCGGCAAGTTCATCCAAACCTCCGCCGCCACTTCCACCGAGGAAAAACTCAGCGACGCCGGACGCGTACACGCGTTCACCGGATGCTGCCCAAGCGTGCAGGTACACGTGTTGCGGGATTTCCCGGATGGGATCGGAGAGCGTAGAGGAGGTCAACGCAATCCGCAACAGCGTTCGGCGTGCGCGTGGGGTTCATCAATCCAGACGTGTTTCAGGATCAGATCTACAAGCACGGCTCGCTTGCCAATCCGGCGCCTGACGTAAGAGCGCAGGCCATGCGGCACATCGAAGACTGCATCGAGATTGCCAGCCGCACCGGCAGCCGCGACATCTCCCTTTGGTTCACCGACGGCTCGAATTTCCCCGGCACCGCCAGCATCCGGGCACGCAAGCAGCTCTTCGCCGAAGCCCTCCACCGGCTTCACAATCAGATGGATGCTTCCCAGCGCTTGCTGGTCGAATACAAGCCCTTCGAGCCCGCCTTTTATCACACAGATATCGCCGATTGGGGCATGGCCTACATCCTAGCTAAGCAGGCGGGCGAGCGCGCCAAGGTGCTCGTCGATACGGGCCATCACTACCAGGCGCAGAATATCGAACAAATCGTCGCCTGGCTGCTCAGCGAGAACGCTCTGGGCGGCTTCCATTTCAACGACCGCCGCTACGCCGACGACGATCTCACTCTCGGCTCCATCGACCCCTATCAGGTCTTCCGCATCTTCGCTGAGATTCTCTACTTTGAGTGGGAAACCGGGCAGCGGGCCGACATCGCCTACATGGTGGACCAGAGCCACAACTTGAAGAACAAAGTGGAGGAAATGATCCAGACCGCCACCACCGCCCAGGAACTCTACGCCAAGGCGGCGCTCATCGATTTCGGCAAGCTCTCTGCCTTCCAGGAACGCTCCGCCCTCGTCGATGCCGAAGAGATTTATCGCGACGCTTTCTCCACCGATGTCCGGCCCTTGCTGCGCGAATGGCGCGCCGCCCGCGGCCTCCCCGGGAACCCTCTCAAAGCATTTCGCGAGAGCGGGTACACCCAGGCCCAGGAGAACCTGCGCGGCGAAAAAAACCGCTCCCAGAACGGCGTGTTATGCCTGAGCGCCCGGCCCGCTTCGTACCTCAACAGACCACCTCTCATTAGGGAGACGACGAAGCCGCTGTGCGCCAACACTTAGAACGCTATTTCGAGTTCGACGCGCTGGGTACCACGCTGCCGCACGGAGGTGCTCGCCGGCTTCACCACCTTTCCTGACGATGGCCTACATCATCTTCGTGAACCCCTCCATCCTCAGCCAAACCGGAATGCCTGCCGCCGCCGTCACCGCGGCGACATGCCTCTCGGCGGCCTGCGGCAGCCTCTGCCATGGGCTTCCTCGCCCGCTATCCCATTGCTCTCGCACCCGGCATGGGTCTCAACGCCTACTTCACCTACGTGGTCTGCCTCGGGATGGGCGTGCCCTGGCAAACGGCGCTTGGAGCGGTGTTTCTCTCGGGGGTCGCCTTCCTGCTGCTGACCGTCGCGGGCATTCGCCGACTGGTGATCGCCGCCATTCCGGGGAGCTGCTATGCCGCCGTGGCCTCGGGAATTGGCTTGTTCATCGCCTTCATCGGCCTGCGCAACGCCGGCATTATTGTGGCGGACCCCGCCACCCTCGTTACCCTCGGCAACCTGCGCGACCCCTCCACCGCCCTCGCCCTGGCCGGTCTGCTGTTGATCGCTATCCTGATGGCGTTCCGCGTTCGAGCCGCCATGTTGGTTGGCGTTCTGGCCACAACCGCCGCTGGCGCTCTTCTGGGTTCTGCATCCCCTGGCAACCTCAGCCTTATCAGCTCTCGCTGAGATCACCGCTACGGCCTTCCGCTTCGATATCGGCGGGGCACTTTCGCTGGGCTTCCTGGAAGTGGTCTTCGTCTTCCTCTTCGTCGATCTGTTTGACAACATCGGCACCCTCGTCGCCGTGGGCAAGCAGGCGAGGCTATTTGACACCGAGGGCCGCATCCCTCGCATCCAGCGCATCCTCTACGCCGACGCCAGCGCCACCCTGGTAGGCTCGGCCGCGGGCACTTCAACGGTGGTGAGCTATATCGAAAGCGCCGCTGGCGTCGCCGCCGGGGGTAGAAGCGGCTTTCCACGCCGTGGTGGTCGGAACTGCTCTTTCTTGTTGCGATGTTTGTCGCTCCGGTTTTTGGCGTGCTTCCGGTTGCCGCGACGGCGCCGGCCTTGATCGTGGTTGGTTCCCTGATGATGACCACCGCTTCGGAGATCGAGTGGCACAAAATCCCGCCATCGCGATCCCCGCTTTCCTCACACTCATAGCATCCCGCTCACCTTGACATCGCCAACAACAGCTTCGCCCTTGGTTTCACCGCTTATGCCGTTATCCAGCTTTTCCTTCCCGAACGGAGGCAGGTAAACTGGTTGGTTTATGTCCTTGCTGCACTCTTCATCGCGCGCTTCGTCTACCTTGCCCACGGGGCCTAAGCCCGCAACGATCGGTTTCCTGGTTCCGTGGCTGGCGATGGCACTGCTTATTCTCGCCGGTTGCGCGCGCGCCCCGGAATCTTCGGTGCAGCCAACGACCGCGATCAAAACGGTGGATGTGCTGGTGCAAGGTGCGGAGATGAGCGAACTCGGCCCGCTGCTGGACGCGCTGGAAGCCAAACAGGAAGTGACCATCGCCACCTGGCACTTCTGGCTGGGTACTCTCAAGGGGAAGACTGTTGTCGTCTCGCTCACCGAAGTCGGCCCGATGAATGCCTCCGCCGCCACCATTCTCGCCATCGAGCGCTGGCAGCCGCGGGTGATCCTCAACCAGGGTACGTCGGGTGCGCACGACCCCCGCCTCCAGGTGCGCGACATCGTCCTGGGGGTGAAGAACGTGGATTTCAATGCCTTCAAGACGCAGCCTGGCAAGGCTGGCGAAGGTGTATCGCTCGATCGAGTGCTACCCACCACCATCAAGATGCGCATCGGCGCCCTTGAGAACCGCGTCGCATTGATTTCTTCCCCAGCCATCCCCAACTCATTGAGCAGGCGCTAAAGACTAACTACAGCAAGGGCAGGGTGCTGCCCGGTGTGGTAGGCAGCGGCCACCAATGGAACCGGGAGATTGATCGCATCGAGTGGCTGCGAAAGACCTACGGCAGCGATACCGAAGACATGGAAAGCGCCTACGTCGCCGCCGTCGCCTACGCCTTCCGCATCCCCTTCCTCTCCGTCCGCATCGTCTCCGATTCCGAGTTCCACAGCCCCGAGTTCATCCGCGAAACCGGAAGCGATTGCGCGCAGTTCGTGCTCGATCTCATCGGGAATCTCGATGTATCCGCGCTCAAGCCGGTGCTTCACGAACCGCTCCCCGCCGAGGCGAAACCCGCATTACCCTAGTGCCGAAGCCTAATCCTCCAGCGCCTGATACACAAGGGTTTCGAAACGGTTCAGGGTCTCCGAATCAAAGGGCATCCATTGGGTGAACAGCAGCGCCACCACCTTCTCCTTACGATCCACGCGGAAGCGCGTCGAAGCCGCCCCGTCCCATCCATACAAACCCTTGCTTCCCGGGCGGCCCGATTTTGCCGGATCGATGCGCACCGCGCCGCCAAGCCCGAATCCGTCGGAATCGTCGCCGCCCGTCGTGGGCCGGGCTAGCCCGGTGAGGTGGTTCATCATCATCAAATCGACGGTCTTTCGCCCAATCAGGCGCACCCCATCCAGTTCGCCGCTATTGGCCAGCATCTGGGCGAAGCGGGAATAGTCGCCGATCGTGGAGTAAAGGCCCATCCCGCCGAACGGCACCCCCTTGGTCTGCAAACCGGGCATGGCCGTCAACTTGCCCTCGCGCAAGCCATAAATCTTCGCCAATCGCGGACGCTTGGCTTCCGGAAGGGCAAAGTGAGTGTCTGTCATCTTCAGCGGCGTCGAGATGCGCTCTTCCACGAAACGATCAAAAGGAATGCCGGAGACCACCTGAACCAGGTAACCCAGCACATCGATCCCGATTGAGTATTCATACTTCTCACCGGGGCTGGCGATCAGTGGCAGTGCCGCCACGCGGTCAATGAACTCCTTGAGGGAAGCAACTTCAAACACCTTCGCTTTCTTGTACAAATCGGCGACATTGTCGTTGCCCCATCCGTAGGTGAGCCCCGCCGTGTGCGTGAGGAGATGCTTCACGGTCATCGGTCGTGAAGGTGCCTCCAGTTGGGGCCGGTCCACCGTTCCGCCTGTGTAAACTTTGAGGTCCTTGAATTCGGGGATGTATTTATCCACCCGGTCCGAAAGCGAGAGCTTGCCCTCTTCCACCAGCATCATCACGGCCACGCTGGTGATGGGCTTGGTCATGGAGTAGACGTGGCAGATTGTGTCCTTCTCCATTGGCAGATTCCTCTCCACGTCGCGCTGGCCGAACGCCCGCCAGTCCGCAATGCGGCCGTTGCGCACCACCATACTGATGGCGCCCGGAGGCCTGCTTGCTTTCGTCGACCGTTCCAAGTTCTCATGCAGGCGCCCGAGGCGTTCCTTTGAGAAACCCTCCGCCTCCGGGGAGGAAACGGGAAGAGGCTGGGCGCCCATAGCAACAGCCAGAAAGAGGAGGGCAACGGCTTTTCGCATCTCCGCAGTATATCGATCTATCAAGCAGGCTATTTCAGGTCGCGGCCAGTTACCGCCAGGAAGGAGCAAGGCGCTAAGGCACCATGCTCTTTACGGGGAAGCCCACGTATTGCACTTCCTCTTCCAGCACGATTCCGAATCGCTCTCGCACCGCCTGCTTCAGCCGCGCGATCATGCGGCGGAGATCTACCGCCGTGGCGCCTCCGGCATTGTAGATCAGGTTCGCGTGATACGGCGCGATATGGATGCGGCCTTCCCAGGAATCCTTAGCGCCCACCTGTTCCAGAAACCACGCCGCGGGAATTTTGCCTTCGCGAATCACCGTCTCGGGAACCTTCGCCAGCACATCGCCGGGAAGATCCGCAGAATGAAGGTTATTGAATATGCTGCCCGCGCACTTCATGGCCGGTGGGAATTTTTCGTTGCGCACAGCCAGAATTTCGGTTGCCGTCTTGCGCAGCGTAGCGCCGTCACCCTTGCGAAACTCCATGCGCGCGCGCAACAGGATCCAGCTTTTCTCCCGCTTGAAGACGCTTTCCCGATAGCGAAACTCGCACTCCTCGCCGCGCAGCGTGCGCACCACGCTTCCGTCGAAAAAACGAAGCTCGCGGGTCACTTCGGAAATCGAGTGGCCATAGGCCCCAGCGTTTCCATAGATGGCGGCCCCCACGGAGCCTGGGATGCCCATCAGCGTCTGAATACCCTCAAGGTCCTCGCCGATCGTGAAGCGCACCAGTTCCATCAACTCCGCGCCCGCATCGCAATCCACGAACAGGCCGTCACGCCGCATTGCCGCCGCCGTGTAGCGCAGAACGATGCCTCGAAACCCTTCATCGGCAACCACCAGATTGGTGCCCGCGCCAATCACTACATACGGCGCATTCTGTCCTCTCAGCCACGCCAGCGCGGTGGTAAACGCCGCCTCGTCGCTAGATTCAATCAGCAGATCCGCCGGTCCGCCAATGCCAAACCGCGTATATTCGGAAAGGGGCGCTCCCGGGCGCAAAGAGAGGCCCTCGATCTCCGGGAGCACAAGACTGACAGGCGTTGCCACGCTTTCATTATAGAAACGAAGTCTCCCGGCCCTTACCCGCATAGACGCAGCGGGGCTCAACCCGCGAACAGGAGCGACCCACATGGGATTTCCCGGATTCTCTACAAAGGCAGTTGAATGGCTTAAAGCACTTCCCGAGAACAACAACCGGGAGTGGTTTCAGGCAAACAAGGCCATTTACGAAAGCGAGGTGAAGGAAGCCATGGCATCCCTGGTGACCTCGCTCAACGAAAAGCTGGTCGAACGTTGCCCCGAATACTTCCAGGATCAACCCGTCAAAGCCATCTTCCGCATCTACCGGGACACCCGCTTCAGCAAAGACAAGACTCCCTACAAGACCCACGCCGGTGCCGTATTCCCACGACGCGGGCTTGGCGAGAAAGCATCCGGCCTTTACTTCCAGGTGGCAGCAGCCGGCGTGGGCGTCGCCGGAGGCGCTTACATGCCTCCAAACGACAGTCTGCTCGCCATCCGCACGAAGATCGCCGCGGACCACGCATTTTTCCTGAAGCTAGTGAACGACAAGAAACTCACGAAAGCGATGGGGACGCTCCAGGGCGACGCCCTCGCCCGGCCCCCAAAAGGCTTCCCTGCCGATCACCCCGCCATCGACCTGCTCAAGAAGAAGCAGTTCTATTTCTGGAAAGAGCTTCCCGCGGCGCTGATCGCCGCAAAGAAGCTGGAGACCGAAATCCTCAATTGCTTCGAATCGATGCGCCCTGTGATGCTCTTCCTTGACGACGCCGTCATCGCGATGCGGAAGAAAAGCGCGCGTAGCGCGGAATTCCTTCGCTGAATGAATAGAAGGAGGGCTGCCGGGAGACTGCTTTGCGCGGCACTTGCTTGGGCAAACGACGCCACGCAAGCGTGAACGATCATCTGACGGCCCGCGGATTCGCTATAGTTTGAATCAAGATGGCCTACGTCTCTCTATACCAATCCGCGCATCCGAAATCGGAGGAAGAAGCGCACGAAATTCTGGACACCTTGCGGGAGGCGGGCATCGGCACTGTCCGTCTCCGGCAGGAGGATGAACCGGGCGGTGGCGTTCGCTCCTTCCTGGTTGAAGTGGATTCATCCGAAATTTACGATGCGCAGGCTTTCCTCGAAGCAAAGGGAGCGATCGT